>CAZCCZ010000040.1:0-30658 GCA_964497495.1 uncultured Oscillospiraceae bacterium
CCACGGTATGATGATGGAAGTGTCCAGCCCGCCGGAATAGGCGAGCACGACCTTCTTGATTTCCTGCTTGGATTTGACGGCCATGGCGGTTGCCTCCTTGAATATTTATGCAGTTATTATGAATGATATGCAGAAATTTGTCAAGGGTTTTTCATGCGTATTTTGTCCGTTTTACAGCCAAATAATACTTCTATGGCGTTAATTTCTGTTCCAGACGCTTCAAAACGCCTCCGCCGCCCCGGAACGGCCATGCCTGGGACGGCGGAGGTAGAATATTCAGGTTCTATTCATGCAGCACGGCAGCGTGCGCCGCGCGGCGGCGGGTTACCCCCGGAAGCGCATCATCAAACAGCGCTCGGCAAAGCCAAGAGACTTCCAGAAAGCGAGGCCCCGGGCGTTCCATACGAAAACGTCGATGTCGATCTCCCGCGTCCCAAGCTGTTCCAGCAGGGCGTGAAACGCCGCTTTTCCGTACCCCATCCGTCGGCACTCGCGGCCGATGAAGAAATGACGAAGGTACGGAGGCGTCTTCGTCCCGTCCACCAGCGCGTATCCCACGTTTTTACCGTCCGCTTCGAAAAGGAACGCCTCGTAACCGGAACGAAGGAACGCCGTCATGCGTTCTTCCAACTGGGGTATGGTCATCGGGTTGTCGGCCTGCTCGTCCTCGATCAGCATCCGGTTCATACGGGCCAGAACCGCCGCATCGTCCTGCGTACAGGGAATCACACGAATCGCCAAAGGCACGCCTTCCTTCCAGCCCTGCGCCCCGTTCCTTCGCAGGAACGGGGCGCAGGGTCAATCGTTTGTTATTATCGCCAAGTCCGAAAACAGGAACCGCATCTTTAGCCGGCTTGAGAACGGGCTACGGCTCCAGCCTGCGGGCCTCCATGTAGTAGCGTTTCTCGTGCGCCTCGCCCATACTGAACGTCTTGCGGGGCAGCGCGCCCAGCTTTTCCACCATGGGGAACAGCTCGGCCTTGGGCAGCGCGGGCAACAGGAACGCCACGGTGTTCTCCTGCGCGGCCAGCGCGCGCGCGGCGGCCTCCCCGTGCACGTAATCCAGCCGGGTGCCAGGGTGTGCGGGCATCCATTCGTCCAGAAACGCCTGCAGCGTGCCCACGGCAAGCGGATGGGAGGAACCGCCCACGGACAGGCGCACCTCCTTGCCTTCATACGCCACGTCGATCGTTTGCTCGTTCTCCCCGCCGGTCAGCGTCAGCCCTTTCGCTGTGGCGTACCCGGCGAGTTCCGGCAGCAGGTCGTCGCCGTCGTAGCCGAACAGAACGCGGTGGATAGGCTCGAAAATCAGTGCGTCGTCGTGGATGTTCTCCAGCTCGACCATCGCGTAGCGTGCGGGATGGGAAGCCTGCTCCGCGGGGGAAAGCCCCGCCCTGATCTCCTCCCAGTATGCTTTCGCGGTGGCGAGGCTGTGGTTGCCGTCCCCCACGGCGTACAGCAGGCCGCCGGAAAGCCGCGCCTTCAGCGTCGCGAGCGCGTCCAGCACGGCCCGCACGTCGTCCGGCGCGGTAACGGCGTAGCCGGTCAGGTGGCCGCCGTTCATCATCAGCGGGAAATCGTACAGCTTGGCAAGCGTTCTGCGGCGGTCGTACAGCGGTTCCACGACGCTCATCATGGGATCGTCGATCAGCATCAGCACGTGGCTCAGTTCCAGCGCCGCGCCGCGCCGCACCGCGAGGCGCGGGGGAATGCGCTCCAGAATCGTGCCCTCGGTGGCACGCACGGGCGTTTGGCTGCCCGCGCGGTAGTCGTACCCTTCCAGGTCCAGCAGCGCCACCAGCCCTACGCGCGCGCCGCTTCCCGTGCTGCGCTTGGTGAGGATGAATCCGTTCTCCACGCCCGGCGTCAGCACGTCTTTGGCCAGATACTCCCGCATCGCGCGGTGGATTTCCGGCACGCGGGTTCCGGCCTGGGCAAGGTCGGCTTCCGGCAATATCAGCCGAAGTGCGCTGGGCTGGTCGCCGACGAACGCCTCGGCCTCGCGCCAGTATTCCGGCTGCGAGGTGAACTGGTCGCAGGCGACGCACGCCCACGCGGTGGGGTCGACCTTTTCGGCGGGAATCAACAGCTCGCCGGGGTGGAGATAAAGCTCTTGCATACGGTTCCTCCTTATCCCTTGGCCCGCGCGGGGGCGCGGTGCCGGGCGGCGGCCGCCGCCGTAGTCCGAACACGTTCTTCGCCGCGGCCGCGCCGGATTCCTTCCCGGAACCCGGCGCGGCCGCGATGCGTTTATTCCTTTTGCAGATGTCCGGCGCTTTCCCCGCCCCGCAGCATCCGGCACAGAATCACCAGACAGGAGGTGTCGCTTCCCTCGGGGAGCGTTGCCAGCGTCAGCAGCCTGTCCGACGCCTTCACGCCCACGTCGATGGCGTAGAGGCTGCGCTGTCTGGCGGCCTGTACGTAGGCGAGCATCTGCGCGTCCGTCTGGAAGGTAGGGTGCCCCGCGTAGTTGAAATACGCGGGCGAGGCGGGGCTGCTGTCCGCGTGCAGGACGGCGAAAACCACGTACTGGACGTTCTCGTATAACGTATGGCAGGAAACGATGCCGTGCCGGGTTACGAAATCCGTGCCGCCGGTTTCGTATTGCGCCAGCGGAGCGAACAGCCTGCCCGGAACGTTCGTCTGCCCCCGCAGTAGCAGGTTTTCCGGCGGTCGGGTGAGCACGCAGCCCTCGTCCGCGAAGATCGCGCCGCCGCCGCCGAACGCGCCGCGCGCGTTGTGGGTCAGGTAATACGTGTTGTTGCGCTGCACCAGCGTTTCGGACAGCAAACCGTCGATGGTCAGGATACCCACCACGTCCGCGTTCTCCGCCCGCATCGCGTCGAACGCAGGGTCGATGCTAAGTAGCTGGTTGTCGGGGTAATACGCAAGCCTGGCGCGGGTGGCCGGAGCGCCCGTGGATGCCGCCGTCTGCGCACCCGTCGCCGCGCCGGCGCCGTCCATTACTCCGATGAGCGGGTCGTTCTGGGCGATTCGGGGTTCCGGCGTGGGAGTTTTGGCCGGCGCGACCGTAGCCACGGGCGCATAGGTCTGCCCGGCGGGAAGCAGCTCCACGCCGCCCGCCGCGCGCACGTCCGCGTCCATGCGCGAATAATAGGCGTCGTTGCTTTCCTTCACTTCCCGCTCGTTGGCCGCCAGATCGCGGACGATTTTGGCCACCTCGATCACGCAGAACAGCAGCGCGAGCGATAGGACGACGATCAGCGCCATACGCCACCAGTCCCGCGGCGTTCGGCCGGTCCCGCCGCCCTTCGGCGCGGGCTTGCCGCCGGTGGTCCGGGCGGGCGGCGGGGAGTTATGGCCGCCTTTTTGCCCGCCGGACGGAGGCGTGGCCTCCCGCCGGTCGTCCGAAGCGGAACGCCCGCCCTCCGTCGGGGAAAACGGCGCGACCGGCGAAGGCCCGGCGGGCGCGTAGGGTTGGGAAAAAGCGTCGACCGCCGTCGGCTCCCCGCGCCCGGAAGGCGACGGGAAGATGCCCGGAGCGTACGGCTGTGCCTCCGGGGGAACGGCGTAAGGAGCGGTCGGTTCCCGGTAGGCGGCGTACCCGTACGGCGTTTGCGCGGTGTATCGCTGGGAGGGCGCGCTTCCGTCCAGCACGGCTTTGGGGGCCTTCCAGCCCAGCGTTTCCCAGGGGTCCGTCACAGGTTCCGCCACAGGCCGGACCTCCCGAAGCGGTTCCGGCACGGCGCGGCTGTGCCGCGGCAGATAGCCGGGGTCGCTCGCCGGCGCGGCGGTGTGCGGAACGGACGCGGGGACGCCGTAGAACGGGTCGGGCGGTGCCGTAAGCGGGGGCAGGGCTGGCATTGCGCCTTGTGAAAAGCCGTAGGGAGGCGCCGCGGCGTATGCGGGCGGCCCGGGCTCCGCCTCGGGATAGCCGTACCCGTAGCTGGAACCCGGTAGCGGCTGTGTTTCCACCGGTGCGCGGCGGCTGCCTGCGCCGCCGGTAATTCTGTTTTCCGTGGAGACAGGCGAGAACGGGTTCGTCGGGCCGGGGGCATACGGCGGTTCGCCGCCCTGCGTATCGTCCGAAGGCGGAACGAAGCGCCGCTTGTCCCACGATGTCATGTTTCCGACCTCCTGCCGACAGCCGAAACCGCCCGTCGATGTTCGCCTGTTTTCCATGCCTTTTCCGAACCTGATAGAACCGGTATCCATACTATACAGCAGCGCCGGAACGCTGTCAATTTCAGCGCGGCCTGCGCTCACCCCCGATGCCGTTACGCGAAAACGGCGCGCGGCGCACAGGCGGCCAGCGCGCCGGGTTTCAGTCCAGCCGAAGCCCCTGAACGACGAAGTAATTCCGTTCGACGTCCTCCCGGCAGGTGATCAGCGTGATGATGTGGCCGCTTTCCGTCGGCGCCTTATCCCCGGATCCGATGACCGAGCGCCCCGCGGCCGCGGTAATAAACGCCTGCCGGGTCTGGTCGCTCACGCAGCCGAAGCCGCGCATGTCTGTGGCGGGAGTGCACGTGTAAGCGGCGAAGATGTAATAGGTGTGCTTCTGATAAAGGCCCGTAAGCGTGAGAATACGGTGCTTTTCGGCGAACGTGGCTTTCCGGTACTGCAGCAGGTCGTGAAACATGCTGCCGTCCTTCATGTTATGCCCGTACAGCACGACGTTGAAATCATCCAGGTCCACGTCGTTGAAGCTGTCCATGAAGATTGCACCGGAAGGGTTTGTTTTCTTTGAAAATGTGTGCGTCTCGTAATACGTGTTATCCTGCGCCTGCAATACGGGATAGCGTACGGCGGTGCCCTCGATTTCCAGATACCCTACGGTGTCCGCGTTTCTCACCTTCAGCGACCGGATCTGGTCGCTATAATAGAGTACCGGAACGGCCGTGGGCGCGGGCACGGCGGTAGCCGCCGCGCCCGGAGACGCCACGGAAGCGAGCGTGGGAGACGCGGGAACCGTGGCCGAGGGCAAGGCGCCCCCCGCGGTTTCCTCCGGAGGCATACCGCCGGTTTCCATCATTTGAGACACTTCCGCGTACTCGTCGGCCGAGGTTTTGTATTCCAGCAGCCGTTTGACCAGCCCGGAAGCCGAGAAGAGCAGGAGCGCAAACAGCAGATATGCGGTGATTTTCTGCCATACGGGTAGACGCGATTTCCGGCCCTTCGGCTTTCTTCGCGCCTTGCCCGGGTAGTATCCGCTGCTTACGAAACGTTTGCGATGTTTCCCGATGGTTAATTACCTCCGTAGGGTTTGGCGGCGAGGGGGGGGACTAGCGGCGGGCTTTTTTCCGCCGACCGGTCAGGAACAGGAGCAGGGCGGCCGCGGCAAGCGCCGTCAGAGCGCCGAAGACGACCAGTTCTTCGTTGTCTCCCGTAACGGCCTCCGGGTCCTGAATGACGAGCGTGGCCGTGGCGGAACCGTCCGTATAATGGAAAACCAGATTGTACGTTCCGGCCGCGAGGGTGCTCAGGTAATCGGCGTGGAGCTTCACGACCGTGCTGCCGGAACTTGCGTCGTAACTGCCGGGGGGAACCAGCGACCCGTTGAGCGTCAGGCCGGTGAAATTGGCGAAGTTGCCGTTCGCTGTGACCGTGAGCGGGGAACCGCCGCCGCGCTGGAACGTGCCCCCGTCGCCGTTCAGGATGACGTAGGGGACTGAAACGGTACAGGTGAAAGCGGCGTCCAGTTGCGCGGTCGCACCGTTCGAGGCGTTGATCTGGATCGTCTCATCCGCGACGCCCACGGGCAGACCCGTTTTGGGGCGGATGGTAAACGTCGCGGTGGCGCCGGGCGCCAGCACGAACGCCGACGGCACGCTGATCTCATAGCGTACGGCTGCCGGCTGGTACAGCGTGAGCGCCTGATTGCCCGTGTTGGTCACGGTAACGGTCTGGGCGGCGGGCTGGAGGTAGCCTGCGGCGAGAGCGCCGAAGGTCACACTCGGAGGCGTGACCCCGATGGAATAAACGACGGGTGCGGTGACGGCGAAGCGGGCTTCCGTCTGCGCGATTGCGCCGTTGGAGCCGCTTACGGAGACGGTTTCCGTATAATCGCCGATTCCGAGGCCGGGCTTGGGCTGCAGGGTGAAGGTGGCCGTATGCCCGGCGGCGAGGTCGGTCGTGCTCAGCGCGCCTACGGTAAAATTGGTGGCGGTGGGCTGGGTAAGCGTGATGGTTACGGCGCTGTTGTTGGTCACGGTAACCGCCTGCGCTGTGGGCGCGGAGGCGTACCCTGACACCAGGGAACCGAAATCGCACGGGGAGGGGGCCGCCGTGATGCCGGACCGGACCGTAAGCGTCAGGGAGGTTCTGTACACGGCGGAGGAATCGCTACGGGCGATCTGCACCCAGGAGAACGTATATTGGCCCGGCCGGACGTTCGCCGGGATGCCGGTCAGGTACCAGCCGCGCGGGGCGGCGTTATACGTGGTTGCGGAATCTTCCGTGACTTCCTCGCTGCCAACGCCGGTGCCAAGCATGATCTTAACGGACTCCAGACCCGTGGGCTTCACGACGCTCGTTTCGTAGAACCCGCCCGTGGAGGAAACGTCCGCCGTCGCCGACGCCGCGCCCTGGAAGATGTTCGCGGACATCGGCTGGCTGACGCCCGTGGGCTGTACGTAGTTGAAGGTGCCCGATTCGCCCGCGTCGCTGTTCGTGTAGTACGTTCCGTCGCCCTTTGCCGTAACGGTGTACGTATACGCGCCGCTTCCGGCCTTCCAGAGTTCCAGGCCGAAATTGTAGGATGTCGTGCCCGAAGCGATGGTTACGGCGCCGCCAAGGGCGGTTCCGCCCTTACGGAGCTGCACGGTGTAGCCGGTCGCATGGTCTACGCCGTTCCACCCGGCTACGCTGTCGGCCCAGGCAATGCCGGAAGGCGCGCCCAGCTGCGCGGCCCCGGTCGCGAACGACACGACCGAACCGTAGTTTGTGCCTACGCTGTTGACGGCGTAAGCGCACACGTAATAAGTGGTGCTGGGCGTAAGGCCGCCGACCGATTCGCTGAAAACACCCGCGCCCGTACCGTTGGCGTCCTGGGTAACGCCCGTTTCCCCGACGGTCGGCGTAGCGTCCGTGGCGGAATATACCACGCCGCGGTCGGTAACGTCCTCGCCGCCCGTGGCCGTTACTTCGCCGCCCATCGTGGCCGTGACGGCCGCGTAGGTCGTCACGGCGGCGGTCGTCACCGTGGGCGCGGTTTCCACCGTCGCCGTGATCGTCAGCGCGCCGGAGGTCAAGTCGCCGCCGGCGGCAAGCTCCGCACCCGCGACCGTGAGGCTGAAGGTCGTCACGTCCGTGTCGAAATCCGTTCCGTCGAAGGCGAGGGTTACGACGCAGTGCGTGGCGTCCGTATAGGATACGTCGCTCACGGTCAGGCCGGCGGGCGCGTTGTTCAGGGTGAAGTCGGCCTTGTCCAGCGTAGCGTCCGCGAACGCGGCGCCGGTCAGCGTGACCGTCAGGCTGTTCCCATTCAGGTTTTCTTCCGTCAAGGGGCTGGCGGAGGGCGAGACCGACACCGAGGAGTCCCCGGTCGTAAAGAACACGACCGAACCGTAGTTTGTGCCTACGCTGTTGACGGCGTAAGCGCACACGTAATAAGTGGTGCTGGGCGTAAGGCCGCCGACCGATTCGCTGAAAACACCCGCGCCCGTGCCGTTGGCGTCCTGCGTGACGCCCGTTTCCCCGACGGTCGGCGTAGCGTCCATGGCGGAATATACCACGCCGCGGTCGGTAACGTCCTCGCCGCCCGTAGCCGTCACTTCGCCGCCCATTGTGGCCGTGGTCGCCGTGTAGGTCGTCACGCCGGCGGTCGTCACCGTGGGTACGGCCGAAGTCCATTCGGCATACAGGAGCAGGGTGGAAGCGGACACGGTATCGGTGGTGAAATTCCACTGGTGGTCGCTTTCCGTAAACCAGCCGGAGAGGGTCTTGCCGCCGTTGGTCGGGCTGACTGTGGACGGCACCGCGAACACGGCCCCCTGCGCGACGGTATCCGACCCGTAGAGCGCGGAGGCATCGTCGTGGTCTTTATAGGAAACCGCGCAGGTGGGAAGCGCCCCGACGCCCACGCCATCCAGTACGGGGTAACCGCCGTTGAGGTTGGATACCAGCTTCCAGGAAGCCCCGGCGTTGGTGAGCAGGGTGAGGAAGTCCGCGTCCTTCATGTCGGCGGTCGCTTCCGGCGTTCCCCTGTCGGTGTCGGTTTTCCCCGATACGGTGCCGTCGTAATAGCTGTTGCCGACGGTGCCGACGTTCGTCACGCCGATCAGCCCGCCGCACTTGGTGAGGGAGGCGCTGTGCGCCACGCTGGGAGCGCCGGTGCTGTAACAATACGAAACCGAGGAGTAGTGCACCACGCCGGACAGGCCGCCCGCGCGTTCGGCGATCGCGCAATCGGCGGCGGCGTTCCCTCTGCTGTAGCAATTGGTCAGCGTGCTCGGCGAGGAGTCCGCGCTCGGTCCGTACAGGTACCCGGTAAAGCCGCCCACGCTGGCGTAGCCCACCGTGGACGTCGCCTGCGCGTTGCCCGCGGCATAGCTTTTACTTACGTGCGCCCATGTGTAGTACCCGCCGAAGCCGCCCGCGAAGGCATTGCCGTAGGTGTTCACCTGCGCGGACGCGGCGCCCGTGGCGTAGCACCCCGTGATATCGACGGCGTGCGTGCCTGCGCTGACGTAACCCAGGAACCCGCCGGAGTATACGTACGCGGACGCAGTGCTCGGCGTGGAAGCCCCGGTGCCGGTAGCCGTGGCGTTCCCCGTGCTGTAGCAGTCCGTAATGTCCGATTCGGCAGAGACGAATGCGTAGGCGATGAAACCGCCCGCGCAGATTTTCGTACCCGTAGCGCCGGACGCGTCGCCTGCGGTCGCGCTGCCCGTGCTGTGGCAGCCGCTGATGGCGCTGCCGGCAACAATGCCGCCGATGAAACCGCCCGCGTGTGCCTGCGATAGGACGTTCGTGGCCGATACGGTGGCGGTGCTGTTACAATTCGTAACGGTCGTGTTGGAGACGTAGCCGATCAGGCCGCCGGCGAAAATACCGGTATGGTTGACGGTGGAACCGCCCGCGCAGGTAACGGAGCCCGCACTGGAGCAACCCGTAATGGCGCTGCCGCTGGAAAACGAGCTGCCGACCAGACCGCCCGCGTGCCCCTGCTGGTAATTCACCGTGACGTTGATGGCGCAATTGGCGGCGCATCCGGTGATGTCCCCGTCGTCGGCCGCGTCGCTGCTGCCGTTGCAGCCTACGAGGCCGCCTATTTTGATATCGTAGGAGGCGGCGGTTATCGAGCCGGTGACGACACTGTTGGAGATTGTGCCGTAGTTGATGCCCGCCAGGCTGCCGACGAACGACGTGTTGCCGGAAACGCTGTTCGAGGCCACGTCGATATCGACGTTTGACATCTTTACGTCGTCGATCGTCCCGCCGTTGCCCACCACGCCGAACAGGCCGAGGATCGTATTGGCGCCAGAGGACGCGGTGGTGTTGATTCTCAGGCCGCTGATGCGGTATCCGTTGCCGTCGTAACTGCCCGTAAACGCGGCGGTTGCGGTGCCGATGGGTTCCCAGCTGGGATACGAGGAGGTATCGACGATGATGTCGGCCGTTTGGATGAAGTAACTGCTTAAATACGACCGGACGGCGTTCAGTTGCGCCGTGTTGGAAACCTGATAGGGATGGTCGGAAGAACCGTCACCGCCCGCAAAGCTAGCCGCCGTGATGGTCAGCGTTCCGGAGGTCAGGCTGCTGCCGGAGGCAAGCTCCGTGCCCGCGATGGTAAGGCTGAAGTCCGTGATATCCGTGCTGATATGCCCGCCGCTATAGGCGAGGGCTACGTTGCAGTGCGTGGCGTCCGTGTAGGTGATGCCTTCGACGGTCAGGCCGGAAGGCGCGTTGTTCAGGGTAATGCTGCCCGCCGCCAGCGTGCCGTCCGCAAACGTGGTGCCGGTCAGCGTAACGGTCAGGCTGCCCGAGTCCAGGTTTCCTTCCGTCAGAGGGGAGGGTGAGGAGGCGATGGAAGCCGAGATCGCCACCGGCCACTCGGCATACAGCGTTGCGTCGCCGGAAACCGTATAGTTAGCGCATTCGTCGTAACCGGTGCCGGTTCCGCCACTGTTCGTGTTCCAGCCTTGCAGGGAGTCGCTTGACTTCACAAGGCTGCCGGTGTCCGCCGCGAGCACCGCGGTAGCGCCGCTCGGGTAAGCGCCCGTATCGGTTGGAACCGCGCCGCCGGTAGCCCCGTTGGCATCGTAGGTGATTTGATACAATGAAGAGGATACGGCGTATGTTCCCTTCAGAACCGGATAGCCCTGGTTGACCGTGCTCGTGTCGGCAGCCCAAATGGTGGCGCCCAAATCCGTGATGAAATCGGCGCTTTGCATGTACGCTGCGGTTTTCGCGGAAACGCTTCCGAGACCGAGGCCAATGGCGTTCGTCCGCACCGCGCCGTTCACGTACTGGGATGCGGAACTGTTGTAATAACAGTTATTGATAAGCGCTTCCGTAGATTCGCTATCCGTGAAACCGACGAAGCCGCCGCTGTAGACGCCGCTGGTGTCGGTGCCCGTCACGTTTCCGGTCGCGTAACAATTTGTAACGTTGGTATTGATACTTAACGATCCGATTAACCCCCCGGCGTAAGCCGACTTCACGCTCGCCGTCGAGAAGCAATTCGTGACCGCGCTTTCCAACTGCGCGGTTCCGATGAGGCCGCCGGCGGCATACCCGGTGTTGCAATACACGCTTCCGGCCGAATAACATTTCGAAACGTCGCAATATCCGACTGCGCCGGTCAGCAAACCGACACTGGGCGCATCCGCAGCCGACGATACGCAGCCGGATACGAAGCAGTTTGAGATGGCGCTTCTAGCGGAACCGCTGCTTCCCGATACCCAACCTGCGAGACCGCCCGTGTTGACGCCGTTGCTGCCGTCGTTTGTGGTGTTTTCTCCGCTGTAAATCAGTACGTCTTCAAGCCGGAGGTTTTGAATCGTGGCCGTTCCGAGCACTTTTCCGAACAACCCCGTGTACTGCCATGCGGTGCTCGGGCTTGCGGCCGTGCCGATGGTCAGGTTGGATATGATATGGCCGTTACCGTTGAAGTTGCCGCTGAAGGCGTTTGCCGAGTTGGCGATCGGCGTCCATGGGATGCCGCTTAAATCCAGGCTTATGTTAAGTATGTAATATTTATCCTTGTATGCGCTATACGTCGTCGTATGGTTCAGCAAACTGGCCATATAGGTAAGCTGATCCACCGTGGCGATCTGGTAGGGGCTGTCGGACAGACCGTTGCCGCCCGCGAAATTCGCCGCCGTGATCGTCAGCACACCGGATGTAAGGTCGCTGCCGGAGGTATGCTCCGTGCCCGCGATGGTGAGACCGAATGTCGTCACGTCCGTGCTGAAATCCGTTCCGTCGAAAGCAAGGTCTACGGTGCAGTGGGTGGTGTCCTCATATCTTACATTTTCGACGGTCAGGCCCGCAGGCGCATTGTTCAGGGTGAAATTGGCGTTAGCCAGCGTGCTGTCCGTGAACGCAGTGCCGGTCAGCGTGACGGTGAGGCTGTTTGTATCCAGATTCATTTCCGAAAGCGCGGATGCGGGCCTGATGGACGCGGTGGCCGAAGCCGTCGGCCATTCGGCGTACAGCGTGGCGGAGCCCGTGACCGTATAATTGGCGCACTCGCTGTAACTGGTTCCGGTTCCGCCGCTGTTTGTGTTCC
The DNA here is from genome assembly GCA_964497495.1 of uncultured Oscillospiraceae bacterium. Taxonomy (GTDB): domain Bacteria; phylum Bacillota; class Clostridia; order Christensenellales; family Aristaeellaceae; genus CAXXOK01. The sequence continues at coordinate 11,699 of CAZCCZ010000040.1, forward strand.
AGCCTCTCAGGGAATCGCTTGATTTCGCAAGGTTGCCGGTGTTCGCCGCAAGCGCCACCGTGGCGCCGCTGGGATATGCGCCCGTATCGGTGGGAACCGTGCCGCCGGCCGCTCCGTTGGCGTTGTAGCTAATCTGATACAGCGAAGAGGATACGGTGCTCATTCCGATCAGAACCGGGAAACCCTGGTTGTTCGCCCCCGAATCGAAAGCCCACTTGCCGGTACCCAGATCTGTGACGAAAGTGTTGGTTCGCATAAAAGCCGCCGTAACAGATATCGTTTGGTCGGCATCGGATGGAATGCCTGACGCGGCGAGATATATGCCCGCCGCAGAACGGGTTGCGGAACGGTTGTAATAACAGTGTGTCTGCGTGCCACCGCCGGAGCAGTATCCGATAAAACTGCCCGTATAGATCGCCGATCCGGACGATACGTTACCGGTCGAATAGCAGTTGGCAAAAGCGACTGATCCATAAACATTCCCGCTCAATCCGCCCACGGCGGCGTCGATGCCTAAAGCGGTAACGCCGCAGGTAGAGTAACAGTTGGAAACGGTGGCGTTATCACCCATAACGGAACCGGTAAGGCCGCCCGCGTTGGCGTTCGTGCCGCCGAATACGCTGCCCGCCGAGTAACAGTTTGATATCGAACCGTAAGAGAAACTGCCGATTAGGACCCCCGCGTAACCGTAATTTGCACCGCCCGATACGATGCCCGTCGCGTAGCAGTTCGTCACAGCGCTTTCATCGGAAGCGTTTCCGTCGACGACGGCGGACAAAGCGCCCACGGAAGACCCGTTTATGGCGGAGTATATGGCTGCATCGACGACGCCCAGATTGTGAAGCGATCCGCCGTAGACATACCCGAAAAGGCCGGCGTTCGGAACCGTTGTCGATGGGGCGGCGGCCGTTCCGATAGAAAGGTTGGAAATGATATGGTCGTTACCGTCGAAGTCGCCCGTGAACCGGTGTACATTGTCGAAATAATTAACGATCGGCGTCCACGGCCTGTTGTCCAGATCCAGATCCGCGGTTAGAAGGTAATACTTGTCGCTATACGCGCTCCATGTCGAATCATTGTTCATCAGGCTGGCCAAATAGGCAAGCTGCTCCGCCGTTTCGATCTCGTAGGGGAACCCGGACGATCCGTCGCCGCGCGCGAAACCTGCGGCCGTCGTGCCGTCCCACGTGTCCGCCGGAGTGGGAGCCATCGCGAAGGCCGCCGTCATTCCCAACGGCGCCAGGCTGACGAGCAAAGCCAGCGCGACAACGATAGCCGTCCATTTCATCCGCATGACCGTTTTCATGAATATGACATCCTTCCAAAACCGTTTTTCGGTTGTTATACGGGATGGGAACGATATTTTTCAAGACGGCGCAGGAAAAGACATCAACGATCCGCCCGAAGACTGCGACTGCCCTGACTGAAGCGCCGTAAAACCGGTTGTATAAAGCTTCTTGCGCTTTAGTCATACTTTATCATAATTACACTCTGTTTTCAATATAGGCGCGCGCGCGCCGGTATATTTAGTTGGTTTTAGTTATTCTTGGATAACGCGATGAAGGGCCATAAAACGGGCGGGATGTAACCGGTTTTTCGGGCATGCCTTCCGGGCGGGAGGATATTCCGTCGGTATGCATTTCCCCGTTCGTTCCCGCCCGTCGTATTGACATTCTCCCGCGAGTATAGGATAATAAACGTTGGTGCTTCACCGCATTACCAACTCTGCGACCGACCGGATGAAAGGGGATCGACGCCATGATTCGGGCTATCGTAGGCGCCAATTGGGGCGACGAGGGCAAGGGAAAGATCACCGACGTACTGGCCGAGGATAGCGACGTAGTCGTCCGTTTTCAGGGCGGCGCGAACGCGGGCCACACGATCATCAACGATTACGGGAAATTCGCCCTTCACCTGCTGCCTTCGGGGGTTTTCCACGCCCGCATCGCCAACGTCATCGGCCCCGGCGTCGCGCTGGACATCGACAAGCTGCTGAAGGAGTACGACGATCTCGTCGGCCGCGGCGTGCCGAGCCCCACGCTTTTCATCAGCGACCGCGCGCAGGTGATGATGCCCTACCACGTGGATTTCGACCGCTTCGAGGAAGAACGCCTGGGCAAGGCCAGCTTCGGCTCCACCAAAAGCGGCATCGCCCCGTTCTACGGCGATAAGTATTTGAAGATCGGCATTCAGGTGTGCCAGCTTTACGACCCCGATTTCCTGAGGCGGCGCTTAACGGGCGTGGCCGAGCAGAAGAACATGCAGCTCGAAGCCATGTACGGCAAGCCCCCCATCGACGTGAACGCGCTGGTGGAGAAGTTTACCGCCCTGGCGGAGCGTATCCGCCCCATGGTGATCGATACGACCGTGTTCCTGCACAAAGCGCTGAAAGAGAACAAGACCGTCCTGCTGGAAGGCCAGCTGGGCAGCCTGCGCGACCCCGACCACGGCATTTACCCCTATACCACCTCCTCCTCGCCGCTGGCGGGCTTCGGCACCGTAGGCGCGGGCGTGCCCGCGAGCGCCATTACGGAAGTGTATTGCGTGACCAAGGCCTATTCCAGCTGCGTGGGCGCGGGCCCCTTCACCACCGAGCTTTTCGGGGACGAAGCCACCCAGCTGCGCGACCGCGGCGGCGACGCGGGCGAATACGGCGCCACCACGGGCCGCCCCCGCCGGGTGGGCTGGTTCGACGCCGTGGCCACGCGCTACGGCTGTATGGTACAGGGCGCCACGGAGTGCGTGCTGACCAACCTGGACGTGCTGGGTTATCTGGACGAGATTCCCGTTTGTACGGCCTACGAGGCGGACGGCAGGCAGATCGCCGATTTCCCCTGCACGCCCACGCTGATGCGCTGCCAGCCCGTGTACATGGTGCTTCCGGGCTGGAAAACGGACGTGCGGGGCGTGACCAGCTTCGACGACTTGCCGGAGAACTGCCGGAAATACGTCGATTTTCTGGAGAAGCAGGTGGGCGTGCCCATCAACATGATCTCCACCGGCCCCAAGCGGAGCGAGACGTTCCGCCGCCGGTAAGAAAAGCGAAAAAGGCGGCTGGGCCGCCTTTTTCATTCGTATAGAAAGACGATAGGGGAGCGATGGCTTTGATCCGCTTCGAGTGCGATTATCTGGAAGGCGCGGACGAAAAGGTGCTGGCGGCGCTGGCCGCCACCAACGAAGAACAGTCGGCGGGCTACGGCGAGGACGCCCACTGCGACCGGGCGCGCGCGCTGATCCGCGACCTGTGCGGGCTTCCCGGCGCGGACGTGCACTTTTTCACCGGCGGCACGCAGGTGAACCTTACGGTTATCGCCGCGGCGCTGCGCCCCGTGGAGGGGGTGCTGTGCGCGGGGAGCGGCCACATCAACGTGCACGAGACGGGCGCGATCGAGGCCACGGGGCATAAGGTGCTGGCGCTGCCCGCCGTGGACGGCAAGATCAACGCGCGGCAGGTGCGGGAGGCGTTTTTTGCGCACGTGGAGGACGCCACGCACGAGCATATGGTGCGGCCCGCGATGGTGTACGTCAGCCAGCCGACCGAACTGGGCACGCTCTATACGCGGGAAGAGCTGCTGGCGCTTTACGAGGCGACGCAGGAATACGGGCTGACCCTCTACGTCGACGGGGCGAGGCTCGGTTACGCGCTGGCCGCCGACCCGGCCGTGGACCTGCCTTTCCTGGCACGCCACTGCGACGCCTTCACCATCGGCGGCACCAAGTGCGGCGCGCTCTTCGGCGAGGCGCTGGTGCTGACGAACCCCGAGAAATGGCCGCGGTTCCGTTATTACGTCAAGCAACGGGGCGGGCTGCTGGCCAAGGGGCGGCTGCTGGGCGTGCAGTTCGCCGCGCTGATGGAGAACAACCGGTACGTGACGCTTTGCGCGAAGGCCGACGCGCAGGCGCAGCGCGTGAAGGCCGCGTTTCTTTCGCGCGGGGTGCCGATGCTGTGCGATACCGTGACCAACCAGATCTTTCCCGTTCTGCCCAACGCGGCGCTTCAAAAGCTGTCCGGGGCGTTCAGCTTCGCGCACTGGGCCGTCGTGGATGAGGGACATACCGCCGTGCGCGTCTGCGCGTCGGCCACCACGCCGGACGCGCGGATCGACGCGCTGGTGAAGGCGATCGGGGAAACGGATTTCTCCTGACCGTCCCGGCGGGAGGCCGAGCCGAACGGGCGGGTTCCTTTCGCCCGTTCGCGGGGCGGCGGCGGGCACGCGCGCGCTGCCCGGCCCTCCGAAACCCTGCGTTTCGCCCCTGAAATATGGAAGCGGTTGGCAACGAAAGGAACCCGGAACGTAAAAAAGCGTTAAATCTCCACAAAAACTTGACAATGTAATAGAATTGTAATAGTATAGGGATGCTCTGAGAGAATTAAAACGTTATATCGGTCAGTGATGAGTATGCTCGGGATGGGAGAGATGGTATTATGGCGTATCAAAAACAAGGCGCGAGAAACACCCTGCGGAGGAGCGTTTCGCTTCTGCTGGCGGTTTGCATCCTTTTTATGGCCGCGCCGCTGGCCTCGGCAGGATCCGTAGGCATTTCGCCTTCGGCCGTTACGGACTCCGCCACCCGCAGCTTCATCAAACTCACCAAGGCCGTTTCCATTTTCACCACGGACACCACGCCCACCGCCGGGGCGATATCGGTGCCCGCGGGAACCGTGCTGATGCTGGTGTCGGAGAATACGTACACCATCTCCTCCACGGAATACGGCTGCCTGTATTATAACAACACGCGCTATAACGTGCTCTGGAGCGACGTTGGCTCGATGATCCTCTCCGCGGCCGACCTGCTGACCTACGTAACCGGCACGCTGTGGCAGGTGACCACCTACGAAAGCCTGAAAAAAGACTATCCCTCCATCGGCACCGCGACCTACGGCCTGCAGTACGCGCTGCGCGTGCTGGGTTATTACAGCGCCACGCTGGACGGCAAATACGGCGACGCCACCTTCGCGGCCGTGAAATCGTTCCAGAAGGGGTACGGCATGGAAGCGGACGGCTACGCGGGCCCGGTGACCCAGAAGGTGCTCTATCCGCTGGCTACGGCCGCCTATAACGGAACCGCCGTCACCTCCACCACCGGTTCGGTCACCACCACCGTGAACCTGAACCTGCGCAAATCCTATTCCACGTCGTCCGTGCGCATGAACGTGGTTCCCGCGGGCACCACGCTCGCCTACACCACCTACCAGGTTTCCGGCGGAACCACGTGGTACTACGTCACCTACGGCAGCACCTCCGGCTGGTTGATGGGCACGTACGTAAGGGCCAGCGCCTCCACCAGCACGTCCCTGGGCACGGTCACCACCACGGACAGCGTGAACCTGCGCAAGTCGTATTCCACGTCCTCCGTGCGCCTCGCGATGGTGCCCCGCAGCACCACGCTCAGTTACTCCAACTCCAAGCTTTCCGGAGACGTTACCTGGTATTACGTTACGTATAACAACATCAAGGGTTGGCTGATGGGCACCTACACCAACGCCAGCTCCTCCACGGGCACCACGTCCATCGGCACGGTTACCGCCAAGTCCAACGTGGTGGTGCGCAAAACCGCCAACGGCTCCCGCACGGGCTACCTGCTTTCCAAGGGCAGCACCGCGGACCTGCTGGCTTCGCCCACCACCTCCGGCAGCTACACGTGGTATTACGTTAAGATGTCCAACGGCGTGAAAGGCTACGTGCGCGGGGACTACGTTTCCGTAAGCTACGACGCCAGCAGCGGTGTCACCCCCTCCACGGTCAAGACCTACGTGAAGCTGCCCGCGAACGTAACGCTGTTCACCAGCGAGGAGGAAAGCGGTACCGGCGCGGTAACGGTCAACGCGGGCACGTGGCTGCAGATGGTCAGCACCGTGACCTACACCAAGAACAGTAAAACCTATTGCAGCCTGTATTATAACAACAAGCAGTACAACTGCATCTACGACAGCGTCAAGGGCGGCATCCAGACCACGGACCAGCTGACCACGCACATTACCAAGGAACTGTGGCCCGCGGGCTACGCGAAAACGCTGAAGGCTGAACTGAGCCTGATCGGCGATATCGACGTGCACAGCCTCCAGTACGCGCTGACCCTGCTGGGCTACTACACCGGCGCGATGGACGGCAACTTCGGCAGCGGCACCACCAGCGCCGTGCGCAACTTCCAGCGCGCCAAGAAGCTGACGATCGACGGCTCCGTGGGCACGGAAACCGCCGCGGTGCTATACCCCGCCGCCGTCGCGGCGCTGACGGGCACCCCCTCGGGCGGCCCGACTGACTTCGGCACCATCACCGACATCACCATGGCAAACTGGTTTAATTCATATGGTCAGGATGCGGGGCTTTTCCCTAGAAATGCAACGGCAACGGTATTGGATATCGGAACTGGAATGGTTTTTAAAGTGAAGCGCTGGGCCGGTGGCAGCCATGCGGACTGCGTTCCCCTGACCGCCGCCGATACCAAAACCATGTGCGACATCGTCGGGTTTACCTATACCGGAGCACCGAGCAGCACGCAGATCAGTAAGATCGCTTCTGCCAGAGAAAACGACAGTTCCAGCGGTGTAACCTATACCTGGCCGGATTTCAACGGTAAACTGACTAATGCTGCCAGTATCGGAAGCAAGTGGGACCGTCGCGCGGCGTTGTTGAACTATAACGGGCACGTGTACTGCGTGAGCATCTACGGTTTCCCGCACGGGTATAACGACGTGAAAACCAACACGCCCAGCCCGGCGACGAACAACTATTACGGGATGATGTGCATTCATTTCGTCGGCAGTAAGACGCACAGCAGCGTTACCGTGGATACGCAGCATCAGGCCAACATTCAGGCGGCCTACAACTGGGCGAAAGCCAAGTGGCCCACCCTGTGCAAGTGAGTTATAACCGATGTGAAAACCGCGGCCCCGGGCAATCGCCCGGGGCCGCGGTTCCGTTTGCTTTTCTTTCGCTTGCCTATTCCCGCCTGTCTCCCCAGAAGAACAGCGCCACCGTGCCCGGGCCGGTGTGGCTGCCGATGGTGGTGCCCACGTCGTTGATTTCCACCTCGCCGCTGATCTTCGGAAAATTCGCCGCCACCAGCGCGGCCACGGCCTTCGCGTCCTCAATGCACGCGGAGTGGGAAAGGTAGCACTTGCCGTCGTAGTCGATGCCGTTGTCGGCGTGCTCGATCATCCGATCCACGATCTCCCGGATCACCTTGTGTTTGGTGCGCACCTTCGCACGCGGCACCAGCCGGCCCTGCCCGTCCATGTTGAGGAGGGGGCAGATGTTCAGGAGCCTGCCGAACATGCCCGCGGTTTTGGAAATGCGGCCGCCCTTGATGTAGAAGCTCAAATCGGTGGAGAAGAACCAGTGGTTTAGCTCCAGCTTATGCGCTTCCGCCCAGTTCCGCACGGCGTCGATGCCCATGCCCTCGTCCCGCAGGTCGGCCAGCTTGTCCATCAGCAGCCCGTAGCCGGAGGACGCGCCCAGCGAATCCACCACGTAGATTTTACGGTCGGGGTATTTCTTCTCCAGGTTCTCCCGCGCGATGGTGGCGGAGTTGATAACGCCGGAAATGCCGGAGGAAAGCGTGACGTGGAGGACGTCTTTGCCCGCCTCCAGAAAGGCCGCGAAATAGGCCTCGAATTCGTCCGCGTTCACCTGGGACGTGCTGGTTTCCGCGCCCGCGGCCATCCGCCGGTAAAACTCCTCGAAGGGCATGCTTTGGCCCAGGTCGTCCGGCAGCTGCACGCCGTCCAGCGTATAATGAAAGCAGATATACCGGATATCCCGTTTCCGAAAATGCTCCGCTGTCAGGTCGGCCGTGGAGCAGCAGCTTAGGATAAAATCGCCCATCGTCATCATTTCTTTCTGTGCGAAGTGGTTCGGTTCGCCACCGCCTTCCATGATACCCGAAACGCGCCCGAAAAGCAACCGGAACCCTCATCGCCGGCAGGGAAAGAGCCGCCCGGCAGACAGGAATTACGGCGCGCGGGGGCGAATGTTATCGCAGCGTACAAAGAGGACGCGGGAGGTACTTGATGACCGATCGTTTTCGTAAGCTCGCGGCGCTGGCGCTCGTCGCGGCGCTTCTTCCGGGCGCCGCGTCCGCGAACGTCTGCGCGAGCACGTACCGCAACGGTTCGCGGGACGAACCCCGCGTGGCCGTAACGGTGGACGACGCCGCGGACATGCAGGCGTTGAAGGATATTCTGGATCTGTGCGACCGGTACGACGCGAAGATCACGGTATTCCCGGTGGGCAAGATCCTCCGCACGGAGGACCGGGAGGTGTGGCGGCGCGTGGTGGACTCGGGGGACGAGATCGGCAACCACTCGTACACCCACCGTTATTTAATGTACCTGAAACCCCGTCAGGTTCACAGCGACCTGGCGCGGTTTGAGAAACGGCTGGACGAAGTGCTGGGGTACGATTACAAGCCTCGCGTCGCGCGCCCGCCCTACGGGGCTCTCGGGGACGGCAGGGGCGCGTCCTTCGTCGGGCGGCAAATGTTCGGCCTCGGCTACCACTGCGCCATCCTGTGGGACGTCAGCAATACCGACCCCGAAAAAGCGCTGAAGGAAACGAAGAACGGCAGCATTTTACTGTTCCATGCCAAACCGAAGGATTACGCCTGCCTGCAGACGCTGATTCCGGCGCTGATCGCCAAAGGGTACGAACTGGTGACCGTATCGGAACTGCTGTATATCGACGATCAGGGAGACGCGCACGTGCCGGAGCCGACGGCCGAACCGCTGTAGAGGCTACGCTTCCCGCCGCGCCCGAAAAACTTCACGGCCGCCCACGAAGGTGCGCGCCGGCAGCATTTGCCGGTCGAACAGGGCGATGTCCGCCTCCGCCCCCGGCAGGAAACGCCCGCGCCCCGTTTCCCCGACGGACGCGGCGGCGTTGGCGGAGGCTGCGGAAAGCGCGGTTTCCGGCGGAACGCCCGCCATGTCCCGCAGGTTGCGCACGGCGCGGTCAAGGGTGAGGGAACTGCCCGCGATGGTGCCGTCCGGCAGGCGGCATTCCACACCTTTCACCGTCACGGTCTGCCCGCCGAGGGTGTGCTCGCCTTCCGGCAGGCCCGCGAAACGGATGGAATCGGTCACCAACACCAGCCGGTCGCCTTTCAGCCGGGCCGTGAGCGCGAGCAGCACGGGGTGCACGTGGAAGCCGTCCGCGATGAGTTCGCAGTACACGCGCCCGTCCGCCAGCAGCGCGCCCGCCGCGCCGGGGCTGCGGTGCAGAAGGGGCGGCATGGCGTTGAACAGGTGCGTGGCGTGCGTGGCGCCCGCCTCGATGCCCGCGACCGTCTGGGCGTAATCGGCGTCCGTGTGCCCCACGGACACGGTGACCCCCGCGTTCACAAGGCGGCGGATCAGCTCCGGCGCGCCTTCCGTTTCCGGCGCGACGGTCATCAGGCGCACGGGCCCCAGCAGGGGTTCGATACGCGCCCAGTCCGGCGGCAGGATGTACGCGGGGTTCTGCGCGCCGTGCTTAAGCGGGCTGACGAACGGGCCCTCGGCGTGCACGCCCAGGATACGCGCGCCGGGAAAGCCGGGCGCGGCGGAAACGCGCATTGCCTCGGCGGCTTCGGCAAGAAACGCCGTAAAGCGCGCCCACGGCAGGCAGCTCGCGGTGGGCAGCCAGGCCGTGACGCCATGGCGCGGCAGGGTGCGGCTCATGGCCAGCAGGCCCTCCGCGCCGACGTCGTCGCCCGCCTCCCGGCCGCCGAAGCCGTGGCAGTGCACGTCCACGAGGCCCGGCGAAACGTAGCCGCCCTCCGCGTCGATGATCTCCGCGCCTTCCGGCGGCGTTTCGGCCAGCCCGATGATCTTCCCGTCAAAAAGCAGGGCCTGCCCTTCGAGGAAGCGTCCTTCCGACAGGATTATCCCGTTAACGACCGCTTTCATTTATAACCGTCCTTTCCCCGCGCAGGGATACGAGGCTTCTACCGTCATTGTAGCGGTTTTTTGAAAATGCGCAATATCAAACGCGGGGACAAAGTCCCCGCGTTCGTTTGGTTTATCGCCGGGCGGTCACTTCTTGCCGTTTCCCTGCCCGTTCCCGTTCGATTCCCGGTTGGTTTGCTGCTTATCCGTAGTCTGGTCGCGGGTCTGGTCGCAATCCTGCGTTTCCAACTGATCCTGCGTCTGGTCGCGATCCTGCGTTTCCAGCTGTGTCCGCGTCTGCTCCTCGGTTTCCAGCCCTTCGCCGTAACCTTTCCCATTGCCGTTGTTCGCGTCGGCGTCGCCTTCGTCGCCCATCGCTTCGCGCAGACCCACGAAGGTGCGCATCAGCGCCTGCACGCTTTCGTCCCCGTACATCCGCACGGCTTCTTCCACGGCGATTCCCTGTTGTTGGGCGATGTACGCCATCATGCGGTAACGCCCGCCGGAAACGCCCAGCAAGGCGGCCCGCTCGGAATCTTCCGCGTCCAGCGCGGCGCCGCCGACCCTGTAGGCGCTACCGAGCGCGCGCAGGGTTTCGCCCGCGGCCGTGCGAAGCGAGGCGGCCAGCGCTCCGCCGGGACCGTCGCCCGTCACGGTAACGAACAGGTACGGCTCGTTTTCCGACGCGGCCAGATAACCGGCCCCGACGATTTGGGAAATCATGGCCCTCAGCGCTTCCTCCGGCCCGGCGTCGCCCGGCCCCGTTTGAGCAAGCAGCAGTTTTCCGGCGGCGTCGTACAGCGTTACGCCTGTCACGGCGCCGTCCGCAAGCGTCATCTCCAGGTACAGGCTGCCGTCGGGCGGATTGTCCCCGGGCGCGGCCGTGCTTTCGGCGGCGGCGAAGGAAGCAAACAGAAGCAGGAGACTCGTCAGCAATGCGGTTGTGAGAAGGAAGGGGGAACGGTGCCTGGACATCATCATCGTACTCCTTTCGGTAGCTGGCTGCCTCGGCGGGAAAAGCCGGGCCCTGTAGCTTTGCGTCGCAGCCTTGCGGCTGTTTTGCCGGTTCGGGGATTCATTCCTGTGTAAAGTATACAGGAAACGCCGCGCTGTGTCAAAATTACACCGTCGGGACGCTTCAGGGCTTTTCCTTGAACCGGCGCAGGTCGTCGTTAAGGCGCACGGTATCCATGTCCTGCTCATATTTCAGGCCCAGCAGCGTGAAAATCAGCGTGAACAGCAGGAACGCGCCGAAGGCGAACGCGCTGAGCGCCGGATAGCCCGAGAACCAGCCGAAAAGCAGCGCCGCGCCCATGGCGGACGCCGTGGAAAGCGCGAGCCACAGCACCGAGCGCCCGAAGAACATGCCGTGGCTGTAATCGGTGTTTTCGTTCAGCAGCAGACCCTGTAAAAGCCCGATGACGGTGCAGACCAGCAGCGCTTCCAGCAGCGTCAGCAGCTTCAGGCTGTCGTTGCCCATCATCAGCTCCACCATGCCCACGGCGAACACGATGACGACGAAGTATAAGGCCATGAACAGCTTAATGTTCATCGCCCAGACGTACATTTTGCGAAACCACTTCATACCGTTATTCCCCTTTCAAACGGTTCCGGAGGGCCCCGGCGTACCGCCGGGATACCAGCAGACGCTCTCCGTTCTGGAGCGTCGCCACGATGCGGCCGTTCACGCCGCTTTTCAGCGTTTCCACGGCGCGCAGGTTGACCGCCATGCTTTTGGAGCAGCGGAAGAAACCCAGCGGGGCCAGCGCCTCCGCGACGGCGGTCAGCGTCTGCCCCACGCCGTAGACGCCGGAAACGGTGTAGGCGTAGGTGCGCTCGTCCACGCTTTCGCAATATAAAATCTCCGAGGGTTCCAGCATGCGCAGCGCGCCGCCGTCGTCCACGGCCAGCCGCCGTTCCCGGAGGCTCAGCAGTTCCAGTACGGCGCGCACTTCCGCGTCCATTTCGTCGTACACCACGACGACTTCTTTCTTTGCGCCGGGTTCCCGCCGGAGCGTGACCTTCATGCCGGATACCCTCCTTCCGGTTTCAGCATACGCCGCCCTGGGGCGGGCCGCAAGCGTGCCGGGGCCGAAGTGCCGTTTCGGGGCGGCAAGCTGCATAAAAGGCGCCCTTGGCACCGAAACCGGGCGAATTTCGCTTGCCGGAAGCTTCCCCCCGGTGGTATACTGCCCCCAAACCCCGTTCAAGCGGCGCTTTTCCGCCATCCGAAAGGAAGTTATGCCCGATGCGGTTCAAGAACAGCTATCACCCGTACGCGGCCGTTACCATCCTGTTCTGGTCGATGGCGTACGTGTTCACCCGGATGGCGCTGACGTACTTCTCCGTGTACTCGCTGGGGGTGCTGCGTTATCTGGTGGCTTCCGCGGTGCTGGCGGCCGTAGCGGTTGCCACGCGCATGAAGCCGCCCGCCCTGCGGGACCTGCCCTGGTTCCTGCTTTCCGGGGCCGCAGGATTCGCGCTGTACATGGTGGTCTTCAACATCGGCAGCCAGACCGTATCGGCGTCCACCAGCAGCGTGATCGTAGCCACCACGCCCATCCTGACCGCTCTGCTGGCGCGCGTATGGTGCCGCGAAAAGCTGAAGGCGATCCAGTACGCGGCGATCGGCGTTTCCTTCCTCGGCGTGGTGGTGCTCACGGTGCTCCGCGGCGGGCTGACCCTGAACGGCGGGCTGACGTTCCTCTTCCTCGCGGCGCTGCTGCTGAGCGTATACAACCTGGTGCAGCGGCGGCTGACCCAAACCTACACGGCGATGCAGTCCACGGCGTTCAGTATTTTTCTGGGTACGCTGATGCTGTGCGTGTTCCTGCCCGGCGCGGTAGGGGAAATCAAAGCCGCGCCGCCTGCGCAGTACCTGTATATCCTCATCCTGGGCGTGTTCTCCAGCGCCGTGGCCTACTGCTCGTGGAGCAAGGCCCTGTCCCTGGCGGAGAACGCCTCGTCGGTCAGCAATTACATGTTCGTAACGCCGTTTTTAACCACACTCCTCGGCCTGTGGATCGCGGGGGAGCCGGTGGAGCTTTCCACCGTGATCGGCGGCGTGCTGATCATCGCGGGGCTGCTGCTGTTCCGTTTCGGAAACCGGCTTTTCGCCGGGCGCGGGTCCGCCGGGGCGTAACGCGGCTCCGCGTTCTCATACCGTTCCCTTTTCCCGCCGTACGAACTGTGTTATGATGAAGAAAACGGGGAAAGGAGGAGAGGCAATGGATCGAGTCGCCTTGTTCGTGGACGGCGCCAATTTCTTCTATATGCAGAAGAACGACCTGAACTGGTTCGTGGACGCCAAGAAGCTTCTGGCGTTCTGCGGGCGCTTCGGGGACGTGGTGGACGCCTATTACTACGTCGGCAAGGACAGCCCGTCCGAATCCGGGCAGCAGGCTTATTTGAACGCCCTGACCTACATCGGATACTCGCTGGTCACCAAGCCCATCAAGACCATTCATGATCCCGTGACCGGCGAAACCAAACAAAAGGCCAACCTGGACATTGAGATCGTGCTGGATATGTTCAACACCATCGATAACTACGACATCGCCGTGCTGGTCAGCGGCGACGGGGATTTCGACCGCGCGCTGCGGCTGCTGCGCGCCCGTGGGAAGCGCTTTAAAATCATCGCCTCGCCGCATTTCGTGGCTTCGGAGCTGCGGGACGTGGCGGGCATGCACCTGATCGACATGGAAAGCATCCGTTCGGAAATTGAAAAGCTCCAATAATCGGCTGATTGATGGATGAAATCACAACGACCCCCGCGCTCCGGAAACGGGGCGCTTTTACGTCCGCTCGATCCATCCCCGGGCGCGTTCCACGGCGCGGTGCCAGCCGTACAGCGCCAGCCCGCGGTTATACTCGTCCATGGCGGGGGTGAAGGTCAGGTCCGGCTTCACCGCGCGCGCGGCTTCTTCTTTATCTGAATACAGGCCTACGGCGAGCCCTGCCAGCAGCGCCGCGCCCAGCGCCGTGGTTTCCAGCACCGCGGGGCGCACCACGGGCACGCCCAGAATGTCGCTCTGAAACTGCATCAGGAAGCCGTTGGCGCTCGCGCCCCCGTCCGCCTGCATGTGCGGCGGGCGGCTGCCGCAGTCCGCGGCCATGGCGTTGAAGAGGTCGGCGCTCTGGTAAGCGATGGCCTCCAGCGCGGCGCGTACGATGTGCGCCCGCCCCGTGCCGCGCGTCATGCCCACGATGGTGCCGCGGCTGTACATATCCCAGTAGGGCGCGCCGAGACCCGTGAACGCGGGCACGAGGAACACGCCCTCCGTGTCCCGGATACTCTGGGCGATCTGCTCGGTCTCCGCGCTTGTTTGTATCATTTTCAGCTCGTCGCGCAGCCACTGCACGGTTGCACCGCCCATAAACACGCTGCCCTCCAGCGCGTAGGTGGGCTGCCCGTCCAGCCGCCACGCCATGGTGGTAAGCAGCCCGTTCCTGCTTTCGGCGGGTGTAGATCCGGTGTTCATGAGCATGAAGCAGCCGGTGCCGTAGGTGTTTTTCACCATGCCGGGCTCGAAGCACGCCTGCCCGAACAGCGCCGCGTGCTGGTCGCCCGCCAGCGCCGACACGGGAACGGGGCGGCCCAGGATTTCGCTGCGAAGGTTGCCGATGATCCGCGCGGTGTCCACCACTTCCGGCAGCAGCGCGCGGGGAATCTCCAGCATGGCCAGCAGTTCGTCGTCCCACTGCTGGGTATGGATGTTGAAAAGCATCGTGCGGCCCGCGTTGGTCGCGTCCGTCACGTGCGGTCGGCCCTCCACCAGATGCCAAGCCAGAAAACTGTCCACCGTGCCGAAGCACAGTTCCCCGCTTGCGGCGCGCTGCCGCAGGTTCAGCGTGTCCAGCAGCCAGGCGAGCTTCGTACCGCTGAAATAGGCGTCCGGCACCAGCCCGGTTTTGCGGCGGATCATCTCCGCCCGGCCCTCGTTCACCAGCCGCTCCACGTAGGGCGCGGTGCGGCGGCACTGCCACACGATGGCGTTGTGCACGCACTGGCCGGTGCCGCGGTCCCACAGCAGCGTGGTCTCCCGCTGGTTGGTGATGCCTACGGCGGCGATGTCGTTCACATCCACGCCGCTCAGCTTCACCGCCGTCTGCAGCGCGGCGATCTGGCTGGAAAGGATGTCTTCCGGGTCGTGCTCCACCCAGCCGGGCTGGGGATAAAGCTGCTTGAACTCGATGGCGTGCGTGGCCAGCACGCGCCCGTCGGCGGAAAACACCACCGCTCGGCTGGACGTGGTGCCCTGGTCGAGGGCCACGAGAACGGGCTGGGACATAGGCGAGAAGCCTCCTTGCATATCGATGTCGCATCGCAGATGCGTTCAAAGGCGTCGAAGAAAAAGGCGTATCAGGGGGGAATGCCGGATTTCCGCGCGGGCGTTCCGCCGTGCGCTTACGGGGCGGCGAACAGCGCCGTTTTCCGGTCGATCATCTCCCGCACGCGTTCCGTGTACTCGGCTACGCCGCTCACGTTGGGCGCGCGCTCGATACGCAGGTCGTGGTCGGCGAAAACGCGCTTGCTGATGGCCCCCGCGCCGCAGGCGAGGACGGAAACGGTTTCCTCCATTACGTCCACGTTGTACAGGCAGGCCGCGCCCGGCCGGGCGTAGCCCACGTTCTGCTGCTGGCCCGCCATGTATTTCTGCCGGTACAGGTAATACGGATGCAGCCCGAGGCGCGCGGCGGCGGCCTCGCCCTGCCGCACCATGTCCGCCACGGCGTCGCCGTCCGGCAGGGGCGCGTTTTCCAGATGCAGACGGCTGGAACGCTTGATGGCCAGCGTGTGTACGGTAAGGCTGTCGGGACACAGGGCCTCGATACGGGCGAGGGTATTGGCAAAGTCGGCGGGCGTTTCGCCGGGCAGCCCGGCGATCACGTCCATGTTGATATCGGCGAAGCCCAGCGCGCGGGCGAGCCGGAACGCTTCCTCCGTCTGCGCGGCGGTATGGCCGCGGCCCACGGCGCGCAGGGTGGCGTCGTTCATCGTCTGGGGGTTCACGCTCACGCGCGTCGCGCCGTGCCGGAGCATGGCGAGGAGTTTGGCTTCCGTAATGGTGTCCGGCCTTCCCGCCTCCACGGTGAACTCCCGCGGGTGGGGGAACAGTGCCGCGGCGCGGGCCAGCAGCGCCCCGAAGGCTTCCTCCGGAAGCGCCGTGGGCGTGCCGCCGCCGATATACAGCGCGCGCAGTGAAAGGCCGGACGCGCCCATCAGCGCGGCGGCGGCCTCCAACTCCTCAAAGAGCGCGGCCAGATAAGGGGTCACCTGGTTTCCCTTCCCCAGCGCCTCGCCGGGAAAGGAGCAATAGGCGCAGCGCGTGCGGCAAAAGGGGATAGACACGTACACATCCGCGTCGTTCGCGGCGGGCGCGGGCAGGGATTGCTGCGCGGTTACGATACGGGAAAGCAGCTCCGCCTTTTCCGGCGTCACGTCGAACGTTTCCGTCAGCGCCTTCGCGCCTTCCTCCGGGCTCATGCCCCGCGCGAGGTTCTCGTACAGCAGCCGCGTGGGCCGGATGCCCGTCAGCGATCCCCACGGCGGGCGTTTACCGGTCAGGCGCTTCATCAGGTCGTACAGCGTGAGCTTGCACAGGCGCTTGCGCAGGCGGCCGGTCAGCAGCGCGTCCCCGGCGGGCACGGGCGCTTCCCGCCGCGCCGTTTCCCCGCACAGGGCGAAGAAGCAGACCCACAGGCCGTTTTCCTGCGTAAACCCGTGTCGCAGTATCTGCATGTCCGCCGTGGCGGGCGAGGCGGTGAACTGCGCCTTGGCCGTGTCCGCGGGGGAAAGCGGCGCGGTCGCTTCCACCGCGAAGGCCGTGACCGGCCCGAAAAGCTTGAGCACCTCTAAAAACTCGTTGGCCAGCCGCGGCAGCGGCGTTCGCAGCAGAATCTTCATTCCGTCGCCCCGTCCCGCCCGGCGAAGGTGGTGGGGCCGTGGCCGGGGTAGGCGACCATGCGGGGCCGCAGGTACAGGATGCGCCGAAGGCTGTTCTTCAATTCCGAAAAATCGCCGTCCGCGAAGTCGTACCGGCCGTAGCTGCCGTCAAAAAGCGTGTCCCCGCACAGCAAGCCCGCGTTCTCCGGCAACAGGTAACACACCCCGCCCTTGCTGTGGCCGGGCGTGTGGAGCACGGTGATCTTCATCCCCGCGAGGCTTAACACCTGATTGTCGGCCACCGGCAGGGGCGCGGTGCTTACGCGTACGTCGCAGCCGAAAGCGTCGCTTACGTTTTGTACGGGGTCGGTCAGCTTCGGGGCGTCCGCAGGGTGCATATACAGCGGGATGCCGTATCGAGCGCACACCGCGTCTACTGCGCCGATATGGTCGTAATGTCCGTGCGTCAGCAGTACCGCCTCGGGTTTACGGCCCCCCACGGCGGCGAAGATGCGGGGCGCGTCCGCGCCCGGGTCCACGATCACCAGCCGACGGGACTCCGTATTCTCCACCAGATAACAATTCATCGAAAAATCGCCCACGTGCAGCGTTTCCACCCGAACCGGCAACGAACTCACCTCAAGCTGTTTTGTTAAAATGTGCGGCGGGAATCGATCAGGATGGTCACCGGCCCGTCGTTGACCAGGCTTACCGCCATCTCCGCGCCGAAAATGCCCGTTTCCACCAGGATACCCTGTCCGCGCCAGATGGAAACCACCTGCCGGTATAACGCGTCCGCTTCCTGCGGACGTTCCGCCCGGATATAGCTGGGCCTGCGGCCGTCCCGCGTGTCTCCCAGAAGGGTGAACTGGCTCACCGCGAGGATGCCGCCGCCCACGTCCGCCAGAGACAGGTTCATCTTGCCCTCGCCGTCGTCGAAAACGCGGAGGTTTTGCACCTTCTCCGCAATGTAGGCGGCGTCCTTTTCCCCGTCCCCGGTTTCCACGCCGATCAATACCATGTACCCTTTGCCGATCTCCCCGGTGATCTGGTCGCGCACCGCAACCGAGGCGCGCAGAACGCGCTGAACAACCGCCCGCATGGATGCCGCCTTTCCGGCGCCGCGGACGGCGAACCGCCGCGGGACGCCCGTTCCGTTACGAAATGCCGCGGAAAACCTCCACGATGTCCGTGCGCTTCTGCAGCGCCTTGATGACCTTATCCAGCTGTTCCCGGCTGGTCACCTGCACCACCATGGTGATCACGCTGGTCTTGCGCTTCTCGTCCCGCTTGGCGGAAACCGCCATGATGGGCACCCCCATGTTGCCGATGAACAGCGCCATTTCCCCCAGCAGGCTCACGTGGTCGTAGGCGATGATGTTGATGGTGGCGTTGAAGGAGCCGCCCTCGGTGTTGGCCCAGGTAACCTCCACCGTCCGCTCGTGCTCGCTTGCGCTTATGTTGGGGCAATCCGCCTTGTGCACGGTCACGCCCCGGCCGCGCGTGATGTAGCCTATGATCTCGTCGCCCGGCACGGGGTTGCAGCACCGGGCGAAGCGCACCAGCATGTTGCTTTCGCCCTTCACGTACACGCCGTGGGTGGGCTTGCCCAGCTGCTTTTGCAGCTC
This sequence comes from uncultured Oscillospiraceae bacterium, assembly GCA_964497495.1. Lineage (GTDB taxonomy): Bacteria > Bacillota > Clostridia > Christensenellales > Aristaeellaceae > CAXXOK01. The sequence goes on from CAZCCZ010000040.1 coordinate 30,081, forward strand.
TTGCGGGGTCGTGGTTTCCACCTTGGGCGGGGTTTGGGCTTCTTCCTTGCGCTGTTCGTCCAGCAGGCGCCCCACCACGTACGCGCTGGCGATGCCGCCGTAGCCCACCGCGCCGTAAATATCGTCCAGCTCCTGAAAGGCGTAGCGCTTGAGGATGGGATCGTAATACTCCGGCTTGGTCAGCGCGGGCAGCGACACCCCGCGCCGCTTGGCTTCGTGCTCGAGCATTTCGCGGCCGCGCACCACGTTTTCGCCGTGAAGCTCCCGCTTGAAGAACTGGCGGATCTTGGCCCGCGCCTGCTGGGTCTTGATGACCTTGAGCCAGTCCATGCTGGGGCCTTTGGAGTTGGCAGAGGTGATGATCTCCACGCGGTCGCCCGTTTCCAGCGGCGTTTCCAGCGGGACGATGCGGCCGTTGACCTTGGCGCCCACGCAGTGGTTGCCCACGCCGCTGTGGATGCGGTAGGCGAAATCGATGGGCGTGGAGCCGCGCGGCATAGTGACGATGTCCCCCTTGGGGGTGAACAGCAGCACCTCGTCGCTGAACAGGTCGGTTTTCAGCGAGTCGATGAACTCCT
>CAZCCZ010000041.1:0-8494 GCA_964497495.1 uncultured Oscillospiraceae bacterium
AGATTACGGACGACGAAGTGTGCGTGAATATCGGCTTCAAGTCCGACGGCCTGATTAAGCGCGAGGACCTGATTACGGAAGATGTGAAGCTGGGCGACGAGATCGAGGTGGAAGTCGTCAAGGTCAACGACGGCGAAGGCAACGTGTTGCTTTCCCAGCGCAACATCCTGACCCGCAAGGCTTTCGCGGTGCTTGTCGAGAAGTTCGAAAAGGGCGAATTCGTGGACGGCGTCGGCAAGGAGGTCGTCAAAGGCGGCCTGATCTGCAACGTGGACGGTATCCGCGCGTTCGTGCCCGCGTCGCAACTCTCCAACCGGTACGTGGAAAAAATCGGCGAGTTCGTCGGCCAGACGATGAAGCTGAAGATCATCGAAGTGGACGACCAGAAGCGCCGCATCGTCGCCAGCCGCAAGGCGGTCATCAAGGAAGAATCCGCCACCCGCAAGGCGGAGGTGTGGTCCAATCTGAAGGAAGGCGACGTGATCAAGGGCATCGTGCGCCGCCTGACCGATTTCGGCGCGTTCGTGGACATCGGCGGCGTAGACGGCCTGATCCACGTGACCGACCTGAGCTGGGCGCACGTGAAGCATCCTTCGGAGATCGTGCATCCCGACCAGGAAGTGGACGTGAAGATCCTTAGCCTGGACCCCGAACGGGAACGCATCCAGCTCGGCCTGAAGCAGCTGCAGCCCAAGCCTTGGGACCTGACGCCGGAGAAGTACCCGGAGGGCGCCGTGGTCACCGGCAAAGTAGTGCGCATCACCACCTTCGGCGCGTTCGTGGAACTGGAGCCGGGCATCGACGGCCTGGTGCACATCAGCCAGTGCGCCCTCACCCGTATCAATAAGGTGGAGGACGCCGTGAACGTCGGCGACGTGGTGCGGGTCAAGGTGCTGAGCGTCGATCCGGAAGCCAAGCGTATCAGCCTGAGCATCCGCGCGCTGCTGGAAGAGGAGCGCAAGGAAGCCGCGGAAGCGCCCGCCGGCGAAGGAACCCCCGCGGACAGCGGCGAGGACGCCGTGCCCGTGGATATTCAGGCCGTAGGCCAGCAGTTGGAAGCGGAAGCCGCCGAGGGCGAGGCGAAAGAAGCCGCCGAAGCGGAAGACGCCGACAAGACGGCCAAAAAGACCCGCAAGGCCAAGGCGAAGGACGAGAGCGCCGAAACGGAAGAAAAGGAATAACCTTTCCCACATCGATCCACCGGCCCGCGCGGAAGCCCGCGCAGGCCGGTTTTGATATCTTCGCGGCCGCTCGCGCGGGTTGCGGCCCGCCCCGTATCGTGTTACAATACAGGAGTTATCATCAGAAATAATATAGAAAGCAAAGGCGCTTTCGGCCGCGGGCCGGGCTTGCGGGAGGATAAGCATGACGAACATCACGGGCACCATCACGGAGGGCAAGGGCAAACGGGTTTACGCCACGGAAAACCCGGACGAGGCCGTGGTTTATTATAAGGACGAGGCGATGGCTTTCCACGGCCTTAAGCGGGGGCGCATCATCGGCAAGGGCGAAATCAACAACCGTATCTGCGAGTACCTGTTTACACTGCTGGCCCGGGAAGGCGTTCCCAACCATTTTCTTCACCGCATCGACGACCGCAGTTCGCTGGTCAAGCGGGTCGAGATCATCCCCGTGGTGGTGAAGGTGCGCAACATCGTGGCCGGGAGCCTGGCCCGGCGCACCGGTTATCCGGAGGGGACGAGGCTACGGAACACGGTGATCGAGTACTGCCTGAAAGACTCCGAACTGGACGACCCTCTGGTAAACCTGACGCACGTCACCGCCATGGGGCTTGCCACGGCGGAGGAGATACGCCAGATGGAGCAGATCGCCCTGCGCGTCAACGAAATCCTGATGGAAGTGCTCCGGGAGATCAACATCGAGCTGATCGATTTCAAGCTGGAATTCGGCCGTTTCCACGGCGAGGTGCTGCTGTCGGATGAGATTTCGCCGGACACCTGCCGTTTTTGGGATGCCAGCACCCACGAGCCGCTGGATATCGACCGTTTCCGCCACGACCTGGGAGACGTGGAGGATGCGTACCGGGAAGTGCTGCACCGGTTAACCGGTTACGTTTTCAAAGGCAACGAGGAGGACGCTTGACGTGTTTGAAGGCAAAACGCTGATGATCACGGGCGGCACGGGCTCGTTCGGCGAGGCTGTGCTGGAACGTTTTCTGAATACGGATATCAGGGAAATCCGTATTTTCAGCCGGGACGAGAAAAAACAGGACGACATGCGCCACCGCTACCAGAACGACAAGATCCGGTATTACATCGGCGACGTGCGGGAAAAGGATTCCGTGCTGGGCGCGCTGTACGACGTGGACTATCTTTTCCACGCGGCGGCGCTTAAACAGGTGCCTTCCTGCGAGTTTTTCCCCATCGAGGCGGTCAAGACCAACGTGCTGGGCACGGACAACGTGCTGTCCGCCTGCATCGAAAAGGGCGTGAAGAAGGTCGTCTGCCTGTCCACGGACAAGGCGGCCTACCCCGTCAACGCCATGGGAACGTCCAAGGCGATGATGGAAAAGGTGTTCGTGGCCAAGTCCCGCACCGTGTCGCCGGATAAAACGCTGATCTGCGGCACGCGCTATGGCAACGTGATGGGTTCCCGCGGTTCGGTGATTCCGCTGTTCATTTCGCAGATCAAGGAAGGCAAGCCCCTCACCGTGACCGAGCCGGACATGACCCGTTTCATCATGAGCCTGGAGGAAGCGGTGGAACTGGTGCTGTTCGCCTTCACGCACGCGCAGACCGGGGACATTCTGGTGAAAAAAGCGCCCGCCTGCACCGTGGGCACGCTGGCGGAAGCCGTGAAGCGCATTTTCCGTTCGGACGCGCCGGTGAAGATCATCGGCATGCGCCACGGGGAAAAGCTGTACGAAACGCTGCTGACCAACGAGGAGTGCATGCACGCGGTGGACATGGGGGATTATTACCGCGTTCCCGCCGACGGCCGCGACCTGAACTACGATAAGTATTTCATCGAAGGCGACCGGAACCGCAACGTGCTTACGGAGTTCAACAGCAACAACACCGTGCTGCTGAGCGTGGAGCAGGTGACGGAAAAACTGCTGGCGCTTCCCTACATCCGCAGGGAGCTGGAAGGCTGGGAACGGTAAGATGGCGATTCACAGGCTTGCCGACCCGGCCGCGGCGGCCCCGCTGTTTATCGGTCGGGAGGACGGCCTCCTGCGTTCCGTGCTGGACGGCTGCATGGGGGAGGCGTACGGAAACGACGCCCGCACCGCCGCCCGTGTCGTCGCCGGCGATCTCGTTTTTCTGGCCGGAGACGCCTTTTGCGGGGACGCGGCCGCGCTGGCCATGCCGGAAACCGTGCGCCCCGGCGCGACGAATATCGTGCCGGAGGACGAAAGTTGGAGCGCGGTCGTGGAACGGGTGTGGGGCGACGGGGCCGTGCGGGGCGAGCGTTACGCTTTCCGCAAGGACATGAACCGCTTTAGCCCGGAACAACTCGCATGCTTCCGGGACAGCCTGCCCGACGGCCTGCGCCTGGCACCCATCGACGGCCCGCTGTACCGCAGGGCTTTGACGGCGGAGTGGTCGCGCGACTTCGTAAGCCTCTTTCGGGACGAGGCGGATTACCTCGCCCGCGGGGTGGGGGTGATGGCGCTGGAGGGAGACGAGCCGTTGGCCGGAGCCTCCTCCTACGCGGTCTACCGCGGCGGCGTGGAGATCGAGATCGACACCCGCGCAGATTGCCGCCGGCGAGGGCTGGCAACCGCCTGCGGGGCGGCGCTGATGCTGGAATGTTTCCGGCGCAGGCTGTACCCCGACTGGGACGCCGCCAACCGGATTTCCGCCCGGCTGGCGGAAAAGCTCGGCTACGTGACGGACCGGCCCTATCCCGTATACGAAATCCGTTCCCCTGCCCGGTAGCGGGCGGCGACTTTCCCCTGCGACCCTTGCAACGGCGCAAAGCTGCGGCTCTGCGCCGTTTCGCGTGCGTCGGGAAAGGGTACTTTCGGGAACGTACGGGCAAAAAAACAATGAAAAACCAAAAAAATTGTCAAAAATCTGACGGACTGGGAGGAAAAGAGGAGGCCACCGCAGAAGAAATAGAAACGGGAAAGAATCGAGCTTTTTCAATCCTCTCCCAATGGAACAAGAGGAACCCGATGGAAGGAGAACGGAAATGCAGAACTCTCAAGACCTCACCAAGGTGCAGGCGCTCCGCGACAGCCTGAACGCGGGCGACGGAAAGCGCCTCAAGGAACAGCGCGACGCCGGCAAGCTGACTGCGCGCGAGCGTATCGATAAGCTCGTGGACACGGGGAGCTTCGTGGAACTGTTCGCACTGGTCAGTCAGGACGGCGGCGCGTCGGGCGTCGTAACCGGGTACGCAACCCTTCAGGAGCGGCCGGTTTATCTGTTCGCGCAGGATTTCACGGTTCACGGCGGCGCGATGGGCAAGCAGCAGGCGCTTAAAATCAACAAAACGCTGGATATGGCGTTGAAGACCGGCGCGCCCGTCATCGCCCTTTGCGACAGCGCGGGTGTGCGCGTGGACGAAGGCGCGGAGGCGATGAACGCCTACGCGGAAATCTACCGCAACATGGCGCGCCTGAGCGGCGTGTGCCCGATGGTCGCGGTAGTGCTGGGCCCCTGCGTGGGCGGCGCGGCGCTGATCGCCCAGCTTGCGGACGTGAGCGTGATGGCTAAAAACGTCGGCTCCCTGATGGTGTTCGGCCCCCAGGTGCTGGCCGCCATGAACGGCGTGGACGTGAAGGCCGACGCGATGGGCGGAGCGGACATGATGGCCAAGCAGGGCGGCTGCTCGCTGGTCGCCGCCAACGAGGAAGAAGCGCTGGCACTGACGGCGCAGGTTTTGGACCTCCTTCCCGGCTGCAACGCGGAAGACGCGGAACTGCTGGACGGCGAGGATATGAACCGCCTGCTGACCGCGGATGATTCCGCGGACGTGGCCGGAATCCTCGCCCAGCTGTTCGACGCGGGCACCATGCTGGAACTCAAGCCTTCCTACGAGGCCGGCGTGCGCACCGTGCTGGGCCGCCTTGCGGGCCGCAGCGTGGGCGTCGTGGCTACGGAGAAGGGTTACCTTACGGCGGGCGCGCTGCAGAAGGCCGCGCGGTTCGTGCATTTCCTGGATTGCTTCAATCTCCCCGTCGTCAGCCTGATCAACACCAGCGGCGTCAAGATTGACCAACTGGATAACCAGAGCTGGCTGATGAACGCGCAGAGCCAACTGCTGTACGCCTATGCCACGGCAACCGTGCCCAAGCTTTGCGTCGTCACCGGCGACGCCATCGGGCAGGCTTACGTGGCCATGGGCGGCAAAGCCAACGCGGACGTGACCTACGCCTGGCCGGGCGCGGTGATCAGCGCGCTCACGCCGGAAGCCGCCGTGGCCGTGCTGTACGCCGACGAAGTCAAGGCCGACAAAGCCAATACCCCCGAGGTTTCCCGCGCGAAGTTCGCCGCGGACTACGTGGAAAACGTGGCCGGCGCGCTTAAAGCCGCGAAGGCCGGGCTGGTGGACGACGTCATCGATCCCGCGCAGACGCGCAAGCTGCTGGCGGCGGCTCTGGAAATGCTGGCCAGCAAGCGGGACAGCAATCCCGCCAAAAAACACGGCAACATGCCGCTGTAAGCGCGAAAGGAAGGGACAACGATGAACGAGTTGGTATTCGGCCTTTCCGTCATGCTGATCGGCCTGCTGGTCGTATTCGCGGGCCTCGTGCTGCTGATCGGCTGCATCAAGCTGATCTCGCTGGCTTCCAACGGCCGCAAGGGCAAGGAGAAAACGCCCGAACCTGAAGCCGCCGCCGCTGAGGAAACGGACGAGGCTCCCGCGCCCGACGTGGAGCCCGGCGTGACGCCGGAAACCGTGGCCGCCATCACCGCGGCGATCGCCGCACTATGGCAGGGCGACACGGGTTTCGTGGTACGCCGCGTGCGCCGCGTGCGCAACGCCGCCGCGTGGAACCTCGCCGGCCGCGAGGAACAGGTATACAGCCGCATGTAGCGCTTTCCCATACCGGAATTTCGAAATTAACCAAACAGTAACAAGGAGGTTTATCCCCATGCGTCAGTTCAACATTACCGTTAACGGTATCGGATATCAGGTTTCCGTGGAGGAAGTGGGCGCCTCTTCCGCCGCGCCCGTCGCCGCCGCCCCCGCGCCCGTAGCGCGCGTCGCCGCGCCCGTCGCCGCCCCCGCCCCCGTTGCGGCGCCTGCGCCCGCGGCCAAGCCCGTCGCCGGCGGCACCAAGATCGCTTCCCCCATGCCCGGAACCATTCTGGACGTGAAATGCAAGGTGGGCGACGTGGTAAAGAAGGGCACCGTTCTGCTGATTCTGGAAGCCATGAAGATGGAGAACGAAATCATCTCTCCCACGGATGGGACCGTCAAGCAGGTTCTGGTCGCCAAGGGCGCTTCCGTCAACAGCAGCGACTTGATGGTCGTCATCGGTTGAGCCGTCGCGCTCCAACCAGAATGAAAAGGAGTTGATGGACGACCATGCAAAGCATCGATATCGGCGAGAGCCTTACCAAGCTGGCGCAAACCTCGGGTCTCGCGGCCCTGATCAACTCGCCGCTGAACCTCGTAATGCTTGCGGTTTCCTGCGTTTTGATCTATCTGGCAATCGTTAAAAAGTACGAACCCCTGCTGCTTTTGCCCATCGCCTTCGGCATGCTGCTTGCCAACCTGCCGCTGGCCGGGCTGATGGACGGCCCCACCTACGAGTATTTTAACGAAGCCGTTCACGCCGGTAAAACCGGTGTGCCCGTGGTGCTGGCCGACGGTTCCACGGTCTACCAGTACATCAGGCAGACCGGCGGCCTGCTCTACTACCTGTATCAGGGCGTGAAGCTGGGCATCTACCCGCCGCTGATTTTCCTGGGCGTGGGCGCGATGACCGATTTCGGGCCCCTGATCGCCAACCCCAAGAGCCTGCTGCTGGGCGCCGCGGCGCAACTGGGCATCTTCGTCACCTTCATCGGCGCGCAGATGCTGGGCTTCACGGCCGCTGAAAGCAGCTCCATCGGCATCATCGGCGGCGCGGACGGCCCCACGGCCATCTACCTGACCGGCAAGCTGGCCCCGCATCTGCTGGGCCCCATCGCCGTGGCCGCGTACAGCTACATGGCGCTCGTACCCGTCATCCAGCCGCCCATCATGCGCGCGCTGACCACGAAAAAAGAGCGTATGATCGTGATGGAGCAGCTTCGCCCCGTCTCCAAGCGCGAAAAGATCATCTTCCCGATCGCGGTGACGATCATCGTGAGCCTGCTTCTGCCCGCCGCCGCCCCGTTGATCGGCATGCTGATGCTGGGCAACCTGTTCCGCGAAAGCGGCGTGGTGGACCGTCTGAACAAGACCTCGCAGAACGAGATGAACAACATCGTGGTTATCTTCCTGGGCGTCACGGTGGGTGCGACGGCCAATGCCGAAACGTTCCTGAACGTCAGAACGTTGGAGATCATCGTGCTGGGCGTGTTCGCCTTCGGTTTCGGCACCGCCGGCGGCGTGCTGCTGGGAAAGCTTATGAATAAGTTCAGCGGCGGCAAGATCAACCCGCTCATCGGCTCCGCGGGCGTTTCCGCAGTGCCTATGGCGGCTCGCGTGAGCCAGGTGGAAGGGCAGAAGGCAAACCCGGGCAACTTCCTGCTGATGCATGCGATGGGCCCCAACGTGGCGGGCGTCATCGGTTCCGCTATCGCGGCGGGCATCCTGTTGAGCATGTTCGGCTGATCAGTCTCATTCCCGGACGTTTGAAAGGAGAACCGTTATGGCCAAAGTCGGCATTACCGATACCATCCTGCGTGACGCGCACCAGAGCCAGGCAGCGACGCGCATGCGGATATCCCAAATGGAACCCGCGTTCGAAAGACTTAACAAGGTGGGCTACTATTCGCTGGAGTGCTGGGGCGGCGCCACGTTCGACAGCTGCCTGCGCTTCCTGAACGAAGACCCGTGGGAACGCCTTCGCGCCATGCGCAAGGGCATGCCGGACACCAAGCTGCAGATGCTCCTGCGCGGGCAGAACATTCTGGGTTACAAGCACTACGCGGACGACGTGGTGGACTTCTTCGTGAAGAAGACGCTGGAAAACGGCATCGACATCATCCGCTGTTTCGACGCCTTAAACGACCTGCGCAACATGGAAACCGCCGTGAAGGCGACCAAGAAATACGGCGGCACCGCCGAGGTCGCCATGAGCTACACCATCAGCCCCGTGCATACGGAGGATTACTTCGTTAAGCTCGCGGCAGAAATCGCCGAGATGGGCGCGGACATCATCTGCATCAAGGATATGGCCAACCTGCTTCTGCCCTACGCCGCCTACAGCCTGGTCAAACGCCTGAAAGCGGAAACCGGACTGCCCATCGTGCTGCATACGCACGATACCACCGGCACCGGCGCCATGACGCTGCTAAAGGCCATCGAGGCGGGCGTGGACGTGGTGGATACGGCGCTGTCCCCGCTGGGCGGCGGCACGGCGCAG
>CAZCCZ010000041.1:8504-21216 GCA_964497495.1 uncultured Oscillospiraceae bacterium
CACCTCGCAACCCCCCACGGAGGCGATCGTCGCCACGCTGCAGGGTACCGAATACGACACCGGATTAGATCTGAAACTGCTGGTGGATTTGGCGGGTTATTTCCGCGGCGTGGCCGACGAGCTGACCAAGGAAGGCTTCCGCGATCCCGCGCACGTGCTGGCCACGGACGTGAACACCCTGCTGTACCAGGTTCCCGGCGGAATGCTGAGCAACCTCATCAGCCAGATCAAACAGGCCAACGCCATGGACAAGTATTACGACGTGCTGGCGGAAGTGCCGCGCGTACGCAAGGACTTCGGTTACCCGCCTCTGGTGACGCCCACCAGCCAGATCGTCGGCACGCAGGCCGTGATGAACATCCTGGGCGGCGAACGCTACAAGATGGTCACCAAGGAATCCAAGGCGCTGCTGCGCGGCGAGTACGGCCGCCTGCCTGCCGAGGTGAACGAGGAAGTGCGCAAGAAAGTTATCGGCGACGAAAAGGTGATCGACCACCGCCCCGCCGACGATATCCCGCCCGAGCTGGAGAAGTACCGCGAGGAGATCCGCGATTACTACCAGCAGGAGGAGGACGTGCTGAGCTACGCGCTCTTCCCGCCCGTCGCCCTCAAGTACTTCCAGTACCGGCAGGCCAAACAGCTGGGCGTGGACAGCACGATGCTGGACAAGGAACAGAAAACGATGCCCGTCTGATTGTTACGCATTTCGGGAAAGCGGCGAAAGCCGCTTTCCCGATCTTTCGCCTTTCCGACGGTCGCCATCGGCCGGGAAAGGCGCGGGAAACTTGCCGCGCGGCGTTCGGCAAGGCCTCGGTTCACCGGGACGGTTCCGATCCCTCGCCGCGGGGTTTTCGGGCTGTCGGCGCATGCCGGGGTTAAATGGGATTTTCCCAAAGTGGCTCGGCCACTTTTTTATATATCGACGTTCCTGTTTAGCAGGATAAGGGGTGACGTTTATGGTGGATTTCATATTCCAGAATCCGGCCAAGATCATTTTCGGAAAAACCGCGCTCTCCCACCTTGGGGAGGAGGCGGCGCGATACGGAGACAAAGCGCTGCTGGTGTACGGCGGCGGTAGCGTGAAGCGCATCGGCCTGTACGACCAGGTGACGCAAATCCTCTCCCGGGCGGGCATCCGGGTATGGGAGCTTTCCGGCATCGTGCCCAATCCGCTTCTCGCGCGCGTGCGGGAAGGCATCGCGATCTGCCGCCGGGAGGGCATCGGCCTGGTGCTGGCGCTGGGCGGCGGCAGCGTGATCGACACCGCCAAGGGCGTCGCCAACGGCGTGCCATACGACGGCGACGTGTGGGATTTCTACGCGGGCAGGCGCGCACCCGCGCGTTCGCTTCCGCTGGGCGTCATCCTCACCATACCGGCGGCGGGCAGCGAAATGAGCTATTCCTCCGTCATCACCAACGAGGACGGCATGCTCAAACGCGGCTACAATTCCCTGACCAACGTGCCGACCTTCTCCATCCTGAACCCCGAATGGTCTTTCAGCCTTCCGCCTTATCAGACGGCAGCGGGGTGCGTGGATATCGCCGCGCACATGATGGAGCGTTACTTTACCCGCGTGGAGCACGTGGAACTGACCGACCGGATGATTACGGCGGGCATCAGGACGGTGCTCCACAACGCGCTCCTCGTGATGAAAAACCCGACGGATTACGACGCGCGCGCCGAGGTGATGTGGGCCGGCACGCTGGCGCATAACACGCTGCTGAACACCGGCCGCGTCGGGGATTGGGGCAGCCATAAGGTGGAGCATGAGCTGAGCGCGGAATACGACATCGCGCACGGCGCGGGGCTGGCGATCGTGTTTCCCGCTTGGATGAAGTACGCCGTGCGGCAGCGCCCCGAAAAGCTTGCGCAGTTCGCCCGGGACGCGTTCGACGTATCGGCGGATTTCGGCGGCGAAACGGAAGTCGCGCTGGAGGGCGTGCGCAGGCTGGAGGCCTTCTACCGTTCCATCGGCATGCCTACGACGCTCCGGGATGCGGGCATTACCGGCGTGGACGGCACCAAGCTGGCCGCGCGCGCGCTGCCGGAGGCGGACGGCTTCGTAGGCTCGTATATCGAGCTGCGACGTAAGGATATGGAAGCGATCTACGAACTGGCCGAATAACGAGAAAGAACACGGCAAACCGGCCCGCGCGTTCAACGCGCGGGCCGGTTCTTTCGGTGTCTCCTTACGCCGCTTCCGGCGTGGCCGTCGGCGCTTCCGGTACGGATTCCGTTTCGTCCGAAGCCAGACTGTCGTCCTGGACGACCTGCACGGTGCAGGTGACGCCGTCCTTGCTCTGGGCGGCGATGCTGCCGAACAGGTCTTCCATGTCTTTCTTGGCGGCGTTGCCGGCGGCGGCGATGTATTCCCGGTTGGACGAGCACTCGGCGGTCAGCTTCCGTTCGATTTCGCCTGTAATTTCCGCGTAACGCTCCGGCGTAAGCGGGTAAAGCCAGTCGTACTTCTGTAATCCCGCCTCGTCCACCGTCAGCTTTCCGTACTTCGCCTGAGGCGGCGGCAGAACGACGACGAGAGCGTCCGTCGCCGTGTCCACGCTGACGCGGGCGAGGGACAGATCCACCGTGAAGCGGATGGAAAACGAATAGGGGACCGTCACCTTCTGCACCGTGCCCAACAGCCAGGCATCCTGCGTTACGGTGTCCTGCCCGGTCAGCGCGGCCTCGTAGACTACCAGTTCGTTCTTTTCTTTCAGCTCCTCGCTGAAACGCTCGCTGACCCACGTGGTTCTGCCGTCGCCGAAAAAGCGGCGGTACAGGTTCGGCCCGAAGCGTATGCCCGCGTAGGCCAGCGCAAAGCAAAGGACGATCACAAGCAGGCGTTTCAGAAACCGTATCGGCCTGAACCTGCGCCGCCGGGGCGTCTTATCTTCGTGGTATTCCGGGTTGGGCGGGGCTTCTCTCACGGGGCGTTCGCCTCCTTGCCGGGCGGTGGGCGCCGTCCGGTTACATCCACTTGCCGATCTCAACAAAAAGGATCACCAGAAGGCGTTCCAGCACGTAGGCCGTAGCCAACGCCCCGGCGACCATCAGGTAGCCGCGGAAAAAACGCTTTCCCCTGCCGCGCCGTCCCCCGGGACGACGTTCGGGCGCGGAAGGCGGCGCGCCGGCCGACCCGTCCTGCCTGTCCATCGTGAATCCCTCCCGAAACCGATCTTCGCCCCCAGTATACGCCATCGCACCGGAAAACGCCAGCCGGAAACCGCGCCCCGGCGACGCATACCTGTAACGATTCTTGCCTTCGCTAAACGTCCGGTTACATATTTAGTTACCGCGCTTGAACTTTTTTCAGGTTGTTGTTATACTGTTTGTATTGCGATTTCCAAACGCCGCTTGCCCGGCGACAGTAAGGAGCGTTTTATGCCCGACCAGATCCGTATCCGCATGTTCGGCGGGTTCAGCCTTTTTGTGAATAACGAGTGTTTCGATCAGGTCATCGCCAAGTCTAAAAAAGGGACCGCCCTTTTGCAATACCTGATCTTGAAACAGAACTCGGTCATCCTCAACTATAAGCTCATCGAGGTGCTATGGCCCAACGAGGAGAGCACCAACCCCGAGAACGCGCTGAAAACGCTGATCAGCCGTTTCCGCGTCATCCTCAACACCTGCAGCGCGGGGCTGGGTGGGTGCATCGCGGCCAGCCGCGGCGGCTACCGTTTCCAGCCGTTGCCCGGCATGACGGTGGACCTGTACGAGTTCGAGGAGCTGGCCGCCAGGCTGGAAAACCAGCCGGAGCTCAACGAGGAAACCAACGAGCTGTACCAGCGCGTACTGGCCCTTTACACGGGCGACCTGCTGGCCGGAAACGACCAGGACGACTGGGCCATCCGGCGCAGCGTCAGCCTGCACAGCCAGTACATCAAGATCGTTTACGCTTACCTGACGCAGCTGAAAAAAGCGGAGCGGTACGAGGAGATCATCCAGAACTGCCGCTTCGCGCTGGAAACCGACCCCTTCGACGAGCGGCTGCACCTGGAACTGATGCAAGCGCTGGTGAAGACCAACCGCAACAACGAAGCCCTGATGCAGTACAAGCACGTGACCAACATGCACTTCCGCTATCTGGGCGTCAAGCCGCCGGAGGGCATACAGGAGTTCTACAAGCAAATTATCCAGGCGGGCGACACGCTGGATATGAACATCGATACCATCCGCGACGAACTGCGGGAATTCGGGGACGTGCACGGCGCGTTCGAGTGCGAATACGCGGTGTTCCGCGAGATTTACAACATGCAGATGCGCAACCTCGAACGCCTCGGCTCCAGCATGTACATCGCCATGATCATGATCACCAGCATGGACGGGGAGCCGCTGGACCCGCTGAAGCTCGACGAGATCATGAAGGGTCTGAGCGGCGTGCTGAAAGCCCATTTGCGCAAGGGGGACACCATCACCCACTTCAGCCCGTCGCAATACGCGCTGCTGCTGCCCACCGTCAACATGGACAGCGGCCATATGGTCATGGAGCGCATCAAACGGTATTTTTACCAGCGCTTCCCCAATTCCAACGTGATGTTCAGCTACCGCATCGGGCCGCTGAGTTCCAGCATGAACACCATGAAGAAGCAAATGGAGACCGAACAGGCGAAGAACACCGCGAAGCTGAGCGAAATGGAGAAAAAGGTGCTCTCCCCCGCGGAGGACAACGGCTGAACGGAACTTTTTCGATTTTCGTCCGCGGCGCGTTTCAACCCCGCACGCCGCGGGTAAATCTATAGCGGTCCCTATTGAAAGGAGGAAATCACATGGCAGTGATGAAATTGACGAAGGCGAATTTCGAGGCGGAGGCGCTGAAAAGCACGAAGCCTGTGCTCGTGGATTTTTACGCGGACTGGTGCGGCCCCTGCAAGATGGTCAGCCCGCTGGTGGACGAGCTTTCCGAGGAAAGCGACGCCTATAAGGTCGGCAAGGTCAACGTGGACGAGTCCCCCGAGCTTGCGGCGAAATACGGCGTTATGAGCATCCCCACGCTGATCGTGCTGAAGAACGGTCAGGTCGCGCAGCAGGCCATCGGCGCCCGCGGCAAGGACGCCATCCGCAAGATGCTCGCCTGACGGGCCTCGCGGGTACGCTTTCCGTACCTTTCGGGCATCATACCGGCCGCACGCGTTACGGCCGGTTTTTACTTGCACTGAAAAAACCGGGCGGACCGCTTGGCGCGGCGCGCGGTGTTTGCTATAATGATCGGGATATCCCGGAATGCGGAGGAATGTTCAGTGGAATCAATTGTTCGGGATGCGGCGTTGGCGCCGTCCGGAATGCGGAAAATCGAATGGGCCCGGCGGCATATGCCCGCGCTGGGTGAAATCGCCGGGGCGTTCGCGCAGGAAAAGCCTTTTCAGGGCTTAAAAACGGTTATCTGCATCCATCTGGAAGCGAAAACCGCCTGTCTGGCGCAGGCTTTGCAGGCGGGCGGCGCGGAGGTGTACGCCACCGGCAGCAACCCGCTGAGCACGCAGGACGACGTATGCGCCGCGCTGGCCGCCGGCGGAGTAACGGTGCTGGCCACCCACGGGTGCGACGCCGAGACGTTCCACCGGTACGAAAGCATGGCGCTGTCCGTATGCCCGGACGTGATCATCGACGACGGCGGCGACCTGGTGCACATCCTGCACGAGGAGCACCCTGAATGGGCGCAGAACCTGCGCGGGGGCTGCGAGGAGACCACCACGGGCATCCTGCGCCTGCGTGCTCGCGCGAAGGAAAGCAAGCTGAACTTTCCCATGTTCGACGTAAACGACGCGGATTGCAAGCACCTGTTCGACAACCGCTACGGCACCGGTCAGAGCGTGTGGGACGGTATTTTGCGCACCACCAACCTGACGGTGGCGGGCAGCACCGTGGTCGTAAGCGGCTACGGGTGGTGCGGCAAGGGCGTGGCGATGCGGGCCAAGGGGCTGGGCGCGAAGGTGATCGTAACCGAGGTGAACCCCGTGAGGGCCATCGAGGCCGTGATGGACGGCTTCGGCGTGCTGCCCATGGCGCGCGCCGCGGAACAGGGCGACTTCTTTATCACCGTCACGGGCTGCGCGGACGTGGTAACCCCGGAACATATGCTGTTGATGAAGGACGGCGCGGTGTTATGCAACGCGGGCCACTTCGACGTGGAAGTGGACGCGGCGGGCCTTCGTAAACTGGCCGTGAGCCGTTTTACGGCGCGCGACAACATCGAGGGCTACGTGCTGCCCAACGGGAAAACCGTATACCTGATCGCGGAAGGGCGGTTGGTGAACCTTGCGGCGGGGGACGGGCACCCGGTGGAGATTATGGATATGAGCTTCGCCCTGCAGGCGCTGTGCGCGCGCCGCATCGCCGAAACGGGAAGCGGGCTGGAACGCGACGTGCTGCCCGTACCCGCGGACATCGACCGGAAGGTGGCCGAATTGAAACTCGCGGCGCTGGGCGTGACCGTGGACAGGCTGACCCCGGAACAGGAACGTTACCTGTACGGCGAAGCATAAGAAAGACATATCAAAACGGTGCGCCGCCCTCATCGGAGGACGGCGCACCGTTTTGTCTTGACACATATCCGGACACATATCCGGTCCGCCAGTTCCGCGCCTTACGACCCGCCCAGCGCCGAACGCGGGATGAACGCGCGGCAGGGCTGATCTTTATACGTGGTTTCCATGTAGGCCCAGTCCGTGCCGAGGAAGGCCAGCAGCTTCACCGTGTCGCCTTTCTGGAGCGAAAAGAGCTTGCCTTTGCCCAGCAGCGGATCGTCCGTAGCGGAGGTGTTTTTGATCAGCGGAACCTCGATGGCCGTAAACTGGAGCGCGGCCACGTTCGCCTTGTCGGCCAGCGTTGCGGCGGAAATATAACCGATGCGGCCCTTGGAACCGTTGCCGATGGCATAGCCCACCAGCACCCAGTCCCCGGCGACGCCGTAAATTGAAACAGTGTCGTCGGTGGTGACCTGTGCCTTGCTGTTTCGGTAACTGTTTTCGTCCGGCGCGCTGTACACCTTCATCGTCTGCCGCTTCTCGAAGCCTGCGTTGCTCAGCACCGCCAGCGTCGGCGCGGTCTGCGCGGCCGCCTCGTAGGGGGACAGCGTGGGCGTCGGCGACGGGGAAGGCGTGGGCGTGGGCGTCGGCGTTGGCGTGGGCGTGGGGGTGGGCGACGGCGTCGGGGCCGGAGAAGGCGTTGGCGTTGGAGTGGGGGTTGGCGTGGGGGAAGGGGTTACGAATTCAGCCAGCGAGATTTCGGAACCGCTGCGGTTGAGCACGTACCCGACCTTCGAGCCGTCTTCCAGGGTTACGGTAAAGGCGTTGCCGCCCAGGGAAACGCCGCCGGAGATCTCCGCGTTTTCCACGGAGCCGTTCGCCACCGTATAGGGGGAAACTTCGATGGTCAGCAGCCGTCCGTCCGCCGTGAACTGGTAATAGGTGTTCCCGTCCGTGCCCAACTGCTTCCACAGCCCCTGCGTCAGGAAAGAAACGATTTCCGCGTCGCTCCCGGAAACGTGCATGGGCGTGGGCGTCGCCACGGCGCTCCGCGGCGGGAGGGTGAAGGCGGCGGAAGGCGCCGCGGACGGCATCGCGTCCTCCTGCGGCGCCGCGTCCGCGGGCACGCTCGCGGCGATGAGGGACAGGGTGTCGTAATCGCTGATTTCGGGCTCGAAGGTCAGCGACAGGCCTTCCGCCGTACGCGCCACCGTCGCGCCCTGGTCGGGCCGCTCGGCGGAATCCAGCGCGAGCGTGGCGCCCTGCACGGCGTACCGTACGAAAAGCGGCTCCGCGCCGGTGGGGTCGGTCACGCTGCCGTCGGGCAGAAAACGGAGGTAGTGGTCGCCCGCTTTCCAGTCGCTGGCGGTTAGCGCCTGCTGCAGCTCCGCGCCTTCCAGTGCGGCCGGGGCGTCCGCGGCCGTATCCGGCGCGGTTTCCGCGGCTGTCCGGGTGCCGCCCGTAAGCACGTCGGAGAGCGTAAGCCCAAGCTGATCCCACGGGATATCCACCACGGCCTCGTCGGTGGTCACGGCCCCGGCCGCGTACAGGCAGCGAAACGCCCCCGTGAAAATATAGTAGGAGTTGGGCGGCGGCACCTGCGAAGCGTCGGTGACGATCGCAAGCCCCTGCGCGCTTTCCTGCGTGAACACGGCGTTGCGGATGGCCGCGTCCACCGCGTCGCGCGGGTCGCCAAACAGGTCGTACACCGTGAGCTCGCGTTGCCCGGCCAGGTCGATGAGACGGTAAAAGAAAAGGAGTTCGTCAAGCGAGCCGTCCGCCGCGCGGTTGAGCACCGACGCCTCCACGGACAAAACGCCGCCGAAATCCATGCCGGCCGCGAAATACGTGCGCACGCTGTCCTTTTTCCCGTTTGCGTACGCGCCTGAGTCGGCGCTGAACGGCGCGGTTTTCGTAAGCGCCAGAAGCGGCGCCGTAACGGCGGCGGCCAGGTATTGCTGCAACGCCGCGTCCTCGCATTCGAACGCCGGATACTCCGTCTTGTAGCTGAACGTTTCGTCTTCCCGGGCGTCCTTCACGCGGAATACCGTTACCCCGTTCTTTTCCAGCTCGACCGTCCGGACGCCGCCGTCGCCTTCGGCCGAGGCGAAGGAGGCCGAAAGCAGGCATACGACCGTCAGCAGGGCAAAAACTCGTTTCATGCAGGGCCCTCCTATTTTTGTACGGTTAGCATCAGCGGATACACGGAAGCGGTGGAAAGCGCCACCGTTTCCGTCGTGCCGCCCTTTGTGAAGATAAAGTAATGGGAAAGCGGCAGGGGATAGGCCATCCCCGTGACCGTATACAGCTTATACGCGCCGTCGGCTTCCAGCCGCCAGAGAGGTTCGTCCGTCGCGTTGGGGCCGATGCCGTCGTAATCGAAATCGTACTGCCGCACGCCGTCCACGAACAGGCCGCGTTTTCCCGTCGCCGCGTCGCGCGCGACGACAGCCCCGCAGTCTGCGTACACGGACACGTCGTCCGCGACGCATAACTGGGTTCGGGCGTCGTCCAGCAGCAAAAGCCGTCCGTCGCTCCTGTATACGACACCGCAGGCGCAGCCCAGCACGGAGTTCATATCGGCCGCGTGCTCCCAGAGGGACATGCGGCCGTCGCGGGTAAGCACGTACAGCGCGTATCGTTCCTCCGGGTTGGTCACGTTACCCGTGTCCACGTAGGCAACGGTCGCGTCCGCGGTGAACGGATACGCTTTGGAGAACCACAGCGGGCTGAGCGCGCTGCCGTCCGCGTCCACGTAGTTGAACGTGGTCATATTCGCGTCGCCGATCAGCGCCCAGCCGTTGACCATGGGACCCAGCACGGGGCCGGCGCCCGCGTTCTGGGCGAAGCGCTCCGTATTCAGCAGGGGGTTTCCGGCCTTGTCGATCAGGTAGGGCGGCATGGCGGCGTAGAAAATATCGTCCGGGCACACCAGAAAACCGTCCGCCGAAAGGCCCTCGTAATACCCCAGCAGCTTGCCGTCCGATGCCGCGAACAGATAATAATCGTATGTGCTTTTTCCCGTGGCGACGCGCTCCACGACGTTGGCGCCGGTCACGGCGAAGGGCTCCAGCCCCAGGCCGCCCGCCACGGCGTTGATGTTCTTATTGGCGCTTGCGCCGACCTTCTGCGCGGGCGCGGCGTCGAACCCCGCGGCGGTGAGCTCCGCGCCTACCGCCTGCTGGACCGTTTCCACCGCGGAATCCCCGAACAGAAGCCGGATCTGCCGAAGCACCCAGTCCCTCTCCAGCCAGGCGGCGGCACCCAGAACGGCCAGCACGAGCAGCGCGATCAGCCAGCGCCGGAGCGTATGCTTCCTGCGCTCGCGCGGCGCGTCCGCCTCCACGCGGTAATCCCGTCCGTGCGGCGCGCCTCCGTCGTCCGCGCCGGGTGCGGCGGCCTGCCGCGTGCGGTACACGTTGGGCGAATAAGGCGCTTCTTCGCGGGTCGCGCGGTTTTCCTCCGCGTACGGGACTCCGGGCATTTCAAATCTGAGCGGCGGCGCGTAGCGCTCGCTCCAATCCCGGCTTTCCGGCTCCGCGCCGCCCTCCGGCCTCGCGTAAGGGCTGGCGTTCGGCGCGCCTTCCGCCCTGCCAACGTCGGGCGCGGATGGCGCGTATACGGGGCCGGGGGAGGTGTCCGCGTCGGCGTCGAAACGAAGCGGCGCGGACTTGCTTTCCCCGCCGTAAGCTGCGTCCTGCGCGACCGCGTCCTGCGGCGCCGGACGCAGCGGGTACGTCGTCTCGTCCCAGGTCGGGCGCGCGTACGGGTTTTCCCCGCCCGCGCGCCGCCGCCTTGCGCCGGTTTCCTCGGGCGTGGGGGCCGCCGTTACGGGGCGCGCTTCCTCGGGGGCCGGTTCGTTGGGCAGGTAGTCCTCCTCGTCCCAGGTGCGCTGCGCGTAGCCGCGTTCGGGAGAAACGGGACGCGTCCAGACGTCGGCCGTCCATTCGCGCCGTTCTTCCGGGCCCGCGGGCCGTTGCGCGTAAAAAGAGCGCTCCGGCGGCGTTTCGCCGTCGGCCGCTCCGCGCCCGGGCCGTTCGGGTTCGTTCGGCTCGTATTCGTCGTACGGTCTGTATCCGCTCATTCGTTTACCTCACGCAAAAAGAGGTTATTTTCGTTTTCAATGTATCACGCTTTCCCCCGTCCGTCAAGCGCGGGCGACCGGCGTACGAACCCCTTTCTGATGCGGGAAGTCGTATCCCTCAGCGTTTTTCCGCGAGCGACTGCGGGGCCGGAGCCTCGGCGCGTCGGATATCCGCCGCGTTCTTATAGGCGGGAACGCAGGAGACTGCCAGGCAGCCCGCCATGAGCCACCAGCGGTGCGTGCTCAGCAGCACGGTTGTGAGGCACGTGAGCATGAAGCAACCGAAAGCCAGCACGGAGCGCCGCTCGTGGGGCCGCACGACGACGACCGTGGAAAACAGGACGTACCAGAAAGCCAGCCCGGCGGCGGCCCAACTGAAGGGAATCAGCCCGATCAGCGCGCCGAACGCGGTGGCGATCGCCTTGCCGCCTCGGAAGGGATACGCCCAAGCCAGCGCGTGCCCCAGCACCGGCGCGAGCATCACGGGGCAGAGCAGCGGCGTATCCGGCCCCAGCAGGCGGGAAGCGACCAACACGGGCCAAACGCCTTTAAAAATGTCCAGCGCCACGCACGCGAGCCCCACGGGAAGCCCCGCCGCGCGGATGGCGTTGACGGAACCGGGGTTATGGTCGGGGGAGACGGCGACGACGTCCACGTGTTTCAACCATAAGGGAAGATGATAGCTGAATAATATGCTTCCGGACAGAAAACCCAGAACGGTGAGCAACAGGCCGGTCATCAACGGGAACGCCTCCTTTGCGCAAAAAGGGATGAAACAACGTTTGTGTTCTGATGGTCTCCTTCTTTCAGTTGTTTTTCCGGGCGGTTTCAGCCGCGCCGTTCCGCGCGGGCGAGCAGCCAGCCGCAGATGTCCTCCGCGGCGCTGGGGTTTACGGTCGCCCGCTGGGCGGCCAGCTGGCGTTCCCGCGCCTTCCGGTCGCCCGCCAGCCGCACGGCGGCGGCGGCGCTCTCCTCCGGAGTCGCGGTGGCTACCGAAAGCCCCCGCGCGGCGAAAAAGCGCGCGTTGGCGGTTTCGCAGCCCGGTATCGGCGCGGTGTGTACCAGCGGAACGTTTTTCACCGCCGCCTCCGTGCTGCTTAACCCTCCGGGTTTGGACAGGAGCACGTCGCAGGCGTCCATGTACAGGGGCACCCTGCGGGTGAAGGGGATGCGCCGCACGCGCGCGTTTTCGCCGAAACGCGCGGCCAGCAGCGTATCCAGCGCGGCGTTGCGGCCGATCATGACCCCTACGCAAGCTTCCGTCCCCGACCGGTCCAGCAGCGCGGCAACGATCTCCGCGACGTCCCCGAAGCCCATGCTGCCGGTCATCACCAGGTAGGCGGGGCCGTCCGCCGGAAGACCCAGCGCCGCGCGCGCCTCCGCCGTAGGCGT
The DNA here is from genome assembly GCA_964497495.1 of uncultured Oscillospiraceae bacterium. GTDB lineage: Bacteria > Bacillota > Clostridia > Christensenellales > Aristaeellaceae > CAXXOK01. The sequence goes on from CAZCCZ010000041.1 coordinate 20,446, forward strand.
TTTTTGCCTGAAAGCCGAGGCCACGGGGATGCCCGTAACCACCAGGCGGCCGGGCGTAAAGCCCTTGCCCTCGTATTCCGCGCGCAATCCTTCGTGTGGGATAAAGAAACGGTCGATGTCCGTTTCCTCCCAGAAAGGCGAACAGGTGTAATCCGTGGCGACGCCGTAGAAACGCGCCTCCAGCCCGCGTCTGCGCCGCAGAAAGGTCAACGCTTCCGCCGGGAACAGGTGGGGGCACAGCACGGTGTCGTATCCGTTGTGCGTAATGTCTTCCGCCAGTTTCTCGGCGTAGCGGATGTTGGCCAGGTACACGGGTGATTTTCGCCGCGGATTGCTGAGAAATTCCCCGGCCCTGTACATGCCGCCGAACACGGCGGGCGCATACTGCGTCATACGGACGTACCCTTCGCTGACCAGTTCGGAGGTACGGGGGCGGCCGTAGGCCAGAGCGTCCTTCATTTCGCAGGGTAGCCCGCGCCGTGTGAACTCCTCTAGTAGCGCGCGCCCCGCCGAGTTGTGCCCCTGCCCCGTGTTACAGGATAGGATCAGCGTTTTCATGCTCTTTTCCTCCGGTCGCAGGCCTTACGATCTATCCACAGTATAACACAAACGGGCCGCGCCGGGGCGGCCCGTTTGTCGTTTTCGGTTGTCCAGGATTGGAAGTTTGTCCCATTCGAGCGGGCGGATACGCCCCCGCGTCAGGCCGTCTCGATGTTCGCCGCGGTCTGCAGACCCAGCTTTTCCACGCCCATTTCGCGCAGCTTGTATTTC
>CAZCCZ010000041.1:21226-30036 GCA_964497495.1 uncultured Oscillospiraceae bacterium
CTGGATCTTGCCGCTGGCCGTCATGGGGAACTCCGAAAGTGTCAGGATATAGCGGGGGGCCTTGTACCGGCTCAGCCCCGCGCGTACGAACCGGATCAGCTCGTCGTCGGTGGCGGAACAGCCATCCTTGAAGATCACGCAGGCGCATACTTCCTCGCCGTATTTCTCGTCCGGCACGCCCACCACCTGCACGTCCCGCACGGCGGGATGCGTGTACATGAATTCCTCGATCTCGCGGGGGTAGATGTTTTCCCCGCCGCGGATGATCATGTCTTTCAGGCGGCCTGTGATGTGGAAATAGCCGTTTTCGTCCATGACGCCGATGTCGCCGGTGTGCAGCCAGCCGTTTTCGTCTACGGCCTGCCGGGTGGCCTCCGGCATTTTATAGTACCCCTTCATCACGTGGTAGCCGCGGGTGACGATCTCCCCCGGCGTGCCGCGCGGCACCTCCAGCCCGGTTTCGGGGCTGATGATCTTCCCCTCGGTGTGGGGCAGAAGCCTGCCCACGGTGGATACGCGCAGTTCCAGCGGGTCGTCAGTGCGGCTCATAGTCATGCCCGGGGAACACTCCGTCTGCCCGTAGGTGATGGTGAGCTCCGACAGGTGCATCTTCCCCGTAACGTCCTTCATGGTCTTGATGGGGCAGGGGCTGCCCGCCATAATGCCCGTACGCAGGTGGGAAAAATCGAAATGGTCGAACTCCGGATGCTCCAGCATGCCGATGAACATGGTGGGCACGCCGTGCACGGCGGTGCAGCGTTCTTTTTCGAGGATTTCCATTTCCTGAAGCGGGTGGTAGCGGCTCATGAGCACCATCGTGGTGCAGTGCGTAAGGCAGCTCATCACACCCAGCACGCAGCCGAAGCAATGGAACAGCGGTACGACGATCAGCAGCCGGTCGTCGCCGGTAAACTTCATGCAGTCGCCCATGAACTGTCCGTTGTTGGTGATGTTGTAGTGCGTCAGCATCACGCCTTTAGGGAAGCCCGTGGTGCCGCTGGTGTACTGCATGTTGATGACTTCGTGGGTCGTCTGCCCCGCGATGATCGCCTCCACCACGTCCTCCGGCACCGTTTCGGCCAGCGCGTACAGGTCGTCGAAGGCGTGCATGCCCCTGGGTTTGCGGCTGCAATCCCCGATGAGCACCACGCGCTTCAGAAACGGCAGCTTCGCTTCCCCGATCTCGTCCGGGTCTTCGGTCAGAAGGCCGGGCATCAGGCCGGTGATGTGGGCGATATAATCGTTATCCTTCACTTCCGGCACCATCACCAGCATCTTGGCGTCGCTCTGGGTCAGCAGGTAATTGAGCTCGTATTGCTTGTAGTTGGTGTTGACGGTCACCAGGATCGCGCCCAGCTTGGCGGAGGCGAACATGATGAGCATCCACTCCGGCACGTTGGTCGCCCAGATCGCCACGTGGTCACCCTTGCGGATGCCCATGGCGTACAGGCCGCGCGCCACTACGGTCGTGCGACGGTCGAACTCCTTCCAGCTCCAGCGCACGCCGAATTCCGGCGCGACGATGCAATCGTTGTCCGGCAGGCGTTCGGCGTTGCGCCGCAGCAGCCCGGGAACCGTATATTCGTGCAGATCTTCCGTCGGGATAAAGGTCATATCGCGCCCTCCTCCTGGTAAATGAAAAGGCTCCGTCTCCGATATGAAATCGAAGACGGAGGCCTGTGCTTCCGCGGTACCACTTCGCTTGGAGCCTGCGCTCCCGCTCGTTACGGCTTTATCGGGCCTGCCCGTCCGCCGGTACTGTCGTTCCCGTCGGCCGCTCGCGGGGGAGTAGGTCTGCGCCGCCTTTGCGTCTCGCACCGTCCGACGTTTCTCTTTAAAAGGCGTTCGCGCTCGCCGCGCCCGTTCATCGCGTTTGGAATTGCGTTGATTATATCCAATAGGAAAAGAGTTGTCAAGCCCCCGAAAAGCGAAAAAGCGGCCCGGCCCGCTGCCTCAGGCGGACGGAGCGCCGGAAGGGGGCATAAGCAGGAAAGCGTAATCCGTGCCGTGAAAATCCGCGCGGGCGAAGGGAACGAACCCGAACCCCCGGTAATAGGCGTGGTCGTTTTTGGATACGATACTTTCCACGTACAGCGTTTGGCCCGCGAAGGCCTCCATGCTCCGTTTCAGCACCGCGGCCCCCGCGCCCTTCTCGGAGGAGGCCAGAAACTCCAGCGTGGCGCAAGGCGTTTCCGGCGCGTAGGTTTCTAGCACGGCGAACAGCTCGCCCACGCGCCGGAAAGCGCCGGGGCTTAGCAGGAAAAGCCGCAGGAATCCCGGCCACAGGCCGAGGCGGACCGCGTTGCGAAAATCCAGTTCTGGCGCATCCGGCGCAGACCACAGCGCGCAGGCCACCACGCCGCGCCCGGGTTCCTCCGCCACGAATACGCGGCCCGCGCGCAATGCGTACCGGAGCATTACGGCCAGAAAAACCTCCGCCGGTCTTCTGCGGGCCCGGAACAGGTAGCCGTTAAACATCGGCGTACGCCAAAAAGAGCGGGTCAACACTGCCGCCGTTTCCGCGAATTCCTTCGGGGACGGACGCTTAAGCTCCCGTATTTCCATGGGCGCGCCTCCGTAACGGGCGGGCGTTCCGCCCGCTGCGCCTCATCATACCACAGGCGGAGGGCTTCGGCAACCGTCCCCCGGCGGGTTCTCGCTTTACCGTGCCTGAAGGCTATGGTATAATAAGGGCGCTTTCGGCGAACGCCGGGGCCCGCGTGCCCGCCGTTCTTTCAGCATGCGGGTACACGCCTTTTACGGAGGAGGAACGCCCTTGTACCGATACAACAGCCAGAGCCGCTTCAACACCGTGATGCGCTCCAACCGCTACCGCCCGATTCTGCTCATACTGGCTGTCGTGGTGGCGGCTTTCCTGCTGCTCAAGCTCGTGGGCGTCGGGGGCCTGAGCGAAGCGACTTTCGAGAAACAACGCAACGCTAAGCTCAGAGACGAGATACAGTATGCCATTACGCAAACCAACAAGCTTTCCCGGCTGGGAGCGACAAACACCAGCAACGTGCTGGGCAAGGTCCGGGAATACGTGCACGGCATCGAGATCATCAACGACCTGAACGTAGGGATGTTCGGCGAGGTGGGCCGCCTGTACCAACAGTCCGTTTTTGATAAAATCTATACGATCATCGACGCTTACGACGCCAAACTTTCCAGCGGGCAGAAGGTGAGCGACTCGCTGGCCGACCTTTCCGCGGCCATCAACGACCTGAGCGCGCAGACCACCGCGATCATCGGCGTTTCCGAAACGTAAGCGGCTGCTCCGCCGCGTGGCGGAACAAACGGTATCGGAGGTGGCATAGGTTGGACGCGCGGCCTATCGGGGTTTTCGACAGCGGTTTCGGCGGCGTGACCGTGCTGGCTTCGGCGGCGCGGCTGCTGCCCGCGGAGGACTTTATCTTTCTGGGGGATAATCTGCACGCGCCCTACGGCGACCGTACGCCGGAAGAGGTGCTGGCGTTCGCGCGCAGCGCGGTGGGCAGGCTGGCGGATATGGGCTGCAAGGCGATCCTGATCGCCTGCAACACGGCCACCAGCGTGGCGGCGGCCGCGTTGCGAAGCGAGCTTACGCTGCCGATCATCGCCATGGAGCCCGCGCTGAAACCCGCGTCCCAGCTGCCGGGCAAGGGCGCGGTGCTGGTAATGGCGACCGTTATGACGCTGAAACTGCCGCTGTTTCAAACGCTGATGAAGAGCTACGGGCAGGACGCCGTACCCGTGCCCTGCCCGGGCCTGGTGGAACTGATCGAGGCGGGGGAGACGGACGGCCCGCGTGTACGCCGGAAGCTGAACGAACTGCTGTCTCCCCACCTGGAACGGCCGGTGAAGGCCGTGGTGCTGGGTTGCACGCACTACGTGTTCCTGAAGCCCGCCCTGCGCGCTTTCCTGCCCGCCGGGGTAACGCTGGTGGACGGAAACGAGGGCACGGCGCGGCAGTTAAGAAACAGGCTCAGGCAGAAAGACCTGCTGAAAGCGCCGCCGGACGAAGCGCCGGGCGAGCCGGGAAAGATCGTTTTTTTATCCACTTCGTTGGACGCGGCCGTGCCCGAAAGGCTGCGCGCGCAGTTCCGGCGGGCCGCCGGCGCGCCGGACGCGGCTTGCGCTCCGCCCTCCGTTACGGTAGAATAGGAAACGGCACGAGTATCGCCGCGCAGAGCGGGTTAGGTTGGTTTGCGAATGAAAAAAGTGATGCTTATCTTCGGCACCCGTCCCGAGGCGATCAAGATGTGTCCGCTGGTGCACGTGCTGGAGAACCATCCCGCCTTTCAGACCGTCGTTTGCGTTACCGGGCAGCACCGCCAGATGCTGGACCAGATTCTGGACTGCTTTCAGATCACGCCGAAGTACGACCTGTGCATCATGCAGGAGAAGCAGACCCTGTTCGACGTAACGGTCAACATCCTGCAAAAAATCCGCGCGATTCTGGACGCGGAAAAGCCGGACGTGGTGCTGGTACACGGGGATACCTCCACGGCGTTCGTTACTTCGTTGGCGTGCTTTTATCTGCAAATTCCCGTGGGCCACGTGGAAGCGGGCCTGCGCACCTATAACCTGCATTCGCCCTTTCCCGAGGAGTTCAACCGGCAGGCGGTGGACCTGATCGCCCGGTTTTATTTCGCGCCCACCGATATGAGCCGCCAGAACCTCCTGCGGGAAGGCAAGCCGGAAGGCGCGATCTACGTGACCGGCAACACCGTGATCGACGCGCTTTCCACCACCGTGCGAAAGGATTACACCCATCCGGAGATCGAATGGGCCGAAGGCAGCCGCATGCTGCTGCTGACGGCGCACCGCAGGGAGAACCTGGGCGCCCCCATGCTGCGCATGTTCACCGCCATCCGCCGCGTGGTGGACGAGACGCCGGACGTGAAGCTGATCTACCCCATGCACATGAACCCCTGCGTGCGCGAGACGGCCAAAAAATGTTTCAGCGGCCAGGAGCGTATCCACTGCATCGAGCCGCTGGACGTGCTGGATTTTCATAACATCATGGCGCGCGCTTATCTCATTATGACGGACAGCGGCGGTATCCAGGAGGAAGCGCCGTCGTTGGGCAAGCCCGTGCTGGTGATGCGGGATACCACCGAGCGCCCGGAGGGCCTTGCGGCGGGCACGCTGCAGCTGGTGGGCACCGGGGAGCAACCGATTTACGAGGCCGTGATGCGGCTGCTGAACGACCCGGAGGCCTACCGCGCCATGGAGCGCGCCGTGAACCCCTACGGGGACGGCCACGCCAGCGAATATATCGCCGCGATTCTGGAAAAAAACCTGTAAGGAACGCCGCGTCGGAGCCGCGAAAGCGGCTCTTTTTCGTACCTACCGCAGCCCTAAAACGGGCTGCGGCGGCTGGCCGCGTGCGGAACAGCGAAGGCGAAAGCCTTTTCTCATATGGCTTTACGAACTATTTATTTAGATTGTCTAATGAAATTTGTTGCAACCCCCCTCTTTTTGCGCTATAATTCGACTGTTTATAATACCATACCGCACTTATACCGGAGGTACATCGTGAAAAACAGAACCGTATGGATCGTCGGCGCATCCAGCGGGCTCGGCTTGGCGACGGCGGAAGCCTTCGCGCGGGACGGCTGGCTGGTGGTCGCGGGGGCCCGCTCTTTCGGCACGCCGAACGCGGATGCGCCGGCGGACGAACGAATGCGCAGGCTCAAACTGGACGTGACGGACGCGGAAAGCCGGGAAGCATTTGCCCGGCAGGCTTTCGCGGCAAGCTCAAGCGTGGACGCGCTGGTCTACTGCGCCGCGGTGCTGGTGCTGGGCCCCTGCGAGGCCGCCTCGCAGGCCGAGTACGAGCGCGTGATGCAGACCAATTTCTTGGGGTTGACGGCCATGGTGTCGCTGGTGCTGCCCGCCATGCGCGCCCGGCGCGCCGGTAAAATCATTCTGTTCTCATCCATCAACGGGTTGCTGGGCATCCCCTTCCAAAGCGCCTACACCGCCTCCAAACACGCGATCGAGGGCTACGCGGAGTGCCTGGCCATGGAAACGCGGCCCTTCGGCATTCAGGTGAGCGTGGTGGAACCGGGGGACCACCGCGGCGGCAGCCAGCGCACGCGCCTGCATGCGGCCGCGGAAACGGCGGACTCCCCTTACGAGGCCGCGTACCGCACGGCCTGCGCCGTGATCCACAGGGACGAAACGAACGGCCTTACGCCGGACGCGCTGGGCCGGAAGGTACTCGCCAACGCAAACCGGCGGCGCATGCGCTTTCGCCTGCGCGTAGCCAAGCCCGACCAGCGCCTGATGGTGGCGCTGCACGACGCGTTGCCCCCGGCCCTGAGCATGGGGATTCTGCGCGGTTATTACGGGAAGGGGGGCCGGGCGTGATGGAAAAACGGAACGTGTTGCGTGTCAGCCGGGCGCTGCGCGAAGATATGCGGTTTGCCACCCTATACGGTCTGGCTTGTTCCTACGGGAACGAGGAAGCCGCCGTATGGCTGGAAAACGGAACGGTTCGCACCCTGTCCTTCGACGATTACGCGCACATGACGCGCGATTACGCGGCCTTCCTGCATACTGCCGTGGGCGCGAAGCCCGGCGCGTTCGTCGCCATCGCCATGGACACCTGCAAGGAATGGTACCCTGTTTTCTGGGGCGTCGTTCAGGCGGGCTACAACGCCCTGCTGCTGGATTTGTCGCTTTCCGACGCGATGACCGGGTATCTGCTGAATCAGGCGGGGGTCGTCGCGCTGATCACCACGAAGGCGCGCGCGCTTGCGGACGGCGTGAAGCTCATCCCCGCCGCGGAACTGTTCGCCGCGCCGCCCGCGCCGGAAACGTTCGAGCCGGTTTTCGGCGATAAGGTGGCGCTGTGCACCAGCGGCACCACGGGCACCAGCCGAATTTTCGTGTACGACGAAAAAGCGGTGGCGGAACAGGTGCTTTCCTCCGAACTCCTCTACCGCGTGCAGAAGCGCCTTATCGCGGACGAACACCGCCGCGCGCTGGCGTTTCTGCCCTTCCACCATGTGTTCGGCTTCATGGCCAACCTGATGTGGGTGAACTTCGTGGGCTTCGCCAATGTCTATCTGGAAAACCGCACCCCGCAGGCGATTCTGGAAACGGCTCAGGCTTGCCGCCCCGACCTGCTGATTACCGTACCGCTGCTGGCTAACAATTTCTGCATCGGCCTGCAAAAGAAGCTGGCCAAAGAAAGCGCCGTGAAACGCGGCATGTTCCGGGCGCTCAAGGGCGTCAGCCTCGGCGTGCAGACGGTCGCCCCGGAGTTCGGCCTCCGGCTCGCTGAAAAAGTCCTTTTCAGGGGCGTGGACGGAAAGCTGCTGGGCACGAACATCAAGGCGATCATCCTGGGCGGCAGCCACACGCCCAGCGAACACCTGCGCACGCTCAACGCGCTGGGCTACTTCACCGTCTGCGGCTTCGGCATGACGGAGACCGCCGTGACCAGCCTGGAAACCTCCCTGAGCCTGCGCAAGCGCGTAAGCGGGTCGGTGGGCAAGCCGCTTAACAACGTGGAATACCGCGTGGCCCCCGGCGAGGCGCGCGGCCGCCGCGGGGAAATGCTCATCCGAGGCGCGACCCTGCACACCGGCAGGCTGGTGGACGGCAAGCTGCTTCTGCCGGACACGCTGGAAGGCGGATGGTACCCTACCGGCGACGTGGTGCGGCTGGAAAAGGGCGACCGCATGTTCGTGGAGGGCCGCTGCAAGGACGTGATCGTCAACGAGTCCGGCGAAAACGTATACCCGGACGAGCTGGAAGATATCTTTTCCGTGCTGGAAGGCCCGGAACAGCTGACCGTGCTGGGCGTGAAGAAGCCCGGGAAGAACCAGCGGTACGAGGACATCGCGCTGGTGATGAACGTGGGCGACCGTTACAAGGACGACGCCTTCCTGGAAGGCGTGCTGCGCCGGACGCTGGCGATCAACGACCGGCTGCCCACGCTGAAGCGCGTCACCCGCGTGCTGGTCACCGCCGAGAAGCTGCCGCTGGTCAACGGCATCAAGGTCAAGCGGCTGGAACTGAAAGCGCAGATCGAGCAGAACAAGTTGGCTTACCGCGACCTGCGCATGACCGCCGCCAAGGCCGCCCCTTCGGAACCGCCCGCGCCGGAAGTGGTGGCAAGGGAAGTGAAACCGTCGGACCTGATGCTGGAGGAGATTCGCGGCAAGGTGCGCGCGCTGTACGCCGAGGCGCTGCAACTGGACGCGGGCGGGTTCTCCGACGACGCGCATTTCATTGACGAGCTGGGCGGGGACAGCCTGCAGGTGCTTTCCGCGTCGCTCAAGGCGGAGGAGCAGTTTAACGTCACCATTCCCGTGGAGGAGTACGGGCGCTGCACCACCGTCAACGACATGAGCGCCCTCATCTACGGCAAGCTGAACGGCGTGGGCGCGTACGAAAGCCAGTCCCAGCCGGACGAGGAGATCGCGCCCATTACCCGCTTCGAGGATACGCCGGAGTGCATCGCCTTCCAGAAGCGGATGAACGACCTGATGGCCAAGGGGGAGGATAACCCCTACTTCGTCTGTCACGAATCCCCGCTGCGCGACAAGAGCCTGATGGCGGGGCACGAGGTGCTCAACTTCGGCTCCTACAACTACGTGGGCATGAGCGGCCGCCCGGAGGTGATGGAGGCCGCCAAGGCCGCCATCGATAAATACGGCACAAGCGCCAGCGGCAGTCGGCTGCTGGCGGGCGAAAAGAAGATCCACGAGGAACTGGAAGCGGAGCTGGCGGACTGGAAACACTCCGAGGATTGCCTGGTGCTGGTGGGCGGACATTCCACCAACGTGACGATAGTGGGCAATTTCTGCAAC
>CAZCCZ010000042.1:0-29424 GCA_964497495.1 uncultured Oscillospiraceae bacterium
CTCGCCGTATTTGATTTGTTTAGCCATAACGTAGTTCCTCCTCAATAATGTGTTTACTCGACGGTCGCTAAAATGTCGCTCTGGCGGACGATGATGATCTCGTCGCCGTCCAGCTTGACTTCGGTGCCCGCGTACTTGCTATAGATAACCTTCTGGCCGGGCTTCACGTGCATGGTGACTTCCTTGCCGTCCACCATGCCGCCGGGTCCGACGGCGATCACTTCCGCCATCTGCGGCTTTTCCTTCGAGGCGCTCGTGAGCAGAATCCCGCCCTTAGTGGTTTCTTCGGTCTCGATGTTCTTAATCACGACGCGATCGCCCAACGGCTTGACGTTCATATGGGTTCCTCCTTGTTCGATATAGTGTTCTGGGCTTGTTAGCACTCAACAATACCGAGTGCTAACAACATGGTTAGTTTACGTCTTTTTTTCACATCGCGCAACAGCGTTCGCAAGCCGGTACGGGGCGAAAGCGGCGGTATGCGGTTCGCAATGACTGAAATCTCCATCAAACCGGAGCAAACTGGCTTAAACGGGGATATTCTTCCGTTTTCATAAGATTACGCAAGGCATAATGGTTTTCATTCATGGTATAATCCGAACGTGGAAAGGGGAATGCGCTTGACGGCTGAAAAGTGGACGAAACGGCTTTTGGAATGGTATAAACAGAACAAACGCGACCTTCCCTGGCGCAACACGCGTGACCCGTACGCCGTCTCCGTATCGGAGATCATGCTGCAGCAAACGCGCGTGGAAACCGTGAAGGATTATTACCTGCGCTTCACGGCCCGATTCCCGGACGTTTTCGCACTGGCAGCCGCGCCTGAGGCGGACGTGCTGAAACTGTGGGAGGGGCTCGGGTATTACAGCCGCGCGCGAAACCTGCAAAAAGCGGCGCAGACGGTCGTTTCGCAGTACGCGGGCCGCTTTCCGGCGGATACCGACGCGCTGAGAAGGCTTCCCGGTTTCGGCGCGTACACCGCCGGGGCCGTGGCCAGCATCGCGTTCGGCATCGCCGCGCCCGCCGTGGACGGCAACGTGAAGCGCGTAGCGGCCAGGTTTTTCGGCTTTCGGGACAGTGTGGACCGCCCGGACGTGCAAAAACGGATCACGGACCGCGTGCGGGAAGCCATTCCGGCCCGCGACCCCGGCGGCTTCAACCAGGCGCTGATGGAACTGGGCGCAACGCTATGCGCCCCGCGCGCGCCCCGGTGCGACCTTTGCCCGCTGGCGGACGCCTGCGACGCGTGCCGGGAAGACGACGCGGAAAGCCTGCCCGTGCACGAAAAGAAGCGCCCGGCCCGAACAATGGATGTGGCCGTCTGCCTGCTGACGCATGGGAATCGCATCCTGCTCTTTAAACGCCGGGAACGGCTGCTGAACGGCCTGTATGTGTTCGCGCTGCTGGAAGACGACGCCGATCCCGTTTCCGCCGCCCGTCGCCTTGCGGAAGACGGGATGAAGGCGGACTTTCGCGCGCCGCTTGGGGAAGCGACGCACATGTTCACCCACCGCATCTGGCATATGAAGCTGTTCCACTTCGCCCTTCTGGAAAAACCGGGCGCGGAATGGCTTCGGGCGCGGGACGCGGTGCTGGCGGACGCGGCGGCATTGAACGCACTCCCGCTGCCCACGGCGATGAAAGCCGCGAAGAAGGCGGCGCTGGAACTTTTGAACAACCCCGTTGCTTAAACGGGCGAACGGAGAAGTCGCTTTACGGCTCCCGCGCGACCGCCGCCGCACGTTCCGCTTTCGTCAGGGTGGAAAGCGCGCGGTCGTAGCTATGGTCGATCATTTCCAAAAGAACGTCGTCCGGCACGCCACTGTCCAGCGTTACGGTGTTGGCGTAAGGTTGTTGAATCGGGGGGCAGTAATAACCGCGGCGGACGTTCTCGGGATAAGCCTGCCGCATCGCCATGCCGTACACCGGCTCGCATTTGAGCGTCACCCAGGGCTTAAAAAAGTAAATCTCCGCGAAAATCCGCTTGCCGATGCGCGCGCACAACGGTTCCGCACCGAACGGCGTGTTCAGGTAGGCACCGGGCTTTCGCTGGCAGTAATCGATCACGTCCTGCGCGTTCACGGGGCGAACCTCCTTTGCAGCGGTACAGACTGCTTATCTTGCCGGGGCTTCTTTGCGTATTGTAGCACGGCGGAGAGGGCCGGGTAAAGCGGGCGGGACTCGAACCCGCTTATCCGCCCCGATGCGGACAAATCCCGGCGAAGCGGTATGCAAAGCGGTCAGACTATGGTATAATCTCGACGATGTTTGGCATACGAAGGGATGAATGCGCAAATGGGCGAGATGAACCGGGAACCGATCCGTTTGGACGTAAACCATATGATGAGTGAAATCATCGGCGGCGAATACGGCATTTCCGTCTCCGAGGCAGATTCGATGGCCGCGGCGGCGAAAGCCGCGCAGAACGCGGTGCAGAAGAACCGTGGCACGGGCTGGCTGGGCTGGATGGAACTGCCCTATAACCAGAACGAGATCGTCGCGAAGATCGAAAAGGTTGCCGAGGGTATCCGGGAACGCTTCGAGGCGTTCGTGGTGCTGGGCATCGGCGGCAGCGCGCTGGGTCCCATCGCGGTGCAGCAGGCGCTTAACCACCAGCGCTGGAACGACCTGCCCAAAGAGAAGCGCAACGGCCCGAAATTCTACGTGGAGGACAACGTCGATCCCGAGCGCATGGCCTCGCTTCTGGACGTGATCGACGTGAAGCGCACGTGCTTCAACGTCATCACCAAGAGCGGCGCAACGGCCGAAACCATGAGCCAGTACCTGATTATTTCCGAGCTTCTAAAAAAGGAAGTCGGCAAGGGCTGGGCCGAGCACATCGTCGCCACCACGGACAGCGAAAAGGGCAACCTGATCAAACTGGCGAAGCAGGAAGGCTTCCAAACGTTCGTCATTCCGGACGGCGTTGGCGGGCGCTTCAGCGAGCTGTGCCCCGTTGGCCTGCTGCCCGCAGCCGTTTGCGGCATCGATATCCGGGAGCTGCTGGCCGGCGCGGCGGCGATGGACAGGCGCCTGAAAGCGGACGGCCTGTGGCAGAACCCCGCCCTGCTGGAAGCGGTGCTGCAATATATCGCCATGCAGAAGAAAAACCGCAACGTGCAGGCGGTCATGCCGTACGCGGACAGCCTCAAGTTTATGGCGGACTGGTTCTGCCAGCTCTGGGCGGAAAGCCTGGGCAAGAACGTGACCCGCTCCGGCGAGTCCGTGCACTACGGGCAAACGCCCACCAAGGCGCTGGGCGTGACCGACCAGCACAGCCAGCTGCAGCTGTATACGGAAGGCCCCTTCGACAAGGTGATCACGTTCCTGAAAGTTGAGAAATTCCGCAGCGAAGTGGAAATTTCCTACGGCTGCGAGGATTTCTGCGATGTGAACTTCCTGAGCGGCAAGACGCTCAACCGGCTGATAGACGCGGAACTGAAGGGCACGGAATACGCGCTGTACAAGGCGGGCCGCATGAGCCAGGTGATCACGCTGCCGGAGGTCAACGCCCACACGCTTGGGCAGTTAATTTACTTCTTCGAAATGACCACCGCCTACGCGGGCGAACTGCTCAACATCGACGCCTTCAACCAGCCCGGCGTGGAAGGCAGCAAGCTGGCCAGCTACGCGGTGCTGGGCAACCGGAGCGAGAAGTATCTGGCCAAGGCCGAAGAAATGAAAGGCCGCCCGGAACTGCAGAAGAAGTACGTGCTCTGATCCAACCGGCGTTTCAGAACGAACCCGACGATGCGTCTATGGAAAAAGGAGGCGCCGCCCATGAGAAAAAACCGGTTTTCCCCGCTGTGGATGGCCTACGCAGGCGTGTTGATCGCGCTGCAGATTGTTTTGGGCAATTTAGTACAGATCGCTTTCGTGGAAAAGCAGATGAACCTCGGCTTCCTGCCCATCGCGGTGGCGGGCTACCTGCTGGGCCCCGTGGGCGGCATGATCGTCGCCGGGCTGGGCGACCTGCTGGGCACCATTCTCTTTGGAACCGGTGCATATTTCCCCGGTTTCACGGTTACCGCACTGGTCGCGGGTTTCCTGTACGGCTGGATGATGTGCCCGGGTTATCAGCAATGGCTTAAACGCGCCGTGCCCTCGCCCTATCTGGAGCTTGCCGTGCGCGCGTTCCTCGCGGCGTCGCTTGCCTCGGTCGTCTACATCTTCCTTAATACCTACTGGCTCATGTATTTCATTTCCAAGAGCTACTGGGTCATCCTGCTCAGCCGCCTGCCCTTCAACCTGGCGGAGATTCCCGTGTTCACCGTGGTCATCACGCTCACGTGCGCGGCGCTCGTACGCCTTCCGGCTTCGCTTCTGCCGGATACCTTCTGCGGGGCGAAACGGCAACCGGGAAAGCAAACAGATGCGGGCCGCTGACCTTCAGAAAACCGTTCTGGAAAAACTGCGGGCGCTTTACCCCGACCCGAGGCCTGAACTGCGCTTTACGAACCCTTACGAATCGCTGGTCGCCGTGATGCTGTCCGCGCAGAGCACGGACGTGCAGGTGAACAAGGCGACGCCCGCGCTGTTCGCCAAGTATCCCACCGCGGCCGCGCTGGCCGCCGCGAAGGTGGAGGACGTATACCCGCTGGTGAAAAGCTGCGGGTTCAAGAGTAAGGCGACCCACATCGTGGAGGCCGCGAGGCTCATCATGATCCGCCACGGGGGCGAGGTACCCGGCACCATGGAGGCGCTTACGGCCCTGCCCGGCGTGGGGCGGAAAACGGCCAACGTGGTGCTGGCCAACGCCTTCGGGGTGCCTGCCATCGCCGTGGACACGCACGTTTTCCGCGTCAGCAACCGGCTTGGGCTGGCGACGGCGAAGAACGTGGAGCAGACGGAGCGCCAGCTGATGCGGGTGATTCCGAAGAACGACTGGATCGACGCGCACCACTGGCTTATCTTCCACGGCCGCCGGGTGTGCTACGCGCGCAAACCGGCCTGCGATGCCTGCGCGCTGCAACCGGAATGCCGCTACGCGCATCCGGAGCTATGGACGGAAGATACGAAAGCGCAGGCTAACGATAACAACGAAACGAGCTGACGCCGGATACGGCGCGCTTGGGAGGAAAACATGGCGTCTTATGTGGATCGGGTGCGTATCACCGCGAAGGCAGGCAACGGCGGAAACGGCTGCGTGTCCTTCCACCGTGAGAAATTCGTACAGAACGGCGGGCCGGACGGCGGAGACGGCGGCAACGGGGGAAACGTGATCGCGGTTGCCGACGCCAACATGCACACGCTGCTGGATTTTCGCTTCGTCAGTAAATACATGGCGGAAAACGGGGAAGACGGCAGCGCTGCCCGCTGCCATGGAAAAAATGGCGCGGATCTGATACTGAAAGTGCCGGTGGGCACCGTTTTCCTTCGGGACGACACCGGCGCGGTGGTCGCGGATATGCACGAGGCCGGGCAGAACCATACGCTGCTTACGGGCGGGCGAGGCGGCCACGGCAACGCGCGTTTCGCCACGCCTACCCGGCAGGCCCCCAACTTTGCCAAACCCGGCTTCCGAACCGAACCCGCCGTGTTCCGGCTGGAACTGAAAACCATCGCGGACGTGGGACTGGTGGGCTTTCCCAACGTAGGGAAAAGCACCATCCTCGCGGCGCTCACCGCGGCGAGGCCCAAGATTGCCAATTACCACTTCACCACGCTGACGCCGAACCTGGGGATCGTGAAGCGGTACGATACGGAGTTCGTGCTTGCGGATATTCCGGGGCTCGTGGAAGGCGCCAGCGAGGGCGTGGGCCTTGGGCACGATTTTCTGCGGCACGTGGAACGCACGCGCCTGCTGCTGCACGTGGTGGACGCGGCGGGCAGCGAAGGTCGCGACCCGCTGGCCGATTTCGGCGTCATCAACCGGGAACTGGCCGCCTACGGCATGCCCGCGGACAAGCCGCAGCTGGTAGTGCTCAACAAGTGCGACCTGCTGCCGGACGGGGCCGAACGTACACGGCTGGTGAAGGCGTTCCGCAAACTCGGGTACGACGCGTACCCGGTCAGCGCGGCGACGCTGACGGGCTTCGACGAGCTGCTGGCCGACGTGGTGAAGCTGCTTAAGCAGCTCCCGCCCCCGCGCGTGTTCGCGGAGGAAGCGCCGCAGGTCGATATGGATAACGAGCCTTTCACCGTGCGCCGCGAAGGAAAAGCCTTTGTGGTGGAAGGCGCCTCCGTTACGAGGCTGGTAAACAGCGTCAACTTCGACGACGAGGAAAGCCTCAACTGGTTCCACCTCGCGCTGCGCGACCGCGGCGTGATCGACGCGCTGCGCGCGGCGGGCGCGCACGAAGGCAGCACGGTGATCATCGACGACATGCAATTCGACTATATCGACTGAGGAACCGGAGGGAAGCCTGTGACGAGCAAACAACGCGCCGCGCTGCGCTCCATGGCCAATACGCTGGAGACCATTCTCTACGTGGGCAAGGAAGGCGTTACGGACGCGACCGTGAAGGAAGCCTATGACGCGCTGGAAGCGCGGGAACTGATCAAGTGCGCGGTACTCGGCAACTGCGAACTTACCGCGCGGGAAGCCTGCGCGGCGCTTTGCGAGCGCACGCACGCCGAGCCGGTGCAGTGCATCGGCCGCCGTTTCGTGGTCTACCGCGAAAGCCGTGAGCACAAGCGGATCACGCTGGAGTAATCGAACCGACGAGCAGAGGGGGAGCGAGGCCGTGCCGGAATCCGTGTTGGAAGCCCTGCGCGCCATGCGCCCCCCTTTTGCGCTTTACGAGGCGGACCTTCACCGGCTGGTAGGCGAAAGGCTTGCGGAATGCGGCTTCGCATACGAGCATGAGGCGAAGGTCGCGCCCGGCTGCCGCATCGACTATCTGGCGGGGGACGTGGGCGTGGAGATCAAGAAAGGCAAACCGCGGCCCACGGACCTGAAACGCCAGCTTTCGCGTTACGCGGCCTGCGAGGGCATCCGGTGCCTGGTCGTGGTCAGCTGGCGGAGCGTCGATCTGCCGCGGGAGATCGCGGGGAAGCCGGTGTACGGGCTGGCGCTTTCCCAGCTTTGGGGGGTGAGCCTGCCGTGACGGGAAATTCCGGCCTGCCGCCCTACCTGGCCGGAGACGGCGCGGAAACGGCGGACGGACGCACGTTCGGCACGCTTTCCTACAACCGGAAACGCAACTGCTGGGTAGTGAAGGCCGACCCCAACGTAACGGAACTTTGCAAGAGGCTGTTTCCCGGCTCCGGCACCCACCGCCGCGGCGTGGCGTATTTCACCGCGCACCGGCGCATCGTGGGCGACCTGAACTGGCTGATGATGCGCTACCCGCTGGCCGTGGCCGCGCAGGACCAGCAGCGGTGGAAGGACGCTTTGCAGGAAGCGCGGGCCTATGTGCTGAAGCGCGAGGCCGCCCTGCGCATGCCGGAGCGCGTAGCTCCCAGCGGCGCCGTTTTCACCGGCAGGCTGACCCCCTTTCAGGAGGCCGGGCTTGCTTTTCTGCTGCGCACCGACCGCTGTCTGCTGGCCGACGAAATGGGGCTTGGCAAGACCGTGCAGGCGCTGGCGATGCTGGCGGAACTAAACGCCTATCCCGCGCTGATCATCGCGCCCGCGCACCTGATCCGCAACTGGGAGAGCGAAATCGCCCGCTTCATCCGCAGGGCGGACGGTCGCGCTCTGACCGTGCACGTCGTGAAGGGCCTTACGCCCTACTCGCTCCCGCCCGCGGACCTGTACCTGATGCACTACCTGCTTTTGCGCGGCTGGAAAAACGCGCTGCCGGAGATGGGAATCCCCAACGTGGTTTTCGACGAGATCCAGGAACTCCGCCACAGCGGCACGGAAAAGTACTCCGCGGCAAGCCTCGTGGCGGAACGCGCGCAACGCGTGGTGGGGCTGAGCGGAACGCCCATCTACAACCGGGGCGCGGAAATCTGGAACGTCGTCAACACCCTCGATTTTCATTTTCTGGGGGATTACGAGAGCTTTACGCGGGAATGGTGCTACGGCTACGGCAACCAGATTGTCGCCAAGCCGGAACTGCTGGGGGAATACCTGCGCGGCGAGGGCCTGATGCTCCGGCGCACCAAGCAGGAAGTGCTCAAGGAACTGCCGCCCAAGCGGAGGCTGGTGCTCCCCATCGACAGCGACGACGGCCTCTACCGCAAGCTCATGCTGCCCGTAGGGGAAAAGCTGCAACAATTGAAGCACGACGAAGCCCTTACCGCGTCCCAGCGGGCGATCCTCTCCATGGAGGTGGAACAGGGCGAGCGGCAGGCTACCGGCCTTGCTAAAACCCCGTACGTAAGCCAGTTCGTGCGCGCGCTGCTGGACGGCGGGGAGAAAGTGCTGCTGTTCGCCCACCATCATCAGGTGATGGACGCCTACCGGGAGGAATTGCGCGCCTTCTCGCCCGCGTTCGTTACCGGGCGGGAAACGGCGGCGAGGAAGGAACAATCCATCCAGCGGTTCATGGAAGGGCGCACCGATTTATGCTGCGTGTCCCTCCGGGCCGCGTCGGGCCTGAACCTGCAGCGGGCTACCTGCGTGGTGTTCGGGGAGCTGGACTGGTCGCCCGCGGTACACAGCCAGGCGGAGGACCGGGCGCACCGCATGGGGCAGACGGACTCGATCCTTTGCTATTATCTGGTGTCCAAATCCGGCAGCGACCAGGATATCCAGGACGCGCTGGGCCTGAAGGTGAGCCAGTTTGTGGCGTTGATGGGAGACCAGCCGCAGAGCCAGGCGGAACTGAACGAGGACTCCCAGTACGCGCGGAGTTACGCCGAACGGCTGGTGCAGCGCCTGCTGGACGAAACGAAGTAGCGTCGCATCGGCGGGAAGGAGCGGAACATGCCGCTGGTCAACTATTGTAAAAAGTGCAAAGCCGAGGTCCCGGACGCGGGCCTGTGTCCCCGGTGCGGCGCGAAACTGACGAAGGCGGGGCAGCGACTCAGCTTTTCCGTAGAACGCATGCCGGTGCGGGACTGGTTCGCCTGGAACGCCATACTGCGCGTCGCCGTGCCCGTGCTGGCCCTCGTGCTGCTGTTCACGGTGATTGCCGAAGCACTTACGGAGGGGGCGGCGGGCGTGGAGGCCGTTTTCGTTCAGGGCTTCTTTTGGACGCTGCTCGCGGCGCTGGGCGCGGTCGTGCTGCTGACGCTGCTGATTCTACTGTTGCAGGGCGGGGAGACCGTACGCTACGCGCTGGACGCCAAGGGAGCGCACGCATTCACTTACCTGCGTTCGCCCAAACCCTTCCGGCTCCACGCGCGCCTGCTGGGGCGCCAAACGGGCGACGCGCTTCAGGCGGACGCACCGGACGCGCGAAGCGAAGGATTAACGCTGGTCAAACGTTCGGATCTTGCCTGGGCGGACGCGCGCCGCGCCCAATTCTGGCCGGAAACGCATACGGTGCTTTTATACCACCCGAAATGGTGGCAGGCGATGCGGCTGGGATGCGGGGAAAGCGAGTACGCGCAGGTGGAGGCGTACGTGCGCGGGAAGGTTGGCCGGGGCGGGAAACGCAAAAGAAGAAAATAACGAAACATAGCCGTTTTCAGGCCGGATAAAGCTGGTTTTCCTTGACAGAACAACCATTCTACCCTACAATAGAAACGATATAAAGGGATTCTTTCCGTTTGAAACGCAATCATCGGGGCATTGGAGGATGAACGATGAAAAATCGCTTAATGCGCGCGCTGGCGCTGCTTACGACGGTCGTGATGCTGACGGCGGTATGCGTGACCGCCTCGGCGGCAACCTACCCGTACGACACCCAGTCGGGCGACAGCGTGAAGCTCCGCCGGTACGCCACGAAGACATCCGTAGTGCTGGCGACGATCAACGAAGGCGACACAGTAACCGTACTGAGCAAGGCCGGGGATTATTATAAAATCAAGTATAACGGCGTTACGGGATACGCGATGAAAGAGTACATCGACGCCGTGAAAGACGGCGCGGCGCCGGCGACGCAGCAAGACGCACTAACCGGCGTGACCAGCTACCCTTACGACACCACCACCGTCGCGCGGGTGAAGCTGCGTAAGACCGACACGACGGATTCCCCCTATCTGCTGGTGATTCCGGAAGACGAAATGGTCACCGTATACGACGTGACCTCCAGCGGTTTTGCTAAGATCAAGTATAACGGGAAAACCGGCTACGTAATGACGAATTACATCGTGCTGGCCGCCATTCCGACACCGACGCCCGTGCCCACCACCACCGTCAGCCCGGACGCGCTCAGGTATACGGCGCTTAAAGCCGGAGACACGGGCTCCCAGGTGCGCGCGCTGCAGGAGGCGCTTACGGAACTGGGGTATTACGAAGATAAAGTCGATTCCAAGTTCGGCGCGAACACCACGGCGGCCGTAACCACGTTCCAGAAACGCAACGGCCTTACGCAGAACGGGGAAGCGGACCAGGAATTGCAGTTTCTGATGTTCGAAGGCAAGCCCAAGAACGTCAAGGGCTACCGGAAGGTCATCAAGACCGTGCCGATGGTCTCCGGCATTACCATCAAATCCGGCAACACCGGCGAAGTCGTTGAAAAAATGCAGGCCCGCCTGAAAGAACTGGGTTACTACGCGGCGGAAATCAACGCCACGTGCGACAAGGCGACCGTCGCCGCGCTGAAAGCGTTCCAGACGAAAATGAGCATCGCTTCGGACGGCGTAGCCACGCCGGACGTGCTGGCCATTCTGTACGGCGCGACCGCGATCGCCTCCTCGGAGTACGTCGCGCCCACGCCTACGCCCACCGTGGCCCCGCCCACGGGCAAGTTGCAAAGCGGCGACAAGGGCGACGACGTGAAGAAGGTGCAGAACCGGCTGACGGAACTGGGGTACTTCACGGGAACCATCGACGGGAAATTCGGCACCGCCACGGTCGCTGCGCTCAAGGCCTTCCAGAAGAAGAACGGCCTTACGCAGGACGGCGTTTGCGGCACGAAAACCATCGCCGTGCTGTTTGCCGCGAACCCCGTTTACGCCCTGGCAACGACTGCGCCCACGCCCGTAACGACAACGACGACGACGACGGAGATCACCGAGGCCAACGTGGTCGTCATCCAGTCCGGCTCCCGCGGCTCCGCGGTGCTGAACCTGCAAAAACGGTTGGTGGAACTCGCCTATTACACCTCCAGGCTGGACGGCGTTTACCTGGAGGACGACATCGCCGCGGTACGTGCTTTCCAGAAGGCCAACGGCCTTAAGGTGGACGGCGTGGCGGGGTACCAGACGCAAAAGATCATGTTCAGTCAGGAAGCTGTCACCGGGGATGTCGGAAAGACGGCGCTTTCCACGATGCTGCGCTACGGAGACACCGGCAGCGAAGTGGCGACCTTGCAAAACAAGCTGATCGAGCTGGGCTACCTTACCGGCACGGCGGACGGCAATTTCGGCGTGGGCACGAAAAACGCGCTGGTCGCTTTCCAGAAAGCCAATAACCTCGTCCGGGACGGCGTGGCGGGCACGAATACCCAGGCAATACTCTTCTCCACCAACGCGGTCAAGAATGCCGTAAGCACCACCGCGACGCTTAAACAGGGTACGATCGGCGACGCCGTTAAGGATATGCAGGAGCGCCTGATTACGCTGGGCTACCTTACGGGCGCTTCGGACGGGAACTTCGGTTCGAAGACCGCGCTGGCGCTGATCGCTTTCCAGCAGAAGAACGGCCTTGCCGCGGATGGCGTCGCAGGAAGCAATACGCTTGCGAAACTCAACAGTTTAAACGCGGTTTCCTCGAACGGCGATACGTCCTCCGTAAACAACGCAGGCGCCCCGACGCTCAGCATCGCGCCCAGCGCCTCCAACGTGCGGTACGCCAACTGGTATACGGAGGTCAAGGCCCGCTGCAAGCTCTACCCCTACGCGACCGTTTACGACTTCACCACGGGCCTGAGCTGGCAGGTGCATATGTTCAGTTTCGGTGCACACGCGGACGCCGAACCCCTGACCGCCGAAGACACCGCTAACATGGTGAAAGCCTTCGGAGGCGTGAACACATGGACGCCCAAGGCAGTGTGGGTGGTGTTCAGCGACGGGCGTGTGTACATGGCCTCTACGCACGATATGCCGCACGAGGTGGACCACATCGCCGGCAACAATTTCGCGGGACACCTGTGCATCCATTTCCCACGCACGGCGGAACAGGTAGCGGCCATCGGCCCGTACGCGACCTCCCACCAGAAGGCGATCGACCTGGGGTGGACGGCCACGCTTGCGATGGCGAGCCGGTAACAAACGGTATTAAAAACCGCCTTCGTATCCTGTTTCAGGAACGAAGGCGGTTTTTTGACGCTTACAGCTCAGCGGTCATCAGCGTTTTCTCAATCATGCGCTCGGGTTTCAACTGCGTTTTCGCTTCGCGCAGGTTGGGCAGGCCCATGTCCTCCTCCCGGTTGACGAACCGGAAGGGGGAAAGGGAATAAGCGTACTGCGCGTAGGCCTGGATGATCGTCGCATACGCGCCCGTATACGCCGTAAGCGCTTTCTCCGCGACGATGTCCAGCAGTTCCGCGCGGGGGTGGGAGCCGATGGTGAAGGCCACGGGACGATCGTCTGCGAATAGCACGCCGCCGCTTTGCCCGTATTTCTTCGGGAAGGCAAGCATCCGCTCGATAGCCGTCCGTTCGTAGGCCAGCAGGCCGCCGCCCGCATGGGCCGCGTCCCATTCGTCGGTAATCGCCAGGCAGGCGTCTCGGTTGGCAGGGGAAAGCGGCTCGAAACGCCAGCCGTATTTCCGCTTGAACTGCGAAACCTGGTTACGTTTGGCGGCGTAGGCGCGGCCGCCGAAGCCCGTGATATCCTCGGCGCGGTACACGTAATCGTACAGATCGCGGCGCGGGCAGGCCGTGAAACCCTCCGGGAAAGCCCCGGGGCATCGTTCGACGCACAGGAACCGGAACATTTTGCCTCCTGCGGCGCGCTCGTTATCCATCAGGTCCCGGATTAATCCTCCGAAATCTTCCGTTTCATAGGGCGCGAGGTACCAGCGTTCGTCGCCCACGTAAAAGCGAAGCGCAAACAGGCCGCGCCGGAAGGCCACTTCCGAACGGTCCAGCGGCAGCCACGCGAACAGACGGAAAGCGTCGAACTCGCTGCTTAAGGCGTGCAGTTTTTGCTGGCAATCCCATATTGTATCCAGATCGGGCTGTGTGATCGGATGGAACAAAAAAACCTCTTCCTTCGGCTTTTATGAACGGCGGCGGGCACGCGCCCGCGCGGCGTAAAAAGCGCCGGATAATATATCCCCGCGTACGCGCCGTCCGAAACCGGAACGTGCCGTACGGTACGTTACCCATCATACGCCGTTTCTGAAAGGTTGCAAGACAGGTTTGTGATTTTTTCTAAAAAAGTGACGGGGTTATCGACTTTTTTCAACTTCTGTGCTAATATTTATCGACCCCATCTATGCCCTCCGACGGAGCGGCGGCGCGGCCTGAAAACCGCGCGCGGGCTCGACCGGCGGACGGCGCGAACAGCCGAAAGGAGCTGTCGTCTTTTGGATACAGACGGTTTGCTGTATCGGTACCTGACGGACGGCATTAAGAAAAACAGGAAGAATCACGTAGGGGTTGAACTGGAATTCCCCCTGGTCCCCATACACCCGAAACCCTTCGACCCCTGCGTGGCCAAAGCGCTGATGCAGTCGATGGGCCCCCTTCGATACAAGCCCTTCCGCTTCGGTAAGGACGGCGCGCCGCTGGCCGTGAAGGACGCGGACGGCAACGTACTCACCTTCGACACTTGCCTTGAAAACGTGGAATTCGCCTCCCAGAGCGCACCTTCGCTGTGGATGCCGTACCGGCGGTTCCGGGAAACGCTGGAGGCGGAGCAGGACATTTTACAGGCGAACGGGCACTGCCTGCTTGGGGTCGGGTTCAACCCATTTCTGGCCAAAGACCGACGTCCGCACCTGATCGAGCAGGAGCTGACGATGGCCATCGCGGAGTATTTCCAGCATAACCGCCTGAAACGACGATATTATAAGGATTTCTTCTGCGTCATCTCCTCCGAGCAGGTGCACTTCAACACCACCGTTGAGGAACTGCCCCTGATATTCGAACTTTTCACCCGCCTGGACTGGATGAACATCCTGCTCTTCGCGGATTCGCCCGCGCGGCTGGACGGCCGCCAGTATACCTGCGTTCGCAACGAACTGTACATGCGTTCCGCCTTCAAGCAGATCGGGCTGGTAGGCGCGCAGAAGCTGGGGTTGGCGACGGCGGAAGAAATCGCCCACAGCTACGAAGATATCTGCCTGTTCATGCGCAAACGCGACGGAAAAACCCAGGTGTTCCCTCCCACGCCGGTACGTGAGTATTTTCAGCGGCCGGACGCGCTGGAGGAGGACATTCATTCGTTGGATCTGGAACGCAACATCGTAACCACCTCCTACGGTACCGTGGAATACCGCATCCTGTGCTCGCAGCCTTTCGGTCAGGCGTTCACCCCTTCGGCGTTCAACCTGGGGCTACGCACGGTTCTGCCCGAGGCGCTGGCGCTGGCCAGGGATTTCGACGACCGGCACGCGATGCCCGCGCCCAACGAGCGTAACCGGCAGGCGTCGCTGGGCATCTGCGGTTTCTCCTCCACGGAAGATACCCTGCATTACGCGCGGGAGTTGCTTGCGCTTTCCCGCAAGGGCCTGAAACGGCGCGGCTACGGCGAGGAACGGATGCTGGCCCCGCTGGAAGACCGCCAGACCCTTTTGGATTCGCCCGCTTCGGCGCTGATCCGCATGGAAAAGGAGCACGGCGAAACCCGCGCTTTCCTCGCGCGCGCGGCGCTGGGCGCGGCCTTCGAGGCACCGGACGAGAGCGCCTCGGCGGAAGAAACGATGCTGGAGCAGGCTTCCGTGTAAACATAACCGGGAGATAAAACGACGTCATTTCAGCCGTCTTTACAGACGGCTTTTCCTATTTCGGAACAATTCACGCCGCGCCCTTTTCCACGCCACGGTTGAAAAAGGGACGCGGTCATGGTACAGTATCCGGGGAAAACGTTGACGGAGGAACACCATGGACGAACGCATCGAGCGACTCCTCGAAACTGTGGAGAAGCCCGCCCGCTACATGGGCAACGAAATGAACGCCGCCGTAAAGCCGATCGGCGAGACGGAAATTTCGTTTGCCTTCTGCTTTCCGGATACCTACGAGGTCGCCATGTCCCACCTTGGGATGAAGATCCTATACCATATCGTCAACGCCCTGCCGTACGCCGTGATGGAGCGCGTGTGCATGCCGTGGGTGGATATGATCGAAGGCATGAAACGGGAAGGCGTGCCGCTGTTCTCGCTGGAGAGCCGCACCCCGCTCAACCGCTTCGATATCGTCGGCTTCACCCTGCAGTACGAAATGAGCTACACCAACATCCTCGAAATGCTCCATCTGGGCAACGTGCCGGTAAAAAGCGCGGAGCGCGGGGACGGCGACCCGGTCGTGGTAGCCGGCGGACCCTGCGCCTCTAACCCGGAGCCGCTTTACGCCTTCGTCGACGCCTTCATGATGGGGGACGGCGAGGAAGTCATCGTGGAGGTCGTGGACGCGCTGAACGACTGTAAGAAGAATAAACTGCCGCGCGCCGACCGTCTGCGCAGGCTCGCGGCGATCGAAGGCGTGTACGTGCCCGCGCTCTACGAGGCGCGATACGGGGAGGACGGGACGCTGGCAGCTTTCCTGCCGACCGATCCCGCCGCGCCCGCGACCGTACGCAAACGGTTCGTCAGGGACCTGGACCTGGCCGCGTACCCCGAAACGATGCCCGTGCCGTATACGCAGATCGTACACGACCGCATCATGCTGGAGATCATGCGGGGCTGCACGCGCGGCTGCCGCTTCTGCCAGGCGGGCATGCTGTACCGCCCCGTGCGGGAGCGCAGCGTGGAAAGGCTTACGGAGCTTGCGCAGAAGCTGGTGGACGGTACCGGCTACGAGGAAATATCGCTTTCCTCGCTTTCCAGCGGAGATTATACCCGCCTGCCGGAGCTTTGCGAAGGCCTGATGGAACGCTTCGCCGAAAAGCGGGTGAGCCTGTCGCTGCCGTCGCTTCGGATCGACAGCTTTGTGAAAGATACGCTCGCCCAGACGCAGAAGGTGAAGAAAACCAGCCTTACCTTCGCGCCGGAGGCGGGTACGCAGCGCCTGCGGGACGTCATTAACAAGGGCGTAACGGAGGAAGACCTGGCGGGCAAGCTGAAGGATGCCTTCGAGGGCGGTTGGAACAGCGTGAAGCTGTACTTCATGATCGGGCTGCCCACCGAAACGCGGGAAGATCTGGAAGGCATCGCCAAACTCGCGCAGGCGGCGGTGGCCTCCTACTACGCCGTGCCCAAGGGCGTGCGCGTAAAGGGGCTGCGCGTTACGTGCAGCGCGTCGGTGTTCGTGCCCAAACCGTTTACCCCCTTCCAGTGGTGCGCGCAGGATTCGCTGAACGCCGTGCGGGAGAAACAGCGGGAACTGCGCAGGCTGCTGACAATCCGCGGGGTCACGTTCCACTGGCACGATCCCGAAATCAGCATGCTGGAAGCCTGTTTCGCCCTGGGGGACAGGCGCATGGCGAACGTTCTGTACCGCGCGTGGGAACTGGGCTGCCGGCTGGACGGATGGAACGACCAGTTCCGGTACGACCTGTGGACGCAGGCTTTTGCTGACTGCGGCGTCGACCCGGCTTTCTTCGCCAACCGGGAGCGCGCGGCGGACGAACTGCTGCCGTGGGACTTCATCGACGTTGGCGTAACCAAACGCTACCTGCGCCGCGAATACGAGCGCGCCCTGCGCTGCGAAACCACGCGGGACTGCCGCCTTGGCTGCAACGGCTGCGGCCTGGAACGGTACGAAGGGTTGTGCGCGATGTGCGAATGATCGTTACGTTTGAAAAGGGATATCCCCTGCGGCACATCGGCCATCTGGACCTGATGCGGGCCATGCAGCGGGCCCTGCGCCGAAGCGGGCTGCCCATCCGCTTTTCCAACGGCTTCAACCCGCATATCCTGTTAAGCTTCGCGTCCCCGCTTTCCGTGGGCGTGGTGGGTCTGCGCGAGGTGATGGACGTGCCGGTAAGCGGCGAATGCGACCCGGAACTGTTCGGGGAAACGCTGGGCCGCGCGCTGCCGGCGGCCCTGCCCGTACGGGCCGTGCGCGCCGTGCCGGACGATTTTCCCACCCTTATGGCGCTGGTTTCGGGTTCCAAAATCCGCATCCTGATCCCGGCGGGTCCGGTGGCGGACAAGGTAGCGGAAGCGTTCAATCGCTTTATGTCCGCCGACGGGTGCGTGACTCTTCGAAAGACGAAAAGCGGCGAGAATAGGACGGATATACGGCCTTTCGTCGCGGACGCTTCCATCCAAAAATCGTCGGAAGGGTATACGCTTTTCGTCACGGTCGCCAACCGGAAAGAGGGGTCGCTGAAGCCTTCGGTACTCGTGCAGGCGCTGTGCGAGCTGGCGGCCGTGGAAAGCGTGCCATATACGGCTTATCGGGACTCGATTCTGTCAAACGGGAAGGACGGGACGGCGATACCGCTGGAGGAATACCAAAATGGCTGAAACGCTACGTATTCTGGTGAAAGCAAAGGGCGAGCGCAGGCAAATCGCGGTGCTGGCCGAAGGGAAGCTCGCTGAATACTACGAGGAAACGGAAGCCGAGGGGACGCTGATCAACGCCGTGATGTTGGGGCGCGTGGAAAACGTGGTGCCCGGCATGAAAACGGCGTTCGTGGCCATCGGGCAACCGCAAAACGGTTTTCTGCCGCTTGCGGAAATGGATGATTTCCGGCATAACGCGGGGGAGAAGCCCCTCGTTTCCGGCACGGAAGTGATCGTGCAGGTCAAGAAAGACCCGAAAGAGCAGAAGGGCGCGTACCTGACGAGGGACGTGGCGCTGCCGGGCGAAACGGTCATCTTCATGCCGTTCAACCGCTACGTGGGCGTTAGCCAGCGCGTAATGGACGAACAGGAGCGGGAAACGCTGATCGCGCTGGGGCGGGAGCTGGCCGCGGGAGAATGCGGGCTGATCCTCCGCTACGCGGCGCTTACCGCTCGCAGGGAAGCGATTTCGGAGGAACTGGCGGAGCTGAAAACGCGCTGGGAAGCGATTCGTAAAAAGGCGGAACACCTGAAAGCACCCGCGACGCTATACCAGGAACCGTCCGTGCTCACGGCGCTGGCGCGGGATTACGCGCCCCGGTACCAGCTGACCGTCACCTGTAACGACGCGGTCAACCGGATGCCTTCGCCGCCCGCCGGGCTGATGTGGGAACAGATCGGCGAACCGGAAATGGAGGCGGCCTGGAAAGCCGCGGGCGTGGATGCGCAGGTGGCGCAGGCCCTCTGCCGCCGCGTGGAACTGAAGAACGGCGGCACGCTGGTGGTGGACGAGCGGGAAGCGCTGTCCACCGTGGACGTGAACTCCGGTAAATTCATCGGCGACAGGGAAAGCGCGCTGGCGTTCAAGCACAATCTGGCTTCCTGCGCCGAAATCGCGCGGCAGATTCGACTTCGGAATCTGAGCGGCATTGTGCTGGTGGACTTTATCGACATGGATACGGACGACGAACGCGCGCAGGTGATCGAACGGCTGAAGGCGGAGCTTTCCCGCGAACGGGGGAAAACGGTCGTTCACGGCTTCACCAGCCTCGGCCTGCTGGAGATGACCCGCAAGCGCACGGGCGCGAGCCTGCGCGACACGCTGGCCGTCCCCTGCGAAACCTGCTGCGGCACGGGCTACCGGCCCGTGAACGCCAAACGCGCCAAACGCGGCACGGAAAACCCCGAACAGAAAGGGAAAGGCGAACGTGCGTAACGACCCGACATACGTAACCGAAGCGGAGCTCGCGCGGCAACAGGCCGCCATGGATCGTGTGGCGGCCCTGCCCGGACGCCCCGAAACCTACCATATCGTCACCTACGGCTGCCAGATGAATGCCCACGACAGCGAGAAGCTTTCCGGAATGCTCAACGCCATGGGCCTTCGGGAAGCGGGCGACCGTACCGGGGCCGATCTGGTGCTGTTCAACACCTGCTGCGTGCGGGACAACGCGGAACGGCGGGCGCTGGGCAACGTGATCTGGCTTAGGGAATTGAAGAAAGAGAAGCCGGGGCTGCTGATCGGCGTATGCGGCTGCATGGTGCAACAGCCCGACATGGCCGCGCGCATCCTGCGTCAATACCCGTTTATCGACCTGGCCTTCGGCACGCACAACCTGCACCGCCTGCCGGAAATGCTGGAAACGCTGCTGACCCGCCGTACGCGGGTGGTGAGCGTAACGCAGGAGGAAAGCCTGATCGCGGAAGGCGTGCCGGTCAGCAGGCTGACGGATTACAAGGCCTACGTCACCATCATGTACGGCTGCGACAATTTCTGCTCCTACTGCATCGTGCCCTACGTGCGCGGGCGGGAGCGCAGCCGGAGAACGGCGGATATCCTGCGGGAAGCGGAAACGCTTCTGAAAGGCGGCACGCAGGAAATCATGCTGCTGGGGCAGAACGTGAACAGTTATGGGAACGACGCGGACGAAACCTTTCCCAAACTGCTGCGGGCGCTGGACGAGATGGGCGTGCCCCGCATCCGCTTCATGACCTCCCATCCGAAAGACCTTTCGGACGGGCTGATCCGCGTCATGGCGGACGGAAAGCACATTCTGAACCACCTGCACCTGCCGGTGCAAAGCGGCAGCGACGGAATCCTCGCTGCCATGAACCGCCGTTACACCCGCGCGGACTACCTGAAACGTGTCGCCGCGTTGCGGGAGGCCGTGCCCGGCATCGGGCTGACCACCGACCTGATCGTGGGCTTCCCCGGGGAAACGGAAGCGCAGTTCGAGGATACGGTGTCGCTGGTAGACGAAGTTGGCTACGACGCGGCTTTCACCTTCATCTACAGCCCGCGGAAAGGCACCGCGGCGGCCGCTATGCCCGGCCAGATTCCCGCGGACGTATCCGCCCGGCGCATTCAGCGGCTGATCGAAGCGGTGGACAGGGGCGCGGCGGCGGCGCACCGGAGCATGATCGGAGTCAATGAAAGCGTGCTGGTGGAGGGCGTTAGCAGGCGGGACGGGAAAAAGGTTTCCGGCAAGGGAACGCGGGGTATTACCATAACGTTCGACGGCACGCCGGAGGATATCGGGACAATCGTGCCGGTCGTCATCACCTCGTCGGCGGCGAATACGCTGCGCGGCAAGAAAATAAAGGAGTAGAAAACATGGAGAACGTTTTAAACCAGGCGGAGCAACTGGCGGAATCGATTTTGGAGAGCGAAGAATACATTAAGATGAGGCTGGCCGAGCAGGCCGCCATGCGGGATTTGGAAGCCTCCCAGCTGATTTCGGCCTATTCCCAGCGCCGCACGGAAGTGGAAAACCTGCTGGCCAAAAGCGACCTGAACCACACGGAACTGGCCGATGCGGGCGCGAAGCTGGAGGAAGCTCAAAAGGCCATGGAAGCCAACCCGATGATCGTATCCATGCGGGAGGCCAACGACGCCTTCACCGCCATGATGAAGCAGGTGAACAAAATCATCAAGTTCGTCGTGACCGGCGAAAACGAGGACGAGGAAGAAGCCTGCGCCAGCTGCGGCGACGGTTGCGGCGACGGCTGCGACAGCTGCGGCGGCGGTTGCCACTGCCATTAACCATTCCGCCCGACCGGGAAAGGAACGACCTGCATGCCCGTGACACCCATGATGCAGCAGTACCTGGACGTGAAGGAAAAACATAAGGATTGCGTCGTGTTTTTCCGTCTGGGCGATTTTTACGAGATGTTCTACGAGGACGCGCAGCTTGCCTCGCGGGAGCTGGAGCTCACGCTGACGGGCAAGGACTGCGGTCTTTCCGAGCGGGCGCCGATGTGCGGAGTGCCGTACCACGCCGCCTCCGTTTACGTAAGCCGCCTGATCGAAAAAGGGTACAAGGTCGCCATCTGCGAACAGATGACCGACCCCGCGCTGAGCAAGGGCCTCGTGGAACGGGACGTGATCCGCATCATCACGCCGGGCACGGCGGTGGAACCCGCGCTGCTGGACGAGAAGAGCAATTATTACATCCTCTGCGTCGCCTTCCGCGGCAAGGAGGCTGCGCTGGCCTATACGGACGTGAGCACGGGCGAGTTCACCGTGCACCTGCTGGAC
Source organism: uncultured Oscillospiraceae bacterium (assembly GCA_964497495.1). GTDB lineage: Bacteria > Bacillota > Clostridia > Christensenellales > Aristaeellaceae > CAXXOK01. Next base: position 21,096 of record CAZCCZ010000042.1, read on the forward strand.
AGCGCGGAAGCGCACCTGAAGGACGAAATCAACCGCATCCGCCCCCACGAGATCCTGACCGACGACGAGGAAACGCTGGCCGGTTATCTGGACGACACGGTGGCCGTCAGCCGCCTGTCCGCATCGGCCTTTGAGTGGAAGAAAGCGAAAGAAGAACTGCTGGCCCATTTCGGCGTTGCCTCGGTGGAGGCGCTGGGCCTGGAAGCGAGGGACAGGCGGATACCCGCCGCGGGCGCGCTACTGTATTACCTGAACGACACGCAGAAAAATTCGCTTTCCCACATTACGCGCGTCGCCGTGTACCAGAGCGGGAACGCCATGTACCTGGACCGTATGACGCGGCGCAACCTGGAGCTTACGCAGAGCCTGCGCTCCGGCGAACGGAGAGGGTCGCTGCTGTGGCTGCTGGATAAAACCGCCACGGCCATGGGCGCGCGGCTGCTGAAAAGCTGGGTGGAGGAGCCGCTGACCGACCCGGGCCGCATACAGGCACGACTGGACGCGGTGGAAGCCCTGAAAAACGACTATATGACCGCCGACGAGTTGGGCGAGACTCTCGCGGGCATGGCGGACATGGAGCGGCTGCTGGGCAAGATCAGCTACAACAGCTTAAACGCGCGGGATTGTCTGGCTCTGCTCCGTTCCCTGCAGCGCGTAGGGCCGGTGAAGGAAATGCTTGCGCGTTTCGACGTGCCCGTGGTGGCCGCGCTGGGGCATACGCTGGCGCCGCTGGACGAGCTGTGCGCATTGTTGGCCAAAGCCATCCACCCGGACGCGCCGCCGGTGATCACCGAGGGCGGCATCATCGCGGACGGCTATAACGAGGAACTGGACGGTTACCGCGAGGCGGCCACCCACGGCAAGCAATGGGTGCTGGATCTGGAAACGGCGGAACGGCGGGAAACGGGCATTAAGAACCTGAAAATCCAGTATAACCGCGTGTTCGGCTTCTATATCGAGGTGACGAAAAGCAATCTGGGCAGCGTGCCCCTGCGTTACACCCGCAAGCAGACGCTGGCCAACTGCGAGCGTTTCGTCACCCCGGAACTGGCGGACATCGAGCGCAAGATCACCGGCGCGCAACAGGCGGCATTGGCTTTGGAAGCACGGCTATTCACGGAGATCCGGGACGTGATCGCCCGGGAGATACCGGCCATCCAGCAAAACGCCACGGCGATCAAAACGCTGGACGCGGTGCTTTCCCTGGCGAAGGTCGCGCGGGAATACGGGTACGTGAAGCCCGAAATCGCGGACGACGGCGTCGTCAGCATCCGGAACGGCCGCCACCCGCTGGTGGAGCGCATGCAGACGGACACGCCCTTCGTGCCTAACGACGCTCTATTGGACGGGGACGCCAACCGCATGCTCATCGTCACCGGGCCCAACATGGCGGGCAAGAGCACCTATATGCGGCAGGTGGCGCAAATCGTGGTGATGGCGCACGTGGGGAGCTTCGTGCCCGCAGACAACGCTCACATCTGCCTGTGCGACCGGGTGTTCACCCGCATCGGAGCCAGCGACGACCTGGCGGGCGGGCAGAGCACCTTCATGGTGGAAATGAGCGAGACTGCCAACATCCTGCGCAACGCCACGGACAAGTCGCTGGTCATCCTGGACGAGATCGGCCGCGGCACCAGCACGTTCGACGGACTGAGCATCGCGTGGGCCGTGGTGGAATACATGCTGGATCAAAAGAAATGCGGCGCTAAAACCCTGTTCGCCACCCACTACCATGAACTGAGCGAACTGGAAGGCCGCTTCGAGGGCGTGAAGAATTACTGCATCACCGTGCTGGAACGCGGGGAGGACGTGATTTTCCTCCGTAAAATTCAGCCCGGCGGCGCGGACAAGAGCTACGGCGTGCACGTGGCGCGGCTTGCGGGCATCCCCGCTTCCGTGGTGGCGCGCGCGCACGAAATCCAGGCCCGGCTGGAAGTCAGCGATATCAACCAGGAGACCATCAGCCAGAACATCCTGGAGAAGAAGAAAAAGGCTGACCGACAGACCGACCTTTTCCACCTGCGCGAGGACGAACTGGTGGAGGAACTGAAGAACATGGACGTGCTTTCCATCACCCCGATGGATGCCCTGAACGCCCTGTTCACGCTGCGTGAGAAAGCCAGAAGGCTGTAACGGATAAGGAGCAACCCATGTCAAACCGGCCCATCCAAAGGCTTTCCGACGAGGTGATCGGCAAGATCGCCGCGGGAGAGGTGGTGGAACGCCCCGCTGCTGCCGTGAAAGAACTGGTGGAAAACAGCATCGACGCAGGCGCGACCGCCGTAACGGTGGAACTGACGGATGGCGGCCTTACCGCCATCCGCGTCAGCGACAACGGTGCGGGCATTCCCGCCCCGCAGATTCGCATGGCGTTCGAACGCCACGCCACCAGCAAGTTGGTGGACGCGGAAGAACTGTACGAAGTGCATACGCTGGGCTTCCGGGGCGAGGCGCTGGCCAGCATCGCCGCGGTGGCGAAGGTGTCGGCGACCACCCGCACCGCGGACGCCGCCTACGGCGTGAAGGCGCAGGTGGATGCGGGGGAGTTCAAAGGCGTCACCGAGGCCGCCAGCCCCGTGGGCACCGGCATCACCGTACGGGAACTGTTCTACAACGCGCCGGTTCGTCTGAAGTTTTTGAAGAAGCCCGCCACGGAGGCGGCCTATGTGTCGGACTACATCATGCGGCTGATTTTAAGCCGCCCGGACGTGGCTTTCCGCTTTGTCAATCAGGGGAAAACCGTATACCGCAGCGCGGGGGACGGAACGCTGGAAAGCGCGCTTTACTGCGTGTACGGTAAGGACGCGTTGCGCGCCATGCGCCGCGTGACGGGCGCGGAGGAAGGCGTGGCGGTGGACGGGTACGTGGGCGTAGGGGAACTGGCCCGCGGCAACCGGCTGCAGCAGAGCTTTTTCGTCAACGGCCGATACTTTCGGGACGAGGCGCTGAGCAAGGCGCTGGAAAGCGGCTGCGAAGGCTATGTGATGATCGGGCGTTACCCTGTCTGCGCGCTTTCCCTTACGCTTCCCTACCGGCAGGTGGACGTGAACGTGCACCCCAACAAGCTGGAGGTGCGCTTCCAGCGGCCGGACGCGGTGGCTGTCGCCGTGGAAACACTGACGCGCAGAGCGCTTCGAACCGTGACGGTGCAGGATAAGCTGGCCGGGGAAACGGCCGAAGCACAAACGGCTGCCGGGGAAACCGTGGAAGTGCTGGAACTGACGAAGGAGCCGGCGTTGGAAGACGCGGAAGCGGAGAAAACGGCGGACGCGGTTCAAAAAGCCGCGTTTCTGTCCTTCGACGCGCCCGCGATGCGGGAAACGGCGATTCAGCCGAACGCAACCTGTCTGGTTACAGAAACAGTTACGAACGAGACGCATAACGAATCAGAACATGATAACCACTACGTAACCGACGAATATCCGCCGATGACTCTCCCAAGCCCCAAACGGGATAAGCCCGCGACGATGCAGGCGGTGAACGATGCGGAAACGACGCGTACGGAAGCCGTGCAGGAGCGTATGACGCCGGAGGAGCCTACACAACTGCGCTACATCGGCACGGCGTTCAGGACGTATTTATTGTTCGAAGCGGGCGAACGCCTGCTGCTGGTGGACCAGCACGCCGCGCACGAGCGCGTGCTGTACGACCGCTTCATGGCGCGTTATCAGGGAAGCAACGCCTCCCAGCGCCTGCTGGCGCCCCGCACGGTTCGCCTGACCGCGCGGGAGGTGGCGCTGTTGACGGAGATGAACGAAGCGCTTGCGCAAGCCGGGTTCGAGCTGGAAGCCTTCGACGCCACCACCGTGGCCGTGCGCGCCGTACCCGTAATTCTGGGTGAAAGCGTGCCGGTGCGCGACACGCTTATGGACGTGCTGGACGAAACGAAGCTTTCGCGCGGAAAGGTCACGGGGGATCGCCTGCGCGCCCGCGTGGCGCAACTGGCCTGCAAGCACGCGGTCAAGGGCGGCGACGCGCTGACCGAGGCGGACGTGAAAGCGCTGATCGCGCAAATGCTGGAAACGGGCGCGCAGCCCACCTGCCCGCACGGCAGGCCCATCGTAAGCGAGATCACCCGGCGGGAACTGGAAAAGCGCTTTAAGCGTATACAGTAATATGGAGACGCCGGAGAAAATACCCGTGCTCTGTGTGGCGGGGCCCACGGCGAGCGGAAAAAGCGCGCTGGCCGTCCGGCTCGCCGCGTCGCTTGGCGGCGAGATCATCAGTATGGACAGCATGCAGGTCTACCGACGCATGGATATCGGCACCGCCAAGCCGACGTTCGCGGAACGCGCGGGCGTACCGCACCACATGCTGGACGTGGCGGAACCGACGGAGCCGTTTTCCGTCGCGCAGTACGCGGAGATGGCAGAAGGGTGTATCCGCGCCGTATACGGGCGCGGGAAGCTCCCCGTGCTTGCGGGCGGCACGGGGTTTTACCTGCGGGCGCTGACCGACGGGCTGTCGCTGGGCGGCGTGCCCAGCGACCCGGAACTAAGGCAAAGCCTGAAGGATTCGGCGGCGGACGAAGCGGGAAAACGCCGACTGTACGCACTGCTCGCCGAGGTTGACCCCGTGGCGGCCGCGAAACTGCACCCGAACGACGTGGGCCGCGTTTCCCGCGCGCTGGAGGTATACCGGCTTACCGGCAGGCAGATATCGGCGCAGGAAAATCCGCCCGGGGAGCGTCCGTTCCGTTTTTGCCTCATCGGGACCACGATGGAACGTCAGGCACTTTACGCGCGCATCGAAGCGCGCGTGGACACGATGCTGGCAAACGGGCTGATGAAAGAGGTAGGCGACCTGCTTGAATCCGGCGTACCGCCGGAGGCCCAGGCCATGCAGGGCATCGGTTATAAGGAACTGACGCCAATACTGCTGGCAGGCGCGCCGCTCGGCGAGGCCGTGGCGCTGATGAAGCGCAACACGCGCCGCTATGCCAAACGGCAGTGGACGTGGTTTAACGTCGAAAAGCGAATCCGATGGCTGGACACGGCGAAAGCCGAAAGCACGGACGAGGCACTGCGCCTCGGCGAATCTTTTTGGAGGAAAAACGGGAAATGAACGCAAAGGAACGGATAGAGAACGCGGAAAAACGCTGCGAAACGGCGTTTCGCCGGATCGACGAAATTTCACTGGCCAATACGGAGCGGGTGCTGGACGCGTTTCGGGAGCATCGGGTGGCTACACGCCATTTCGCGCCTACCACAGGCTACGGCTATGACGACGCAGGCCGGGATACGCTGGAAGCGATCTTCGCCGATCTGTTCGGCGCCGAGGCCGCCCTTGTGCGCCCGCAGATCGCCTCCGGGACGCACGCCATATCGCTGTGCCTGTTCGGGCTCCTTCTGCCGGGGGACGAGGTGATCTCCGTTTCCGGCGCGCCCTACGACACGCTCAACGGCATTATTGGCATCGGGGGAGCCGGCGCGGGGTCGCTGGCCGAAATGGGCGTTTCCTATGCGCAGGTGGAACTGGACGAAAACGGGCGGCTGGATTTACCGGCCATCCGCGCCGCGATGAAACCCAACACGAAGGTCGTTATGGCGCAGCGAAGCCGGGGGTATTCCGCACGCAGGTCGCTGACGCCGGAGGAAATGCAACCGCTGGCCGCCATGCTGCACGCGGAGTTTCCACGCGCCTGCCTGCTGGTGGACAACTGCTACGGGGAGTTCGTGCGGCTTCGGGAACCCACGCACTTCGGCGCGGACGTGTGCGTGGGCAGCCTGATCAAGAACCCCGGTGGCGGCCTCGCGCCCACGGGCGGGTACGCAGCGGGGCGCAGGGACCTGATCGAGCGCATCGCGTGCCGCCTCACCGCGCCCGGCGTGGGGCTGGAGATCGGCAGTTACGCGGCGGGTTACCAGCCTTTTTATCAGGGCCTGTTCATGGCGCCGCACACGGTGGCGCAGGCCCTGCGCACCGCGGTGCTGGCCGCAGCCGTGTTTACGGAAATGGGGCTTGCCACGACGCCGTTCGCGGACGCGGAACGCACGGACATAATCCAGGCGCTGGAACTGGGCGACCCGGACAGGCTTGTGGCGTTCTGCAGGGGCATCCAGGCCGCTTCGCCGGTGGACAGCATGGCCGTGCCGGAACCGTGGGCCATGCCGGGTTACCGGGAACCGGTTGTCATGGCTGCGGGCACCTTCGTATCCGGCGCGAGCATAGAGCTTAGCGCGGACGCGCCCATGCGGGAGCCGTACACCGTGTATCTGCAGGGCGGGCTCAGCTACGAGCACGGCAAGCTGGCGCTGATCCGAGCGCTGGAAACCATGGGCCTTTCATAGTTTGCCAACGAAACGGGAGTATGGTATAATCGGCCGGTACCGGCGAAAGAAACACCGCATGAAAGGGTAAAGACGACGATGGCCGCGCAGACGAAGAAAAAGACGAGCCGTAAAGGAAGATTGAACCGCTGGATTGCGCTTGCGCTGGCGGTAGTGTTGCTGGGCAGCGTGCTGCTGGCCGCGCTACTGAGCAATCTGGTGGGATATTAAGGCGGGCGACTCCGGATGGATTCGGCTTCCCGAGGCATGAAAAATATCAAAAACGTTCCGCATCGCGCAGTCGGCGATGCGGAACGTTTTTCTATTTTGTCGAAGCGCGGGGCTCCACGGGAAGCTCGAACCAGAAGGTGGCGCCGCGCCCCGGCGGGCTGGAAACACCGTAGGTCAGGCCGTGAGCGTCCAGTATCCCCTTGACGATGCTCAATCCCAGTCCGGTGCCCACGGCCGCGCGTTTATGGGGCTTGTGGCCGCGGTAATAGCGGCTCCAGATATGGGGCAGTTCCTCCGGCGCGATGCCGCCTCCGTGGTCTTCCACCTCCACGCGCACCCTGCCGCCCGCCACGATCTGGCGAACGTCCACCGTTTTGTCCTCGCCCGTATAGGTGAGCGCGTTGTTGACGAGGTTGTATACCACCTGCTCGATTTTCATCTCGTCGGCCCGCACCGATACGTCCTCCCCGGACTCGAACAGGATTTGATACCCGTCCTGGCCGGTCAGCTTCCGGTACCGGCCCAGGATCACGCGGATACTCCGGGTCAGGTCGTACACCTGCGGGTCGATCCGGTCGCCGCCGTCGCGGCCCGCGCCGTATTCCAGCACGGCGTTGACGAGGCTGGTGAGCCTGCGCGTTTCATCGATGATCACCTGCATGTTTTCCGGCGTGTTTTCACCCGGCAGGTCGCGCATGGCCTCGGCGTACCCCTCGATCAGCGTCAGCGGCGTGCGAAGGTCGTGGGAAATGTTGGCGATCAGTTCCCTCTGCATCTCCTCCACGCGGCGCAGGTCTTTGGCCGCTTTGGTGAGCGTGGCGTTCAGCAGCCGGATTTCTCGGTAGCTCACGCTGGTGTTGGCGGGGCGGAAACGGGCCTCCGAAAGCTCCACGGCGGCCTCCGTTGTATCCACGATCGGCTGTGCGATGCGGCGGGAAAGCACCAGCGAAAGAAGAAAGGAGAGTAGCACCATGAAACCGGCGATAAAGAAGAACTGGCTGCTCAGCGTCTGTACGGTGGCTTCCACCGGCGTAATGAGGGCGTTCAGAAGAATGTAGCGCGTTTCGCCGCTCCCGGTCACCACCTTGCGGACGGCCACCATGCTGCTGGAACGCCCGTCCTCCGTCCGGGGCACGGGCCCCTGAAAATGGTTCTCGTCGTAGTCGCCCCGGTCGGGCTCTCCCTGGCTGAGAACCCGGTAAACCGCATGGTCGCTTTCCTGCGCCAGTTTAATATATCGGTTTAGCTCCGTTGCGGAAAACCGGTCGATATCCCCGTTGCGCATCGCATCGGCGGCGACGAGCTTTTCGGCCTTTCCGTTCACGATCAGCACGTTAAGTTCTTTCGTCTCGGCGATCCGGTCCGCCAGAAGCTGCAAGTCCCGGTTGTCGATGTTTTGGGCCAGCGTATCCAGAGCGCCGTTGAGCATGCGCGTCTTCTGGTACCGGTAAAAATCCGGCAGGAGCACGATCTGGGAAACATATAAAAGCACCAGCAGCGTGGCCGTGAACGCAAGAAAGTATAAAAACACACGGCCGCGTACCCCCAGCCGGTTCAGCGGCTCGGCAACGCGGGAGAACAGGCCGCTTGCGGCGGCCCGTATTCCGTGTGCGCGGACGCGCGCGGAGGCGTTCCCGTTCTCACGCTTTTTCAAAGCGGTATCCTACTCCTCTGAGGGTCACGATATATTTCGCGTAATCGCCCAGTTGCCTGCGCAGCAGCTTGATATGCGTATCCAGCGTGCGGTCGTCGCCGAAGAAGTCGTATCCCCACACTTCGGAAATCAGCTTGTCCCGCGTCAGCGCGATGCCGCGGTTGCGCACCAGATA
>CAZCCZ010000043.1:0-16706 GCA_964497495.1 uncultured Oscillospiraceae bacterium
TTGATCTTATCGTTCTACACAGGTTTGGTGTTTACACATAATTCGGGATAGACCCAGCATTATTTTAAAAGAGATATTTAGTTAGTTTACTTTGATAATTGGTAACATTAAAAATCCTTGTTTCATAAGCTTTTTATCAGCAACAATTTCGCTGGATCGTTGTTAATGTGTCATTGTCAACAAGTCCACGATTATACTCGACCTAAACGGGTCTTGGCTACCATGCTGGAATTTGAATAATTGCTAGGCCTAATCGTCTGTCGTACACTCAAGCGAGACACTTTCCAATATCATTGAGTGAACTAATCTGTTAGTTATCACTCCTTAGGCGTTCAATGAGGAAGTTATCTCCTTATAAAGCCGCGCAAGCCGTTCTGCCCGCATCGCTTTTTTAATCTCACACTCCCACACAACAATAACCCGCCACCCGGTCGCCTGAAGTTTCTCGATATTGGTTCGGTCTCTACTGCGGTTGTATTCAAGCTTCGTTGCCCAAAAGTCGACATTTGATTTCGGCATAGCGAAATATTGGCAGTTCGTATGGTAATGCCAGAAACAGCCATGAACAAAAACCACCGTTCGGTATTTCGGGAGAACAATGTCGGGATGCCCCGGATACCTCCTGTCATTTTTTCTGAAGCGTAACCCCTGTGCGAAAAGATACTTTCTTACCAATGTGCCGCCCGATTACCTTGTACTCAATGGACATAATGCACCTCTACTCCGCAAATCATCTGTAACATATAATATCGGATGATCGGAGGCAGAAACAGGTGCTTATATTGGAACAACTACCCTGATTAGAACCACATATGGTACAATGGGGGGTAGTTTCCATACCCTAATAAGGGAAGAAAATGAGTTGCGTGGATCGAGGAAGAAAAGTTGTCAACGCCGGGATAAAATGACCGAAAAACGCCGGTGAAAAATGACCCAAAACGCCGGTTACCCTGCCGCCGGGATATCTGCTGGCGGAACCGTTTGAACTCCTGTTTTCAGGCGATCCTTCAGCCGGTACGTCTGCCCTCGAATATTGATCACATGAGCATGATGGAGCAGCCGATCCAACAGAGCCGTGGCGACAATCGTATCACTGAGCAGCTCACCCTAAATAACGCGCAAAATCGTTAGAAAGTACAGGAACGGTTTGGCAAAGACGCTTAAGGACAAGTATATGAGAAGCAAACACTTCATTGTGGAAGCCCTTTTCACAAAACCAATCCCAAATTACTTCGATGAATTTAACTCTGGCGTATAGGGCAACAACGGATAAGGGTGATGCCGGACGGCACCACCTGCCGGAGGAGTGGTGCTATCCGACATTATCCAGCGCCAGTAGAATTACATCTTGCCGAAACATGAGCCGTACTTTTTTCTTGCTCATAAGCATCGCGTGAATGATTTGGTGCTTTTTATTAGCGTCGATCTTTTCAGCGCTCGTTTTCCGCGGGTGTTTGCTTCTTGGCATTGTTTTACGCCAGCGGTACCGCGCAAGCAGGCAATAGATTGCGGTTCTCGCTACAGGGTGCTCTTCTGTTTATTCATAAGTTTAATGGCCTGCGCTTCCCCTTCGGCTTCCAGTATTCTGGTCTGCTTGATCCCTTCAAATTTCATAATCTCCGCTCACTTCGCACTATAGGTGATGCTTTAAAATTTGCTATTGAAATTCATCAATTCTTCAAGCGATACCGCCGGATTCCTGTACGGCCTGACGCCTAGCTGGTTTCCTCCGAAGGAAACGGCCCCTTTCGGACAATTGTGTATACAGCTGAAACAATTTAGACAGCGGGTCCCAAACTGCGGTTTTTCTTGAAGAAGCGTAATGTTGTCAACAGGACAAACATTTACGCAAACTCCGCAACCGATGCACTCGTCGTTAGCGCAAAACTCCAGCGACTTCACCCCCTGAAAAAGCATCTGCATGAGAAGGATGAAGACGGACGGCAAAGCTCTTAGAAACAGTTTATTGCTCAAGACCGAAAAAGGCGAAGAACTGATAAAATCGCTCTCTTCCCTTTTGCGGATACTGTCAATAACGCCTTGTAGAGAAATTTTCGAATTTGACAGGATACGGTTTCTTTCCATGGAGGGAAGTTTCGCGCTTCCTATGCCGTTATGCGGCATTTTCAACCCAAATCCGGCCTTGAAACATAGCGGGGTATTTCTCTTGATGTATCGATAGGCTTTGCGAGGCGCTATGCCATAGGTTGCCACAAAGAAGACATAGGCATCGTCCCGAACGCGAAGCGTTTGCAAACGCTCAATAACGGCCGTATGTGGTTTGAAATCATATAACGGACATATGATGCCGACAATGTCGTCGGGGTCTCTGTACCCATCGCCGCTTATGCGCAGTATATTGTGAAGCGGCAAATGTAATGAATTTGAAATTTCTTTCGCGGCGTAAAGCGTGTTTCCGCTCGCACTCATAGCATAGACGGCCATCTTTATTTCCCCCGATACAGGTGCCTTGTCTGATTACGCCTGATGCATTCACCGCTTGGGGCAATCCAGTGGTTTTATACTACATAATCTGTGCATGGAAGTAAATATCCTTCCTGGTATTATATTAGGCGGTATCCGTTTACAGAATGCCGTTGTACAATACATACAGTTTATATGCTATAATAAACCAGTCTGTTTAGCCGATTGGTTATACATTCCGGAAGGATAAACAATCTCACGCTGCCACAACAAAGATTACCTCGCGCTTATCGCAGACATACCGTTTGAACCGGAGGAACCGCGTGATGAACAAATACGAAAAACGTTCGTTGGAAGCGTATAATAAAAAGGCGATCGGGTACGATACGGCCCTTGAAGGCAGGTATACGTTCGCGTTTAAAACAATGCTCCTGAAAACAGTCCGCGTGAAGCCGGGCAATAACGTTCTGGATGTCGCGTGCGGTAACGGCAGACTTTTAAACATGTTCGCCGAAAAATATCCGATTAACGGATATGGAATAGACATCTCTGACAAAATGATCGAGCAGGCGCGCTTGCTCAATCCGTCCATGCGTTTTTCGATCGGGAGTTGCGAACGGATACCCTATGAGGACAATGCCTTTCAGGTGATCACCGTTTGCGCCGCCTATCACCATTTTCCGCATGTGGATTGTTTCGCCAGGGAAGCTTATCGGCTTATGCGGGAAGGCGGGACGATTTATATCGCCGAAGTTTATTATTCTTCATTTTTCAGAACAATCTTTAATCCCTTTGTTCCGTTGATGAAGGAAGGAGACGTTAAATTCTACTCTCCCGATGAGATTATTAACACATTGGGTGCCGCGGGTTTTAGGAACCAGAAATTGCTGATTAACGATCATATCCAGATCATAAGCGCCTGTAAATAGCACGGCGCGGAAACCGGCCTGCTCGTTTCCTTCTTCATATCTATTCTATCCGCCGTTTAAGAAAATTACCGGCATTTTATGCCGACGCACCCGAAAAACCGGATGTAAGGCACGCTAACAATTAAGCGGTTAAAACCGCTTTTTTGTTGAGGGTATTTCTTTCCGCTGGTATTACACAGTACGTTTATCCGTCTACATTGAACGCCCGGTTCGGTAAAGACGGGCAGTTGCGTTTATAAAGCACGGGAGATACCGAAGTATTACTTTTCTACGCCCCAACGGAAAGCGATCCAGTGGTCGTAGGGCTGTTCCGGCGTCGTTACCGGCGTAGCTTCCCGCGTTTGCCTCGTAACGGGCGCATATTGGGGTTCCAGCGCCAGGGCGCAGGCAGGGTGGCCCTTCAGGCCGCCTTCCAGGGAAAGATGCTCGTCCAGATAGCCGCCGGTATAGAACGCGAGCCAAGGCAAATCGCTCGTCAGCACGAGCGTGCGTCCGCTGGCTTCGTGCCGGAGCGTCGCGGCGGGGGAGCCGGATTCCAACTGGAAAAAATGGTTGAAGCCGCGGCCCTGAACAAGCTGGGGGTCCGGCAGCGAAAGCCGTTCACCGAGCAGGGCGCCGCCGCGCAGATCGAAAGGCGTGCCGTCCACCGCGCCTCGCAGCGCGGGGATGTGGTCTGCGTCGCTCCACAGCGCATGCGAGGCGGAAAGCCGCAGCCGGTGGTCGTATACCGTGGACGTGAAATCCCCGCTCAGGTTCCAGTATAAATGATTGCTCATGTTGATCCAGGTTGGCGTATCCGTATCCGCCCGAAGCCGGATGGTCAAACAATCGTCCTCGCTTAAATCGTACGCGACCGTGAAGCGGCGGTTGCCGGGGTAACCGTCCAGCCCGGCGGGCATATCGCAGCAGAAAAGCGCCTCGCAGGGGGTGGAACCCTCGCAGGTCCAGCGCTGGGAGGTCAGGCCGTGAGGACCGCCGTGCAAATGGTGCGGCCCCTCGTTGGGCGCAAGCGACAGGCGGCGGTCGCCCAGCGTAAGCAGGCCGTCCGGCACACGCCCGGCGGAGGGGCCGAGCGTGGCTCCGGCGTAGGCGCATTCGGCCAGATCCCCGTTGCCCGTAACGGGGGACAGAGCAATATTTGAAAAACGACCGAGGCGATCCGGCGTTTCGATACGTCGAACGGCGGCGCCCGTATCGCAGAGCGTAACGCGGATACCATGCCCGTTGGTCAGCACAAGCTCCATATCATCGATCTCCCCGGCCCTTACGGGCATTTGGCCGGCGGCGTTTCCGCCACGGCCGGTTGCTGAGTATTATAACACAACCGGAGGGACGACGGGAACCGATAAACCATTAGAGCAAGAAATAAAAACCAATCCGCAATTTCAAACAAAAAAGCAAGCAATTCTTATGTTATACTCTATGAAAACAACGTCGTATTTACCCGCCTCTGCGGGAAGCCCGGAGGTCGCCCATGGGAAACACGTTGGAGTTTCGGCACATCACCAAATACTTCCCCGGCGTCAAGGCCCTGGACGACGTTAGTTTTGTCGCGCATAGCGGCGAAGTGCTTGCGTTCCTGGGGGAAAACGGCGCGGGAAAGAGCACGCTGCTGAAAACCCTCAACGGCGATTACCAGCCTTCCTCGGGGCAATACCTGATCAACGGAGAGGAAGTCCGTTTTAGAAGCCCGCACGAGGCCATCGAAGCGGGCGTAAGCGTGATTTATCAGGAGCGGCAGATCCTGCTGGAACTGAGCGTGGCGGAAAACATCTATCTGGGCCGCATGCCGGTTACGAAGTTCGGAATCATCGACAAACGAACCGCCAACGGCATGGCGCAGCGGATTATCGACGATTTCGGCCTTCCCATTCGCCCCACAGACAAGGTGAAGGACCTGAGCGTGGCCTACCAGCAGATGGTGGAGATCATGAAGGCCTACAGCCGAGACAACCTCAAGGTCATCTGTTTCGACGAACCGTCCGCCAGCCTCAGCGACAGCGAAATCGAAAGCCTTTTCACCATCATCCGCAAACTTCGCGGCGAAGATAAGATCATCATCTACGTATCCCACCGCATGAGCGAGATTTTCCAGATCACCGACCGCGTGGCCGTGTTCAAGGACGGCCGGTACGTGGATACCGTGGACACCGCCGCCACCAACGACCATCAGCTGATCAAAATGATGGTCGGACGCGACCTGGGCAACATCTATACGTCGCTCAACCGGGACAAACAGATCGGGGACGTGCTGTTGGAAGTGAAGAATCTGAGCAGCGCGTATGTGACCGACGTCAGTTTCAAGCTTCACCGCGGCGAGGTGCTCGGGTTTTCCGGGCTGGTGGGCGCCGGGCGCACGGAAACAATGCGAGCGGTCATCGGCGCGGACCGGATGATTTCCGGCGAGGTGTGGCTGGAAGGGCGGCGCATCCACTGCCATTCCCCGCAGGAAGCGATGCGCCACGGCATGGTGCTGGTACCGGAAGACCGTAAGCTGCAGGGAATTTTGAGCAACCTGGACGTGCGGGACAACATCAACATATCGCTCCTCCGGGAGCATTCCAACACCTTCGGCGTGCTGGACCGGAAGGCGGAGGACGAAACGGCAGCCAAGGGCATCCGGGATTTCCGTATCCGCACCCCGTCGGCAGATAAGAAAATCGTGGAACTGAGCGGCGGAAACCAGCAGAAGTGCGTCGTCGCGCGCTGGATGTGCACCAACCCCCGCGTGCTGATTCTGGACGAGCCCACCAAGGGCATCGACGTGGGCGCAAAGAGCGAGTTTTACCAGATGATCTGCGATTTTGCCCGCAAAGGGCTGGGCGTGATCCTGATCTCTTCCGAACTGCCGGAGGTGATCGGGCTGAGTGACCGGATCATCGTGATGCGGGCCCGCACCATCGCCGGAGAGGTATCGCGCGAGGACGCCACCGAAGACCGCCTGCTTTCGCTGGGCATGGCGGTGGAACGCAGGGATGCCTGAAACGCAGAAAACGAAAACGGAGGCGCCGAACATGAAGGACAGGCTCAAACGGGTGATCGGTGGCGATAAGCTGATCCTGCTGAGCGCGACCGTCGTCGTATTCGCTTTATTCACGTCGTTGAATAAAAACTACTTCTCGTGGACGAATTTCGTGAACATTCTGGTGGCGTCCTCGCTGGTGGGGCTGGTATCCATCGGGCATACCTACCTGATCATCGCGGGGCAAAACGACCTGTCCCCGGGCTCGCTGGCCGCGTTCTCCGGCGTGCTGGCGGCCCTGCTGGTCAGCCGGGGCACCAACCTGCTGCTGAGCTTTGCGCTCACCATCGCCGCGGGCGCGCTGGTCGGCGTATTCAACGCCTTCATGGTCAACCGCATCAAGCTGGAAGCCTTCATCGCAACGCTGGTCACGCAGTCCATCATCCGCGGTTTCGCGTATATCCTGTGCAACGGCAAACCCGTGGCCATCAGCGACAAAACGTTCATCCAAATCGGCAAGGCGCGTTTTCTGGATATCCCCGTGGCGGTGTGGATCATGGTGGTGGCTTTCATCATCTTCGGATTCATCCTCGCCAAGACCCGTTTCGGAAGAAGCATCTATGCCATCGGCGGCAATAAGGACGCCGCGCGCCTGGCAGGCCTGAACCCCCAGCGCATCGTGCTGATCACGTTCATTATGATGGGCGTCATGTGCGCCATCGGCGGCATCGTGTTCGCTGCCCGCATGAACAGCGGGCAGCCCGCTGCCAACGTCAACCTGGAGTTCGACGCCATCACCGCGGTCATTCTGGGCGGCGTGTCGTTCACGGGCGGCGTGGGCAACATGGGCGGCACCATCATCGGCGTGTTCCTGATTCAGGCCTTCAACACCGGGCTTACCATGGTCAACGTGCCTTCCTTCTGGCAATACGTAGCCAAGGGCGCGCTGTTGCTGTTCGCCCTCACGTCCGACTATATCCGCAAGCAGAACCGCGAGCGTCAGCTGCTGGAGGCCAGCAAGCGCAACGGCTGAGCTTTTCCCCGGAACGCAGTTTTCGTATCGACCGACTCCATAGGCATAAAACAACTTCCCCCGGAAACGGATGCGCGGAAGCCGTGTTGGTTGATGCCTTCAACGCCTCACATTCTTCGTTGCTAACGCCGAAAGGGTGTTGCAAATAAATCTTGGGAGGGAATCACCATGAAAAAGGTACTTGCGATCGTACTGGCTCTGGCTCTGGTTCTTGGCCTCGGTTCCGCGGTAGCGGAGAGCAAAGGCATGATCTACGGCATCTACAAGGCCGGCGATCAGACCTGGTTCATCGACGAAGGCGCCGCCGCCGAAGCGGCCGCGAAAGCCGCCGGCTACGACTTCACCTTTGTGGATGCGAAAATGAGTCCCGAAGAATACCTGAAGGCCATCGACAACGCCATCGCCAACAAGGCGGCCGGCATCGTGACCTGCATCCCCGACCAGACCATGAGCCAGGCCGTCGTAGACAAGCTCAGCGAAGCCGGCATTCCTGTGGTCGCCGCCGACGACGCCCTGCAGGATGCGGACGGAAAGAAAATCGCTCCCTGGGTCGGCATCAACGCCTACGTGATCGGCGAAGCCAACGGTGAGTGGATCGCCAACTACGCCATCGCCAACAACCTCGTGGGCGACGCCGCCTGCGGCCTGCTGATCATGACCATGGACACCGTGTCCAGCTGCGTGCCGCGCGCCCAGGGCGAACTGGCCAAGTTCACCGAACTGTGCCCCACCTTCGATACCGCCAAGATCTTCACCACCGATTACGACGGCACCACCGACAAGGGCAACACCGGCGCCGCCGCCGTGTTTACCGCGCATCCGGAAATCACCAAGTGGCTGGTCACCGGCGCCAACGAGGAAGGAACCATCGGCGCGCTGCGTGCGCTTGAATCCGCCGGCCTGGATAAGGACGCCTGCGTCGTGGGCCTGGGCGCCTACATGGCCAAGGACGAGTGGAAGAAGGAAGGCACCAGCGCCATGAAGGCCGCCGCGTACTTCAGCTCCGACTCCGTCGGCAAAGGCTCCGTCGCCGTGCTGCTCGACCTGATCGACGGCAAGGAAGTTACGCAGGAGACCGCCGTGGACGCCATCGAGGTTACGCCCGAGAATTATAAAGAAGTCATGGGCGCCGCCGCCGAGTAAATCCCCGTTTACGGTAAACGACCCGGGGGCGACCCCGGGTCGTTACCGCCCGTTGAAAATGTTTCCTTCCCAGCCCGCCGAACGGCGGCATTCGGCAACGAGGGCCGAGCCCCCGACGTTCGCGGATCAAAGGCCGCCCTTGCGATAGGTCTGCGGCGTAACGCCCGCGATCCGCTTGAAAATCGTGCAAAAGCTGCTCTCACTGGAAAATCCGCAGCGGTAAGAAATCTCCTTGTTGGAATACTGGGTGGTTTTCAGGTAGAACTTCGCCGCGTTCACCCGCGCGTTGATCAGATACTCGTGCGGCGTGTAGCCAGTTTCCCGCTTGAACACGCGGGAAAAGTAAAACGGGCTCAGGGCGGCGCGACGCGCCAGATCTTCCAGCGATAACGGCTGATCCAGGTTCTGGGTGATGAAGGTTACGGATTCTTCCACGCTGCCTCCTTCGCTTTCGCTTTCCCGCTCGGAGCCGAAGGTCAACATTTCCGTCAGCAGCGACACGATATACTGGTTCACCAGCGCCTCGCTGGCCCGTTTCTCATGGTGGTACATACGGAAAATTTTCTCCAGCGAGCGCATGGCGCGGTAGGGATCGGGCAGAAAAACGCACAGGCTGCGGCTTGACGCGATGGCTTCGTAATAGGCCCTCGCCTGCGTGCCGTCGAAATGCGCCCATAGAATGTCCCAGCCCGCCTCGGTGCCATAGGCGTGAGGCTTATAGCAATCCAGCAGCACCAGCGAGCCTTCGCCGATCGGGTTGCTTCGGCCATCCAGATAGACGTATCCGCTGCCGCTGACCACGTAGAGCAGCAGAAAACTGTTATAGCTCTGTCTGCGCACGGCGTAGGAGGCGTCGCACTGGTAGCGTCCCGTGCAGCGGATGTAGAAGAAAAGCCGGCGGGCCGTCTCGCTGGCGGTATGAAAATAAACGTCCGAGGTGGGCAGCACGCCCTTTTCCTTGATCTTCATACGGCCTCCGTGCAATTTATCAGAATAGGAATCAAAACGAATTGTAGCAAATCGGCATGGAAACGTCAAATCCGGTTAATATAAGGAAAATGAAGAAAGCAAAATATCAAAATAACAACGCAAATCGACAGAACAAGGTCCGGCATACCTATGGTAGTATAACCTCGCGGCAGGCCCGGCGGCGCTGGCCCGTTTCAAAGGAGGAACCCGTATGAACCACGTACCGGGACAAGCCGAGGTCTGGGAAGAACAGACCCTGATCCCCACGTATCCGGTGGGGAAGCCCGACCCGAACCCGATGTTTCTGGAAAAGCGCGTTTATCAGGGTAGCAGCGGAAAAGTATATCCCCTGCCCGTCATCGACACGCTGAGCGACGAGAAAACCGACCAACCCTACACCGCCGTATGGCTGGAAAACGATTATCTGCGCATAATGGTGCTGCCGCAACTGGGCGGGCGCATCCAGCGCGCTCTGGATAAGACCAACGGTTACGATTTCGTTTATTACAACGAGGTTATTAAACCCGCGCTGGTGGGTCTGGCCGGGCCGTGGGTAAGCGGCGGCATCGAGTTCAACTGGCCGCAGCACCACCGGCCCACCACCTTTTCGCCGGTGGAGTATACGTTGGCGGAAAACGGGGACGGCAGCCGCAGCGTGATATTAAGCGAAGTGGACCCGATGTACGGCACCAAGGGCATGATGACGCTCACGCTTTACCCGGGCCGCGCCTACCTGGAGATTAAAGGCAGGCTGTACAACCGCACGCCCCTGCCGCAGACGTTCCTGTGGTGGGCCAATCCCGCCGTGGCCGTGAACGAGTACACGCAATCGATCTTCCCGCCGGACGTGCACGCGGTTATGGATCACGGCAAGCGGGACGTATCCCGTTTCCCGATCGCCACGGGCGTTTACTACAAGCACGATTACGGCGCAGGCGTGGATATCAGCCGTTTCCGCAACATTCCCGTGCCCACCAGCTATATGGCCGCCGAAAGTCAGTACGACTTCATGGGCGGGTACGACGAGCGCGTGCAGGCTGGCCTGTTGCACATCGCGGACCACCACGTGTCCCCCGGAAAGAAGCAGTGGACATGGGGCTGCGGCGATTTTGGGCAGGCGTGGGACCGGAACCTGACGGATAGAAACGGCCCGTACATCGAGCTGATGACCGGGGTGTTCACCGACAACCAGCCGGATTTCTGCTGGCTCAAGCCTTTCGAGGAAAAGACGTTCACGCAGGTGTTCATGCCCTATCAAAAGGTCGGGCGCGTCTGCAACGCCAGCAGGGACATCGTGATGGGGCTGGACGTCGAAGCCGGGCGGGCGACGGCGCGCGTATACGCCTCCGCGGAAAGAAACGTGCGAGTAGTGCTGACTGCGGCGGGCCGGAGTGTTCTGGACGAAACCGCGGCCCTGTCGCCTGCAAACGCGCTGGAAAGATCGGCGGCCGTAGGGGAGTGCGCCCCGCACGAGGTGACGCTTTCAGCGTACGGCGAGCAGGGCGGGCTTCTGCTGAGCTATACACCCGCCGCGCCGGAGGTAAAGCCGCTGCCCGCGCCCGCGGAGCCGCTGCCGGAGCCCGCGGAAATTCCCACGGTGGAGCAACTGTACCTTGCGGCGACCCATCTGGAGCAATACCGCCACGCGACGTTCGAGCCGGACGCATACTATCAGGAAGGGCTCAGGCGCGACGCGGGGGACATCCGCTGCAACACGGGGTACGGCACGCTGCTGCTGCGCCGGGGTCTGTTTGAGGAAAGCGAGAAGCATTTTCGGGCCGCCGTCAAACGGGCTACGTGGAAAAACCCCAACCCGTACGACGGCGAACCGTTCCTCGGGCTGGGCCTTGCGCTTTACTACCAGCGAAAAACGGACGAAGCCTTCGACGCCTTCTATAAAGCCGCGTGGAGCGCGGCCCAGCAAGAGAGCGCGTTCTATTATCTGGCGGCGATCTCCGCCGCGAGGGGCCAATTGCAGGAAGCGCTGGCGTTCACGGATCAGGCGCTGGTGCGCAACGCGCACAACATGAAAGCGCGCGGCCTGCGCGCCGTGTTGCTGCGTAAACTGGGAAGGGCGGAGGAAGCCCGCGCCTTCTGCCGGGAAACGCTGGCAGTCGATCCGTTTGCCAACGTCTGCGCGCTGGAACTGGACGAAGCCGAAGGCGTACGCGCCATGGCCGGAAAGCCCGCCAGACACATCGAAGCCGCGATCGATTATTTACAGGCCGGGTGCTGCGACGAGGCTTTGCGTATCCTTCGCGCGCCGGACGCATCAGACCCGATGCTCCGCTACTACGAGGCTTACGCACTTTCGCTGAAGGGCGAAGCGCCGGACGGCGCGCTGGCCGCGGCCGCGGCCGCCGATCCCCGCTACTGCTTCCCCAACCGGCTGGAAGATATCGCGGTGCTCCGCTTCGCCATGAAGCGCAATCCGCAGGACGGGCACGCGGCATACTATCTCGGTAATCTGCTGTACGACCGTAAGCGGTACGACGAGGCGGGGGAACTATGGGAGCGCGCGGCGGCCCTGCTGCCCGGCTACCCGACCGTACGTCGCAATCTGGCGCTGTACTACTACAACAAAGCGGGCCGACCGCAGAAAGCGCTGGAATCGCTGGAAAAGGCGTACCGGCTGAACCAGGAGGACGCGCGGGTACTGCTGGAAACGGACCAGCTGTATAAAAAGCTGGGGCGTTCGATTGCCCAACGGCTTGCAAGGCTGGAAGCGCATCGGGACGTCGTGCTGAAAAGGGACGATCTGACCACCGAGTACGTGACGCTGCTCAACCTCACGGGCCGGTATGAACAGGCGCTGGAGATCACGCTTTCACGCCGTTTTCATCCGTGGGAAGGCGGCGAAGGAAAGATCACCGCGCAGTACGCCCTGAGCCTTAAGCAGTTGGCGCGCCGGGCGTTGGATGAGGGCCGCGCCGACGAGGCGGGAGAGCTGTTGACCCGCGCGCTGACCTTCCCGCACAATCTGGGGGAGGGCAAGCTGGAGGGCGCGAAAGATAACGATATCTACTACCTGCTGGGCGTGGCCGCCCGCTCGAAGAAGAACGACGGTACGGCGCTGGAATGCTTTACGCGCGCCGCCGCGGGCGACGAAGAGCCCGCGGGCATGATGTTCTACAACGACCAGCCCGCCGATATGATCCTGTACCAGGGGCTGGCTCTGCGCGCGATGGGCTTTGAGGCGAAGGCGTGCGCCCGTTTCCACAAGCTGGTGGATTACGGCGAGAAGCATCTGTTCGACGACGTGAAAATCGACTACTTCGCCGTAAGCCTGCCGGATATGCAGCTTTTTAACGACGACCTGAACGCTCGCAACCGCGCGCATTGCCAGTACCTGATCGCGTTGGGCAGCTACGGCCTCGGCGACCGCATACGCGCGCGGGAGGCCTGCGCCCTCACGCTGGCCGCGGACGCGGCGCATCAGGGCGCTACGATCCACCGGGCGATCTTCGAGCGGGAACCGGAAGAAGCGTAAACCGGAACGGATTGCCATGCGGAGACCGGCACGCGCTTGAGAGCATGAATTTCCGAAACCGATAATCAAACGTACGATACGACAAACCGCCCGTTCCGCGGTCTTCCGGCCGAAGGGCGGTCTTTTACGTCTCACGTATCGATCTTCCGGTTTCCCTTGTGAAGAACGGGAGTGATATGGTATGATAAAAACAGAACATCTTTCAGAAGACCGTCGAACCGCAGGACCGGCCGTCGCAAACGAAACATACGGACCAGAAGAACGCGGAAGGCTTGCCTGCGTGCGCACGACGAGTCGCTTCCGGTTGAAACGCCGCGATTCCCGTTATACGCGCGCAGACGCGAAAGGCCGGGAATAAACGGCATGCTGAAAAGGAGAAAGAACCATGAGAAGAACGCTCGCGTTTTGGCTGGCCGCGCTGCTATGCCTGTCGCTGATCCTTCCGGCGGCCGCGATGGCGGAATCCGCCGTACCGGATGCCCTGCCGGACGATCTGGGCGGGAAAACGCTCTACGGGTACCTGATGGACCTGAAGAACCTGTACATGCCCGCGAAAGTGTTTCAGGATGCGACGAAATACTCCGACGTGGACAGGGAGAACGCGCGCCGCGCCGCGCGCCTGATGATCGACGCCACGACGAAGAAAATGGAGCAGTCGGGCACGGAAGACCAATATAACCTGTACCTGCGCGCTTACGCGTACGATCTGCTGTTTCAGGATACGGGGGACGAGGCGAACCGGCTGGCGGGCCTGAGCGACTACGAAAAGACCGTGGCGGCGGGCGGCGCATACGCGCAGGCGGATTACGACCGCCTTACGGCCATGGAGGTGAAAGCCGCGCCGCTTGCCTGGCGGGTGGATCAGATGCTTACGGCGGAGGAAATGGGCGAGACCGTAAACGTGCCCGCGGGCGATCTGGTCGTACTGGGCAGTTCCTACGCGACCGCGGACGGCAGCCGCCGGGGGGCGGGCTACACCCTGCGTTCCATCGCGAACCCGGCGCAGGCCGCCGTTTACGTGCTGGCCGACCCGCAGGGCGGGAAAGCCCGCTACGACCTGCTGAAAGGCTTCGCGTTTCTACGGAAGGTCACGGACCTGCCCGGTCTCGGGGACGAAGCCGTATCCATCGGCCTGCGCAATATGGACAACGATCCGGCGCTCTACACGACGGTGCTGGCGCGAAAGGGCGATCTGGTTTTGCAGGTGCGCATGCCGGACGCGGCGTGGCGGGGCGCGGGTTTCAACATGGACCCGGCGCGGCTGACCCTAGCGATCGCCGCCAAAGTGCTCGCCAATCTGTACGATACGGGCCGCGCGCTGCCGGTCGCGGACAAGATGGAATTGCCGCTGTTGGCTGCCGGGGCGGTGATGGACGCGGGCGACGCGAATTCTCCGGTGCCGGACGCGATGCCCGCGGACCTGGGCGGGAAAACCGAATACGGCTATCTGGTGGAGATCCGGCAGAAGTACCTGCCGGCGGACGCTTTTACGAACGAGGGACGAACGGACGGCGAACGCAACGACGCCCGCCGCGCCGCGCGCCTGATCGCGGAGAGCCTGAGCAAGCGCTTCGACGAGTACGGGCAGAACCCGTACGAACTGGAAATCCGAGGTGCATGCTATGCCGCGGCGTACGCGGATACCGGGCTGTCCGTTTACAGGAAACTGGCGATCAACGATTACAGGCAGGCCATAAGCTACGGCTACGCTCTGGCGAAAGCGGATTACGACAGGCTTGCGGCGCCGCTGCTGGAACCGCTGGCGGAGATGCTCGCGGGAACGACCGGCGGAAACGTGGCGCTGCTGCAGCAATGGCTTACGCAGGCGGGATACGGCGCGCCGCAGACGATGGTTTACGACGAGGCGACGAGGCTGGCGGTGGAGGCGTACGAGGGGGACAACGGGCTTGCGCGGGACGGAATCGCGGATATCGCGTTCCTGTTGTCCCTATACGCCAAAGTGGACGACGGGGCCGCCTCGCTGCCGGGAGAAGAATAAACCGGAACGCGGCGCGGTTAGGGTCGGGCGGCGCGGATAAGCGGAACCGTTCCAAACGATGAAACGGACACAACGGCACCGTGCCTGTGAAACGGATACGGCGTACCCGGCAAAAGATACGTTTAACGCTTTCGCGGCGCCCGTTAACCGGATTGAAAAAGACCGCCGATAAACGGCGGTCTTTTCTAATATTCGGAATCGGGCTAGCCGATCTTCGCTTCCAGCGCCTCCGCGATCGCGTCCAGGAAGCCGTCGGTATCCAGCGCCTGCGCTTCGCCCGTAAAAAGCGGCACTAGGTCTTTGGTCATCTTTCCACCCTCGATGGTTTCCACCACCGCAGCCTCCAGCGCGTGCGCGAAGGCGCACAGATCGGGAAGGTTATCCAGCTCGCCGCGCTTGTTCAGCGCGCCAGTCCAGGCGTAAATAGTAGCCACGGGGTTGGTGCTGGTTTCCCCGCCCTTCAGGTACCGGTAGTAATGGCGCGTCACCGTGCCGTGCGCCGCCTCGTACTCGTACTGCCCGTGGGGCGACACCAGCACGCTGGTCATCATGGCGAGGCTGGAAAAGGCGGTGGCGAGCATGTCGCTCATCACGTCGCCGTCGTAGTTTTTCATAGCCCAGATGAAGCCGCCCTCGCTGCGGATGGCGCGCGCCACGGCGTCGTCGATGAGGGTGTAGAAATAGGTGATGCCCGCCGCGTCGAAATCCCTGCGATAGACGTTCTCGTACAGGTCGTTGAAGATATCCTTGAAGTGATGGTCGTAAGTCTTGGAAATGGTGTCCTTGGTGGAAAACCAGAGGTCCTGTTTGAGCGCCAGCGCGTATTGGAAGCAGGAATGCGCGAAGCTCAAAATGCTTTCGTCTGTGTTGTGCATCCCCCGGATCACGCCGGGGCCCTTGAAAGTATGGATGGGCAGGCGGATCTCCTTGCCGTCCTCGCCGGTAAAGCAGAGCTCCGCCAGCCCCTTGCCCGGCACGCGGTATTCCACGTTTTTGTAAATATCGCCGTAGGCGTGGCGCGCGATGATGATGGGCTTGCGCCAGTTGACGACGCACGGGGTGATGCCGTTTACCAGCACGGGTTTACGAAAAACGGTACCGTCCAGTATCGCGCGGATGGTGCCGTTGGGGCTTTTCCACATTTGTTTGAGGCCGTATTCCTGCACGCGCTGCGCGTTGGGGGTGATGGTGGCGCATTTTACGGCCACACCCAGACGCTGGGTAGCAAGGGCGCTGTCCACGGTTACCTGGTCGTCTGTCTCGTCCCTGTGGTTGAGACCCAGGTCGAAATACTCCGTTTTCAGCGCCACGTAGGGTAAAATGAGCTTATCCTTGATTTTTTGCCACAGCACGCGCGTCATCTCGTCGCCGTCCATCTCCACCAACGGCGTTGCCATCCGTATTCTTTCCATCGGCACTTCCCTTTCATTCCATGCCCGCAAGCCGGGTAATCCATTGTATTGTATCGGCAGGACCTGTTGTTTTCAAGGGTACGAACAGGAAAAGTACAACCCTCTCCGGCCTGCTGAAAAGACTCCGCCTGCGTTATCGCCCTCGCCGGACGGGGCGGTCGCGTACGTCCGTGTACGCTCCCGCCCCGCCCGTGCTCGGCTCCTCGCGTCCGCAACCTTTTGAGAAAGCCGGATTACGCAGGCAGAAAAGGCTTCGTCTGCGTTGTCGACTTCGCCGGACGGGGCGGTCACGTACGTCCGTGTACGCTCCCGCCCCGCCCGTGCTCGGCTCCTCGCGTCCGCAAC
>CAZCCZ010000043.1:16806-28954 GCA_964497495.1 uncultured Oscillospiraceae bacterium
GTCCGTGTACGCTCCCGCCCCGCCCGTGCTCGGCTCCTCGCGTCCGCAACCTTTTAAGAAAGCCGGATTACGTAAGCTGAAAAGGCTTCGTCTGTGTTGTCGACTTCGCCGGACGGGGCGGTCGCGTACGTCCGTGTACGCTCTCGCCCCGCCCGTGCTCGGCTCCTCGCGTCCGCAACCTTTTGAGAAAGCCGGATTACGCAGGCAGAAAAGGCTCCGCTTGCGTTGTCGACTTCGCCGGACGGGGCGGTCACGTACGTCTGTATATCGCTTCTCTCAACCGGCAGGCAGGGTTTGAGCAGTATGAAAACACCCCGGATGCGTTTCCGCCATTCGGGGTGATCGGGTAAGCCGTAAAGCGCCGGACAATCTGAACGGTTTATTGTATAGGAATCTCCGCTTCCTGCGCGGTCTGGTACAGGTATTTCTGGAAGGCGTCAGTAAAACCGGCTACCACGCGGCGGGCGAACTCGCCGTCGACGGCGGACAGTTCCCTGTTCAACGCCTCGCGGATCGTCCGCCGGGTTGCGTCGCTGCGCAGACGCTTCTCCACGTTCATCCAGCGGAAGGCGCGGGGAAGGCGCAGGCTCATCAGCAGATCGGTTACGGCGGGCCAGCCGAAAGCGGCTACCACCGCGCCTACGGCCGCGCCCGCCAGCAGGCCCAGCGGCCCCGCGGCGATAAGCGCCACGCCGCCGCCGCCGCCCAGCAGCGCGCCGACCACGCTCAATACCACGCCTACCATGGCGCCCACGAAGCGGAAGCCCATCAGCTCTTTGGCGCCGATGCGCAGGGAAGCCGCGTCCCCGGTCTGGGAAAAGGACAGCCGCATTTCCTCCCGCGGCACATGATACCGGTCGCAGATCGGATCGACGATCGCCTGCAAGGCGCCCATCAGCCCCTTCATCCATTCCGCGAGCACGGGAGCGAGCGCCTGTTCGGCCATGGGGGAGCCCAGCACGCGTTCGATACGCTTTTGCATCTGTTCGTTCATTTGTTTAAGCGTGTCGATCTCGCCGCGCTGCCACGCGCAGGCAACCGGAACGGCGGCCTCCCGAAGCGCGAGTTCGGCCAGCGCGTTCGAAACGTCGGGCACCAGCGCCGGGAGGGCGTCCCGGGCCACGGCGCCGATGCGTTCGTCGGTTACTTCTTCTTTCACGGCCTTGCGGAAGGCGCGCAGGTTTTCATCCACCCAGCCGGCGTAGGCCAGCCCCTTGGCAATGGAGAACTCCGGTTCCGGGCAGACCACGACGACCGCCGAAGAAAACAGTTCCCGGCACTGCTCCTGAAAGAAATGCATGCGGGAAGCGCCGCCGGTTAACAGCACCAGTCTGGGCGGATCGTCCCCGGTAATCTTCACCGCGTTTTGTAACGCTTCGTAGAGCGCGGCGGAAAAGCTCTGGCCGTTCAGCACGTCCAGCGGTTCGTTGACGACGGACTCCGCCTCCTGTGCGTCTAAAAACAGACGGAGGCGCTGCGTGCCGTCGTAGCATACGCGCACCTGCTTTTGCACCTTTACGTCCGGCTCCTGCGCCGAGCGGGTGTAAAACTGTTCCTTTAGCTTGCGTGCCTCGATTTCGCAATAGCTGTGCCAGCTCCGGCTTTTCCCGAAAACCTTCTCCACGGCCTCCCGTTCCCGGCAACGCTCCACGGCCCGGCGCAGCAGTTCCGCGTCGATCAGCCCGCCGCCCAGGTGCGCGTCCCCGAAGGTGCCCACGCCGGTTTCCCGCCCGTCCACGATATAGGCGAAGTCCAGCGTGGAACTGCCGATGTCGACGACCAACGCGCTTTTTCCAAGCAGGTCCACGTCCAATGCGACGGTCTTGGCGTACTTGGCGTACAGGAAGGCGGCGCGGGACTCGGAGATGACCTGCGGGTCTTTGACGCCCGCACGCTTCAGCAGGTCCCCGTAACGGGCGCGCGCGGCGGCGTTCCAGCCCGCCGGGCAGCCGACCACGAAACGGTCGTCCTCGCGGTAGGCGCCCGCATCCCGCAGCGCCTTCAATACGCCGCGTGCGAACCGTACGATGGGTTCGTAGGATTGGGGATCGTCCGTAAAGCGGCTCTTGAAGCGCACCTCCAGCCCCTCGGACAGCGTGCTGGTGTACGCCTGCTCGCCCACGACGGTTTCACCGTTCAGCGTTCCCACGGCGGATATAAGACTGCGGCTGCCCGCGACGGGCTGGATAACCGGCTCGATGCCGGAACCCTGCTGGAAAATCGCGACGGCGCTTTCCCCGTCGCCCATATCAAAGCCGATGTATCTCATGCCATGCTCCTCGCTTCGTCCGGGCCGCCGGGCGCGGGAGGCTCCGTCTCCAATACTGCGGCGGTGCCCCGGTACAGCAGCGCACCGTCCTTTGCGGACACCAGCGCGGGCACCAGCGTGCGCGTTTCGGTTACGCTGGGAAGAACGTTGAACAGGCCGGATTCCGCAGGCGCGTACCGAACGGCGCGGGCTCCGAGGACGAACAGCAGGCGTTCGGCGGCGGCCGTGGCTTCCTCGCCGGTCTCGCCTTCGCACTCGCATACCGCTTCCATCAGCTCCGCGAGCGCCGCGGTGTTCTTCCAGTCCGGCGCGCTGTTGCGTAGCGCGTTCTGCTGGTTCAGGTAGGCGAAGTCGTTCACGTAGCGGTCGATGGCTTTCATCTGCGCGTCCAGGGCGGCGAACAGTTTCTCCGTGTCCGGCTTCGCCGTCACTTTCAGGCGATCCTCCGGAAGCTCGGTTTCCTTCGGCACGCGACGAAGCGAGAACCAGCCGACCAGCGTCAGCACGAGCGCGGCGGCCAGCGGAACCCACATGAGAAACTGCCCTTTGAAGTAGGCGAAAAAACCCGCCGCAAGCTGAAGCGCGCAGGCGGGAACCAGCCACCAGGACGCAGGACGGGCTTTCGGCTTTTCCGCCTGCGCCCGGGCGACCCAGACTTTGGTGGCGATGGAGATATCCAGCAGGTTGAGCGACGTTTTCAGACACGAAAACAAAATACCGGTTTGCTGGCGCAGCAGATCGTCCGGCTGTTCCGCCATGGCGTTCTGCTCCACCTGCGCCAGCGCGTGCCGCGCGGCGGATGCGGCGCCCGCCGTATCGCTCGACGCCTGCAGCGCCTCGCGCAGTCGCTCCTTCTGCGCCTGCCAGCATTGATACGCGCTCATGGTTGCCTCCCGTTTATAAAGATCGGAGCGCTGAAATTTCTTCCACCGTCAGTGGCCGCCACATGCCGCGCGGCAGATCGCCCAGTTTCAGGGGCCCGAAGCGCACGCGGCGCAGCATCACCACTTCGTGCCCCACGGCTTCCACCATCTTGCGTACCTGCCGGTTGCGGCCTTCGTGCAGCGTAATGAGCATTTCGGTGTACAACGGTTGGGTGGAAAGAATCCTCGCCTTGGCACGGCTGGTCATCCGGCCGTCGACGAGCACGCCGCGCTCCAACCGCTTGGCTTCTTCCGGCGACACCTGGTTGCTGACCCTTGCCAGATAGACCTTCTCCACCTCGCGGGAGGGGTGAAGCATCTTCTCCGTCAAATCCCCGTCGTTGGTGAGCAGCAGCAGCCCTTCGCTGTCGTAATCCAGCCTGCCTACGGGATACAGGCGCACGGGATAATCCCGGAATTTGTCCAGCACCGTGGCGCGCCCTTCCGGATCGGAAGCCGTGGTCACCTCGCCCGCGGGCTTATGGTAGAGCACGTAATGCTTTTCCGTTTCCGGCGACACCGGCTTGCCGTCCACGTACACCGTGTCGCCATCCTCCACGGAAACCCCCATCGCGGTGACCGCTTCGCCCCCGACGGTCACGCGGCCGTCGGCGATCATC
The DNA here is from genome assembly GCA_964497495.1 of uncultured Oscillospiraceae bacterium. Lineage (GTDB taxonomy): Bacteria > Bacillota > Clostridia > Christensenellales > Aristaeellaceae > CAXXOK01. The sequence continues at coordinate 20,619 of CAZCCZ010000043.1, forward strand.
TTTTCAGCCGCGCGTCGCGAAGCCACGCCGCAAAGCGCAAGATATTTCTGCAAACGCATCTTGTAGCCTCTCGATTCAGAAGAATTTATAGAACGTCAGAACGCTTTCCCGCATCGCGGGAAGCCGCCCGGCCTGGTCCGTATCCGCCGAATGCCAGAGTATGTCCACCCCGCCCAGCGTAAACCCGAAACGTTCGAAGAACTGGCAGGATACGGGCCTGTCGTCGGTGGTTTCCGCGCGCAACCCTGCGTAACCGCCGGTAACCGCCCACTCCGAAACGGCGTTGACCAACGCCGTCGCGACGCCCTGCCTGCGGTAGCGGCTGTCGGTGCGCAGGTCCAGCAGATCGCAAAGCCGGTGGCCGCCCCTCTGCGCGATGCTCTGGCCCACGCAGCGGCCGTTGACGAAGGCAAGGAAGCACGCGTAGCTTTCGTTGGCCAGCAGTTGCTCCACATTCATGGAAAACGGCTTGACGGTGCGCCATTCCACCGCGTTCATGGGCGCGTATTCGGGCAGGAAACCGGTGCGTGTGAAACGCAACTGGATGCGGTCGCCCGCCAGAAAACGCGCGTCCGGCTGGTTATAGAAGGAGAGATTCTCTTCGTTGAGCGGTTGAATCGTCAGCATGGTTTTCCTCAAACAGGCAGAGCTGTTAATTCGTTCCGACACCGAAAGCATAACAGAAATCGGCAGGGTTGGCAAGGCGCGGCTGTGAAAAGCTTCGCGGTTCGGCGGGCGGCCGCCGTTAGGTGAGCGAAACCGGCCTGACGGGCACGAGCGTCTGCAACGCACGCAGCGAAAGCTCCACCTGAAAGCCGATCTTTCCCGCGCTGAATACGATCGGATCCGTCAGAAGCGCGGACTCGTCGATGAAAGTTGGAAAGGGCTTTTTCATGCCGATGGGGGAGCACCCGCCGTGAACGTAGCCGGTGAGAGGAAGCAGTTCCTTCGCCCTGATCATATCAACGGCCTTTTCCCCGGAGGCAATCGCCGCTTTTTTCAGGTTGAGCTCCTCCGCTACGGGCACCATGAAAACGTAATACCGGTTGGATTTACCGACTGTGACCAACGTTTTAAACACCCGCTCGCACGGAATGCCCAGCAGCCCCGCCACCTCCACACCGCTGGGCGTGCGCTCCACGGGATACCGGTAGGCGCGATATTCCACGCCGGCGGCATCCAGAATACGCATCACGTTCGTTTTCGTTTCCATTGTCTCACCTCGGCGCAGGGATTTCCAGAACGTATTATAACAAAACGGACGGCACGTAGCAAATTGAAATCACCCGGTATTTGACCCGTCGCCGGGTTTGTGCTATGCTGCTTTTCGCAGTTAATGCGGCGGGAGGAAAATCTACGTTTAGATTCCTTAAAAAAACGGACGCAGACATGACGCACGGCGTCATCTGGAAACAGATGCTGGAGTATTCCGTGCCGATGATGGTCGGGTTGATATTCCAGCAGCTGTACAACACGGTGGACACCGTCGTGGTGGGCCGTTTCGTGGGCAAGGAGGCCCTGGCAGCGGTCGGGAGCACCGGCACCATCATCAATATGCTGGTCGGCTTCTGCGCGGGGCTGGCGCTGGGTGCGACCGTCGTGATTTCGCAATGCTACGGCGCGCACGACGAGCAAAAGCTTCACGACGCCGTGCATACCGCCATCGTAATTGCCTTCGCGCTGTGCGTGGTCATGACCGGGCTGGGGTTGCTGATCGTCGACGTTTCGCTGAGGCTCATGGGCACGCCGGACGACGTTTTCGACCTAGCCAAACAGTACCTGACGATCTATTTTGCCGGTGTGACCGGCCTGCTTTTATACAACATGGGTGCGGGTATCCTGCAGGCTGTGGGGGACACGCGCAGGCCGCTTTACTTCCTTTGTGTTTCGGCGGTGGTGAACACCCTGCTGGACCTCGCGTTCGTGCTGTGGTTCCACCTTGGCGTGGCGGGCGTGGCCTACGCGACCATTTTTTCGCAGCTGCTTTCCGCCGCGATGGTGCTGACCGTGCTCTCCCGCGAAGACGCGCCTTACGGCATTCGCTGGGGCCATTTGCGCGTTTCGAAGGAAATGCTTTCCCGCATCGTGAAAATCGGCATGCCGTCGGCCATTCAGCAAACGGTTACGTCCGCCTCGAACGTGTTCGTACAGGGCTACATCAACGGTTTCGGTTCCGCCTGCATGGCCGGGTGGGCCAGCTACGGGAAACTGGACGCCCTGATTTTGATTCCTGTGCAGAGTATCGCGATGGGGTCCACCACGTTCGTGGGGCAGAATTACGGAGCGGGAAACCTGCAGCGCGCCAGAAAAGGCGTAAGGCAGGCGCTGACGATGTCGCTTGCCGTTACGGCGCTCGTGAGCGGGCTGGTGATGCTGTTCGCGCGCCCGCTGCTTTCGATGTTCACGCAAGACGAAGAAGTACTGGAGTTCGGCAGACGTTTCATATTATTGATCTCGCCTTTCTATGTAATGATCTGCTTTAACCAGATTTTCGCCGGCGCCTTGCGCGGCATCGGTATCGCCAAATCCCCCGTACTCGCCATGCTTGCCTCGTTCGTCGTGTTCAGGCAGATTTATCTGTACATCAACAACCTGCTTGGCAATGCGTTCGTGCCGGTGGCGCTGGCATACCCCGTGGGCTGGGCGCTTTGCAGCGCGCTGCTTACGGTCCTGTACCTCCGTTCCGAATTGTGCACGCAAAAAAGGCGCTTGGCGCATGCCGAACCGTGAGCGGCCCGCGCCGAACGCTTTCAAATCTGAATGGAACGGCGTTTCAGCCGTCGGTTTCGAGTTTGCGGTGAATCAGCCTGAACTTTCCGGCGTTGAGATCCGCGAGCGTCTGCCCGTGGCCGTAAAGCTTATATTTATAGGTGCATAATCCTTCCAGTCCCATCGGCCCCCGCGCGTGTATCTTTCCCGTGGCGATGCCGACCTCCGCGCCGAAGCCGTACAGGAAGCCGTCCGAAAAACGGGTGGAGCAGTTGGCGAACACGTCCGCGCTGTCCACGAGGGTCATGAAGCGTTCCACGGCGGCCTCGTCCCTGGAAACGATGGCGTCCGTATGGCGGGAACCGTACCGGTTGATGTGGTCGATGGCTGCGTCCAGACCGTCCACAACGCGGATGGAAAGAATAGCGTCCAGATATTCGGTGCGCCAGTCCTCCTCCGTGGCGGGGTAGCAGGGGATGATCGCCCGCGTCGTCTCGTCCCCGCGCAGCTCCACGCCCTTCGCGCGCAAGGCTTCCGTAACGGCGGGGAGGAATGCGGCGGCGACGGCCCGGTGCACCAGCAGCGTTTCGGCGGCGTTGCACACGGATAGATTCTGCGTTTTACTGTCCACGGTTATACTTACGGCCTCGTTCAGATCGGCCGCCTGATCCACGTACACGTGGCAGACGCCTTCGGAGTGGCCCAGTACCGGTATGGCGCTGTTCTGCATAATGTGGCGGACGAAGGCGTTGCTGCCGCGGGGGATGATGAGGTCGATGCAATCGTCCTGCTTGAGCATCTCGTCCACGTCCTGGCGGGAGTGGAGCAGATGGCTCCAGTTTTCCGGCAGACCCGCTTCGCGCGTGCCTTCCAGGATCGCCGTTTGCAGCGCCTCGTTGGTTTCCATGGCCTCGCGCCCGCCTTTTAGCAGAACGGCGTTGCCGCTTTTCAGGCACAGGGAACTGATCTGCACCAGCGCGTCCGGGCGGCTTTCGAAGATGATGCCGATGACCCCGATGGGGCAGGTGGTGCGATACAGTTTCAGCCCTTCGGCGATCTCGTTGGCGTACTGTACACGGCCCAGCGGATCAGGCAGTGCGGCAAGCGCGCGGAGACCGTCGACGACGCGCTCGGCTTTATTCGAGTCGAAGTGCAGGCGCCCGATCAGAGGGGCGCTTAGGCGCTCCGCTTCCGCTTTTCGTACGTCCCGTTCGTTGGCGGCGAAGATTTCCGGCAGGTTGCGGTGGATGGCAGCGCCGATTGCCAGCAGCGCGCGGTTGCGTTGCTCCAACGTCGCGGCGCTGAGCGCGAGCCCGGCCCGACGGGCCGAGGACGCCATATCGCGGATGGTTTCGACGGCCATGGGCATTTCCCCCTTCAAGAACCGTTACGAGCATTATAAAGCAGGTTCCTACTCTTTGCAACCGTACGGGACTTATGATATAATTAACTGTGCGCACCCGTACGGGTGCGCTCGTCAAGCCACAAGGAGGGTACATCGTGCCGCGGCAGAAAGGCATCAAGCCCGTAGCCCAGAACCGGAAGGCCTACCATGAATACTTTGTGGAGGAAACCTATGAATGCGGGCTGGAGTTGCGCGGCACGGAAGTGAAGAGCATCCGCGACGGACGCGTGAACCTGAAGGAGAGCTACTGCATGGTTCGAAACGGCGAGATTTTCGCCGAGAGCATGCACATCAGCCCCTACGAGCAGGGAAACGTGTTCAATCACGACCCTCTGCGACCCAAGCGGCTGCTGATGCGCAAAGCCGAGATCCGCAAGCTCGCGGGGCTGGTAAGCCGGCAGGGATACGCCCTGATCCCGCTTTCCATCTACCTGAAGGACGGGCGGATGAAGCTGGAACTAGGACTTTGCAAGGGCAAGCAACTGCACGACAAGCGCGACACGGAAGCCGAGCGCGACGCTTCGCGGGAGATGGCGCGCGCGTTCAGCCGCGGGCGGGACGATTGACGCCGCACACACGGCGGCCACACGGGGGTGTTCCGGTTTCGACGGGAGTTTTTGAAGGTTTGGTAAGCGAGCCGCGGCCCCTGCACCGCGCAACAACGGGGAAAAACAACAACTGACACTAACGATTTAGCGTTCGCGGCGTAATGCCGCGCGTCGACCCGAACCGCCCACGGATTCGGCCACCGGCGTCATGATCGTGGGGAACGAGCGCGAATAAGCTTTGAAGCGCGTCCGTAAAAATGAAGCTACCGTAGGCTTAAGCCCGTCAAGGGGCGTCTGCCGAGGGGAATCTTAAAACCTTGAATGCGCTCGGAGAAAACTGAACCGGCATGCTTTCGGACAGGGGTTCAACTCCCCTCACCTCCACCATAGTCAACCGCCGAATCTACAAGGGTTTGGCGGTTTTCATTTGGGGAAAGTACACGTTTTGAATTGAAAAAAGCCCAAAGTTCAAATCCCGTCTTCGGCAACACGACGTATGCCACCTATTGATAAAGGGTACTTTATTGGTAGGTGGTTTTTGTGGTGTGGGAAAATGTTGTTTGGTAAGGGTCGGTCAAGTCAAGGATTTTGCGCACATTTACAGGAACCCGGACGCCAAGCGGAAGCCGCCAGATGATATTTCCAGATTCCCTGAGCCAAAGCACCATGCAGGTCGCCAAACAGCCACCGCCGCTTGCGGCGGCCTGACCTTGAGAGAGGCGGTTCGGGGTGCTATCTTCCAAAAGCGACGGGTTAAGCCAATATCGGATGATATTCTCGAGTTCCCGTCGCTGCCCACAGACCAGCGCCCCGAGCCGGCGCTGGTCAAGGTTGGCGGCAGAAGAAGGCATCAGTTGGCGCGTTCCTTCTCCAGCTCATAGAGATGCTGCATGCTCAGGTATGCTTTCTCGCCCCACGCAGAAGAAGAAACGTGCCTGAGCCTTGCACATACCAGCATCAACGCGCTGTTTCCGTCCGGGAAACAGCCGACTGCACGGGTACGCCGTCAGATTTCACGGTTGATCCGCTCGATACCGTTGTTGGTACGGATGCGCAGCCAAAGATTAAGACGTTGACAAACACCAAATATTAGTTTATCATACAGGTACAACCTTCATGTTTAATCTTTAGGTTTAAGATTTCTTTACTAAGATTGACCGCTCGCGAGCCATCGAGCAATGTTTCGTATCATTGGGCGAGACACAGTATATTTGTATGGTTCGCCAGTTTGAATAACTCAATACTACCGACAAAATCAGGCGGAAACAGAGGTTTCCGCTGTTCAAGTATCTATGAAATGTTGACTGATGAAATTTTGCCCACATAAGGGCTTGGTTTCGTGTGTAAAAGTGGATCATTATATTATTACATGCAAGCCATCAGCCAAAGAAGCGCACAGATGCACAGAGTGAGTTTCGTAGAAAATTGCATTTTGGTAAACGCAATGTGCTTATTGGAAAGCAAAGAAAAGTGAGATGCTTTGAATGCGGCATGATCAAACAACTACGATCAACAAGGGCAGGGAAACTGAGACAACGCTTTTGGTCAAGGAAGCCGTGGGCAGTATTTCATCACGCGTGCGGCAAAAATATAGTCTCATCAAACCAGAAACGATCCCCGATAAAATAAACTATGCCAAGGTCGAAAAATACCTGCGTTCCGTAAACGTGGAGATTACACATAAAATGTTTGCTACTTACCTCAAAGAAAAGCTGATCCCCAACGACCAGAATGTGAAGAATAGTCACTACTCGCTGTATACACATGATCAGATCATCTATTACCTTCTAGTTGATATGTTTAAGCCAATTTTGCCGCTTGCGAAAACCAAGGTTCTGATTCACGACGTATTGCGGCCTATGATTTCGATTATTGGGTTGGACGACACCTATACACGGCTGTGCGAAAACATCGCCTCCAAGACGGATAGCTTTGAGAATACGGTTGCGCTGGCTGTTGAGGGCGATATGCAAACAGGTTTGCACCAGAATATTGAAAACACAGCGGACGCAGTGATTCAAGCCATTGGCAGCATTGCCTATTATACGCAGATCGAGACGCTTTGTTTAGCCAAAGGTGCCCTGGATTATTTTGAACAGACTCCCAATAACTCGCTTACCTGACCATACTATCGACAAATACACAGATCCAGTCTCTGGAACGTTACAATGCCAGGTATCCGAACGTATTACTGATTTTTAACCTGCGCGAACGATCATTCTGAGGCTTGCTGCCAACCCGAAAGGGAGCGCATGCCATGAATAGAAAGCGGAGAATCATTATGAGAAAGTTCTTGTCCATTCTTCTGGCAACATGCCTTTGCGTCACATGCATCGGCACAGCCGCTTTGACCGAGCAAACGGCTCTGCCATCCAGCGCTTTAAGCAGCCTTGCCAATAACTGCCCAAACACGGGGATCATGCTCCCCGAAGAATTCAACCCCAATGTCTATACCTACCTGCTAACCGTGGCCAGTTGGGTAAGCCGTGTAACCTTCACACCCGTAAGCGTTGACCCAGATGCGACGATCGACATTAGCGGCTTGCAAATATCCTCAGGGCAAACCTCCCAGGTTTTTAATATGACGGACGAACCGCAGATGGTAACGATTACTGTTACTGCCTCCAATCAGGAGAAGTCAGTCTATGGAATCTTTCTGCAGCGGCGCCCGAGCACCGAACGCACACGTGTATCCGCCGGATATTTAAGCGATATAAGTGTGAAAGACGGGAAAACATATCTGGTAATGGATTTGGTAACGGTATCCTTTACCGAGGGCAATGCAGACAGTTTTACAAACGATGCCAAACCTGACCATTTCTCCTACCCTGTGACGGACGAATGCATCGATGCGTTTGACATGTTCCAAGGCAATCAGAACGGTATTGCGAAGCTACAACTACCACTCGGCGCCCCTCGGGATATCGAGGCAGTGTTAGGTGAGCAGCTAACCGACGCATATCTTACGCAAGGCTCGTTCAACGGTAGCGGACGCACTGCGATGTATCATGGCCACGGTGGAGCCAAACCGGAGATCGATAAAGATACGGAGAAATTTTTCCGGTATGTGGATCGTTTTGTTCTGGAAACCTACTCCAAACCCAGCAAACTACCATTGATTTTAGTGGCGCTCAAGGAACATCACGCTACTTTTACAGAGGTGAGCGACAACCCCTATTTACTGCCGGAAGGTATCAGGGGAGAGTATTCGGCTTTCTCGTTGGAGCAGCTGCGGGAGAAAACATGGGAGATCCTTGAGCCGATGTACCTCGCAAAGATGAAGCGTTATGTGGAGCGGTTTGAACAGGCAAAGGCAAACGGCAACGGAACGGACAGCCTAGTGTTGATCAGCAAGGCAATTTTTGAGAACAGAGTGGATACATTGTTCGTGGATGTGGATAGAATTATCCCAGGGAAGATATCGCTCAAAGACGGCAAGGTACTGGATCGCAACTTGGCCAACCCCGATATCGGTGATGTACTTGATGAGCTGGCTCAGCTTGCATTGCGGGGCGGCAGCGACGTGGTAGTTTTACCTTCGGCATTGATGCCAGGAGAGACGGGAATTGCGGCAATCTTCAGGTATTAAGAGATGGATTTTTGGCATTTTATCGGTTTCAGCGGGTCTATCCCGAATTATGTGTAAACACCAAACCTGTGTAGAACGATAAGAT
>CAZCCZ010000044.1:0-292 GCA_964497495.1 uncultured Oscillospiraceae bacterium
GTGATGAGCGCCAACATCAACCTGCCTTTCATCACCAGCGATCAGAACGGTCCCAAACATCTGGATATGACGCTGACCCGCGCCAAGTTTGACGAGCTGACTGCCGACCTGGTGGAAATGACCATCGACCCGATGAACAAGGCGCTGAAAGACGCCAACCTGACGACCGACCAGATCGACAAGGTGATTCTGGTGGGCGGCTCTTCCCGTACCCCCGCGGTACAGACGGCTGTGAAGAAAATTACCGGCAAGGATCCCTTCAAGGGCATCAACCCGGATGAGTGCGTCGCCA
>CAZCCZ010000044.1:302-19741 GCA_964497495.1 uncultured Oscillospiraceae bacterium
CCGTCGGCGCGGCTATCCAGGCCGGCGTGCTGGGCGGCGAAGTGAAGGACGTGCTGCTGCTGGACGTGACCCCGCTTTCGCTGGGTCTGGAAACCGAAGGACACATCTTCACCCGCCTGATCGACCGCAACACCACCATTCCCACCACCAAGTCGCAGGTGTTCTCCACCGCCGCGGACGGCCAGACCACCGTGGAAATCCACGTGCTGCAGGGCGAGCGCCCCATGGCCTTTGACAACAAGACGCTCGGCCGCTTCCAGCTGACGGGCATCCCCGCCGCGCCCCGCGGCGTGCCGCAGATCGAAGTGACCTTCAACATCGACCGCAACGGCATCGTGAACGTATCCGCCAAGGATAAGGGCACCGGCAACGAGCAGAAGATCACCATTACCGCCTCCACCAACCTGACGGAGGACGAGATCAAGCAGCGCGTGAAGGAAGCCGAGCAGTACGCCGATGAAGACAAGAAGCGCAAGGACGAGGTGGAAGTCGTCAACCGCGCCGACAGCCTGATCTACGAGCTGGAGAAGCAGCTGCGGGACAACGAAAGCAAGCTCTCCGCCGAGGATAAGGCCACCGTGGAAAACGAAATCGCCGCCTTCAAGAAGGTGCGCGAGACCAACGATACGGAACAGATCAAGACCGCGATGGAAGCCATGACCCGCAAGGTCTACGAGATCTTCGGTAAGCTCTACCAGCAGGAAGGCGCTCCGCAGGGCGGCCCGGACATGGGCGGCGGCCCCGATATGGGTAGCTCCTCCGGTTCCGGCCCCGTGCAAAACGACGACGGCACCGTGGATACCGATTACGACGTCAAGTAAACCTCAAACCCGGTTTGAACCCCATGCCCCGGCGGAGAGCGGATGGCTTCCGCGTCCGCCGGGGCGTTAAAAATCCTCCGGGGAACAGGAAACGCGGCGTTCGTGCGCGAATCATTGTAACGCCCCGATCTTCTCCGGGCGGCATCGGTGGGCCTAGGCCATCCGATGAAATTCGGTCCGGCCGGCTCAGCCGGTCGGGCGGGGAGTTCGCGGCGCAGCCGTGAACAGTACCCGCATCTCAAAAAGTGGCTCGTCCACTTTTTTGAAGCGTTATCGTTAGTAGGTGAGTGTTTGGCAAAACGCGATTATTACGAAGTGCTCGGCGTACCCAAAACGGCCACCGAAGCCGAAATTAAAAGCGCATACCGGAAAAAGGCCAAGGAATGCCACCCCGACCTGAACCAGAACGACAAGGGCGCGGAGGAGCGTTTTAAGGAACTCAACGAGGCCAACGAAGTGTTGAGCGACCCCGACAAACGCGCCAGATACGACCAGTTCGGGTTCGACGGCCCCAACGCGCAGGGCTTCGGCGGCGGGGGCGCGGGCGATTTCAGCGGCTTCGGCGATTTCGGCGGTTTCAGCAGCATCTTCGATTCGATTTTCGGCGGCGGCATGGGCGGCGCGGGCCGCAGCGCGGGGCCTTCCCAGGGGGACGACCTGCGCCACGACATCGCCATTTCCTTTGAGGAAGCCGCCTTCGGCACCCAGAAAACCTTCGAGTTCATCCGCAGCGAGAACTGCGATACCTGCCGCGGCACGGGCGCCAAGCCCGGCACCAGCGCGCAGACCTGCCCCACCTGCAAGGGCACGGGCCAGGTGCGCCAGAGCGGCGGCTTTATGGTCACGGTGCGCACCTGCCCCACGTGCCACGGCGAGGGCAAAATCGTGAAGGAAAAGTGCGCCGATTGCCAGGGTACCGGGCGCGTGCGCAAGCGCCGCACCGCCACGGTGAAAATTCCCGCGGGCATCGACAACGGCCAGACCATCGTCATGCGTGAACAGGGCGAACCCGGCCCGCACGGCGGCCCCAACGGGGATTTGTACGTGCGCGTCACGGTACGGCCTCACAAGCTGTTCAGGCGCGACGGCACGACGCTGAGCCTCGACCTGCCCATTTCGCTTACCCAGGCGGCGCTGGGCGCGGACATCGAAGTGCCCACGCTGAAGCAACCGGTAAAATACCGCATTCCCGAGGGCACGCAGAACGACGCGGAATTCCGGCTGAAGGGCTACGGCCTGCCCAGCCTCCGCGGCGGCGGCAACGGCGACCTGCTGGTGCGCGTGAAGGTGGAGGTGCCCCGCAGGCTCAACGAAAAGCAAAAGGCGCTCCTGCGCCAACTGGAGGACAGCCTTACGGGCCGGGAGTATTCGGATAAGAAAACCTTCGCGGACAAGCTGAAAGGCATGTTCCCGTAAGCCGGGGAGCCTGAATGAAATACCGTATGGGGATGTCCCGCGTCTTGCGCGGCGGCATCCCCTGTGATATGCTACAACGGAAAAACGGGGCCGCGAAGGCCTAAGGAGGACGCCGGATGCAGTGGTGCGAGGCGGTCGTGCATACGACGACGGCGGGCGGTGATCTCGTGGGCGATCTGATGATGCTTTCCGGCGCGGCGGGCACGGAGATCGTGGACCGCGCGGATGTGCCGGACCCGACGAAGCCCGGCGTATACTGGGAACTGTACGATCCGAAAATGATCGAATCCATGCCCGAGGACGTGCTGGTGAAGGGCTGGTTTGCGCAGGACGAGCATACGCACGACGTGCTGGCCGCCCTGCGGGCGCGGCTGGCGGAAACGAAGGCGCGCGGCGGCGCGGAACTGGGCACGCTCGTCCTGGAAACGCGCAACGTCGCCGACGAGGACTGGGCGGAAAACTGGAAGCAGTATTTCAAACCTTTCCGCGTGGGGAAACGGCTGGTGGTCAAGCCCTCGTGGGAGACTTACGAAGCCGCGCCGGGCGACCTGGTGGTGGAAATCGACCCCGGCATGGCCTTCGGCACGGGCACGCACGAGACGACCGCCCTGTGCATGGAACTGCTGGAAAAATATCTTGATCCCGGCATGCGCGTGATGGACGTGGGCACGGGCAGCGGCATCCTCGCCGTGGCCGCGGCGCGGCTGGGCGCCAAAGACGTGCTCGCCGTGGACATTGACCCCGACGCGGTGAAGGTAGCCGCGGAAAACGTGCGCTTGAACGCCGTGGAAGGCCGCGTGCGCGTGGCGCAGGGCGATCTGGTCAACGGCGAGGTAATCCCCTGCGACCTGGCGGTGGCCAACATCGTGGCGGACGCGATCATCCTGCTTTGCAAGCCGCTTACGCGCCATCTGACCGCGGGCGGGCCGCTGATCTGCTCCGGCATCATCCGGGAACGCGAGGCGGACGTGCTGGCCGCCGCCGAAGCCGCGGGTTACGCGGTTACGGAACGGCGCGCGAAGGGCGAATGGGTCGCCCTGTGCCTTCAAAACGGTGGCGCCCGTGCATAGGTGCTGGCTGGATACGCAGGCGCCGCCCGCCGTCGGCAGTATGGTCGCGCTGTCGCCCGAGGAAAGCGCCCACGTGGCGCGCGTGCTGCGCATGAAGCCGGGGGACAGGGTGCAGGTTATCGCCGCGGAAACCCTGTACGAAGCGGAGATCGAAATGGCTGAAAACCGGGCCGCCGCTGTGCGCGTGCTTTCCGTCCTGCCGCCGCCGGAACCCGCCGTGCGCGTGACGTTGGTGCAGGGGCTGCCCAAGGCGGACAAGCTGGAAACGATCGTGCAGAAGGCCACGGAACTGGGCGCGTGGGCCGTGCTCCCCGTGGAAACGGCGCGCAGCGTTGCCCGTGTGGACGCGAAAGACCGGCAGAAAAAACGCGAACGGTGGAACCGCATCGCGCTGGAAGCCGCCAAGCAAAGCGGCCGCGCGCACGTGCCGGAGGTGCTGCCCGCCCTCGGTTTGGCGGACGCCGCCGCATGGCTGGAACGACAGCGCTTCGACGCAGTTTTCGTGGCCTGGGAGGAAGCGGACGGGCTGCGGCTGGGCGAGGCGCTCGGACGGCTGCTTGCGGAAAGGCCGGAGATTAAAACGATGGCGCTGGTCGTAGGGCCGGAGGGCGGCATCGAACCCGCGGAGATCGAGCGGCTCGCGGCGGCCGGCGCGCGGTGCGTCTCGCTCGGAAGGCGAATCCTGCGTACGGAAACGGCGGGGCTGTGCGCGCTGGCCGTCATCATGAGCGCGCTCGGAGAGATGTGAAATGTCCGGAACGGTACGGTTTTATACGCTCGGCTGCAAAGTGAACCAGTACGACAGCGAGGCGATGCTGGAGGCGTTTCTCGCGCGCGGATACGCGCCCGCGCCGCGTAACATGCCTGCGGACGTGTACGTGGTCAACACCTGCACGGTCACCGGCACGGGCGACCAGAAGAGTTTGCAGGCGGCCAGGCGTTTCAAGCGGCAGAACCCCGGCGGGGAACTGGTGCTGGCGGGCTGTCTGGCGCAGCGGCTGGGGGAGGAACTGCGCGCCACCGGCGCGCGGCTGATCCTCGGCACCCAGTACCGCGCGCGGGTGGTCGACCTGCTGGAAAAGGCGGTCGCCGAAGGCACGCAGATCGTGGCCGTGGACTCCCTTGCGGGCGCGCCCTTCGAGCCGCTTACGATCCGCGCGCACGAAGGCCACACGCGGGCCGTGATGAAGATTCAGGAAGGGTGCGACAACCGCTGCGCCTACTGCGTCATCCCCTCGGTGCGCGGCGGTATCCGCTCCAAACCGGTGGAAGCCGTGCGCGCCGAGGCGCAGGCGCTGGCGGACGCGGGCTTTGCGGAGATGGTGCTGACCGGCGTCCACCTGACCAGCTACGGCCGCGATCAGGACGGCGGGCCCACCCTTGCGGACGCGATCCGCGCCGTTCACGAAATTCCGGGAGTAAAGCGCATCCGGTTGGGGTCGCTGGAACCGGCGGCGGTCACGGACGCGTTCGTTCAGGCGACCGCCGGGCTGTCCAAGCTGTGCCCACAGTTCCACCTGTCGTTGCAAAGCGGCAGTGACGCGGTGCTCCGGCGGATGCGCAGGCGTTACGATACCGCGCTGTTTCGCGGGGCGGTGCGGCGCCTGAACGCGGCGTTTCCCGGCGCGGCCTTCACCACGGACGTGATCGTGGGCTTCCCCGGGGAGACGGAGGAAGCGTTTGAAGAAACCGTCGCCTTTTGCCGGGAGATCGGCTTTCTGAAACTCCACGTGTTCCCTTTCAGCCCCCGCGAGGGCACGGACGCCGCCATAATGGACTGTCAGGTGCCGGAAGCCGTGAAGGCGGAGCGCGCGGGTAGGCTGATCGCCGTGGGCAAAGAGCTTTCCGCGCGATACCGGGAAGGGCTGCTGGGCGCCGTTCTGCCCGTGCTGCTGGAGCGGCGGGGCGCGGACGGAGCCTGGCAAGGGTACACGCCGCAATATGTGCACGTATCCTGCAAGGGCGGCGACGCGGGAAAGATCGTTCCCGTGAGGCTGACGGCGTTGACCGAGGCAGGAATGGCCGGGGAACCCGTGGAAACCAAAGAATGAGAAACATCGGCCACGAGGAGGAACGTTTATGGAGGATTGCCTGTTCTGTAAAATCATCCGGGGGGAGATCCCATCCAAAAAGATCTATGAAGACGAGTACGCCTACGCCTTCCACGATATTCACCCGCAGGCGAAGGTTCACGCGCTGGTGGTGAGCAAACGCCACGTGCAGGACCTTTCGCACCACGACGGCCTTTCCGACCGGGAACTGGCCGCCTGTCTGCGCGCGTGCGCCGTGGTCGCCGGGCTCCTCGGGCTGGAGGAAGGCGGCTACCGCGTGGTGAGCAACTGCGGGAAGAACGCCTGCCAGACGATCGGGCATCTGCACTTCCATATCATCGGCGGGGAGCCGCTTTCCGAGCGGATGGCGTAACCCCTTTATCCGGTCCGTATTTTGCCGGTTGACGCGGCTCGCACTTCGCGCTATAATATTCCTATGGTCGCCGTATACCCTTTTTAGGCACCCATCGGGAACGGGGTACGGCGAAACGAGCGAGGGGAGGGATAAAAGTGTCCGAGGTACGCATCCGCGAGAACGAATCCCTGGAAAGCGCTCTGAAGCGGTTCAAACGTCAATGTGCTCGCACGGGTGTTTTGGCAGAGGCCCGCAAGCGCGAGCATTATGAAAAACCCAGCGTGAAACGCAAGAAGAAAGCAGAAGCCGCCCGCAAACGCAAGTGGTAAGAATCAACGCCCTCTCCGGCATGCCGGAGAGGGCTTGCCGTATCCCCCGATAACCGCCGCGCCGCAGCAGACGCCGGAAACCTCTCGGGACGCGCGTATCTCCGCAACTGCTTTCCCGTAAAACCGAATCGTAAACTTCGCCGCGCAGGGACAGCTTTTTCCTTGCGCCCATTGATATCGGTGCTTATTTATGTTATGATCGGAGTAAGAGCGAATCGTCCATCTGTATTTCATTCATTCGGAAGAGAGGAACCCCGTGCAATTTGCTCTGCTCGTGAAATCTCACGCCAATGCACGCTATGCGCAGTCCCTGCAAAAGCTGGCTGCGCTTGAGTGCGAATGTCTGCTGAGCGCGCTGGACGTGAAAGCTTCGGTTTCTGTTGAACGGCTGGGAGGCGCGCCTTTCGTCATCGTCGAAACGGACGCGCTGAACGACGATCAATGGGCATACCTTTCCAGGCATTCCGCCGTCGCCTTCGCCGCCGTACGGGACGGCGAGTGGCTGCGCCCGCTTCCGCTTAAACCGCCGGTCTATCTGGAACCGGATCTCTCACAGGTACTGAAGTACAAAGGGAAAACCAACGCGGACTTTACCGCCATGATGCTTCATTGCGCGCGGTCGGCCTCGGCCTTCGCCCTTGCCCGCACCCCGCTTACGGTGATGGACCCGCTGTGCGGGCGCGGAACAACCCTTTTCTGCGCCGTGCAGGAGGGGGACGACGCCGTGGGCGTGGATACGGACGACAAGGCGTTGCGGGAAGCGGACGTATACCTGCAACGGTACCTGCAATACCATCGCTACAAGCATCGGCGGGAGGAACGCTCCCTCACGGCGCCGGACGGCGGCACGATGAAGGAAAGCCGCTTCGTCTTTGCTAACGACGCGGCGGCCTACAAGCGCGGGGAAACGGTCGCCCTTCGCCTGATCCGGGGGGACACCGCCCGCGCGGACGTCGCGGCGGGGGCGGAGAGCTGCCACCTGATCGCGGGGGATTTGCCGTACGGCGTGCAGCACGCCCCGAGGAGGAAAGGCGGCGTTTCCTCGCTGGAAGAACTGCTGGCCGAAGCGTTGCCCGCCTACCGGCGGGCGCTGAAACCCGGCGGCGCGCTGGCGCTCGCCTTCAACACCTACACACTGGAAAAGGACCGATTGATTACGCATATCGAAAAAGCGGGGCTGACGCCGCTTACGCAACCGCCGTACGACGATTTTGCCCATTGGGTGGAGCAGGCTGTGAACCGGGACCTGGTGATTGCCGTCAAACGTTGAAGCCGCCGTCCCCGCGCGAACCGCGCCCATGCCGAACCGGCATTCCATGCTTCTTTATGGAAAATCAAAATAACGGACAAGTATGCACAGGGAGGGTTTATCAATTGTTGACAAGTGAATTGCACGCCATGACGGTTGCCGACCTGCGGAAACTGGCGCGTGAGAACGGGGTAAAACTCGGCGCCGGAATCGACAAGGAAGGGATCGTAAAACGCCTGTCCGAGGCGCTGCCGGCGGAAGGGACGCCGGTTGCGGGCTCCGGGGACGAAGCGCCGCGCGAGAACACGCGCGCCGGGGAAACGGCGGCCGAATCGCTGCAGGCCGCGCAGCTTTCCGCGGACGTGACGAACGTGCGGCCGAGGCAGGCGGGCGAGGAAGAAAAGCCTTTCGGCGCAGGCGACTACCGGCCTATTTACCAGCAGACCATGCAGGCACGCTCCAACCTGACGCTGAAGCAGCCGCTGCGCCAGCCCGCCTGGCAGCAGCCCAACCAGACCGCCAACCCCATGCGGTTCGGACCCCGCGCCAACTTCACGCAAACGCCGTCCGCGCCCCGCCCGGAGGAGGACACGCGTTACGCCGATATTCAGGCGCCCGCGCAGCGGCCTCAGTTTCCGCAGCAGACGCTGGACGGGTACCGCCTCGGCTACCGCGCCGCGCCCACGCGCGACTACGGGCGCCAGGATTACCGGAACAACTATCGCTCCCAGCCGAGGACGGATTATCAGCGTCCCGGTTACGGCGGGTACAACAGCCAGGGCAGCTTCCAGCAGCCCACCTACGCCTCCCGCCGCGCGCCGGAGGTATACTACAACGATACGCTTTACAAACCCGCGCGCGACCCCGCCTTCTCGGAATCCTACGAACGCGGCCAGCCCGTGCCGGACGCGCTGCAAACCGTGGAAGGCACGCCGGTGTCCGGCGTCCTGGAAATCCTGCCGGACGGCTACGGCTTCCTGCGTTCCGATACCCTTCTGCCGGGAAAGAAAGACATCTACGTATCCGCGGCGGCCATCCGGCGCTACGAACTGCGCACGGGCGACCGGGTGGAGGGCAAGGCGCGCCCGCAGCGCGACATCGACAAGTTCGCCGCCCTGATGACGGTGGAAACGGTGAACGGCAAACAGGCGACGGAGAACATGGAGCGCCCGGCCTTCGAGGAACTGGTGCCCGTGTATCCCAGCCGGCGG
Organism: uncultured Oscillospiraceae bacterium; assembly: GCA_964497495.1. Taxonomy (GTDB): domain Bacteria; phylum Bacillota; class Clostridia; order Christensenellales; family Aristaeellaceae; genus CAXXOK01. The sequence continues at coordinate 8,805 of CAZCCZ010000044.1, forward strand.
ATCGTGCTGGAAGGCGAAAACAACAGCCAGAACTGGCCCATGCGCATGATGAGCCTTATCGCGCCCATCGGCTTCGGCCAGCGCGCGATGATCGTGGCCCCTCCGGGCACGGGAAAGACCGTGCTGCTCAAGGAGATGAGCCTGGCGATCCGGCAGAACGATAAAGACGCGCACGTCATGTTGCTGCTGATCGACGAACGGCCCGAAGCGGTCACGGAGATCCGGGACGCGGTGGGGGACAACGCGGAGGTTTTCGCCTCCACGTTCGACGAAGCGCCGGAGAACCAGACCCGCGTCAGCGAAACGATGCTGGAGCGCGCGGAACGGCTGGTGGAACAGGGGCGCAACGTCGTGATCCTGCTGGACAGCCTGACCAAGCTTACGCGCGCCTACCAGGCCACGCTTACCCAGGGAGGCCGCGCCATGACCAATACGGTCACGCCCGCGGCGCTGGTGCGGCCCAAGCACTTCTTCGGCGCGGCGCGCAACACGCGCGAAGGCGGCAGCCTCACCGTGATCGCCACCATCCTTACGGAGACCGGCTCCCGCGTGGACGACATTATCTTCGAGGAATTCAAGGGCACGGCCAACATGGAGCTCTGGCTGGACGTGCCGGAGGGCAACGAGCCCATGTTCCCCGTGATCGACATGCTGAAAAGCGGCACCAAGAAGGAAGACATGCTGCTAAGCGACGAGGAGATCGAAGGCCTTCGCGCCATCCGCACGGTGCTTGGCGCCACCACCAACCGCGAGGCGCTTACGCAGCTCATCGGGCTGATGAGCAAAACCAAATGCAACGCCGACCTGCTCAGCCGCCTCAAGGACTGGGTGGCCCTGTGGGAGAAAAGCGGTTTCCTGATGCGCAAACCGTAACGAAACGCGTAAACAGCCAAGCGCCCCGGCGATCGCCGGGGCGCTTTACGCATGCTTTCAAGCTTCAGTTCTCCGTTTCCCACCTGCTTCGAATCCTTTCCAGCAACAGCGTCGCGAGCACACAGGCCGCGAAAACGGTCACCGTCAGCGCGCGGGAGGTGAAGAAAGCGTGGTTGTAGGAGTGGTTGGAAGCCAGCAGATACCAGCCGAAGGGCAGCAGGCCGGTCAGGGCGACGACCGGCGGCAGGCCGGAAACCGGCGCGGCGGGCCTAGCGGGTTTCGCCCCGGCTGTCAGGGCCCGGCCGCGTTTACCGAGGGCCCGGAGGAGCAGCGCCGCGTAGCCGGCCAGCGCGGCGACGGCGGCCAACAAATATGCTTTTTTAACGAACACGCCCAGCACGCGGCCCAGCACGTCCGCGACGGTGATGGTTTCGCCGCCGGAGGCGAAGGAGGCGCGCTCCGTGATCTTCGCCACCAGATCGGGGATAAACCAGCCGTCGCCGCTGAACAGCATCGCCAGCGCCCACTTGCCGGCCCACATGCCGAAATACCCCGCGAGCCACGCGCCCAGACACAGCGGCAGGCGCAACAGCGCGTCCCTGCGGGATGCGGGGGGAGACAGCAGCAGGAACAGGAGGAAGGGCATTCCGAAGGCCGCGATGGGGTAGGTGAGGTAGTCGAAATAGCAGGTCGCCATACCGGCGGCCAGAAAGAACGCCGCCGCGCCGAAACGCGTAGCCAGCAGGCGCGGGCGGAGGAGCATCAGGAGCATGAAGAGCAGAAACAGCGTATACACGGCCGAGAACTGGAGCGAAAAACCGGTGATCGCCGGGGTGACGGCCAGCAGGGAAAGCGCGAAAGCGGGCACGTAGCGCGTAAGCCCCCGCCGGGCAAAACCGGCGGCAACGGCGCACAGCAGCAGAAGCTGAAAGGCCATCTGCAGGATCCGGATGTCCATGTAGCTGAAAAAGCACAGCAGGGGTTTCAGGTAGACCTGAAAACCATGCCAGTACCGCGCGGAGGCGGACGGAACAAGGTTGGCCTGCCCGTTCCGGGAGAATTCCACAAGCCCGCCGAACGCGGAACCGTCGTACGTGGCCGTATCGCCGTCCACCGCGCGGGCAACCAGCGGTTTCTCCCCGTCCAGCGCCGCGGCCACCAGCATCAGGGCGTCGGTGCTGTTGTCCAGCTGGGTGGTTTCGTAGCCTTTCACCAGCTGTTCGTAGGGCAGTTCCCCCGTGGCCCACGAGCCGTCCAGCGATTGCGCCGACAGCTTCACGTGCTCGGCGATGGGCCCCGTGGGCAGTGCGTACGCGGCCAAAAGCAGCCCGAAGCCCAGAGCGATTCCGCCCAGCAGAATCGCCGCCAGCTTCAGCAATGCCTTTCCCCAACCGAGGGCTGATCGCTTCATGTCGTCGTTGCTCCTTTACCGGATCATCATGCCGTTCACCGCGTGGATTGCTGCTCCACCAGGTGCCCCGCGCCGTAACGTTCCCGCAGCTTCGGCTTTTCGATCTTGCCGGTGGGGTTGCGCGGCACCTGCGCGAAAATAACCCTGTGCGGGCGTTTGTAACGCGGCAGCTCCAGGCAGAAGTCGTCCACCTCGGCCTCGGTCATGGTTTCCCCCGGCTTCACCTCGATGATTGCCGCGGCGATCTCGCCCAGCCGCTCGTCCGCCATGCCGATGACGGCCGTGTCCTTGATCTTCGGGTTGGCGCGCAGAAAATCCTCGATCTGCACGGGGTAGATGTTCTCGCCGCCGCTGATGATGACGTCCTTCTTGCGGTCCACGAGGAAGATGAAGCCGTCCTCGTCCATGCGCGCCATATCGCCGGTGCAAAGCCAGCCGTCCTTCAGGACTTCGGCGGTAGCCTGCGGGTTTTTGTAATAGCATTTCATCACGCCGGGGCCGCGCACGGCCAGCTCGCCCACGGTGCCGGGCGCCACGTCCCGTATCTTTTCGTCCACGATGCGCGTTTCCCACAGATAGCCCGCTCTGCCGATAGCGCCTACCTTGGAAACGTTCTCCACGCCCAAATGCACGCAGCCCGGCCCGATGGATTCGCTCAGGCCGTAGTTGGTGTCGTACTGCTGGTGGGGGAACACCTTCAGCCACCGCGTGATCAGGCTGGGGGGCACGGGTTGCGCGCCGATGTGCATCAGCCGCCACTGGGACAGGTGATAGTCGGAAAGCCTGATTTCGCCGCGGTCGATGCTGTCCAGAATGTCCTGCACCCAGGGCACCAGCAGCCACACGATGGTCGCCTTCTCGTCGGACACGGCCTGCAACACCCACTCGGGCTTGACGCCGCGCAGAAGAACCGCGCGGCTGCCGGACAGAAGACTGCCGAACCAGTGCATCTTTGCGCCCGTATGGTACAGGGGGGGAATGCACAGGAACACGTCGTCCTTGGTCTGCCCGTGGTGCCGTTGTTCCGTCAGGCACGCGCTCACCAGCGCCGCCTGGCTGTGGAGGATCGCCTTGGGAAATCCCGTGGTGCCGGAGGAGAAATAAATAGCGGCGTCGTCGTCCTCCAGCAATTCCTCGGCGGGCGCGGTGGAGGAGCAATAGCCGATGAAGCTTTCGAAATTGTCCGCGAAGGCGGGCGTATCGTCCCCGACGAAGAAATAATGCCGGATCGCGCCAAGGCGTTTCAACACCTGTTCCACGCGGCCCACAAACTCCGGGCCCAGCACCAGCACCGACGCATCCGCCAGCCCCAGACAGTATTCGATTTCATCCGCGGTGTAGCGGAAGTTCATCGGCACGGCCAGCGCGCCGGTTTTCAGGATGCCGAAATAGATCGGCAGCCATTCCAGACAGTTCATCAGCAGAATGGCGACCTTGTCGCCCTTCTTCACGCCCCGCGAAAGCAGGAGGTTGGCGAACCGGTTGGCCTGCCGGTCGAACTCCCGCCAGGTAAGCTCCCGGCGAAACTTGCCGCCGGAGGCGGACTCGATCAGGTTGTACTCCCGCCACGTCACGGTGTGGTCGGGCTGTAAGGCGGGGTTGATTTCTACCAGTGCGACTTCGTCGGGCCTGATGCGCGCGTTCTTCTCCAGAAAGTCGGTGATTACCATTCTGTTTTCCTCCCTACGGGCCTACCGTACTACGTTGCCACAAGTATCCAATATTATAAAACGCGGATGCCGCGCTGTCAACGCGGGGTGTTCCGCGGCGGCGTTCAGCGCCGGATCTCATGTATCTTCCGTACTACTTCCGCGGCGTCCTGCGCGGTGAAAAAGGAAGTGCCCATGACCATCGTGTCCGCGCCCACCGCGGCCAGCAGCGGCGCGTTTTCCAGGTCCACGCCACCGTCCACCTCGATTTCGCCCGTAAACCCCATTTCCCGCAGGGCGCGCACCTTGTAGAGCATATCCGGGCGGAACTTCTGCCCCCCGAAGCCCGGTTCCACGGTCATGACCAGAATCAGATTCAGCTGGTCCAGCCACGGGCGAAGCTCCTCTGCGGGCGTTCCGGGGCGCAGCGACGCGCCGGCTTTCAGCCCCAGCGCGCGGATACGGGCGATCGATTCCTCGAAATGGTCGGCTTCCACGTGCACGGTTACGGCGTCCGCGCCGTTCCGGGCGAACACGTCCACGTATTTAAGCGGGTCGATGAGCATCAGGTGGACGTCGAAGAACAGGTCGATCTCCTTCTTCATATCCTTCAGCAGCGCGGGCCCGAAGCTCAGGTTGGGCACGAACACGCCGTCCATCACGTCGAAATGCACATAATCGCACCCGGCGTCCACGATCTTATGCGCGGCCTCGCCCATGCGCAGGGTGTTGGCCGCCAGGATGGATGCCGCAAGTTTACTCATACCGGTTCCTCCAGCTTTGTCTTACTTTATCCAGCAGTTTATGGTAACGCTCCACCCGTTCGGGGGGCAGTTCGCCCCTCCGTACGGCCGCCAGCACCGCGCAGCCGGGCTCGCTGGCGTGGTAACAGGGCTGGAAGCGGCAGCCGTCCTCGTAGGGGGCGAACTCGGGGTAATAGGCTTTCAGCTCCGCGGGGTCCATCGGTTCCAAAAATTCCAGCAGGCTGAACCCGGCCGTGTCCAGGACCTGATAGCCGTCCTTGACCATCAGTTCCGCATGGCGCGTGGTGTTTTTACCGCGCGCGATCTTCCGGCTGATCTCCCCGGACGCCAGCGAAAGCCCCGTGACCGCGGTTAGCAGGGTGCTTTTACCTACGCCGCTTTGCCCGGATAGGCAGCAGATGCCGTCTTTCAGGAGGCCGGAAAGCTCGTCGAGCCCGTAGCCCGTTTCGGCGCTCGTCTCCAACACCCGCACCTCCGCGCGCGCGTACTGGGCGCGGAGACGTTGGGCCAGCGTCGCGTCCAGGTCCCGCTTGTTCACCACCAGCGCGGGCGCGATGTTCTGTTTCCGCGCCATGACCAGCATCGTGTCCGCGAGGGCCAGGTCGGGTTCCGGCTCGGGCGCCAGCACGAAGACCAGGTGGCGGATGTTGGCGACCGGCGGCCGAACCAGCTCGTTTTCTCGCGGCAGGACTTCCTCGATCCAGCCGTGCTCCTCGCCCGCGCCCGGGGCGAACCGGACGGCGTCGCCCACCAGCGGGGTCACGCCCTGCCTGCGGAAGGCGCCCTTGGCCCGCACGACGTGTACGGTCCCCTCTTCGTCCCTTGCGTAATACAGGCCGCCCACGCCTTTGACAATCACGCCCCGCCGTTCGCGTTGCGTCATTGCAGGACGACCTCCCGCTCGAGAATCAGCTTTCCGTTCAGGTACGTGCGGCAAACCAGCGACCCGTTATAGCTGGAACTGACCGGAATGATGACGGAATAACCGTCGCCCGCGGTGGTCATGCCGCTGTACTGTTCCACTTCCGTGCCGTTCTCCGTAAGCGTTACCCGCAAAGGCACGCTTTCGCTGCCCGCAGGTACTTCGACGTCCACCTCGGCGTGGTAGGGTTTGCTCTTAACGCCCAGCGTCAGGGTGACCTGCGTGTCGAGGATCGCCATGGTGCCCGCCGCGGGGGACTGGGCCAACACCGTGCCGATCTTGTCGTCCGTCGTGTCGCCGTAGAGCACCTTGCCCGCTTCCAGGCTGTTTTCGGTCAACTGCTGCACGGCGTCGGCATAGGTCTGCCCCGATAAGTCCGGCACGAGGGTGCTGCCGCCGGACAGCGTCACTTCGATTTCCTGCCCCGCGATACAGTACTCGTCCGCCTGCGGGTTCTGGGCGATCACCGTATCTACGGGCTCCGTGGACGGGCTTTTGGACACCACCATGCTCAAGCCCTTATCCTTCAGTTTGGCGGCGGCCTCGTCCCGCGATAAACCGGCCAGATTGGGCGTAGTCAGCCGCACCGGGCCCAGGCTGACCGTAACCACGACGCTGTCGCCCTTGTGCATCTCCGCATCCGCTTCCGGCGTCTGGGAAATGACGGTTCCCGCGGCGATTTTGTCGTGGTTCACGTCGGTCTGCTGCCATTTAAGGCCGGCGCGCTTTACCAGCGCCTGCGCGTCCTCCACCGTTAGTCCCGCCAGATCGGGCGCCACGGCGCTGTCCGTAACGAGGCGGTAGATGGTGACCGAGCCCGCCACCAGGCCCACCAGCACCAGCAGCGCGGTGACCACGATGAGCGCCGTATTGCGCTTGCGCCGTTTTTTAAAGGCGGCCTGCCGCGCGGTTTGCGCGGGCGCGGCCTTACGCGCGGCGGAGGCGCGCGCGGGGGGCGCCGCCGGGTTCCCGGCGGCCGCCCGTTCGCCGGGCTGCGGGGCGTTGGGGTCGTACTGTCCGTCCCGCGCGCGGATCAGCGCGTCCGCCATTTCCCGGGCGCTCTGGTACCGTTTCTTCGGGGATTTCTCCAGCGCTCTCATCACCACGGCGACCACGGCCGGCGGCACGTCCGGGCTGCTGTCCGTTATCGGCGGGGGCGCTGCGTTGATGTGCTGCATGGCGACCGAAACGGGCGTGTCCCCCACGAAGGGCACGCGGCCGGTAAGCATCTCGTAAAGCACGACGCCGGTGGAATACAGGTCGCTGGTGGCTTCCACCACGCTTCCCGAAGCCTGCTCGGGCGAGGAATAGTGCACCGAGCCTACCACCGTGTCCCCCTTGGAGATGGTCAGCCCGCTGGTCATGCGCGCGATGCCGAAATCCGCCACTTTCACGTGCCCCTCGTCGTTGACCAGCACGTTTTGCGGTTTGATGTCCCGGTGGATGATGCCGTTGTCGTGCGCGTGCTGCAGGGCGCTTAAAATACGGATGGTGATCTGGATGGCGGTGGTGGGGTTGAGCCGCCCCTTTTTCTGGATGATCTCCTTGAGCGTGCTGCCGCTGACGTATTCCAGCACCAGGTAACGGCAGTCGCCTTCCACGCCCACGTCCAGCAGGTTGACGATGTTGTGGTGGGACATCAGGCTGGCGGCCTGCGCTTCGCGCTGGAACCGTTCCAGAAATTCCTTGTCGCTGTTATATTCGGCTTTCAGGACCTTGATGGCGACGCTGTGCCCCGTGCGGATATCCACCGCGCGGTACACCAGCGACATGCCGCCCTGGCCGATAAAGTCGATCAGGCGGTAGCGCTCCCCGAAGACCGTGCCCTTCATCACGGCGCGACCACCTCCGTTACCCGCCCCAGCAGGAGGCTTACGTTATCGTGGCCGCCCGCTTCCAGCGCAAGTTCCATCAGCTTGTCCGCCGCGGCTTCGTCCGCAAGCTCGCCCAGCGTCTTCTCGATCTCGGAATCCTCCACCATGTTGTACAGGCCGTCGGAACATAAAAGCCAGACGTCCCCGGCCCGTTTTTCTTCCGCGAACACGTCCGGTTCCACGGTGGGCTCGGTGCCCAGCGCCCGCGTGATGACGCTGCGGTAAGGGTGGGTCTTCGCCATTTCGGGCGTGATGGCCCGGCTGCGCACCAGTTCGCCCACCACGCTGTGATCCTGCGTGCGAAGGGTCAGCCTGCCGTCGCGGTAGAGGTAGGCGCGGCTGTCCCCCACGTGGGCGACGAGTATCTTCTTTTCGCCCTCCCACAGCAACGTCAGGGTGGTGCCCATGCCGCTTAAGGCGGAATCGTGGCGCTGCATATCGAAAATACGGCGGTTGGCGGCGTCAATCCCCAGCCGCAGCGAGTTCGGCTCCGGCGTTTTGCCGTTAAGCAGGTTCTTGATCACCTGCGCGGCCACGCGGCTGGCCGTTTCGCCGCCTTTGTGCCCGCCCATGCCGTCCGCCACGCCGAGAAGACTGCCCAGAACGATGAGCGTATCCTGGTTGGTGGGGCGCACGAGCCCCTTGTTCGTCTTGGAAAAAACCAGCACGGCGTCCCGCCTCCTCTCTATTCCGTCCGTCCGTCCATCCTATCAGCTTGCGTGGCTTCTTTCAAGTGCCGGTTGCGCAGTTGCCCGCAGGCCCCGGCGATGTCCGCGCCCATTTCCCGCCTTTGAGTGGCGGAGATATGCAGCGCTTCCAGCGTTTGCAGGAAGGCTTTCATCGCCGCGGGGGACGCGGGCGCCAGAGCGCGTTCCGGCACGCGGTTGAGGGGGATGACGTTCACGTGGCACTGCAGGCCGCGCAAAAGTTTCGCCAGTTCCCGCGCGTGTTCCGGCGCGCTGTTGAAACGGTCGATCAACGCGTATTCGAACACCGCGCGACGGCCCGTTTTTTCCACGTAATACCGCACGGCCTCCATCAGTTCCGCCATCGGGTAGCGGTTCGCCACCGGCATGATCTGCCTGCGCAGTTCGTCGTTGGGCGCGTGCAGCGAAACACTCAGCGTCACCGGCAGACCTTCGTCCGCCAGGGCGCGAATCTGCGGCGCCAGGCCGCAGGTGCTCAGCGAAACCGCGCGCAGGCTGATCGCCAGCCCGTCCGGATGGTTGACGAGCCGCAGGAAGCGCACGGTCTGTTCGTAGTTCTCCAGCGGTTCCCCGCTGCCCATCAGCACGACGTGCCCCACGCGGCCCCTGTCGCCCAGCCAGCGGTCGGCCAGCAGCACCTGCGCGATCATTTCCCCCGCGGACAGGTTCCGCACGCATCCGTGAAGGGTGCTGGCGCAGAAGGCGCAGCCCATTTTGCAGCCGACCTGCGTGGAAACACACAGCGTGTAGCCGTAGCGGTAGCGCATCAGCACGCTCTCGATCAGGTTGCCGTCCGCGCAGGCGTTCAGGAATTTCACGGTGTCGTCCCTGCCGGAAGGAAAGGCGGCGTTCAGCGTAAGCGGCAGGTCCGCGGCGCGCTCCGAAAGCGCGTCCCGCAAATCCTTGGGCAGGTTGCTCATTTCGGCGAACGGCACGCCGCGGTGAAGCCAACCGAATATCTGCCCTGCGCGGAAGGCGGGCTGCTTCAATTCCGCGAGATACGCTTTCAGTTCCTCCGGGAACAGATCCAGCAGGATCGGCTTTTCCGGCATGGCTATGCCCTCGCCCTTCGCAGGCGCGCGATGAAGAAGCCCTCCACCCCGTCCCTGTGGGCCAGAAGCTGCAAACCATATTCGGATTGCCGGTTCCGGAAGGCTTCGGGGTAGGATAGCGGCGGTTGCTGCACGGAAAACTCCGGGTGTTCGGCCAGAAACGATTTAATCTGCTCCGCGTTCTCCTCCGGAAGGATGGAACAGGTGCTGTATACCAGCGTTCCGCCGGGTTTCACGTAGTTGCACAGCGCGCCCAGCATTTTCTTCTGCGTCGCCGCGATGGCGGCGACGTCCTCTTCCTTCAAACGGTATTTCAGGTCGGGCTTTTCGTTTAAAACGCCCAGCCCCGTGCAGGGCGCGTCCAGCAGCACGGCGTCCATCATGCCCTCGAAATCCGGCTTGGGTTCCACCGCGTCCCGTACGGAGATGCGCAGGTTTTCCAGCTTTAACCTTCGCTTGGCCGATTCCAGCAGCAGCGAGCGCTTTTCGTGCAGTTCCCAGGCGTACACGCGCCCGGTGCCCTGCATGATCTCCGCCAGATAGCAGGCCTTGCCGCCCGGCGCGGCGCAGGCGTCCAGCACGCGCATGCCGGGGGCTGCCTGCACGGCCTCGGCGGCCAGAATGCTGCTTTGCCCCTGCACGGAGAAGCTGCCCGCGCGGTAATCGTTGTCCAGTGCGAGCTCGGTAACGCCGGAAAGCAGGTAAGCGTGCGGGGCCACCCCGCGTCGCCAGCGCCACGCCTTGCCCGCGAGAAGCGTCTCGAAGGCTTCGTCCGTCAGTTTCATCATGTTCGGGCGGGCGACCATTTCGTGCGTATCCCCGCGGTACATCACGATCTGCTCCGCCGTCTCCTCGCCGTAGACGGAAATCAGCTTATCCACCAGCCAGAGCGGCGTGCTGCCCATGACGCGCAGGTACTCGCGAAGGTCGTCCTCCCGTTTTGGCCAGGGGATTTCATCCTTGCCGCGCACGAGGTTACGGAGCACCGCGTTCAGAAACCCCGCCGCGCCCTCCATGCCCAGCGCCCGCGCCAGGTTGACGCCCTCGTTGACGGCGGCGCTGTCCGGCACGCGGTCGTGGAAAAGGATCTGGCACGCGCTCAGGCGCAGGATGTCCCGCTGCGCAGGCTCGTTCGTGGGGCGGTCCATCAGCCTGTCCAGCGCGAAGTCGATCTGGGTCTGCCGCTCGATGGTGGCGTAGACGATGCTGGAAGCCAGCCTGCGGTCGGCGGGGGAGAGGCGGGAAGCCGAAAGCCTGTCCTGCAGGGCCAGGGCGGCGTACGCGCCGCGCTCGTGCACGTCCCGCAGGGTATCCAGCGCCACGCGGCGCGCGGCCATGCCCAGCCCGGTCTGTTCCGTGGGCGTGGCCTCGCGGCGATCCGCGTTACGGGGCGGGCGGGAGAAGCGGACGTTCGGCGCACCGTGCGCCCGGAAACCGCCGCCTGCTGGCCTGTCGTACCGCCGTTCGCCGCCTGCTGGTGCACCGGCGGGTTTCCGGGGCGCGTATTCCCTTTTCACGGGCGCGCCGGAACCGGCGGGGCGGCCTGCGCCGTCCGCGGGTTTCCCGTAGTGGCGTTCGCCGCCTGCTGGTGCACCGGCGGGTTTCCGGGGCGCGTATTCCCTTTTCACGGGCGCGCCGGAACCGGCGGGGCGGCCTGCGCCGTCCGCGGGTTTCCCGTAGTGGCG
>CAZCCZ010000044.1:19841-26840 GCA_964497495.1 uncultured Oscillospiraceae bacterium
TCACGGGCGCGCCGGAATTAGCGGGGCGGCTTGCGCCGTCCGAAGGTTTTCCGTACCGGCGCTCGCCGGTTGCGGGGGCTCCGGCGGGCTTCCGGGGCGCGTATTCCCTTCTCACGGGCGCGCCGGAATTAGCGGGGCGGCTTGCGCCGTCCGAAGGTTTTCCGTACCGGCGCTCGCCGGTTGCGGGGGCTCCGGCGGGCTTTCCATAGCGAGGCTTGCCGTCCGCGGGCGTGCCCGCCGCGGGCCTGGCCGTATAGGAGGGCCTGCCGCCCGTTCTCGCGGAGGGTGCGCCTCGTTTTGGACCGCGCGGCCCGCCTGGTTTCCGTTCGCTCATAAAGTGACCTCGCTCAACTTCTTCCCCGCCTCTACGGCGTGCCCGCGCAGAAACGCGCGCGCATCCATGCGTTTGGCGTTGGGAGCCTGGATTTCCGTCAGTTCCATCGCGCCGTCCCCGGTGGCGATTACCAGGCCGCGCTTCGCGTCGGCGCAAAGCACCGTGCCCGGCTCCGCGCGCGTCGGTTCCGGCACGGCCGCGGCGCGCCAGACTTTCAGTTCGCCGTTGGCCAGCGCGGCCTGCGCGCAGGGCCACGGATCCATGGCGCGCACGCGCAGGAGGCTTGCGCGGGTTGGTTCCCCGAAGTTCAGTTCGCCCAGTTCCTTGGTCAGCTTGGGTTCGTAGGTCATCAGGGTTTCGTCCTGCTTTTCGCGCGGGCAATCGCCGCGCCGCAAACGGTCGATCGTCTCGGTCAGCAGCGCCGCGCCCATCCGGGACAGCCGGGTGAGCAGGGTTCCCGCGGTGTCGTCCTCCGCGATGGGCGTCTCGGCCCTCAGCAACATATCCCCGGTATCGATGCCCTTGTCCGTAAGCATGGTGGTAACGCCCGTGACGGCGTCGCCCATGAGGACGGCCCATTGAACCGGCGCGGGCCCCCGGTGGCGGGGAAGCAGGGAAGCGTGCACGTTTACCGTGCCCAGCTTCGGAACGGCCAGCACTTCCTCGCTCAATATCTGCCCGAACGCGGCGGTAACGCACAGGTCGGGCGCAAGCGCCCGCAAATCTTCTAGCCCGTCCTTGCGGATTTTCAGCGGCTGGTATACGGGGATGCCGCGCGAAAGCGCCAGCTCCTTGACGGGGCTCCTCTGCACCCTTCCGCCGCGCCCGCTGGGGCGGTCCGGCTGGGTGAAAACCCCAACGACCTCGTGCCCGGCGTTCAGCAAAGCCTCCAGCGGCGGCACGGCGAAGGCGGGAGTGCCCATGAAAACGATCCTCACAGACGCGCCTCCCCGTCCCCGGCTTCCGCCTTTCCGGCCTTCGGTTTCTCCGGTTTCTCGCCTTCGGCCGTCCCGGACTCTTCTTCCTCTTCTTCTTCCGGCAAGATCTCGCGCTCCATGATGTCTACGTACAGCACGCCGTCCAGATGGTCGATCTCGTGGCACAGCGCGCGGGCCAGGAAGCCCTCGCCCGTGACCTCGATCGGTTCCCCCCTGGCGTCCTGCGCCTTCACGACCACTTTCATGGGCCGCTTCACCACGCCCGCCCGGCCGGGCACGCTCAGGCATCCTTCCGGGCCGGTCTGCTCTCCCTCGCGGGAGACGATTTCCGGGTTCACCAGTTCGTAAAGATGGTCGCCCGCGTCCACGACGCACACGCGCTTTAAAATTCCCACCTGGGGGGCGGCGAGGCCCGCGCCGTTGTCCTCGTACATGGTTTCCGCCATGTCCTTTAGCAGGATCCTCAGGCGGAGGTTGAACTGTTCCACCGGCTTGCAGTGCTTGCGAAGCTTTTCGTCTCCGATGAGCACGATCTTTCTGGTCGCCATTCGTTCTTTCTCTCCTTGCGTTTGAGGTTCAAATCAGGGTGGCGGGGTTGAACTCCGCGTACACCTGGCAGGTTTCGTCGCTTACGGCGGCAAGCTCGTTCAGCAGCGTCAGCACCGGCTGCGCTTCCTCGTGCTCCAGCGCCTTGAGCAGCACGTGGTATCGGTACCGCCCCCGGAGCTTCGGCACCGGGGCCTCGTCCGCGCGCAGCATCAGCACGCGATTCTTCTGCGTCGGATGCGCCCGCAGGTAGGCCTCCACCGTATCGTACAGGCGGGTGTTAAGCGCCTCCGCGGCCTCGCGGCTCTCGCTTTCCACCAGCAGGCGGGCGATCATCGTGAAAGGCGGATACAGCTCCCTTCGCCTGCGTTCGAACTCCTGCGTGAAAAAGGCGCGGTAGTCCTGTTTGGCGGCGGCCACGATGCAGGGATGCTCCGGCTTGTAGCTCTGCACCACCACCTCGCCCGACGCCTCCGCACGCCCCGCGCGCCCCGCCACCTGGGTGATGAGCTGGAAGGTTCGCTCCTGCGCGCGGTAATCCGGCAGGTTGAGGGTGAGATCCGCCGCCACCACGCCCACCAGCGTCACGTTGGGGAAGTCCAACCCCTTGGCGATCATCTGCGTGCCGATCAGCACCTGCGCGCGGCCCTCGCGGAAGGCGGAAAGCAGTTGGTAATGCGCATCTCGCCTGCGGGTGGTATCGATATCCATGCGAATGGTCTTGACATTCGGGAAGAGGCGGCGCATTTCCTCCTCTACCTTCTGGGTGCCGGCGCCGAAGTAGCGGATGTAGGGGCTGCCGCATTCCGGGCACGTGTCCGGCGGCGGCGCCGTGGCTCCGCAGAAGTGGCAGCGAAGCTCGTCCTTCCTTCCGTTTTCCGCCTGGTGCAGCGTCATGCTCACGTCGCACCGGGGACACTTGACCACGTAGCCGCAGTTGCGGCAGCTTACGAAGGTATTGTAGCCCCGGCGGTTTAAGAACAGCATGGCCTGTTGCCCCTGCCGGAAGCAGGCGGCGAGCTTCTGCTGAAGCAGAAGGCTGAAAATGGAACGGTTGCCCGCCGCCAGTTCCCGGCGCATGTCTACCACGGTCACTTCGGGAAGCGGGCGGTCGTTCACGCGGCTGGGCATTTCTACAAGGGTATAATCCCCGCGCCGCGCCATGGCGAAACTCAGAATGCTGGGCGTCGCACTGCTCAGCAACAGCGTGGCTCCTTCCCGCACGCAGCGGCTTTTGGCCACCTGCCGGGCGTCGTAGCGGGGGTAACGGTCGTTCAGGTACGTCTGTTCATGCTCCTCGTCGATGACGATCAGCCCCAGCCTTTCCACAGGCGCGAACACGGCCGAGCGCGCGCCGACCACCACGCGCGCGTCTCCCAGGCGGATGCGCCGCCACTCGTCCACGCGCTGGCCGTCCGTAAGCCGGCTGTGCAGCACGGCTATGCGGGGCCCGAACCGCTCCCGGAACCACCGAACCATCTGCGGCGTCAGCGCGATCTCCGGCACGAGGATGATCGCTCCCCGCCCGTCAACCAGCGCCTGCCGCGCCAGCGCCAGATACACCTCGGTCTTGCCGCTTCCCGTGACGCCGTGCAGCAGGAAAGCGCCTTTACCCCCGGCCAGCGCGGGCGACAGGACGTCCAGCGCGTTTCGCTGTTCCCGCGTCAGCGCCGGGGCTTCCCCCGGCGCGCTTTCCATCTCCTCGTAGGGAAGGCGGAACACCTCGCGCGCAAACAGCCGGATTAGCCCGCTCGCCGTCAGCTTTTGAAGCGCCTCCTGCGGTGCCGCGATCAGCGCGGAGAGTTCGGACACCGCGTGGGGTTGCCCGTCCGCGAGCATCCGCAGAAGCGTCGCCCGTTTCTGCGACCGGCCCTGGCTTTCGGCGGCCGTCGCCGCGTCCACGCCGTCACACAGCTGCGCGAACGCTTCCTTCCGGGCCTGCACGCGGCCCGTGCGCATGGCGGCGGGCAGCATCAGGCGCAGGGTTTCCGCCAGCGGGCAGTGGTTCGTCGCCGCCAGTTCCTCCGCCAGCGCCATCAGCGGGGGCAGCACCGCGGCGTAGTCCTCCAGTGCGCGGGCGACGGGTTTCAGGCGCTCGGGCGGCAGTTCGCAGGTTTCGGCCAGCGACGCCACCACCCCGTCCACCTGCCTGCGCCCCAAAGGCACGCGCACGCGCATTCCCGGCGACAGGGTCATCCCTTCCGGAACCAGATAGGAAAAAGGTTTGGCGACGTTCGTATGCGCCACGTCCACCACGACCTGCGCGAACACGCTTTTTCCCCCTTTCCCGAACGGAATGCCCGCGGTCAGCGGAAGTACCGGTTCTCCGGTTTAGGCACGCGGCTCTTCCGGCCGGGGCGACCGCCCCGGTGGAACAGGCGCATCAGCAGGCGGACAAGCACGTACAGCACCACAAAGGGCGCCAGCAGCATCAGGGCCGTCTCCACGGACAGCGGCGGGAAGGGGTTGGGGTCGGCGTAGGTCGTGGCCTCGATCTCCTCGATGGACAGCGGCGCGTTTTCCCGCCTTGCGATGGAACGCGAGGCTACCAGCTGGTAGGTGACGGCGCTGCCGCCGTCGGACGGGTAGTACGTGAGGGTGCCGAACGTCTCGCCCTTCGTGACGGGCGTGGCGAAATTCGCGCGGGAGTAATCAATCAGCACGGCCTGCTTCAGGTTCCGGGCCAGGTTTTCCACCTCGGTCTTGGTCGCCACGACGTGCACCGTGCGCGTATCCTCCATCGGCGAGATATCCAGTTGCAGGCGGCCGATGTCCGTATCGTCCATGGAATAGCCGGTGGTTTCGATCACGGTGGGGTTCATGGCGTACAGGTCGGCAGGCGTTACGCTTACGAACTGCGAAAAGCCGTATTCCATCAGCTTTTTACTGTCGGTCCACCGGCCGTCCTTGGTGGTGTAGAGCACGATGGAGATCAGCTTGACGCCGTCCCTTTCGGCGGAACCCACGTAGCAGTACCCGGCGCTGTCCAGGTAACCCGTTTTGATGCCCGTGGCGTACGCGTAGAAATACGTGTTGTCCTCGCTGGGGTTGAGCCAGTTGTCGCTCGTGCCGATCAGCACGCGGGAACGCTGCAGGTTGCTTTTGGGCAGGCTGTAGGTGTAGGTTTTGGCGATTTTCTGGAACTCCTCGTTCTGCATGGCCGCGCGCGCGATTTTGGCCATGTCCCGGGCGGTGGTGTAGTGGTTTTCGTCGTACAGGCCGTTGGGGTTGGCGAAATGCGTGTCGACGCAGCCGTCCGCCTGCGCGGCCTGGTTCATCAGGTCCACGAAGGCGGGAATGCTGCCGGAAACCGCCTCGGCGATCAGGTTGGCGCCGTCGTTGCCGGAGCGAACCATGGTGGCATACAGCAGGTCCTTGAAATTGATGGTTTCGCCCACGGAGAGGGGAATGGTGGAAATGTTATCGTCCGGCAGGGTGGCGGCTAAGGTGTCCATGGTGACTGTCGAGCCCAGATCCCCCATGGTCAACCCCAGAAGCACGGTCATAATTTTCGTAGTGGAGGCGGGAAACATGCGGTCGTCGGCGCTCTTCTCAAAGATCACATCGCCGGAATCCGCTTCGATCAGGATGGCGGACTTGGCGTACAGCTGGCTTTCCACCAGGTTCTCGGGGTGCGTTTCGTCGTAGGCGGGGGCGTCGGAGGAAAGCTTGGGCGCCGTGAACGTGATGACGGGGTTGGTCTGCGTATCCTCCGCGCGCGCCGTGTGCGCCGCCCAGCCGAAACCGGAGGAGGCCACCGCCGCCGCCGCCAGAGCGGCGCCCAGCCGCAAGAACGCTTTCCTCAAACCGTCACCTCCCCGTCCGATACGATGCCAACAAAATATTATAGCGTGTCCGGGCGCATTTGTCCAACCGTACCCGGCGTTGAAACGCGCTGTTCGGGAAGGGGGCACCCTTCCCCGGCCTAACCCTTCTTTACGGAGGCTGGCTTCATACTCAACCGAATTGTTGCATGCTTTAAGGCACGCGTCTGCGGGCGCGGCAGGGGCTTTCCGCTCGCCCCTGTATCCTTCGGGCGGCTTGTTTGCTTGTCGTATTTCTTGTTTGTCAGGGGGAACCGTGCCTGCGGGCACGGGCAGGGGCTTTCCGCTCGCCCCTGCACCCTTCGGGCGGCTCTTTTAGGAGCAGATTTCTTGTTTACTTAGGAATCGCGCCAGCGGGTGCGACCAAAGGCACCGAAGGGAAGCGTGTGCCCGGTGGGCACCGTTGCGAAGCAACGAGCGACCCGCAGGTGAAGAGCGAAACCAGCAGGCAAACGGCAGTGCAGCCTGCGCAGATTGAGCGATCGGGTCTTTGCGCTCGCCCTTTGGGAACCTTCGCGGCTTGCGTACGTATAGGGGCGCGAACTCCCTCTCGGAGTACAGGAATGTACAACGCCGGGACTGCATTATGAAGCTGTTGCACAGCTTCAACGCCGTCACGGCGTTGTACGGTCCAGTCCATCCTACGAGGGAGCGCCGCGCCCCTTGAGCCACAATGCGCAAGCAGGGGTGAAAACCACTACCCGGCTAGTCAATCGTTCAATGGCATCGCCAACCGGGATGGAGATTTCGTATATCGCCAGAACACCAGCAGGCGGAGCGCGGGAGGGGTCGCATGACAGACGGACAGGATTGTCGGTCGCGCTACCGCAGGTAGCGGCGGACGACTGTCCTGTACTCATAGTGCGATTCCCCTCGCGCACATACTGCCGGTTAAGATGGCGATTCCGCAAGCACCGAAGGGAAGCGTGTGCCCGGTGGGCACCGTTGCAAAGCAACGAGCGACCCGCAGGTGAGTGGTTTTACAAGCGCAAGGTGCGGTAGTACCTTGCGCGACGATAAAACCGCACGCAGGGGCGAGCGGAAAGCCCCTGCCCGCATCCGAAGATGCGGCATCCTCTATGCTGCCATATATAGAAGCCAGTAGCTCGAAGGGCGTGCGAAGGTTACCAAAGGGCGACCGCAAAGCCCTTTGACCGCATCCGCAGGCGGCGTCCCTTATGCCTGCGGGTGCATACCCTGATAAGCATAGAAGCCAACATGCTTGAAGGGCGTGCGAAGGTTTCCAAAGGGCGAGCGCAAAGCCCTTTGACCGCATCCGCAGGCGGCGTCCCTTATGGCTGTGGGTGCATATCCTGATAAGCATAGAAGCCAACATGCTTGAAGGGCGTGCGAAGGT
>CAZCCZ010000045.1:0-25908 GCA_964497495.1 uncultured Oscillospiraceae bacterium
CCCCTGTTTGGGACAGGTTGCTCACGCGTTACTCACCCGTCCGCCGCTAGAACAAAGTCGTATTGCTACTTCTCTGTCCTCGCTCGACTTGCATGTGTTAGGCACGCCGCCAGCGTTCGTCCTGAGCCAGGATCAAACTCTTATGTTTAATCCTTGATGCCCTTGATTCCTCCCCCTCGCTCTCGCTCGGGGTCGGGGACATTTTACTCAATTTCCTTGACTGCGCTTTGCGTTTCTTCTTCTGCTCTGTATCGTTTTCAAGGTTCGTCGCTCTCAGGCGAGCTTGAATATCATACCATCGCTCGCTTCCCCTGTCAACACCTTTTTGAAATTTCCGCAAGCTTTTTCAAGGGTTTCGCGGTCCTCCGCTCCCGCGGGGGGGCCGCGGCCGGCAGGCAGGCCTCCGCTGCCGCTTGACTTTTATCGAACGTCTGTGTATCCTTTTTTTGCATGCACCCGCGGCGTTTTCGCACAGGGAAAGCGGGCGGGAAAGCCGTTGCGCAACGTTAGCGCGGCGCGGTGCGCCGCTTCTTCCGGCGGCGCGCATATAATGGAGGTTCAACCGATGCAACGGTCCGTTTTCGCCCGTGCCGCCGCGTTCCTGCGTTCCTGCCTGGTATGGGACCGCACGTTCACCCGCTGGGTGGTGGTGGTGGCGCTTCCGATCATCCTGCAGGAGCTGATCGGCGCGTCGCTGCACATCATCGACGGGTTGATGGTTTCCAACCTCGGCAACGCGACCTATTCCGCCGTGACGCAAGCCAACCGTTACACCTTCGTCTGCCAGCTTTTCTGCTTCGGCACCGTATCCGGCGGCGCGATCTTCATGAGCCAGTACTGGGGTGCCCGGGATATCCCGCGGATGCGCCACGCTATGGGTATTTCCCTGGTCGCGGCTACGGCGATCTGCCTGCTGTTCACCGCCGCGGCCCTGCTGGCGCCCCGTACGATCATCGGCTTTTTCCTGCCGGACGGGGAAAGCGCGCGCATCGCGGTCGTTTACCTGACCACGGTGACGCCCAGCTACCTGATGATCGGCGTAAGCGCGGTGTACGCCATGTGCATCAAGGCGGGCGAAAAGACGTACATCCCGCTGATCGCGGGCGTCGCCAGCATCGGGGCCAACACGTCGCTCAACTACGTGCTGATTTACGGCCATCTGGGCTTCCCCGCGATGGGCGCCTACGGCGCGGCGATCGCCACCGACATCGCCGCGGCGATCCAACTGGCTATCATCCTCGTCTTCGCCTACGGCAAGCGCCTGCCCGCGGGCGCGACCTTCCGCCAGATGGCGGGGGGCGACCCCGGTTTCGTGAAGCGCTTCGCCAGAGTGGTCACCCCGGTGATCTTCAACGAAGGGCTGTGGGCGCTGGGCACCACGATGTACGGCGTGTATTACGGGCGCATGGGGGACGTGGCGGTGGCGGCCACCGGCATCTGCTCCACCATCGACAGCCTGGTGTGGGTGTTCATCATCGGCATGATGCACGCCACCGCCATCATCATCGGCAAAACGCTGGGCGCGGGCCGCAAGGAAGACGCTTACCTGTACGCCAAGCGGATGATCGCGGGCGCGGTCGCCATGGGCGCGGGGCTGGGCGTCGTGCTCATGCTGGTCCGGATGCCCGTGCTCTCGCTCTTCAGCGGCCTGACCGCCGAAGTGCTGGATAAGGCGAAGATCATATTAATGTTCAGCGCCGCGTCGATCTGGTTCCGCGCGTTCAACTGCATCAACGTGGTCGGCGTCTTACGAAGCGGCGGGGATACGGTGTTCAGCCTGATGCTGGACGTGGGCAGCATGTGGCTGATCGGCGTGCCGCTGTGCGCGGTGGCGACGTTCGTGCTGCACCTGCCTGTGGAATACGTGTACCTGTGCACCTTCACCGAGGAAGCCGTGAAGGTCGTCATCGGCGTGCCGCACTTCATCGGGCGCAAATGGCTCAACAACATCACCGGGAAAAAGGGGGAAGCCGTTCTTGAAAGCCATTGATCTGGTCGTCAAAATCGGCAGCATGGCGCTGGTGCAGCTGGAGGACGGCGCGATAGACTACAACATCTTCCAGCGTCTGGGCGACGACCTGCGCCCCGGCATGGCGCTGGTTACCAGCGGAGCCACCGAAATAGGCCGGTTGGATTATCTGCACCGCTCTGGGCACGAGCTTCACGGCGACGTGGAGCAGGATAAAGCGGATTACGCCGCGCAGGGGCAAATCGTCCTGATGGACAATTACCGCAAGTTCGTGCATCCCGAATACGGGGTACGGCAGGTGCTTGTGGAGCATACCCACTTCAACGACCCCGTCCGGCGCGAACACATCCGAAACCTGCTCCTGCGCGCCGCCGCACAGGATTGCATTCCAATTATTAATTACAACGACCCCGTCAACGACGAGGAAAACCGCAAGATGGAGCTGGCCAGCCGCCGCGGGAAGGGCGAAACCGTGGTGGAATGCGTGGACAACGACGAGACCGCCGCGGTGATCGCCTCGCTGCTGGGCGCCAAAACGCTGGTGCTGCTCACCAGCACCGAGGGCATTTACCTGAAACCCGGCGACTCCTCCACGCTGGTGCGGGAACTGCTCTGCCCCGACATCGCGTCCCTGCGCGAAAAGGTGGCGGAGCTGATGACCCACTGCAACGGCGCCAGCCGCAGCGGCGCGGGCGGCGCGAAGGCCAAGCTGGCTTACGCCCTGCGCGCGGCGGAAAACGGAAGCCACGTGATCATCGGGCACGCGCGCCATCACATAGCCGCGCTGATCAACGGCAGCGTGCCCTGCACACACATCGGCGTACAATAACACAATAATAGGAAGCCCGGCCGCGGGCGACGGGAGGAATGACCATGACCTTGTTCCAGGGTATCGCAACGCTCGTAAGCGCAGCCATGATCTCCGTATTCTATTATCTCATGGCCCTGTCCGCGGAAAGCCCGGTGAAACAGTTAAGCGGGGGGCATTCCTTCCGGATGCCCGATTCCCGCTTTCACAACTCGCCGGACGAGCTGTACGATTTCTTCAAAAAGACCGGGGAGAAGGGCCGCCCCCTCCTGCGCCGGTTCTGGCTGCTCGACTTCGGGTTTATCGCGGGGCTGCTGGGCATCATGCTCATCATCGACCTGAACCTGATGGAGAAGATCGCAGCGGTCTACCTGCTGATGAACGCTGTGGCGATCGCACGCGCCGTGTTCGACGTGGCGGAAAACCTGTGCTTCCTGCGGCTGGAGCGCACCCTGCCCGAACGGAAGAACGGGCTGGCCGCCTTCGCCGGGGTCATGACCTCTGCCAAGTCCGTATGCCTGTACGGGTGGCTCGGCATCCTGTTCGTGAAGCTCGTGCTCTCGTCGTTCGGCATTATTAAGTAACGTTTCCGGGGCGCCGGACGCAGGTTACGGCGTTCCGGCCTTCTCCGTTTCGGCCTGCGCCGCCGCCTCGAACGCGGTTCCCGCGGCGCGCAGCCGGGCTTTCAGCGCCCGCAGTTCCTCCGCCGTCGCTTCGGCCGTCCGTTCCGCGGGCGGCTTTTCTTTCGCCGCGGCGGCCAGCCGTTTGCGCAGTTTGCCGTGGTAGCGCTCCTCCTCGCTGAACACGCAGCCGCAGTATTTTTGCATGTACAGGCCCAGCGCGCGCGCCTCCTCCTGCCCCTCGCGGAACAGAGGCCGGAAATCACGGTATAAGAACGCCACGCCGTACACTTCCGCCGCGTCCTCGGCGGCGGCGCGCAGCCAGTCGTGCTTCTGATAGACGCTGTAGAAAAGCGTGCTGGAAAAATGAGTAAAACCATGCTCTTTGGCGTAGCGCGCCGTCTGCCGCATCCGGGAGGCGTAGCAGGCGGCGCAGCGTCCGTCGATATCCTCCGACACGGCGCGCACGAAGGGCCGCAGGCCGTACCGGTCGTCCGTTTCCAGCGCGAGGCCGACGGTTTTCGCGTATTCCGTAAGCGTGTCGCGGCGCGCGCGGTATTCGGCGTAGGGGTGGATGTTGGGGTTATACCAGTAGGCCGTGGGCTCGATGCCCTCGGCCCGCAGGCTTTTTACGCACATCACCGAGCAGGGCGCGCAGCAGACGTGCAGCAGCAGTTTCATCGTTCGTTCGCCTCCGGCGTTATTGTAGCACAACCGGGTGATTTTACAATGATCCCGCCCAGGGCAGCGGGTTCGCGGTTCCCAAGCGCGGCGCGGTGTGGTATACTGGCTGCGCAACCATAAGGAGATGACGTATCGCATGAACCGGTTCGCCCGCGCGTTTAGCCTGCTGCTCGCGGCGACGCTGGCGCTGTCTTTGGGTTCCGTGGCGCTGGCAGACGACGAGACGGACGTGCTCTTTGCCCAGGCCGCCGCCGCGCTGCCAAGCCCCGCGCAGGAGGCGTTGCAGACCGGCGCCTGCACGATGCGCACGGGGGAAACGGCGTACGTACCGAGCGTCGCCCCGGCCATCACCCCGTACGACGAGCCGGCCGCGCAGACGGCGACCGTTGCGGGCGCTTCGTTTTCAACTTCCGATCCGTCGGTCGTCACGGTGGACGAAAACGGCCTGATGACCGCCGTAGCCGAAGGCGAAGCCACCGTGACTTTTAGCAGTGCAACGGGGGACGCTCCTTTTGTCGTTTCCGTAAGCGACGACGCGCCGCCGGAGAAGATCAAGGCGCTCGTGTACGTGGCGAAAAAAGAGTTCTACGACACCGCGCGCGCCCGGCTTCCGAAATACAACAAGTACGCCAAGTGGTACTACGGCAGGAAAAAGGAAGTCGGCTGGTGCTCCGTGTTCACCATCTGGTGCGCCAACGCCAGCGGGATCGACCCCGTACGGGAGGAAGCCCTCGCCGCCGCAACCGTCACGGATGGGGACGTAGTGCTCTTCCGCGAGGGGCAGGTGGGCAACCAGTACGACTGTTTCCAGAAGCTCGGCCGCTTCACGGGCGTTCCCCGCGCGGGCTACCCGGTGATCTACGCCGACCTGTCCAACGGCTACCGCACCACCCACATCGGCATCGTGGTGGACGTGGCGGACCGGGGGAACGGCGTATACCGGGTGACCACGGTGGAAGGCAACATGAGCAACACCGTGAAAAGCTACTGTTACCTGTACGACAGCAACGCCGACAACCACGCCGTGGGCGTGGAAGAAGGCCGGAAGCTTCAAAAGAACATGAGCGAACTGCCCGCGGAGGAGCAGACCGACCCGCTCGTGCAGTACGCGCTCCACACCGACCACTGGTGCGTGTTCGGCTTCGGCGCAAGCTGGCTGTGAATTTGGCGTTCATACGGTTTCAGCAACCGTATCGCAAGGTATAACCCTTTTCAGGCAATCATCCGGTTCCGGGCCGCGGCGCGGCCCGGAACGGAAAACGAAAAAGGAGGGCAAGGGTATGAAAGAACTCAAAGGCACCAAAACCGAAGCGAACCTGCAGGACGCGTTCGCAGGGGAAAGCAAGGCGCGCAACAAATACACCTACTACGCTTCCCAGGCCCGCAAGGACGGCTACGTGCAGATCGCCAATCTGTTTGAGGAGACCGCGGGCAACGAAAAGGAACACGCCAAGATCTGGTTCAAGCTCCTGCACGGCGGCGAGGTGCCCAGCACGGAAGCCAACCTGCTGGACGCGGCCG
The DNA here is from genome assembly GCA_964497495.1 of uncultured Oscillospiraceae bacterium. Lineage (GTDB taxonomy): Bacteria > Bacillota > Clostridia > Christensenellales > Aristaeellaceae > CAXXOK01. The sequence continues at coordinate 5,603 of CAZCCZ010000045.1, forward strand.
ACGGCGAAAACTACGAGTGGACGGATATGTACGTCCGTATGGCCGAGGAAGCCAAGGCCGAGGGCTTCGACCAGATCGCGGATCTGTTCCTGCGCGTGGCGAAGATCGAAAAGACGCACGAGGAGCGCTACCGCAAGCTGCTTGCCAACATCAAGGACGGCCTGGTTTTCAGCCGCGACGGCGACCAGGTGTGGGTCTGCTCCAACTGCGGGCACGTGGTCATCGGCAAGAAGGCGCCGGAGCTTTGCCCCGTGTGCAAGCACCCCAAGGCGTTCTTCGAGCTCAAGGCCAGTAATTATTGACAACCCGCGGCGGCTGCCGCAAAATGGGGGGGACGGCGCGCCTCGCAACGGGCCGTCCCTTCCCTTTTCATATTGCCAAACCAAGGAGGCGCTTGCATGCGCGTGGCGCACATCAACGTAACGTCGTCCCTCAGCACGGGGCGCATCGCCGTGGACATCTGCGAGGTGCTTACGGAGCTCGGGCATAAGGCGCTGCTGTGCTATTCCCGAGGGTATCCGCCGCAGAAAGTCCCCAGCCTGCGCGTGGGCAGCCGGGCGGACGTGTGGCTGCACGCGCTGGGCGCGCGCCTGCTGGACCGCGCGGGGTTCCTCAGCCGCCGCGCCACGCGTAAACTGGTGCGCCAACTGAAGCTGTACAAGCCGGACGTGGTGCACCTGCACAATCTGCACGGGTATTATCTGGACGTGCGCACGCTGTTTGCGTACCTGAAGGAAGCGGGCGTGCCCGTGGTGTGGACACTGCACGACTGCTGGGCCTTCACCGGCCACTGCGCCTATTATTCCATGGCCGGGTGCGACCGCTGGCGTTCCGGCTGCGGCCGGTGCCCGCAGCTGGCCGCCTATCCTAAAAGCCTGCTGCTCGACCGGAGCGCGCGCAACTGGACGGAAAAGCGCGCCGCGTTCCTTTCCGTGCCGAACCTCACGCTCGTCACCCCGTCCGTCTGGCTGGGGCGGGAAGCGGCCCGTTCCTTCCTGGGAAAGAAACCCGTGCGCGTCATCCCCAGCGGAGTGGACCTGGAACGTTTCCGCCCCGGCGACGAGCCGGAGCTGATCGCGGACGTGGTGAAACGCTACGGGCTGGAGGAACTGGCGGGCCGAAAAATGCTATTGAGCGTGGCCAGCGTCTGGGAGCCCCGCAAGGGATTGGACGACCTGGTCGCCCTGTCCGGGCTTTTAGGCGACGACATGATGATCGTCGCGCTGGGACTGACCGACCGCCAGTGCGCCGAATTGCCCAAAACGATGCTGGGCATTCCCAGAACGCAGAGCGTACGCGAGCTCCGCACGCTGTACACGGCCGCCGACCTGTGCCTGAGCCTGAGCCACGAGGAAACGCAGGGCATGACCCTGCTGGAAGCCCTCGCCTGCGGCACGCAGGTGCTCTGTTACGACGCGACCGCCCTGCCGGAGACCGTAACCCCCGACGTGGGCGAGGTGGTGCCCGAAAACGATCTGGAGTCGGCCGCCGCCGCCTGCCGCAGGCTGTGCAACAGTCCCAAGGCCCCCGAAGCCTGCCGCGCCCGCGCCGAAGAATACGAGAAGCGCAGGCAATACGCCCAGTACGTTGGGCTGTACGAGGAACTGTGCGGCATGCGGCCCCGGACCCCGGCCCGGCCCGGCTGACGGTGAAACCCCCGCCAGGCGGCTTTGACGAATGACCGGCAAGCGAAAACCGGAGCACATTCCATGCTCCGGTTTTAACAGGCCTGTTTCCGTTTCGCTTCGGACGTCATTTCGCGCTTTCCACGATTTTCTTGAACGCCTCGGGGTCGTTTACGGCGATGTCGGCCAGCATCTTGCGGTTGATGACGACGTTGTTCTTCTTCAGTCCGTTCATCAGTACCGAATAGCTCATGTCGTTGAGCCGCGCGGCGGCGTTGATGCGAGTGATCCACAGGCGGCGAAAATCGCGCTTGCGCATCTTGCGGCCTTTGTAGGCGTAGCGCAGGCTGCGCGCCACCTGCTCGGTAGCGGCATGGTACTGCCGGGATTTCGCGCCAAAAAAACCTTTGGCAAGCTTCAGTACTTTACGGCGCTTTTTATGGGCGTTCACAGCCCTCTTGATCCGTGCCATGGTCGTATCCTCCTTGAAAGTTTCGGCGAAGCCGGCTTATTTGTAGGGGAGCAGCTTGTGGATGGTCCGGGCCTCGGCCGCGTTGTCCACAATGCCGTCCGCGCGCAGGTGACGGGTACGTTTGGTGGTCTTCAGATGCACCTGATGGTTGGCGTTCATCTGCTTGTGCGTCACCTTTCCGTTTTTCGTAAAGAAGAAACGCTTGGCTGCGCCGCGATGAGTTTTCTGTTTGGGCATGGGGTTCGTCCTCCTCTCCGTTTGGGTTCCGCGCCTGGGGCAAACGCCCGGGCGCGAAAGGAACCGGCCGGTACGCCGGCTCCCTGAGGAAACGCGATGACGGCGGTTCCTCCGGCAAACGACGGTGCTTTTCCGCTCTCCCCCGGCGGCGTGTCCGCGGGCTGGAGCGCCTTACGTTCCGGCGTCTGCCAAGGTCAAATCATATTTTCGCTTTCGCGCTTGACCTTTTTCCTGGGCTGCTCCTGCGACAGGGCCTCTTTCTTCTCGTCCGCTTCGGGTTGGCGCTCATCGGTTTCGGTGTGTTCCTTACGCGCCTGCGAACGTTCCGCGAAGCTCTTTTTTTCAGCCTTTGGAGCGATGACCATGTTCATGTGACGTCCGTCCAGCTGAGGGGCGCGCTCGATGTTTCCGCTTTCCTCAATGCGGTGGGCGAAATCCAGCATGATCTTCATACCGATGTTCGCATGAGCGATCTGGCGGCCGCGGAAGCGGATGCTCACCTTCACCTTGTCGCCGGCCTCCAGGAACTTTACGGCGTTCTTCATCTTGGTCTGAACGTCGTTCTCCTCGATGGTCGCGGAAAGCTGCACCTCTTTGAGCTCGACAATGCGCTGGTTCTTGCGCAGCTCACGCTCGCGCTTGGACTGTTCGAAGCGGTGCTTGTCGTAGTCCAAAAGCTTGCACACGGGCGGCTGGGCGAGGGGCGCGATCTTCACCAGATCCAGCCCCGCCTTTTCGGCCTCCTCCAGCGCCGCGCGCGTGGACATGACGCCCAGCTGCTCGCCGTTGGCACCGATCAACCGCACTTCGCGATCGTTAATCTCTTCGTTAATCATCGGCTCGTTGTTGATATCCATACACCTCCGTATGATTCAGGTGGCGTTCCCGTTCCCGGGGAAAACATCCCCGTAACAACGAAAAAGCGCCGGGCAAACGACCCGCCGCATACACCGACCGACGCGGACTTACGTGCCGCGACCTGCGCAAAACGGATTCGCGCGGTGAGAAGCGGGTTGCTTCTGCTTACGGAAGGGATCATACCATAATCGCGGGGGGCTGTCAACGTCTTTTCGAGAATTCGGCACAGGGCCGCTATCGAAGTATTTTTCGTTTTCGGGAAGTTTCGGTTACATCAACTTTCCTTTCTTTACGTTTTTCCTTGCAAACCGCCTTACCGTTTTGTATAATGATAGATAATTAGCAATCAATTGGGTCGCCACGGGGAGGGAAACCGCCTAATAAGTCGTTTAGAAGGGGCACGGTAAAACGCGCCCGGTATGGGACGGAAAGCATGAGATTCAATAAATGGTTCGTGCCGGTTCTGTTCACGCTGGTACTGATGCTCGTCGTCTGGTTCGCCTCGTCAGACCAGTCCCCGGCTCACCTGAACGGCTCCACGGCCCAAAGCACGGAATGGGCGGCAGGCTGGCAGGCGGAGGAGGCCGGAGGTTACCTGCGCCCATTCACCATGCCGTACCGTTTGGCTTCCGGATGTAACATCATCGTCAGTACGCTGCCCAGCGCCATAAGCGGGGCGGAATCCCTGTATGTTAAAAGCAATTACCAACAGGTGTCCGCGGAGGTGGGCGGGGAGCCCGTGCCCGTATCCGGTATCGCCTCCGCAACCGGGAACGCCGTCACATACGACCTTCCCTGGTCGAAACTCGAGATCTCTCCGGATATGGCGGGGAAAAGCATACGGCTCACGTTCAGCGGCACGGGCAGCAAGCCCTTCGTGGAAGTGTACTCCATCCGGTTGGGCTCGAACGCCGATATCCGGCTGGCCCTGCTGGGCGGTTCCCAGCCCTCGGTCGTCATCAGCCTGTTTATCCTTCTGGTTGCCTTAGCGCTGATCGTCCTGGTCGCGCTGGAATCTCGCCGCAACCGTAAGCCCGTGCCCCGCGGGTACTTTTATCTGCTGGCGTTCGTCATCCTGTCCGGCATCTGGTTTTACACCGATACGGATTTATCCGGCATTTATTTCATCGGCAACCAGACGTTTTATTACGTCACTGTTTTCAGTTTTCTGCTGATGCCTATTCCCTATATCCTGTTTATCGGCCTGATGCTGCCCCGCGTCCGGCGCGCGAGCCTCGCGCTGTGCGCGCTGCTCGGGCTAAACGCCGCGGCGGAGCTGGCGATGATCCTGACAGGCATTCTTCCGCCCTGGTCGGGCATTCTTTCCGCCAACGTCATTTCCGTTATCGCCTGTGTCGTCATCCTTCTGCTGGTCAACGGCAAGAATCGGCGGCAACGCGCGCACGGGGAACTCTCCGTAGGCATCGCCTTTACTTCGGTAGGCGGCGTGATATCGCTGGCGCTGTTCTACCTGACGCCGCTGGCAAACAACAGCGTCGCCTTCCGGGTTGCGGTGATCATGCTGATTATGTCCCTGTCCGTCAGCGTTTTACGGGCTGCCGCGGATATCGCGGCGCAGGCCGACCGTATGGAGCAACTCCGTATCCGCGAGGAGGAGTACCGTATCGCGGTGCACCAGAGCGAAAAGTACGTGCTGCGTTTCGATATGGCGCAGCGTAAGCTTCTGCGCGGCGGGGACCCCTCCCCCCTGTACAACGCCGATCAGGATCTGCCGGATATGCCGGATTCCTTCATCGCCGCGGGCAACGTTGCCGAGGAAAGCGTTCCGGACATTCATATCTTTTTCGGCGAAATGGCGGCGGGAAAGCCTTCCGGCTCCTGCGCCGCTAGCCTGCGCAACCGGGACGGCAGTTACGCCTGGTACCGCATCGACTACACCATGATCTATTCCGACCAGGGGGAGCCGTTGCAGGCCGTGCTTTCCTTCTGCGATATCTCCGAGCAGCACCGGAAGGAACTGGCTTACCAGAAGTGGAAGCAGCGCTACGCCGATATGCCGCAGGACGGTATGAGCCTGTACGAATACAACCTGACCCGCAATATTCCGGTCGGCGAGGCCGGCAGGATGCTGCCGCCGCTCCCCGAAGACGTTCGGCCGTCGCTTCCGCTCGTGGTGGACTATCTGGCCGAGCAGATCGTCTATCCGGACGACAGCCAGCGTTTCCGCGCGTTTCTGGAGCGCGACCGGCTGCTGGAAATTTTCGCCCGCGGCATACGCAGCGACGAGCTGGAATTCCGCCGGATCGACGCGGATCTGCAGGCGCGCTGGACCGTCGCCAGCATTCAACTGATCGCCGATCCCTATTCGGGCGACGTGCAGACCTCCCTGCTTTTACAGGACGAGGACGAGGCGAAACGCAACGAGCTGCAGGTGCGCGATCGTTCCAACAGCGATCCGCTCACCGGGCTCCTGAACCGTACGGCCTTCGAGGAACAGCTGACGCTCCTGCTGGAACAGACCGACCCCGGCGCGATACACGCGTTGCTGATGATCGATCTGGACGGCTTCAAGCTTGTCAACGACACGTACGGCCACCAGTTCGGCGACCGGGTGCTTACCGACATCGCCAACAGCCTGCGGGCCGTGATACGCAACGAAGACCTGATCGGGCGCGTGGGCGGCGACGAGTTTATGGTTTGCCTTCGGAACATCCGGGATGATAAGGACTTCGTGGAAAAGCGCGCGTCTTTCCTTTGCCGGGCGCTCAATATCACGCTCGGCAGCGACGTGGTCATCTCCGGCAGCGTCGGCATCGCGATGTACCCGGAGGACGGCATCGCCTTCGGCACGCTCTACCAGAAGGCGGATAAAGCCCTGTACTACGCCAAGCATCACGGAAAGAACCGCTTCGTCTTTTACCGCGGCACCCTCGGCGACGGCGCGGACGCCGCATCGGCTGCGCCCGGCCCGCGTTCCGAGCTTACGGCCCCGGACGACGTAAACCCTTCCCTGTCGGAAGGGCGCCGCACGTTGCAGGTTGCGGACGAATCGGAGGCGACGCAGAACGGCCTTCGGGAAATCTTCGGCAACGATTTCCGGCTGCTGACGGCCAGGAGCGGAGCGGAATGTATGGCGATTCTGGAAAACAGAAGTTCCGCCGTTTCCGCCATGCTGCTGGATCTGTCCATCGACGGCGGGAAGGGGCTGGACATTCTCGGACACATGCAGAAGAACGCGGCGTTCTCGTCGATTCCCGTCATCGTAACCTCCGACACCGCCGAAAGCGAGTTCGGCCTCGCGGCCGTCGAACTGGGCGCGACGGACGTGATTACCAGGCCCTTCGATTCCAGACTGCTGAAGCTTCGGGTGCAAAACGTCATCCGGAAACGGGAAACGGAGGAGCTTCGGGCGCAGAACCGATATCTGCTCATGCAGAAGAGCGACGAAGCCCGCCACCAGAACGAACTGCGCTATATTGCGGAGCACGACCCGCTGACCAACATCTGCAACAAGGCCGCTTTTTACCGAAAAACCAAGCTGATGCTGGACAAATCCCCCGGCACCGTTTTCGTAATGATCGCCTTCGACATCGAAAAATTCCGTCTGGTTAACGATATCTTCGGCCACGAGGAAGGCGACCGGCTGCTTCGGCATCTGGCTCAGCGAATGCAGACCCTGTTCTCCGAAAAGGGTACGTACAGCCGCATCGACGCCGACAACTTCACGCTGTGCCTTCCCTACGAGCCGCAGGAACTGCGCGCGCGGATGATGGAATGCGACCGGAACTTGAAAGAATACGACCTGCCGTTCGAGATCCTGCTGGTATACGGCCTGTACATCATCGACGACCGGACCCTGCCGGTCAGCATCATGCACGACCGCGCGGACATGGCCAAGCGAACCGTGAAGGGGAATTACGTACGCCGCTACGCCTATTACGACGACAAGCTTCGCAAGGAGCTTCTGGAAGAGCTGGATATCGTAAACGACATGAACGGCGCCCTTCAAAAGAAGCAGTTTGAAATATACCTCCAGCCCAAGTGCAAGCTGTCCACGGGTGAAATCATCGGGGCGGAAGCGCTGGTGCGCTGGAACCATCCGACCCGCGGCGTGCTTTTGCCCGGCGCGTTCGTACCCATCTTCGAGCGGAACGGCTTCATCATGAAAATGGACGTCTACGTATGGGAACAGGTCTACGCGCTGATCCGCGGCTGGATGGACCGTCACGGCGGCCAGCCGCCGCTCCCGGTCAGCATGAACATCTCCCGCGTGGATATCTATAATCCGGCGCTGGTCAACACGCTGTGCGCCCTGTCCGACCGGTACGGCGTGCCGCGCCGCTATATCGAACTGGAGATCACGGAAAGCGCTTATGCGGAAGACCCAAAGCTGCTGTCCGAGCTCATCGCCACGCTGCGCAGCAAGGGTTTCACCGTGGAAATGGACGATTTCGGTAGCGCCTATTCCAGCCTAAACATGCTCAAGGAAATTCAGGTGGACCTCCTGAAGCTGGACATGCGTTTCCTTTACGGAAGCGACACGGAAGGACGCGGCGGCACGATCCTCAGCAGCGTGGTGCGCATGGCGCGCTACCTGCAACTGCCCATCGTGGCCGAAGGCGTGGAGACCGTGGAGCAGGCACGCTTCCTCGTATCCATCGGGTGCACGCTCGGGCAGGGCTTCCTGTTTTACAAGCCCATGCCGGTGGCCGAGTTCGAACGGCTGCTCGCTGACAAGCCACACCAGGCGCTGAAGAGCGTCGGCAATATCTACCCAGAATCCGCCGTACGCCGCGTGTGGAGCATCGACGGGGACTTCGGTACGATGCTGTCCACCATTCCGTGCGCCGCCAGCCTGTGCGAGCTGAACGGCAAGAACCTGGAGTTGCTGCGCATCAACCAGGAATACCTCGCCGTAACGGGCGACAGCGCGGAGCGGGTATACCAGAGCGTTACAAACGTCGTGAAGTTAACGACCGATGAGGAATATAAACACCTGCTCCAGCTGTTCGGCCAGGCGTTCGAAACGCAGGGCACGGCGGAAGGGTCGTACAATCGTCTCTGCGAAGACGGTTCCATGCGCGCGTTTCACGTGAAGATCAAATTCCTGACGGGCGACACCGTGCGCTCCCTCTTCTTCGTAACCTATCAGCCTGCCGGCGAGGCGACCGCGCCGGAGACCCCCACGGCGCCGACGGTATCCCCGGAGCCCGCGACGCCCGCGGTTTCCGCAGGCTCGGCCCTGCCGGCGGAGAAGCGTGAAAAAGGCATGGCACCCGCATCGGATATCCCGCGGCCGGTTCCGAAACGGAACCGCGACGGGCACGCCTAATATAAAAACAAGTTCACGAACGGACGCGGCCTGTTGGCCGCGTCCGTTCGTGAGTTTTACGTCGGTTCTCAGATACGCCCGCCGCGTTCGGACGCGGGCGCTTTGGCAAGCCCCAGCAGCGGGAAGGCCATAGCGACGACCGGCAGAAAATAACGGAAATAATCGTTGACCGGGGCCAGCAGGCAGACACCCAGGCTCAGCAGAGCGGGGAAAAACGCGAGCAGTTCCCGGAAACGCCGCCTGCGCGCAAGCGACAGCCCGGCTGCCGCCAGCAGCCACGTGTAAGCGGGGCAGAACAGGAAGAGTTCCAGCAACGGCACCCGCCGCCACCCGCGGGAATACGCCGCCAGCAGCGTGCGGGCGGTTTCCAGCCCCCCGATCTGTACGGTGTGCAGGTAAAGCGGGTCGTCGCCCAGATCGTACGTTTCAAACACAAAGCGGATACCGCCCTGCGCGTGGTACGTGCGCGAAGCGTCGATCTTGGGGGTGAAGGCGTAATACCCGCTGTTGCCCGCCACGAAAGCTTCCAGATACGTAAGCGGATACTCGGCGAACATGGAAAGCCACGTTTTCCGGTAGCGTGCAAGCGCGGCGGTTTCGGCGGCGCGTCCCTGCCCATACTGGCGGAAGGTAAACTTGACCGGGTCCGATATGTTGGCTTCGTACAGCGCGGGCAGCGCCTCCGCGTCCAGCACGGAGTCGATTTCGGCGTATTCCTCCGGCGTGACCGTATCCGCGTGGTCGCGCAGGGTGCGCGCGCTTTGCTGGAAGCATACGGAATAAATCCCGGAGGCCGTCTCGTCCTGAATATGCAGGGCGGGCAGCAGTACGAAGTTGAACGCGAACGCCAGCGCCAGCGCCGCCCCCAGCGCGGCCCCCACGGAAAGCCGTTCCCTGCCGCGCACGCCGAAGGCGACCGTTACGGCCGCCGTGCCCAGCACCACGTAAGGGCCGTTGGCGCGCAGCAGGCACGAGAGCAGCGCGAACGCCGCGTACCAGGCCAGTTCTTTCCGTTTCGGCGCGCCGTAGAGCAGAATCTCCGCGGTGCGCACGGCAAACAGCAGCAGCGCGGCGGCATACAGCGTATCCTTGCCCACGGCCTGCGCGAAGGAGCCGAAAATGGGCGTAAGCCCGAAAAACAACAGCGCCGCCAGCCGGAAGCTGCGGCCCAGCCCCAGACGGCGCAGAAAGCGCAGCGCGTCCGCAAGCGCGAAGGCCATCGCGAACGTTTGCAGCAGGGTAAAGAGGAACGCGCCCAGATTATCCCCCGCGATCTGCCGCCCCAGCCACACGCAGCCGCCGAACAGCCACGTGGTCAGCATCGGATGCCAGGTGCTGAGCAGCCGCAGGCCGTACAGCCCGCCCAGCATCTCCCCCATGTCCCAGATGACCGTGCCCGGATAGAATACGATCAGGTACGGCGACCAGCACAGCAGCAGGAACAGCGTCACAACCGCCGTGGGGTGCCCGCGCCGCCAGGCGGCAAGCGCGGGGAAACGCAGGGTAAGGCGGGAAGAAAGACGATTCAGCCATCCGGAAATACGGCCGCCCGCGACGCCGGGCGCGCGTTCCAGCCAGGCGCAAAGCACGGCGATAGCCGCCGTCATCACGGCGGCCTGCCCCAGAATCCGCAGGCTCGCTTCCGTCCACGCGCCCCACGAGTTCAGGAAGGACCACGTATCGTAGGCGAACAGCGTGGCGGCGAAATAGTTGACGGCGCCGAACAGCAGCCCCAGCGCGGCCATCCCAGCCGTGACGCGCGCGTTCAGCGCCAGCCGGAAAAGCCCGGCCAGCAGCAGCGCGTACAGAATCCAGACGGGGCTGCCCGCCCGGAGGGGAAGGTCGCTGACGCCCACGTAGTGTTCCGGCGAAAGGGTGAACGCGAGCATACCCAAAGCGCCCGCCAGCAGGCAGCCGGACAGGCGCGCGAGGGTTTGAAGCGGCGGACGGCGCAGGGCGGCCATGGCGCGCTACTCCGGTTTTCGCTGGCCGTGCAGCATCCGCAGTATATTCAGGTTGATTTCGAAAAGCTGGCGGTGCTTCTTGGCCACCGTGTCCAGAATGAGTCCGCAGATCAGCATCAGGATCGCCAGCGTCATCATCACGCCGGAAACGATCAGCGTAGGAAAGCGCGGCACCAGCCCCGTGCGCACGTAATCCGCGAACACGGGAATAAACAGGCCCACGCCCGCCGCGCCGAACAGCAGCGTAAACACGCCGAAGAAGGACAGCGGACGGTATTCCTTATACAGCCGCGCCACCGTGCGCAGCACGCGGAGGCCGTCGGTATAGGTGTTCAGCTTGCTGGGGCTGTCCGCGGGCCGGTCGCGGTAGGCCACGGGGACGCTGACGATGGACAGGTTCTTGTCCAGCGCGTGGATGCTCATTTCCGTCTCGATCTCAAACCCCTTGGAGAGCACCGGGAAGGACTTGACAAACTGGTAGCTGAACGCGCGGTAACCGGTCATGAGGTCGGCGATGTTGCCGTGGAAAATACGGTTCACCAGCCCGCGCACCATCCGGTTGCCCATATTGTGGAAGGGGCGCTTGTTTTCCGTAAAATAGGTGGAGCTCAGCCGGTCTCCCACCACCATGTCCACCTTCTGCTCCAGCACCAGGTCCACCATCGCGCGCGCGTTTTCGGCGGGGTAGGTGTCGTCCCCGTCGATCATCAGGTAGGCGTCGGCGTCCACGTCCCGGAACATGGTGCGGATCACGTTGCCCTTACCCTGCCTGCGCTCGTAGCGGACGGTCGCGCCCGCCGCGCGGGCCAGGCCGTCCGTGCCGTCGGTGGAGTTGTTGTCGTAAACGTAGATTTCCGCTTCGGGAAGCGCGGCGCGATAATCCCCGACCACCTTGGCGATGGACTTGGCCTCGTTGAAGCAGGGTATCAGCACGGCGATCTTCGTCATATTGTCGGCTCCTCCGCGGGCGTCTGGCCGCGCCCGGATATCAGCCAAAGAATAGCATGGACGCAACGCTTTGTCAAACCGGAAGGCTTGACGGAACCCGCCCGAAAGCGTACAATCCCCCCAATAAACGTGAGGAGGGGACGCCCGTGAAAACCATCGGCCTGATCGGCGGCATGAGCTGGGAAAGCACGGTGACGTATTACCAGATCGTCAACGAGCGGGTAAACGCCGCGCTGGGCGGCTACCACAGCGCGAAGCTGCTGCTGTACAACGTGGATTTCGCCGAGGTGGAAGCCGCGGCGCGCGCCGAAGACTGGGCTTTGGTGGGCGATATGCTGGCGGACGCGGCGCGCAGGCTGGAACGCGGCGGCGCGGATTTCGTGCTGCTGGGCACCAACACCATGCACAAAAGCGCCGATGTGATCGAGCGCGCGATCCGCGTTCCGTTCGTGCACATCGCGGACGCCACGGCGGACGCGCTGGCCGGGGCGAACGTGAAGCGCGCGGCGCTGCTGGGCACGCGCTACACCATGGAGCAGGCCTTTTTCCGCGAAAGGCTCGAGCGGCGCGGGATCGCCGTGGATATCCCGAACCAGGACGAACGGGGCATGCTCCACCGCGTGATCTTCGACGAGCTTTGCTACGGCAAAACGCTGCCGGAAAGTAAAAAGGCGTTTCTCGCCGTGATCGAGCGCATGGCTGCGGCGGGCGCGGAGGCGGCGATCCTCGGCTGCACGGAAATCGGGATGCTGGTGAACCAGAAGGACACGCGGGTGCCGTTGTTCGACACCACGGTGGTGCACGCGGAAAAAGCGGTCGCGCTGGCGCTGGCCTGAGCGCCCGCGCCCTGCCGCCCGGAAAGGAGCCCGCGCCGATGATCCTTCCCATGTCGGACGCCCTTGCCGAGCGGATCGCCGCGTGGGCATATCCCGGCGAATTCGCCGTGTACGGGTTCCGCCCCGATGAAGAATGCCTACGGGAATTAACGAACGGAACCTATTACGCTACCGTCGGGGCGGGAGGCGAACCGGAAGGTTACTACTGTTTCGGTCCGTCCGCGCGCATCCCCGCGGCTGAGGCGGACGTATACGACGATCATTTTCTGGACGTCGGTCTCGGCAGGGAACCGTCCCTATGTGGCGGCGGCACAGGCGCCGCGTTCGTGCGCGCGGGGCTGGATTTTGCGGAAGACCGCTTTCACGCAAGCGCCTTCCGGCTTACGGTCGCCGCCTTTAACCTGCGCGCCGTCCGCGCCTACGAGAAGGCGGGCTTTCGGATCATTCGCACCGTAACCCACCGGCGATCCGGCCTTCCCTTTCGGGTGATGACGTTTGAAAGCCGGAACGACAAGCCATAGTCCTCGAAAATCCGAACACGAAGCGCCCCGTTTCCGCAGGGAAACGGGGCGCTTGACGATTCACGAGGCGCGAAATCTGTTCTATCTTCCCGCCCAGTGCGCCTGTTCGATGGCCAGATCGCGGTGGGTCACGCTCACGTGCTGCCCCTGCGCCTTCAACTGCTCGCACAGGGATTCCGCGATGGCCACGCTGCGGTGCGCGCCGCCCGTACAACCGATAGCGATCACCAGCCGGTGCTTGCCCTCGGCAACGTAGTTGGGCAGCAGGAACGTAAGCATGTCCATGCACTTTTCCAGAAACGTCTGCGTTACCGGGTGGTTGAGCACGAAATCCTTCACGTCCTGATCCAGCCCCGTGTGGTGGCCGAGCTCCTGAATGTAGAAGGGGTTGGGCAGAAAACGCACGTCGAACACCAGATCGCCGTCCCGCGGGATGCCGCGCTTGAAACCGAAGCTCAGCAGTTCGATGCGCAGGATGGGCTCGTTGCCCGCCTGCATCACGATGGCACGCAGCCGGGCCTGCAGGGCGCTGGTTTTCAGCTCGCTGGTATCAATCACGTGGTTGGCCGTTTCCCGGAGCGGCTGCAGGCGGTTGCGTTCCGCGGCGATGGCCTCCTCCAGGTTCATGCCCTCGCTGGCCAGCGGATGGTCGCGGCGCGTTTCCTTATACCGGTTCACCAGCATCGCGTCATGCGCCTCGATGAACAGCGTGTCGATCTGGAAGCCCACGCTGCGGGCCTCGTCGATCATCTTCACGACCGCCTTGGCGTCGAAGAACTCCCCGGAGCGGATATCTACGGCGATGGCGACCAGCGGCCGGCTGATGTTGGAGGCCTTGCACGCCTCCATGAAGCGCACCAGCATCATGGGCGGCAGGTTGTCCACGCACAGCGCGCCCAAGTCCTCCAGCGTGCGGATGGCGACGGTCTTGCCCGCTCCGCTTAAGCCCGTGACGATTAAAAACTGCATGGGTCAACCCCCCCTTCCAACGTTTACCCTAAAAACGGGTTCAGTTACCCTGTGCGGGCGGGTCCACGCCCACCACGCGCACCTCCGGCGTCAGCCGCACGCCCGTTTTCTCCAGAACGACGCGCTGCACCTCGGCCATCAGCCGCAGGTAATCCTCCGCGGTGCCTTCCTGATCGTTGATCAGAAACCCAGCGTGCAGCGTGCTCACGCTCGCACCGCCCACCCGCAGGCCCTTGAGCCCGCATTGCTCGATCAGCGTTCCCGCGAATTGCCCCGGCGGGCGCTTGAAAGTGCTGCCGCAGCAGGGCTGCGAAAGCGGCTGCTTCTCGCGGCGGCGGGCGTTGAACTCCCGCATGGTAACGCGGATGGTGTCCATATCGCCGGGGGTCAGCGCAAGGGTGGCCGTCACCACCAGTTCCGGCTCCCCTTCGGGGTCGCACAGGCGGGAGCTGCGGTACCCGAAGCCCATTTCTTCGCCCGTATAGTGCCGTATTTCTCCGGAAAGGGCCACGCAGGTCACGCCCGTGACGACGTTCTTCATTTCCCCGCCGTACGCGCCCGCGTTCATCACCACCGCGCCGCCTACCGAGCCCGGAATGCCGGAGGCGAACTCCATCCCGCTCAGGGCCGCGTCCGCAACCGCCGCGCTGACCCTGGCGAGCATCGCACCCGCCTGCGCCGTAACGGCGTACCGGCCGTCCGGCAGCGGCACCGGCGGGGAAATTTCCGCGAAACCGTCGCCGAAATGGAGCGTGAGGCCGGGAAGACCGCCGTCCCTTACCGCCAGGTTGGAGCCGTTGCCCAGCGCGTTCACCGGCACGTTCAGGCGTTTGGCGATGCGCAGGATCTGCAACAGCTGGTCGGCGGAGGAGATTTCGCACAGCAGCTCGGCGGGGCCGCCGAAGCCCAGCGTGGTATAGCGGCTCATAGGCGCGTTTTCCAGCAGGTCTTTTTTCTTGACGATCGGGCGGAGCGTCTCCACCAGTTCCGCGTAAACGGCCTCGTCCACGGGCGCTCCCTCCCCTTTGATCGTTTGATTTCAGCATGATTGTATCGCAACCGGGGGGCTGCTGTCAAAGTTACGGCCCTCCGGGCGGAAGGTTTTTACAGGTTGGCGCGTTTAAACCAAAAAACCCGCCACGCGCTCCGTAAGAGCGCGCGGCGGGGCAAAGAAAGGCGGCCGGCCCGTTCGCTTCGCGGGCGCGGCTTATACCAGCACCTCCGCTTTTTCAGGCCGTTCGCCCGCGTGGGCGGCCAGCAGGGGATCCACGTCCCGTGCGAGGAACGTTTCCACCTGTTCCGCGCTCCGGCCCGTAAAACGCGCGGGATCCAGAATCGCTTCGATCTCCGACTTCGTAACGCCGAAAGCCGGGTCGGCGGCGATGCGGTCCGCCAGGTCGTTGGCGCCGCCTTCTTCCTTCACCACGCGCGCGGCCGCCTGGCTGTGCACGCGTAGCCGCTCGTGCAGCGCCTGCCGGTCGCCGCCGCGCTTCACCGCGTCCATCAGAATATTCTCCGTGGCCATGAAGGGCAGTTCCGCCATCACGCGCGCGCGGATCACTTTAGGGTAAACCACCAACCCGTCGCACACGTTCATCATCAGGTTCAAAATCGCGTCCGTCGCCAGAAACGCCTCGCTGACCGCGATGCGGCGGTTGGCGCTGTCGTCCAGCGTGCGCTCGAACCACTGCGTGCCCGCCGTGAAGGCGGCGTTGAGCACGTCCGTCATTACGTAGCGGCTTAAACCGCTGATGCGTTCGCAGCGCATGGGGTTACGCTTGTAAGGCATGGCGGAGGACCCGATCTGGCTCGCCTCGAAGGGCTCCTCCATTTCCTTGTAGCTCTGAAGGAGCCGGAGGTCGTAACTGAACTTGCTGGCGCTCTGCGCAATGCCGGACAGTACGGAAAGCACCTGATAATCCGTCTTGCGGCTGTACGTCTGGCCGCTTACGGGCACCACGCGCGCCAGCCCCACGTCGGCGGCGATGTCCCGCTCGATCCGGTCGATTTTCGCGGTGTCCCCGTCCAGCAGTTCCATAAAGCTGGCCTGCGTGCCGGTGGTGCCCTTGCTGCCCAGAAGCGCCAGCGTGGACAGGCGGTGCTCCGCCTCCGCGTAATCCATCAGCAGCTCGTTCAGCCACAGGGTGGCGCGCTTGCCGACGGTGGTCAGCTGCGCGGGCTGAAGGTGCGTGTAGGCCAGCGCGGGCAGGTCTTTATAAGCAAGGGCGAAATCCCGCAACTCCCCGATGACCGCCAGCAGCTTGCGCCGCACCAGTTCCAGCGCCTGCTTCATGATCAGGATATCGGTGTTGTCCCCCACGTAGCAGCTGGTGGCGCCCAGGTGGATGATGCCCTTCGCTTTGGGGCACTGCACGCCGTAGGCGTACACGTGGCTCATCACGTCGTGGCGCACCTCGCGCTCCCGCGCCTCGGCCACGTCGTAATTCACGTCGTCCCGGTGGGCTTCCATCTCGGCGATCTGCTCGTCCGTCACGGGCAGGCCCTGCTTCTGTTCGGCTTTGGCAAGGCTGATCCACAGCCTGCGCCAGGTGCGGAACTTGTTGTCGTCCGAAAACAGGAACTGCATTTCGGCGCTCGCGTACCGCGTGGAAAAAGGGCTGACGTATCCGGAATGCTCTGTCATGTGAACCTCCGATTTTTAAGCGGTCAGCGAAGGGAGGGCTTGAAGTAGGCGACCCCGCCTTCGAATATCGGCTGGAATGTATTCCCTTCGACGTTCTTGTACAGATTCCTGCCGCTGCGCTCGACGTGGGCCATCTTGCCGAACACGCGCCCGTCCGGCGAGGTAATCCCCTCCACGGCCCATACGCTGCCGTTGGGGTTCACGCTGAGGTCCATGCCCGGCTCCCCGTCCGGCCCCGCGTACTGCATGGCGATCTGCCCGTTGGCCGCCAGTTCCCGAAGCAGCGCCGCGTCGCACACGAAGCGCCCCTCCCCGTGGCTTACCGGCGCCACGTATATCTCGCCGGGTTTGCAAAGCCGCAGCCACGGGCTCTTGTTGCTGGCGACGCGCGTGCGCACCAGCCGGCTCTGGTGGCGGCCGATGGTATTGAACGTGAGGGTGGGGCAGTCCTCGTCCGTATCCATGATTCTGCCGAAGGGCACAAGGCCCATTTTGATCAGCGCCTGAAAGCCGTTGCAGATGCCCAAGATCAGGCCGTCCCGGTCGTCCAGCAGCGCGCGCACGGCCTCCGCCACGGCCGGGTTGCGGAAAAACGCGGTGATGAACTTGCCGCTGCCGTCCGGCTCGTCCCCGCCGGAGAAGCCGCCGGGGAACACCAGCATCTGCGCCGCGCCGATTTCTTCACGCGCGCGCTCCACGCTCGCGGCCACGGCGTCCGGCGTAAGGTTGTTCACCAGCAGGATGCGCGGCTCGGCCCCCGCGCGTTCCAGCGCGCGGGCGGTGTCCGTTTCGCAGTTGTTGCCCGGAAACGTGGGGATGACCGCCACGGGGCGCGCGACGCGAAGGGCGGGCGCAGGCCAGCGGTCCGCCGTAAAGGTGACTTTCTCGGCCTTCTCCGGCGCGCCCGACCGAGCGCCCGCGCGGCGGTAGGGAAACACCTTTTCCAGCTTACCTTCGTAAAGCTCCTGCAACTGCGCCAGATCGTAGCGCCTGCCCCGATAGGTCAGCGCGTAGTCCGCAACCGTCTCGCCGAGCCTTTCGCCCGCGGCGGCCGCTTCCTCCTCCGGCGTGTTTTCCGCCAGTTCCACGATTACGCCGCCGATTTCCTGTGCGAACGGGTCGCGGGTAAAGCCGTCGTCCACCTTCACGCCCACGCCGTTGCCCAGCGCCATTTTGAACAGCCCCTCCGCCGCGCCGCCCAGCCCCACGGCCCATGCGGAAACGATCTTCTTTTCGGCAATCAGGCGGTAGAGGCGGTCCAGATGCTTCGTAAACGCCTCGCTGTTAAACGGATCGGCATACAGGTAATACAGCGTGCGGCCCGCCGCCTTGAACTCCGGGGAGATCACGGCATCCAGGTCGCCGGGCGCTACGGCGAAGCTGACCAGCGTGGGCGGCACGTGCAATTGTTCGAAAGTGCCGCTCATGCTGTCCTTGCCGCCGATAGCCGCCACGCCGAAGGCAAGCTGCGCGTCCAGCGCCCCCAGCAGCGCGGAAAGCGGCCGGCCCCAGCCCTCGGGGTCGGCGGTCATGCGCTGGAAATACTCCTGAAAGGTCAGGTACGCCCTGCGGAAGTCGAAGCCCGTAGCCACGAGGCGGCACAGGCTTTCCGCCACGCTCAGGTACGCGCCCTCGTACGGGCTCTGTTCCATCAGCTGCGGGTGGAAGCCGTAGGCCATGCCGCTGACCGTGCGGGTTTCGCCGTGAAGCACCGGCAGCTTGGCCGCCATCGCCTGCGCGGGCGTCAGCTGGCGCTTTCCGCCGAAGGGCATAAGCACCGTGCCCGCGCCGATGGTGGAGTCGAACCGTTCCGAAAGCCCCTTTTTGGAACAGACGTTCAGGTCGGTCGCCATATTTTCCAGCCGTTCCCCGAACGTGTTCCCGGCGAAAACCACGGGGTGGATGCCGTCGTCCGGCACGAAGGCCGCCGCGTGCTTCTCCGCGCCGTTGGAATTGAGAAATGTCCGGCTAAGGTCGACGATCCCGTTTCCTTTCCACGTCATTCTCAGGCGCGGCTCCGCCGTGACCTCCGCCACAACCGTGGCTTCCAGATTTTCCGCGTTGGCAAGGGCGACGAAGGCTTCCGCGTCCTCCCTGGCCACCACCACGGCCATACGCTCCTGGCTTTCCGAAATCGCCAGTTCCGTGCCGTCCAGCCCCTCGTACTTCCGGGGCACCCGATCCAGATCGATTATCAGGCCGTCGGCCAGTTCCCCGATGGCCACGCTTACGCCGCCCGCGCCGAAATCGTTGCAGCGCTTGATGAGCTTCGTCACGTTCGGGTCGCGGAACAGGCGCTGCAGCTTGCGCTCCACCACGGGGTTGCCCTTCTGCACCTCCGCGCCGCAGGTTTCCAGGCTTTCCAGACTGTGGCTCTTGCTGGAACCGGTGGCTCCGCCGCAGCCGTCGCGCCCCGTGCGCCCGCCCAGCAGAATCACCACGTCGCCGGGCGCGGGGGTTTCCCGCCGCACGTTAGTCGCCGGGGCAGCGCCGATTACCGCGCCGATCTCCATGCGTTTGGCCGCGTAGCCGGGGTGGTACAGCTCGTCTACCAGCCCGGTCGCCAGGCCGATCTGGTTGCCGTAGGCGCTGTAGCCCGCCGCCGCGGTGGTCACCAGCTTGCGCTGGGGCAGCTTCCCCGGCAGGGTATCCGCCACGGGTACCAGCGGGTCCGCCGCGCCGGTTACACGCATGGCCTGATACACGTATGTGCGGCCGGAAAGCGGATCGCGGATCGCGCCGCCGATGCAGGTGGCCGCGCCGCCGAAAGGCTCAATTTCCGTGGGGTGGTTGTGCGTCTCGTTTTTAAACATCATCAGCCACGGCTCGGTCACGCCGTTGTTGTCCACGTCGATCACGATGGAGCAGGCATTGATCTCGTCGCTCAGGTCCAGATTGGTAAGCCCGCCCCGCGCCCGCAGGGCCTTCGCGCCGATGGTGGCCACGTCCATCAGGGTGATCGGTTTTGCTTCGCGCCCCAGTTCCCTGCGCAGGGCCAGATAGCGGGCGAACGCCTTTTCCACGGCAGGCTTGTCCGCCTTTACCCCGGTAAGCCGGGTTAAAAAGGTGGTGTGGCGGCAATGGTCGCTCCAGTAGGTGTCGATCATGCGGATTTCGGTCAGCGTCGGGTCGCGGTGTTCGCCGCGGAAGTAGGTCTGGCAAAACGCCAGATCCTCCCCGTCCATCGCCAGTCCGTAACGGGCCACGAACGCCGCCAGCGCCTCGCCGCCCATGGCGGTAAACCCGGCAAGCGTCTCCACCGTATCCGGCGCGGCGTAGGTCTGTTTCAGCGTCGCCTTCTCCTTCAGGTCGGCCCCGCGGCTTTCCACGGGGTTCATCACATACTTTTTCACGCGCTCCAGCTCGTCCGCCGTGGGCGTGCCAAACAGCAGGTACACCCGCGCCGTGCGCACCGTGGGGCGTTCCCCGCGGCTGACCAGCTGCACGCACTCCTCGCACGAGGCCGCCCGCGCGTCAAACTGCCCCGGCAGGGGTTCCACCGCGAACACCGCCGCCGCGTCGCTTTGCGGCAAAGCGGCGTAATGCTCGTCCAACTGCGGCTCAAAAAAAACGACGGGCAGGCATTGCGCGAAAAGCGCCCCGTCCACCCCTTCGATATCGTAACGGTTCAGCAGCCGCACGCCAGTAATGCTCTTGATAAGCAGGATGTGCCGGATTTCGTGCAGCAGCGCCTGCGCCTCCACGGCATAAGCCGGTTTTTTCTCGGTGTACACTCGAAAAACTGCCATAAAAACCTCCTGCGTGATCCAGTGTTTTCTGTTCGTCACGGGTCTGTCCGCGCGGGCGTTATGCGCGGTTCGCGTCAACCGCCTTCGCGCCGATGTCCCCGCGCCGCTGCATCCCCTCGAACGAAATTTCGTCCGCGGCGGCGTAAGCGCGTTCGATCAGGAGCAGTTTGCTCGAAACGGTGTCGATCGC
>CAZCCZ010000046.1:0-21179 GCA_964497495.1 uncultured Oscillospiraceae bacterium
GTTGGCTACTGAATAGCCAGTTGGTTACTTCATAACCAAGTGTACTTGGGTACACACTTGTAAAACGGTCAAAAAGAGTAGTAAAAGTAAGTTCTTACTGTATAGACTCTGCAAGGTCCAGGCATGCGGGCGTCGCGAACGGCCAAGGGGGTCGTCGGCCCCGTCGGCGGGTTTTCCGCTTAAGCCGCAAACCGTTTTTATAAGATGTGCCTTCGTCACGAAGGCGCATCTTTTTCTTTTTCCACCCGCGCCCGGCTTCCGCCGGGGCGCGGTAAACCCATACGGGAGGGAATGCCGGATGATGGACCAGACGAGGATGCCGCTGATGGACGCGCTGGAGGACCTGCGCAGCGAACGCATCGTGCCCTTCGACGTGCCCGGCCACAAGCGCGGCCGCGGCAACAAGCTGCTTACGGAGTTCCTGGGCGAGCGGTGCATGAGCGTGGACGTGAACTCCATGAAGCCGCTGGATAACCTGTGCCATCCCACCGGCGTGATCCGGGAGGCGGAAGCGCTGGCCGCCGAAGCCTTCGGCGCGGCCCACGCCTTCTTCATGGTGGGTGGCACCACCTCCGCCGTGCAGGCCATGATGCTTTCCACGCTCAAGAAGGGCGACCGCATCATCCTGCCCCGCAACGTGCACCAAAGCGTGATCAACGCCATGGTGCTGTGCGGCGCCGTACCCGTGTACGTGAACCCCGAAACCAACGGCCGTTTGGGCATCGCGCTTGGCATGGCGTTCCCGTCCGTGGAGAAGGCCGTGGCCGAAACGCCGGACGCCCGTGCGATACTGGTGAACAACCCCACGTATTACGGCGTATGCTCCGACCTGGCCCGCATCACGGCGCTGGCGCACCGGCACGGCATGCGGGTGCTGGCGGACGAGGCCCACGGCACCCATTTCTACTTCGGGCAGGGCATGCCGGTTTCCGCCATGGCGGCGGGGGCGGACATGGCGGCCGTGAGCCTGCACAAATCCGGCGGTTCGCTGACGCAAAGCTCCATGCTGCTGTGCGGCGGCCGGGTGAACGCGGACTACGTGCGCCAGATCGTCAACCTGACGCAGACCACCAGCGCCAGTTACCTGCTGATGTCCAGCCTGGATATTTCCCGCCGCAACCTGGCGCTGCACGGCGCGGAGGTGTTCGCCAAAGTGGTGCGGCTGGCCCGCTACGCGCGGGAGGAGATCAACGGTCTGGGGGACTATTACGCCTTCTCCCGGGAACTGGTCAACGGGGACAGCGTTTTCGATTTCGACGAGACCAAGCTTTCCGTGAACACGTTGGACGTGGGGCTGGCGGGCATCGAGGTGTACGACCTGCTCCGGGACAAGTACGACATTCAGGTGGAGTTCGGGGACATCGGCAACCTGCTGGCCTACCTTTCCGTGGGGGACAAGGCCAAGCACATCGAGCGCCTCATCAGCGCCCTTTCGGATATCCGCAGGCTTTACAAGCGGGAGCGCAAAGGCATGTGGGAAAGCGAATACATCAGCCCGGAGGTCGTATACTCCCCGCAGGCCGCATTCTACGCCCGCAAGGAAAGCGTGCCGCTGGAGGCGTGCGCGGGCGGCGTGAGCGGCGAGTTCGTGATGAGCTACCCGCCCGGCATCCCCATCCTCGCGCCGGGCGAACGGGTGACGAAGGAGCTTACGCAGTACATCCGCTACGCAAAGGAAAAGGGCTGCACGCTTACCGGCCCGGAAAGCATGGACGTAAGCCGGCTCAACATCGTTACGGAGGTGGACGCTAATGGATGATCTGTGGTTCAGCGAATACCACACCCCGGACGTGCGGTTTTCCCTCCGTGTTTCCGCGCAGCTCCATCAGGAGCAGAGCGAGTACCAGCGCATCTCCGTATACCTTTCGCCGGAGTTCGGCCGTTTCCTCACGCTGGACGGCGTGCTGATGCTTACCGAGCGGGATGAGTTCGTGTACCACGAGATGATCACGCACGTGCCCATGGCGGTCAACCCGGCCGTCCGCTCGGTGCTGGTGTTCGGCGCGGGCGACGGCGGCGTGGCGTGCGAGCTGGCCAAGTACCCCGGCATCCGCAGGATCGACGTGGTGGAGATCGACCGCAGGCTGGTGGAGGTGTGCCGGGAATTCATGCCCAACACCGCCCACGGCTTCGACGACCCGCGCGTGCGCCTGCATTACGTGGACGGGCTCAAGTACATCCGCCATAACGACGACAAGTACGACCTGGTCATCGTGGATTCCAACGACCCGTCCGGGCCGGGCGAGGTACTGTTTACCAAGGAGTTTTACGGCGGTTGCCTGGACGCGCTTACGGAAAACGGCATCCTCGTCAGCCAGCACGACAACCCCCTGTACCGCGAGGACGTCCGCATCCTGCGGCGGGCGCACCGGCGGATCGTCAGCGTGTTCCCGGTCAGCCGCGTCTACCAGGCGCACATCCCCACCTACCCCACGGGGCATTGGCTGTTCGGCTTCGCCTCCCGGAACCTGCACCCCGTGCGCAACCTGCAGGCCGACGCATGGAACGCGCTGGGCATCAAAACACGCTACTACAACACCAACCTGCACACCGGTGCGTTTTGCCTGCCGACCTACGTGGAGGAGGAACTGAAAAAGGATGAATAGGAACGTGCATACCTTTCTGGGCTGCGACGCGGATTTCAGCGAGGCCGAAATCGTGCTGTTCGGCGCGCCTTTCGACGGCACCGCCTCGTTCCGCCCGGGCGCCCGCTTCGGCCCGGCGGCGATCCGCGGGGATTCCTTCGGTCTGGAAACCTATTCCCCCTACGGCGACCGGGACCTGACGGAAATGCGGGTCTGCGACGCGGGCGATCTGGAAACGCCCTTCGGCAACGCGGAAACGGTTCTTGCCATGGTGGAAACGCGCGCCGGGGAGATTTACGGCGCGGGCAAGCGACCCTTCCTGCTGGGCGGGGAGCATCTGGTGTCGCTGGGGGCGATCCGCGCGGCGGCGAAACGGCACCCCGGCCTGCATCTTCTGCATCTGGACGCGCACACGGACCTGCGAAGCGATTATCTGGGCGAAGCGCTCTCCCACGCCTGCGTAATCCGGCGCGCGTGGGAAATCCTCGGGGACGGCCGCATTCACCAGTTCGGCATCCGCAGCGGGGAGCGGGAGGAGTTCGCCTTCGCCGAGGCCCATACCGATTTGCACCGTTTCACGCTGGACGGCTGGGCGCGGACGCTCGGGGCGCTGGGCGGCAGCCCCGTATACCTCACCCTCGATCTGGATGTGCTGGACCCGGCGTATTTACCCGGCACGGGCACTCCGGAACCGGGCGGCGTGACTTTCGCGGAACTGCTGACCGCGCTGCTTCAGCTAAACCGGGTACGCCTGGTCGGCTGCGACGTCGTGGAGCTGTCCCCGCCTTACGACGCCAGCGGAGCGTCCACCGCCGCGGCCTGCAAGCTGACCCGCGAACTTCTGCTGCAAATGAAAGGAGCGTAACCCGTATGGGAAAATGTATGATCGTCGGCTGCGGCGGCGTGGCCTCGGTGGCGATTCACAAGTGCTGCCAGAACAGCGACGTTTTTGAGGAAATCCTGATCGCCAGCCGCACCGTAAGCAAGTGCGAGGTGCTGAAAGAGAAGCTGTCCGGCGGCAAGACCGTCATCCGCACCGCCCGGGTGAACGCGGACGACGTGAACGAGCTGGTCGCCCTCATCAACGGTTTCAAGCCCGACGTGGTGCTGAACCTGGCGCTGCCGTATCAGGATCTGACCGTCATGGAAGCGTGTCTGGCGACCCGCACGCACTACGTGGACACCGCCAACTACGAGCCGCCGGACACCGCGAAGTTCGAATACGGCTGGCAATGGGCATACCGCGAAAGGTTCCGGGAGGCGGGCGTCTGCGCGCTGCTGGGCAGCGGGTTCGACCCCGGCGTAACGGGCGTTTTTTCCGCCTACGCGCAGAAGCATTATTTCGACGAGATTCATTATCTGGACATTCTGGACGCCAACGGCGGCGACCACGGCTACCCCTTCGCCACCAACTTCAACCCGGAGATCAACATCCGGGAGGTGACGGCCAAGGGCAGTTACTGGGAGAACGGCGGCTGGGTGGAAACCGAGCCCATGGCGATCAAGCGCGAGTACGACTTCGAGCAGGTCGGCAGACGGGACATGTACCTGCTGCACCACGAGGAACTGGAAAGTCTGGCGCAAAACCTGAAAGGCATCCGGCGCATCCGGTTCTTCATGACCTTCGGGCAGAGCTACCTGAACCATCTGCAGTGCCTGCAGGACGTGGGTATGATCTCCATCGCGCCCATCGACTTTCAGGGACAGAAGATCGTACCGCTGCAGTTCCTGAAGGCCGTGCTGCCCGACCCCGCTTCGCTGGGGCCCCGCACGGTGGGCAAAACGAACATCGGCTGCATCTTTCAGGGCGTGAAGGACGGCAAACCCCTGACGTACCACGTTTACAACGTGTGCGACCATCAGGAATGCTACCGCGAGGTGGGCAGCCAGGCCATCAGTTACACCACGGGCGTGCCCGCGATGATCGGCGCCATGCTGGTGATGAATGGCACGTGGAACCGGCCCGGCGTATGGAACATGGAGCAGTTCGACCCCGACCCCTTCATGGCCGCGCTGAACCGGTGGGGCCTGCCGTGGGTGGAGGACTTCGCCCCCGCGCTGGTGGACTGATGGACGCGCTTTACGACGCCCTGCTTTCCCTGCCCACACCCTGCTACGTGGTGGACGAGGAACGGCTGACCCGCAACCTGCGAACGCTCAGGGCCGTGGCGGACGAGGCGGGCTGTAAAATCCTGCTGGCGCAGAAGGCGTTCTCCATGTACGCGGTTTACCCGCTTATCGGGCAATACCTGTGCGGTACGGCGGCCAGCGGGCTGTACGAGGCGCGCCTCGGCCGCGAGGAAATGGGCGGGGAGACGCACGTGTTCTCCCCCGCGTACACGCAGGCCGACTTTCCGGAAATCCTGTCGCTGTGCGACCATATCGTGTTCAACTCCTTCGCCCAGTTGCAGCAATTCGGGCCGCAGGCCGTGAAGGCCGGAAAACACTGCGGCATCCGCGTCAACCCGGAATGCTCCACGCAGGCGCACGCGATCTACGACCCCTGCGCGCCCTTCTCCCGGCTGGGCGTGACGCGCGCCAATTTCCGTACCGATCTGCTTTCCGGCATCGACGGGCTGCACTTTCACACCCTGTGCGAGCAGAACAGCGACGCGCTGGTTACGACCCTCGCCGCGATGGAGGCGCGCTTCGGCGATATCCTGCCGCGCATGGGCTGGGTCAACTTCGGCGGCGGCCACCACGTTACCAAACCGGGGTACGATATCCCCGCGCTGGTCGCCGCCGTGCGCCGTTTCAGGGAAAAGTACGGCGTAACGGTGTATCTGGAGCCGGGCGAAGCCGTGGCGCTCAACGCCGGGTTCTTAACGGCCCGCGTGATCGACGTTGTGGACAACGGCATGAAGATCGCCGTGCTGGACGCCTCCGCCGCCTGCCACATGCCGGACGTGCTGGAAATGCCCTACCGCCCGCCGCTCCACGGCGCGGGGGAACCCGGCGAGAAGCCCTTCACCTACCGGCTCGCCGGGCCCACGTGCCTGGCGGGGGACGTGATCGGCGACTATTCGTTCGACCGCGAACTGCGGCCCGGAGACCCGCTGGTATTCGAGGATATGGCTATCTACACCATGGTGAAAAACAACACGTTTAACGGCGTGCCCCTGCCCGCCCTCGCCCTGCGCCGGACGGACGGAACCGTGCACACGGTGAAAACCTTCGGGTACGGGGATTTTAAGGGCAGGCTGTCCTGACGTATACGGCGCCGGTACCCGCCGTACGATATTCGCGCACAAAAACGCCGCCCGCGAAGCTTCCACAGGGAGCTTCGCGGGCGGCGTCAGACCGTTAACAAACCTCTTGCAGTCTTCCAACAACGGCTTACTTAAAAGTTCAGATGCCAGGAAGAAAGGGTGGCAAGGGGTAGCCCTTACCCGTTCGTAAGGGAAGCCCTTTGCCATCCCGCGGCTGACAATGCAGATGGGCTTTTTCAATATGGCGGCTTACTCAAAAAGGTTCAGATGCGAGGAAGCAAGGGTTTGAGCTTATCCGTTCGTAAGTGAGCCCCCTTGCCATCCCGTAGCTGACAACGCAGATGGGTCTTTTTCAGCAAGCCGGCGCTGTGGTTTATATTCCCAGCACCGCAAACACGATCGGGATCGTTACCACGCACAGGATGGTGGTCAGCGCAACGCCCTTGGAGATCAGCCGGTATTCCCCGCCGAATTCCTGCGCCATCATAGCCGTCATGCTGCCCACGGGCGCGGCCGTTACGATCACGCACACGCCCAGCAGCACGCCGTTCCCGATCACCAGCCGGATCAGCAGGCAAAGCAGCACGGGGAGCGCCAGCATCTTGACGGCGGAAAAAACAAGCATCCGCTTGTCGGTAAAGAACTCCTTCACCTTCACCCCGGCCAGCGACGCCCCGATAACCATCATGCTCAGCGGGGCGGTAAGGTTGCTCAGGTATCCGATGGGCGCGGCGATCACCTCCGGCACGCGCCAGCCCGCCAGATAGATCGTCACCGCCAAAACGCAGGCGATCACGCCGGGGTTGACCGCTTTTTTCAGCGACGCGAGCAGGTGCCCTTTCCCCTCCGGACGGTGGACCAACCCTTCGCCGTAGGTATAGATCAGCAGGCTGTACGGAACGATGAAGACCGATCCGTACAGCAGCGCAGAATCCCCGAATATGGCCGATATCAGCGGCAGGCCCATGAACCCGATGTTGGAAAAGGTCGTCATCAGGGAATAAGCGTCGGCCTCCCGCCCCTTCGCGCCGAGCAGTCTGGGCAACAGGATACCGATGCCGATCAAGACTGTGAACAGCGCCGCGGCGATGCCGACCGTAACCAGCAAATCCGTATGCGACACCTGATCCGCCTCCATCGCGGAGCGGAGGATCAGCGCGGGGTTGGCTACGTTCACGACGATCGCGGAAAACTTTCGGCAGGCGTTTTCATCCAGAATCCCGATTTTGATCAGCAGCAGCCCGGCCATCATCAGCAGGAAAAAGACCAGTAATTTCTCGACGATCAACATGCGTTCTTCCTATTCCTGAGTTTGATACGTCCGCGCCGCACGGCGGGCGGGACGCGCGTTGATTCAAGTTCAACGCCGCGAAGGCGTCTTCCTTCTTCGCGGCAGCATTTCCGGCGGCCACGCCGGGCCGTCGGCGCGCCGGGAGTACGGCAACGCGCGCAGGGGTCCCGGTCGTTTATTTACATTTACACTATTGACACGCCTCGGTAGACAGTTGTAGTATATGGTAGACGAATGTAGTAAGGAGAGGTGCGCAGTGAAAACGCCGATTCAGCTTTCCGAAGCGGAGCTCAAGATCATGCAAACGCTCTGGGACCGCAGCCCGCAAACCATGGCGGAAATCACCCGGGCCGTGTACGACGAGACCGCGTGGAGCAAGAACACGGTCATCACCCTGCTGAAGCGGATGATCGCCAAGGGAACCGTCCGCGCGGACGAAACGGTCGCGCCGAAAACCTACGCGCCTCTGGTGGAACGGCAGGCGCTGGCACGGCAGGAAACGAAAAGCCTGCTCAAACGCCTGTTCAGGGGCAGCCCCACGATGCTGATGAGCAACATGGTCGAGGACGCCGACCTTACCGCCGAGGATTTGGACGAAATGATCCGCCTGTTACAGAAAGCAAAGGGGGAACGCTCATGATACCGCAAAGCCTGTTGGACTTCTTTCACGCGGGCAAATCGCTGCCCTTTCGCAGCATGACCTTCTTCAATTTCCTGCTGGAAGCGACGCTGGCGGGCAGCGTGCTGATTCTGGTCGTGATGGTCCTGCGGCTCGTGTTCCGCAAGCGGATCGGCAGCCGACTGGTTTATCTGGCGTGGATACTGGTCGCGGTACGCCTGCTGCTGCCCGTGGCCATACCCAACCCGCTGATGGATTCGCTCCGTCCCACCAATTCCACCGACGCGGGCGCCCGCCCCGTAGCCGATCAGGTGCGCGTGCGCTACCAGGACGCGCTGTCGGACGTGTCCCATACCCTGTCCGCCTCCGCCCGCGAAAGCGGCTCCGATTTCAGCCGCAGTCTGTCCGACGTTACGCAGGAGCTTTCCGCCTACACCTCCTATGGCTGGCTGGGCAAGGCGTACCTGCTTTGCTACGGCGCGGGCGCGGCGCTGGTAACGGTGCTGTTCGTTGCCCGGCACGGGCGTTTCCGGCGAAAACTGCGGAAAAACGCCGTAGGCCCCCTGGAGGGATGGCAGCTGGAACTGTATCAGAAATACTGCCAACATCTCAAACTGAAGCCGATTCCCGTCATCTACGTGGATCCGCTGCCCTCGCCCTGTCTGGTGGGCGTGTTCCGGCCCGTGATCGCCATGCCCCTCACGCTCCCGCCGGACGGTTTCGGCGAGGCGCTGCTGCATGAACTGAAACATTATCAAAACAAGGATTCCTGGTGGACGCTGCTGCGCTGTGTCTGTTGCGCGGTGCACTGGTTCAACCCGCTGGTATGGATCGCCCAGCGGCTCGTGCGGACGGATTGCGAGCTTGCCTGCGACGAGCGCGTGGCCGTCGCCATGACCCGCGAGGAACGCCTGCATTACGCCGATACGCTGGTCCGCACCGCGAAACAGGCTTACGTCCCGCGGCCGGGCGTGCTGGCCACCGGCATGACCATGACGGGCAAACGGCTTCGGCGGCGCGTGGACAGCATCCTTCATCTGAAAGCCGTGCAAAGGGCCGCGGCGGCGTTCGTGGCCGCGCTACTGGTGCTGCTCACGCTCGCCGCGTTCTCCACGGCGGAGTCCGCCGCGCAGACGAAACGCCTGACGACCGACCCGTCCGCGTTTCCCTTCGCGGAAAGCGATATATACCCCGCGCCCGAAGGCGCGTTGGGCGCGCCCGTGGCGCTGACCCCGCTGACCAACGCGGCGGAGGCGGAAGCGCAGGCGAAGCGCTACCTTTGCGCGCTGTATCCCGACGACCGGTCGGAAATCGATACGCAGTATATATACCAGGCGCGGCAGTTCGGCCAGTCCGGCTGGGAGGCCGTCGTGTGGCCGCCGGAAGGCGGCGATACGCCCCTGTACTATATGGAATTGAAAAGCGCGGGCGGGCTGGTTTCCGTCAACCGAACCGACGTCTTTTCCAACGGAGACGAGAAGAACAACACCCCGTCGGTGCTGCCCGATAACCTTTCGGACGTGCTGCTGGCCTACGGGCAGCAAATCAGCGAAGCCGTGCTGCAAAACGTCGCGCTGGACAGGGCCGCCATCCATTCGGGCATGGAAACAACGGAGGGCCGCTACGTGGTTTGCGATCTTTCCAGTTCCACGGACGATTCCGTGCAGGTCAGCCTGAGCGCGCAGATCGCGCCGACGTTCCGGCTGACCGGCGTATACGATTCGTCGGACAACGGAAGGATCGACACGGTCGAAAACCCGCCCATCCGGCAGGAAACGAAACAGCTCACGTACTCTGGCGACGCCTCCGTCACGTTTAGCGCGACCTTCTGGGGCGACACAGACAGCCAGTACAAGCTGTCGGCGGACGCTGCGCTTACCGTGCAGCAGGCGTTCGACATCGCCGTGGACGCGATGCTTCAGAAAAGCGGCCTCTCCAAAGAAGCGTTTCTGGCCCTTCCGCTCGGATACGGGTATTACGACAAGGCCAATTTCGGAGGGGAGGAGGGCGTATGGCGGTTCATATGGACCGTGGACGAGAACGAGCCCATGAACCGGTATTGGGTGGACTTCCCCGATATGCCGACGCCCGCGTATGTCAACCTCTCCGCGCCCGGCGAGGGCCTTGGCTGACGGAACCGCCCGCGTAACCCGATCCCGTCCCGGTTTATCCCTCCGACGGCGCGAAAGCCCTCCCGCTTTCGCGCCGTTTGCGTACGCCGACGTTTCGGCGGGCGCTTTTCCCGGCTTCCACGGCGCGTGGCCGTACCCCACCGGACGTAACGAACCGAAAGATTAAGCGGTTTCGGATGTATTTCGCCGGTACGAACGTTATTATAAAGGTAAACAGGGGGTTGGGAAATGAGAAAGGCGTCCATCCTATTCATATTGCTTGCCGGGTTTCTGTTGCTTGCCGGCGGCGCGGCCGCAGAGAACGCGCCGTGCGACCCGGACATTCAGGCGCTCCTTTCATCCGCGCATCCGGGCTACGCCATCGCGGCCTGCCAAACGCAGGGTGACGCCGCGGCCGCCGTGCTTGCGGACGGCGGGAACAACGTCCTGTGCGTCGCCGAAAAGCAAAACGGCGTCTGGGCGCTGACCGTGGATAACCCCACGGCGCTTGCGCAGGGCGAAACCCTACCCGCGCTGCGGCTGGATGCGCCCAACGCGCTCAGCTGGTCGTACCCCATCGAAACCGGAACCCGAACCTATGCCGCCGAAAAGGCGGACGGAGCGTGGGGCGCCGTGTCCGTTACGGAAAGCACGGACCCGGGCACGGGCTTCCGGTACGAATCGCAACTCTGCTGGCAAAACGGCGTTCTGACCCGGACCGGCGCGGCGTACGGGAAAGACGGGAATCTGGTTTCCCGCAGCGAGCCGATCCCCATTCCCGCCGAATGGATGCGCGCGTTCGTTTCCCTCGCCGCCTTCGACGTAAGCCGGTTTCCCTCGTCCGCATTGGACGGTTTATACGGCTGGCCGGACGCCGGGGTGTTAAAGCAGGCCGCGAAAGAGTTGACGCCCGCCTACGATTATCAGGGCGGGCTGGCCAACGCCCGGGGTATCTGGCTTCTGATGAAAAGGCCGGACGGCGCGCTTGTTTTCGTGGGAAGCGTGTATAACCAAAACTCCGGTTTCGCACGGACGGAAAGCGCGCCGTTGCCGGAAGGCACGCAGTTCGGCGACGAGAACTTCATCGGCTCGCTGTATATCGGCCAACGGCTCGACGTGAACGTAAGCCCGTTCGCGGACGGCACGTGGGGCGTCGGCTTCATCTACTCCAAAGACGCCGATTCCGGCGAAAAGAACATCGACATGGGGCAAAACTGGGTAGGCGACGGAAGCGGGCAGTTCGAGGCCCGCATCTACGGCGACCATCCCTGGAGCGACGTGCGTACCATAGACTGGAGCAGCCTTCCCGCAACGCTTCCGGACGCCCTGAAGGCGGTGGATACGTCCTCCTGGGCGGTGGTCAGCAACCCGGACTCCGCCGACACGCTTAACCTCCGCGCGGCGGCCGGCAGCGACGCGGAATCGCTGGGGAGCTACTACAACGGTACCCCGGTGAAGATTCTCGGCTATTCCGGCGACTGGGCGCAGGTGGACGTTTTCGGAATCGCGGGTTGGATGATGACGAAGTACCTGGCGGTCGGCGGGGACATGACGGGTATCCTGTCCGCCGCCCCCACGTTCACCTTTTTAGACGGCACCGCCGAAAACGCGCTGTACGACCGCGCGGAGAACGGCGCCGAAATCGCGCGGCTGTATTCCAGGGACAATTTTATCGTCGCCGGAATCGTCGGCGACGGCTGGTACCACGTTTGGTTCCCCGTGGAAGGGCTTGCCGGGTATATCCGGCAGGAATTGCTCTGGCCGGGCAACGGCTGACCGGACACGGCGCAGCTCTCCCGCGATTCCGCTCCGGTTCGTCCGCCGAAGCGCCCGACGGCTCCCGCGTTTTCGTGGGAGCCGTCGGGCGTTTCACAACACAACAGGGAGCGCCCGCCTCCGCAGGGCCCGGCGACGCGGCGCGGTAAAACACGCTTTTTTGTTTTACGAGAATATTTCCCGTTCCCCGCCCGTCATAAGGATGTCGGGCCGACACGGGAATCCGTTGGAAACGAGGTACGCGAATGGACAAACAGGAACTGGGACAGCGAATCGTCGCCCTTACGGGCACGCTGTACCGCGTCAGCTACAGCCTGCTGCACAGCGAAGCCGACCGCGAGGACGCCGTACAGTCCGCCATCGAAAAAGGCTGGCGGAAAGCGGCCTCGCTGCGGGACGAAAGCAGGCTCAGGCCGTGGATGATCCGGATCCTCATCAACGAGTGCTACACGATCCTGCGCCGGTACGGCAGGGAGTACCCGGTGGAAGCGCCGCGCGACGATACGGCGGAAACCGTTGACCCTTACGATTCCGCGCTCAGGGACGAAATTCTGGCGCTGCCGGAGGAACTGCGGCTGCCCATCGTGCTTCATTACATGGAAGGGTTCCCGATCCGGGACATCGCGTCCGCGCTGCGCTGCCCCAAGGGCACAGTGCTATCGCGTATGAACCGCGGGCGCAACCTCATCAAACACAATCTTACGGAGGCGGAACACGATGAAAAACAATGATTGGGGGGGCGTTTTCGGCGAAGTCCCCACCTCGTTTTCCGAAAAGGTCCGCTCTACGGTCGTCCGGATGCAGGGCTCGGCGTATCGGGCCCCGCGGCACAGGCTGGCGCTGACCGCCGCGGCCGCGTTCGTCGTTCTGGCGGGCACGGCGTTCGCGCTTTCCCAGTTCGGGGTGCTGGATACCCTGCAGGCAAACCTGCGCGAGTTTCTGCAACCCGGAGCGGAACAGCTGGTGCAGACCGACGTTACCCAGACGGCGCAGCAGCCGGAACACGCGACCTTTACGGTGGAACAGGCGGTCAACGACGGGCACCAGATCTACGCCACCGTCCGGGTACACGGCGACGACGACGTGCTCCTGATGGACAGCAACGCCGAGGCTTCGTGGACTACGGACTGGTGGCAGAACGGTCAGAACGCGGAAACCTATTCCAAACGCGCGTACGATACGCACCGCACGCTGGTGCAGGCGTCCGTATACGCAGATGATCAGGCCGGGAACGAGCTGATGATTTCTGCGCCGGAAATCCATTACGACGGCGAGGATATCCTCTACACGTTGTCCTTCCCGGCGAAGAGCACGGGGGCGAGCCTGCAGCTTAACACGTACGATGTTTTCGCGGACGATAAACCGCAGAACGAACGTCTCAGTTCCGGCAGGCTGGAATTGACCGTGCCGGTAACGGATACACGCGCGTTCTTCGCGGCGGATACCCCGGTCGACCTTCCCGTCGGGCACCTGACGCTCACCCGGCTGACCGTCGAGCAGACGCCCATCGCCACCTACATGACCTGCGAATACGAAGCGGCGGAAGGCGCGCCCGACCTGACCCATATCAATCTTAAAGACGGCATATGGGCGGATTGGCTGGACCAGAACGGAACGCCGGTTGCCGAAGGGGCAAACGCCAACGAGCTGCAACAGACCAACGGCGGCGGAACGCGCCTGGTAACGGTTTACCGCGCTTTCGATACCGTGCCCGGCACCGTAACGCTCCGGTTTCATAACGGCATGACCGGCGAAGCGTTCGACACGGTTACGGTCGCACTGCATTCAGTTACGAAGGAGGAGAACTGAACATGAAAAAGTTCCTGAGTTTCCTGATGTCCTGCCTGTTGCTGTTATCGGTGCTCGCATGGGCGCCGGGCGTAGTGGCCGAGGAGAAAACGGATGCCGTCATTCTTGGCGACGGGGCCCCCATCCCCTATCTGGACGGTTTCCAAAGCACGCTGTTTCAGGACGTGGACGCGATTGAAGGCGTTACGGGCGCGCTGCCGGATATCCAAGTCGAAATGCCGACGGATTCCGGTACGTGGCGTTTCCAGCTACAGAACCTCGTACTGACGGACGACGTGCTCGGGCTGTTTTTTACGCAGACGTATTCCGAGCCCATCCAATATGAGGGGAAGTCGGCGTTCGCCTACAGTTTCGCGGCGCTGATGCCCGATATTCTGGTGGACGGGAAATACATCGACCTGTTGAGCCAGTTCAGCGAGGGCCACCCGATAGACGCCTGCTCGCAGTACAGCTTCGTGCTCTATACCCTGTCCGAGCCGGTGCGGGACGGGCAGACGCTTACCTTCGGCGCCACGTGGAACATGGCCGAACAGGCGTGGGAAGGCGGAACCGCGGTGACCGTAGACCGCTCCCGGGCCAAAGACCCGACCGTCGCCTGCGAGCCTTCGCTGAACGTGAAGAAGACCATGACGTTATGGAAAGGAACGGACGGCGTCGACTACGATTTCACGGTCGAACGCGTCGCCTACACGCCTTTCGGCAACAGGATACTCCTAAACTTCACCGGCACCTGCGAAAGGAACCAATACCTCGAGTACCAGTTGCTGGACGCGGACGGGAACGCACTCGACGTCGTCCCGCAAACGCAACGTTTCAAGACGAACGCCAGCAAGGAACATCCGGTTTCAAACCGCAACGAGGCATGGTTCTTCGGCGGGGAGAACAGCGCGGCGCTCACGCTGGTGCCGCTGGGCGGCGATACGGCCAAAGAGGTCGACGCCAACCGCACGGCTCCCGTTCCGCTCGCCTCGCTTCCCGCCGATGTGAAGCTGGAAAACGGAATCACGATGCGTGTGGAAAGCTGCGACGTGACGGACGACGGTTTTTACGCGCGGTATACGGCCGACGGGTACGCGGGCTACGTATCCTTCGATCTCGGCGGCTCGGACGGAAACCCGCTGGGGCTGTGCTTCGACAGCTATCTTCTTGACGATCACAGCCGCGGCCTTCTGGGCTACGGCGGCTGCTGGAGTGAGGAGTACAAGGGGAAAGCCGTCGCGCGGGCGACGGCGGAACAGCTTTCGCAGGTAAAGACCCTGCTGATCGACTATACGGTCGGCTGCCCCGTGCCGCTGGAGAGCGAAGCGATCCGGGTCGACCTGCCCCGCCGGTGAATCCACCGGACTCGCGGCCCGGGCGGCGCGGGAAAGGCCCAAGCGCGCCGCCGTAATATGAAACCGGCGTCATGCGCGCGGGTTCGGAAACCCCGGGCCGGATAAATAAACAGATATGGCGCACCCCCCTGTAACGAAAGTTTCAGGGGGGTGCGCCACAGTGGGACGCACGGGTTGCGAATCCGCGTCCTCCGCAACGTACAGGCCCGTCGGCGATGCCGTAAGGCCCTGCGGGAGTCCGGTGACGAACGAGCCTGCGCGAGTGTAAGCGACTTCTGGCCGGCCCGTGCCCGATGTGTCTGCAACAACGGCGCCGCCGCATCGGAATATACCGCCCCGTGATGCCGGAAACGCGCTCGGCTGCGGATACGCGGCCTCCTCGGTCACTCCTAGAAGATCAATTCGTCGGCAGCGTTACCGGCTTCGCGGCGCAGCAGGGCCCACTCGTCTTCGGTCAGCGGTTTCGTGAAGCACTCGTCCGCGTGCGCCAGCATAAAGGAGAAGTGTTCGAAATTGCCGGGCGGCACCAGCGTTTGCGCGCCCTTCAGAACCGCGTATTTCATCGCGGCCACGCTGAGCGCCTCGTTGCCCCAGATGGGTTTGCACCAGGATTTGGGGTATGGCCGTTCCTCGCCCTCCCGCCATTTGCGCGTCACCAGCGATTTCATGCCCAACAGGCCGATGCCCCGTTCCCGAACCGCTTCTGAAATCCGGTCGCCCCAGCCGCGCTCGATACCGAGCGCCCAGTTAAGCGGAAACAGCACCGAATCGAACGGGAACATGGAAAGGGCTCGCAGCGCGACGTCCTCGTTATGGGCGGAAAACCCGACGTTGCGGATAACGCCCTCCCGTTTGGCTTTCAGCACCGTTTCCATCGCGCCGCCCGGCCCGAAAGCCAGATCAAGGTCTTCGTCCGTCGTCAGCGCGTGCAGCTGATAGACGTCGAAATGATCGGTTTTCAGTTTCCTCAGGGAGTCCTCCAGCTTTTCCCGGGCGCCCTCGGCGCTTCGCTCCACGGTTTTGCAGGCCAGATACACCTGCTTGCGATACGGAGCCAGCGCCGGGCCCAGCCGCTCCTGCGCGTTGCCGTACGTCGGCGCGACGTCGAAATAGTTCACGCCCGCCGCAATCGCGTCGGCCACGTACCGGTCGGCCTGCGCCTGCGTTTCGTCCATGTTGATGATGCCGCCGAACACGACGGCGGAAACGTTGATGCCGGTTTTTCCAAGCGCATGGTATAACATGGGCACACCTCCTGTTGGATATCATATAAACAGTTCTGGGAAGCATGAATCAGAAAGGAGTGGGAAAGTTGAAGCTGTGGAGTCACAGACCAATCGGTCTAATATTGGCCTTCATAAGCCGTATGGTACTTGAACAAAATTTGTGCGTTGGCGGTAATAACGGCTTGAATCGCATCCACATTGATAATAACGTTTGTGTTCATGCTCATGATACAGTTAGTGACAACCTCTTGCCTTTGAAGGCTTTACGCCTCATACTTGCTGCACTGTGTTTCCAGCTTCTTAATCAGTTCCCGCATTTTGGCTTCGGATAGAAATATGGAAGCTTGAATGCTGTCGATCATCATTTTGAGTCCCGACAATTTAAAAGTGCGGCTTGCCATAGAATATGTCCGTTCTTTCCCCTGCGGCTGCGTAACATCGATGCCGTAATCCTGAAAGGCGCGTATATCGTCATAAATACTCTTGCGCTCCGCTTTAATACCCCGCGTTTCCAGCTGGGAAAGGATTTGTGCCATCGTAATGCCGTGTGTAAAGCCTGTTTCTCGCTCAAGTATGTCCTTTAGTGCGAAAAGCATCATCTTTTGGCCTTCGGACTTCAACTTTGTACAACTCCCTAGATAATATATAAACTTTCAATTACTTGACTGCATTTTTAACAGGCCGTTATTGCCACAAACTGCATATTGTAGTATAATATTCCTGCCCTTAATTATTGTATTAAGGGGGATATAATGGTTCTTGTCAAGAGGAAACTTATCAGAATTCTGATGTGATTTCTCGAGACATATCCAGCGGTAGCATTGATGCAAATCTGTGCCATCGTCTTCGCCTCCATTCTTATTATACCACACACGATGAAAGTGGTGGGAGGCAGCAGCTAGGCCAATCTTTTGGCTTGTTTGATGTTAGTGCTTGTTGGAGTTAAGAGGAGGCTGCCCTCTCCAACAAGCATCTCATTTTTACTTGCTGGAGGTTTGCAGCTTGAAAAAAAAGCAGGTAAAAATATTTAAATATAAACAATATCCACATTTTGATGAAAAGATTCATTGGAAATGTGTTGTTGGAAAAATTGAGAACTCAGAGTTTATCAAAAGTCACGCATTCTATCCTTTTATCCGCTATTGCCAAGTTATGCAAAAATACCCGAAGAAGTATATTTGTGGAGACAGTCAAAAGAGAGACGATCCTAAAACAAGAACTATTATGTATTCTTCTCATATTGATCGATATATCTATGAATATTATGCACATCTTATCAATACTAAGTATAACAACAAAGTCAAAGAAATAGGGGTTAATAAGTGTGCTGTTGCTTATCGAACTAATTTACGGAAAAGTAATATAAATTTTGCAAAAGAAACATTCTACTTTATTCGAGATTGCAATGACGCTTTAGTTATCATTGGCGATTTTACAAAATATTTTGATTTCATTGACCATAAATGCTTAAAACAGCAGCTTTGCTCGCTATTAGGCGAACAGAAATTACCAGATGATTACTATGCTGTTTTTAGGAGCGTTACTAAATTTTCTTATCTGGAATTAGATGAAATTTTGAAATATAAAAATATGACGAAATCAGAGTTTAATCAACTTGGCAGGATTTTCTCACCAGTAGAATTAAGAAACTATAAAAAAGGTAGAATACTTCATAACAAAAACACATACGGCATTCCACAAGGTTCGGCAATAAGTGCTTGCTTGTCTAATGTTTATTTGTTGGAATTTGATAAACAACTTAACGATTTTGCTACGGGTTGTTCTGGACTATATCGGCGATACTGTGATGATTTTATCATTGTTCTACCATACAGCGAAATGCTCAACCAAGCAAATATCCAAAAAGTATATTCAGTGATAAAATCTGTTCCAAATCTGAATCTACAACCAGAAAAAACCCAACTTTATAGGTACTCAAGTTCAATAATTACTTCTATAAATGAAAAATACCTTCCCAATGTTGCCAATGGAAAAAATAGCATTTCGTATTTAGGATTCACATTCGATGGGACTCGAATTAGAATTCGAGCAAAAACAATCACAAAATTCTATCAACGTATGTATAAAAAGATTGATAACATTACATGTCATAACGGAATCTCAAAAAGCGGTAAAGTAATCCCCAAAACGCATCTATTTCGTTTATACTCATATAAGGGTCAAAAAGGCTTTTACAAAAACCGATCCAAAAGAAAAGTTAATGGAAACTTCTTGGATTATGTTGATCGCGCAGATAGAGTATTTGAGAATAAGGAAGCAATCAAAATAGACACACAACATGCTTGGGAGAAATTGAATTATAGGTTTTCTCATCCAAAAAAGAAAGCAGATAAGTAAGACCGATAATATCCTTTTTGATTTCCCAAGAAATTTTTGGTATAATAACAATAGTGAAAACTGTCAAAACCTGTTGGACAAAAACATTCAAAACCTTTATCCCCTCCGCCATCTTCTGATGGAAGGAGTGATATAATGGCATAAATTGGTATCCATCTCACCGATCAAGAGAAAGAACAACTTACGGCGGCGGCACAAGAACAAAATTTGACGATTTCACAAATACTGCGGATATTGATCCGCAAATCAAACATAACGTTCATCGCTATGAACATAAAACCGACTCATCGAAAAACCCCTCAAACCGTTACGGTTCAAGGGGTTTCGACTTGGTGGGATTAGTAGGGCTCGAACCTATGACCTCCACGATGTCAACGTGGCGCTCTAACCAACTGAGCTATAATCCCGTATTCTGCGCTTTCGCGGCGTAAAACATAATACCATACCGCCGCGCGTTTTGCAAGGGGCAACTCGCACGCCGGGGTGCTACCGCAGTTGCTTTTCCAGCAGGTAAAACAGGCCTTTGCGCCACGTCGCCTCGCCGCGCTTCTCGTAGCCCAGGCCGGCGTACATGCGCAGGGCGTGGGGATTCAGCGAGAAGGCGTCCAGCCGGATTTCCGCGTAGCCGTGTGCCTTCGCCCACGCCTCCACCGCCCCCATCAGGCCGCGGCCCACGCCCCGGCCCTGCTGGCGCGGCGATATGCACAGTCGGTGGACGATCAGGCTGGGTCCGTTCCCCCGCCACGCGGCGGTTTGATAATCCGGGTTGCATTCTTCGGACAGGGCCACGGCGCCCGCCACGGCTCCGTCCTCCGCCTCCGCCACATAAAGCTGGCCCTTTTCCCGGTCGTTATCCAGGATCGCGGGGGTCGGGTATATTTCATCCCACTGGGGGATGCCGTTCGCGTTCATATGGTCGACTGCCTCGCGGAATACCGCGTACACCGCGGGCATGTCCTCCGGCCGCGCGGGCCGCATGGATATCGCAGCCATTTCGTCCCTCATAAAACCGGCGGAAGGGGGTTCCTTCCGCCGGTCTGCGCTTTTGATTTAGAAATTCTCCACCAGTTCGATGTCCTTGTACCGCTTCATGCCCGTGCCCGCCGGGATCAGCTTGCCGATGATCACGTTCTCCTTCAGGCCCAGCAGCGGGTCGATCTTGCCCTTGATGGCGGCGTCGGTCAGCACGCGGGTCGTCTCCTGGAAGGAGGCGGCGGACAGGAAGCTTTCCGTGGCCAGCGAAGCCTTGGTGATGCCCAGCAGGATGCGCTTGGCAATGGCGGGACGGCCGTCCTTCTCCATGGTGTCGCGGTTGGCCTCCTCGAAACGGAAGATGTCCACCAGCGCGCCCGGCAGCAGGCTGGTATCGCCGCTGTCCTCCACGCGCACCTTGCGCAGCATCTGCCGCACGATGATCTCAATGTGCTTGTCGCTGATATTCACGCCCTGCTGGCGGTAAACGCTCAACACCTCGCGCAGCAGGTAATCCTGCACGGCCTTCACGCCCAGAATACGAAGCAGGTCATGGGGGTTGATGGAGCCTTCGATCAGCTCCTCGCCGGCCTCCACCTGCTGACCTTCGGTCACCTTCAGGCGGCTGCCGTAGTTGATGGAGTAGATCTTCTGCTCGTGGCCGTCGTCGTCGTTGGTCACGGTGATCTCGCGTTTTTTCTTGTTTTCGCCGATGTGCACCACGCCGCTGATCTCGCTGAGGATCGCGTCGCGCTTGGGCTTGCGGGCCTCGAAAAGCTCCTCCACGCGGGGAAGGCCCTGCGTGATGTCCTCGCCGCCGGCCACGCCGCCGGTATGGAACGTACGCATGGTCAGCTGTGTGCCGGGCTCGCCGATGGCCTGCGCGGCCACGATGCCCACGGCCTCGCCCACGTCCACCGGTTCGCCGGTGGCGAGGTTGGCGCCGTAGCAGCGGGCGCAGACGCCCGTCTCGTTGCGGCAGGTCAGGACGCTGCGCACCTGCGCCTTCTTAATACCCGCCTCGGCGATCGCCTTCGCCTTCTGGTGGCTGATCGTCTCGTTGAGCGCCACGAGGATCTCGCCCGTTTCCGGATGCACGATGTCCTCGGCGGCCACTCGGCCGATCAACCGGTCTTCCAGGCTCTCGATCACCTGGTTGCCGATGGCGATTTCCGAAAGCGTGATACCGCGCACCTTTTCACCGCGCTTGGCGAAGCAGTCCGGCTCCCGTACGATGACCTCCTGGGATACGTCCACCAGACGGCGGGTCAGGTAACCGGAGTCGGCGGTACGCAGGGCCGTGTCGGCCAGCGACTTGCGGCTGCCGTGGGAGGATAGGAAGAATTCCAGCACGGAGAGGCCTTCGCGGAAATTAGCGCGGATCGGCAGTTCGATGGTCTTGCCGGAAGGGGAAGCCATCAGGCCGCGCATGCCGGCAAGCTGGGCCACCTGGCTGGCGCTGCCGCGCGCGCCGGAGTCCGTCATCATGCGGATGGGGTTGCGCTCGTCCATTTCGGGCAGGATCATGTTGCGCAGCTTGCTGGTGGTGTCCGACCAGACCTCGATCACCTGGCGGTAGCGCTCGTCCTCGCTTAACAGGCCCATGTTGAACATGTCGTTGATTTCGTTTACGTGCTGGTCGGCCTCCGCGAGCATCTCCGGCTTTTCGGGCGGCACCTTGATGTCTTCGACGGACACGGTGATCGCGCCGCGCGTGGAATATTTGAAGCCCAGCGACTTGATGTTGTCAAGCACCTGCGCGGTTTCGTGGATGCCGTGCTTCTGGTACACCTGGTCGACGATCTTGCCCAAATCCTTCTTGCCGCACAGGGTGTCCACTTCCAGCGCGAACATGTCGTCCAGACTGTTGCGCGGCTTGCGGCCGATAT
>CAZCCZ010000046.1:21189-22573 GCA_964497495.1 uncultured Oscillospiraceae bacterium
TCCTGCGGGATGACCTCGTTGAAAATCAGCATTCCCAGCGAGCAGTCGATGAGCCGGGTGGCGGTTTCACCCTCGAAGGAGCGCGTCATGCGCACGCGGATGGGCTGTTGCAGCGTGATGTTGCCCGTCTGGTAGGCCATGATGGCCTCGTTGTAGTTGGAGAATACGCGGATCTCCTCGGGCTTGAGGTTCTCCCGCTTGGGGTGCGTCATGGTCAGGTAATAGCAACCGATTACCATGTCCTGCGAGGGGCTCATGACCGGCTTGCCGTCCTGCGGTTTCAGAATGTTGTTATGCGCCAGCATCAGGAAGCGGGCTTCCGCCTGCGCCTCCATGGAAAGCGGCACGTGCACGGCCATCTGGTCGCCGTCGAAGTCCGCGTTGTACGCGGTGCAGACCAGCGGATGCAGCTTGATGGCGCGGCCTTCCACGAGGATCGGCTCGAACGCCTGAATGCCCAGCCTGTGCAGCGTCGGCGCGCGGTTTAGAAGCACCGGGTGCTCCTTGATGACGTTCTCCAGAATGTCCCACACCTCGGCCTTGCCCTTTTCCACCATGCGCTTGGCGTTCTTGCCGTGGTGCGCGTACTTGAGGGCCACCAGCCGCTCGATCACGAAGGGCTTGAACAGTTCAAGCGCCATTTCCTTGGGCAGGCCGCACTGGTACAGTTTCAGTTCCGGGCCCACCACGATCACGGAGCGGCCGGAATAGTCCACGCGCTTGCCCAGCAGGTTCTGGCGGAAACGCCCCTGCTTGCCGCGCAGTAAATCGGAAAGGGATTTCAGCGCCCGGTTGCCGGGGCCGGTAACCGCGCGGCCGCGGCGGCCGTTGTCGATCAGGGCGTCCACGGCTTCCTGCAGCATCCGCTTTTCGTTGCGCACGATGATGTCCGGCGCGCCCAGTTCCAGCAGCCGCTTCAGGCGGTTGTTGCGGTTGATCACGCGGCGGTAGAGGTCGTTCAGGTCGCTGGTGGCGAAACGGCCGCCGTCCAGCTGCACCATGGGGCGCAGGTCGGGCGGGATCACGGGGATCACGTCCAGAATCATCCATTCCGGCCTGTTGCCGCTTTGGCGGAAGGCTTCCACCACTTCCAGGCGTTTCACGGCCCGGGCGCGCTTCTGCCCTTCGCTTTCGCGCTCCCGTTCCTTTTCCGCCAGCTCGCTGATTTCTTTTTTCAGCTTCGCGCTGATCGTGTCCAGATCCAGCTCCAGCAGCATTTCCTTTACGGCTTCGGCGCCCATGCCCGCACGGAAGGCGCCCTTGCCCAACTGGGATTCCAGTTCCCGGTATTTCGCGTCGGTGATCAGCTCGTGCTTCTTAAGCCCGGTCACCTTGCTGTCCCCGGGGTCCAGAACGATGAAATTGGCGAAGTAGAGCACCTTTT
>CAZCCZ010000046.1:22583-23749 GCA_964497495.1 uncultured Oscillospiraceae bacterium
ATGCCCATACGGCTGGGGATGCCATTGAAGTACCAGATATGGCTTACCGGCGCGGCCAGCTGGATGTGCCCCATGCGCTCGCGGCGCACCTTGGCGCGCGTCACCTGCACGCCGCACTTGTCGCAGATTTTGTTCTTGTCCTTGAATTTGATGCGTTTATATTTACCGCAGTTGCATTCCCAGTCCTTCGTGGGTCCGAAGATCCTTTCGCAGAACAGGCCGTCGCGTTCGGGCTTGAGGGTGCGGTAGTTGATGGTTTCCGGCTTGCTGACCTCGCCGAAGCTCCATTCGAGGATCTTTTCCGGCGACGCCATGCTGATCTGGATGGAATCGAGGTTCGTCAGTTCAAACAAGTGTGGCCACTCCTTTCGGGCATAGGACGGTTGTGGGCTCCGGTTCCGTTTCCGCGGCGGCCTGCGGCCGCCGCGGTGCCGACCGGCTTATTCGTCATCCGGCTTGGGCTCGGTTTCCTCTTCCCCGGCGTTCGCTTCGTCGTCGAGGTCTATGCCCAAATCGTCGCCCAAATCCACGTTGAAATCGTCCAGATCGTCGTCTTCCAGGTTGAAGTCCATATCCAGCGTGTCGCTGTCCAGATCCACGGGCGCTTCTTCCGCCTCGGGTTCCCCGGCGGCTTCCTCCAGGTCGTAGCGGCCGCTCGTCGGCGTCTCGTCCAGATCGTCGTCGTCCAGCTCGCGGATGAT
Organism: uncultured Oscillospiraceae bacterium; assembly: GCA_964497495.1. Taxonomy (GTDB): domain Bacteria; phylum Bacillota; class Clostridia; order Christensenellales; family Aristaeellaceae; genus CAXXOK01. The sequence goes on from CAZCCZ010000046.1 coordinate 23,285, forward strand.
GATCTCGTTCTTGTTGGTATCCAGCACGCGGATGTTCAGCGCCAGGGACTGCAGTTCCTTAAGCAGCACCTTGAAGCTCTCCGGCACGCCCGGCGCGGGGATGTTGGTGCCCTTGACGATGGCTTCGTAGGTCTTTACGCGGCCTACGATGTCGTCGCTCTTAACCGTCAGGATTTCCTGCAGGGTGTTGGCCGCACCGTAGGCTTCCAGCGCCCACACTTCCATTTCGCCGAAGCGCTGGCCGCCGAACTGGGCCTTGCCGCCCAGCGGCTGCTGGGTCACCAGCGAGTAGGGGCCCACCGAACGCGCGTGCATCTTGTCGTCCACCAGATGGTGGAGTTTCAGGAAGTACATGATGCCCACCGTTACCCGGTTTTCAAACTTCTCGCCGGTACGGCCGTCGTACAGCACGGTTTTGCCGTCCTCGTCCATACCCGCCTTTTTCATGCAGTCCTTGATTTCTTC
>CAZCCZ010000047.1:0-1569 GCA_964497495.1 uncultured Oscillospiraceae bacterium
GCTTGGCGCTCCGCGCGCGGGGATTGCTCTCCGTTTCCTCCGCCGTCGGTGGGATTGCCCCCCCGCCCAGCACACGACCCAGCGACTTTTTTCCGCAGGTACAGATAGGGGCTTTGGGCGGGCAGGTACAGGGATTTTGCAACCGTCGGAAGGTGTTTTTCACAATCCGGTCTTCCAATGAATGGAAGGTAATCACCAGCAGCCGTCCTTCCGGGGCCAGCAGATCAACCATATCACAGATCGATTTCTCCAGCGGAGCCAGCTCGTCATTCACAGCGATACGCACCGCCTGAAAAGTTCGCCGGGCAGGGTGCCCTTCGTCTTTGCGGCGGACGGCTTTGGGGATGGCCGCGTCCACGACGGCTACCAGATCCAGCGTGGTTACAATCGGTTTCTGAGCGCGCTTTTCCGCAAAAATCTGCGTGATGCGCGCCGCCCATTTTTCTTCGCCATAATCGGTCAGAATCCGCCGAAACTCCTCTGGGCTTACCCGCGCCAGATATTCAGCGGCGGTTTCCCCCTGCGAGGTATCCATGCGCATATCCAGCGGCGCGTCCTCGTGGTAACTGAAGCCGCGCTCCGCGTTATCCAGCTGATAGCTGCTCACGCCCAGGTCTACCAACGCACCCGTAAGCGGTGACGCGCCTGCCGCTTTCAGCAGCGCCTTTGCGTCGTGAAAGTTGCCGTGCAGGGGATGGAAACCCTTGTATTCCTGTAACCGCAAGCTCGCGGCTGCAATGGCTTCCGGGTCGCGGTCAATGCCGTACAACGTCGCTTTACCGCCCGCCGCACGTAAAATCCCCTCGCTGTGGCCACCGCCGCCCAGCGTACCGTCCAGGTACACGCCGCCCTCCCGGGGGCGCATCCATTGCATCACTTCAGCAAACAGCACGGGGCGATGCAAAAAGGGCTGTGCCATATGATACGTTGGCGTGCGCCCGCCCGCGCGATACGCGCCTGCCGGGGCCGCCGCTCCTTTCAGGGTTGGTCAGGCGTCCGCTTTCAGCTCGGCGATCCGTTTTTCCAGCGAAGAAAGCATGGCGCGGTTGGTATCCAGCTTGGCATGCTCCTGCTCCACCAGCGCAGCAGGTGCCTTGCCGGTAAAGCCGGGATTGTTCAGGCGCGCTTCGGCGCGCGCAATTTCGTTTTCCAGCCCCGCGTGCTCCTTGGCAAGGCGTGCGATTTCCTTCTCGATATCCACCAGATCGCCCAGCGGAATACGGATTTCCGCGGCGGCGCACACGGCGCTGACCGTTTTCTGCGTGTCCGCTTCCCCCTTACGGCCAACGCTTACCGCACTCGCGCCCGCAAGACGCATCAGGTACGGTTCCGCTACTGCTACGGTATCCTCCCAGCCGCTTTCCGGCAGCAGGGTGATGTGCGTGCGGCGGCCGGGGGCCACCTTCATCTCGGCACGCAGGTTACGGATGGCGCGGATGATTTCCATCAGGCCTGTTTTGTGCAGCATGTGAACGAGATAGAACGTATTGCCGCCGCCGACCGAAATGGCTTCAGCGTTTTTCATGGCTGCCACGGGATCAGCTTCTTTATGTACTGAAGTGAATTCAA
>CAZCCZ010000047.1:1579-2202 GCA_964497495.1 uncultured Oscillospiraceae bacterium
GGCCTTCCATGCGCTGTTCTTCCGCCTCAAACTGATAGCCTTCGTTCACTTCCGGCCACTTCGCGAGGATCAGCATTCCCTGCGCGTCCGGCAGGTGCTGGTACACTTCCTCCGTGAGGAAAGGCATGAACGGATGCAGCAGTTTCAGTACGCTTTCCAACACCGTATACAGCACCGCACGCACGTTGCGCTTGGCGGCCTCGTCCTCGCCGGTCAGGCGGCTTTTCGCCAGCTCAATATACCAGTCGCAAAACTCGTTCCACGTAAAATCGTAAATTTTATTGGCGGACAGGCCGAAGTCGCAATCCTCCATGTGCGTGCCCATGTTCATCAGTACGAAGCGACTGGCGTTCCATACCTTATTGGCGAAGTTGCGGGCCGCCTCCACCTTTTCGGTGGAGTAGCGCGTGTCGTTGCCGGGGCTGATGCCCATCGCCAGCGAAAAGCGCAGCGCGTCGGCGCCGTACGCGTCAATCACATCCAGCGGATCTACGCCGTTGCCGAGGCTCTTGCTCATCTTGCGGCCCTGCGCGTCGCGCACCAGCCCGTGGAGCATCACGGTATCAAAGGGAGTATGCCCCATCTGCTCAATCCCGCTGAAAATCATCCGCGCCACCCAGAAG
>CAZCCZ010000047.1:2212-22903 GCA_964497495.1 uncultured Oscillospiraceae bacterium
TGAACGGCCAGAGCGCGGAAGAAAACCAGGTATCCAGCACGTCCTCATCCTGATGGAGATGCCTGCCGCCGCATTTGGGGCAGGTTTCCGGCGCTTCCCGGGCCACGATCGTCTCGCCGCAATCCTCGCAGTACCAGGCCGGAATACGGTGCCCCCACCAGAGCTGCCGGCTGATACACCAGTCCCGGATGTTCTCCATCCAATTATAGTACACTTTAGTGAAACGCTCGGGGAGGAACTTCGTCTGCCCGCTGCGCACCACGTCGATGGCGGGTTTGGCCAGCGGCTCCATCTTCACGAACCACTGCAGGCTGGTCACGGGGTCCACGGTGGTATGGCAGCGGTAGCAGGTGCCCACGTTGTGGGCGTAATCCTCGGTTTTCACCAGATAGCCCTGCTCGTCCAGTTCCCTGGCCACAACCTTGCGGCAGTCGTATTCGTGCATGCCCTCGAAACGGCCTGCCTGTTCGTTCATGGTCCCGTCGTCATTGGTCACGCGGATCACGGGCAGGTTATGCCGCTGGGCTACCTCGAAATCGTTGGGATCGTGCGCCGGGGTGATCTTCACCGCGCCGGTGCCGAAGGCCATATCCACGTAATCGTCCGCCACCACGGGAATTTCCCGGTTGACCAGCGGCAGGATCACCCTTTTGCCAACGAGCTTTTCGTACCGTTTATCCTTGGGGTTCACGGCCACGGCGGTGTCGCCCAGCATCGTTTCGGGGCGCGTGGTGGCGACCGTCACGCCGGGGCCGCCGTCCGCGCCGGGGTAGCGCACGTACCACAGGTGGCTCTGTTGCTCCTCGTATTCCACTTCCGCGTCCGAAAGCGCAGTCTTGCACACGGGGCACCAGTTGATGATGCGGTTGGCGCGGTAGATCAGGCCCTTGTTGTAGAGGTTGACGAACGCCTGCCGCACGGCCTCGTTGCAGCCCTCGTCCATGGTGAAGCGTTCGCGCTCCCAGTCGCAGCTGGCGCCGAGCCTGCGCTGCTGCAGGTTGATACGCCCGCCGTATTCTTCCTTCCACTTCCACGCGCGTTTCAGGAATTCCTCGCGGCCCACCATGTCCTTGGTGAGCCCTTCCTTCTTCATCTGCTCAACGATCTTCACTTCCGTGGCAATGGAGGCGTGGTCGGTACCGGGCAGCCAGAGGGTGGGGTCGCCCTTCATGCGGTGGTAGCGGATGGGCGCGTCCTGCAGCACGCAGTCCATCGCGTGGCCCATGTGGAGCTGGCCGGTAATGTTGGGCGGCGGCATGACGATGGTGTAGGGCTTCTTGCCCGGCACGCGGTGCGCGCGGAAAGCGCCGGACTCCTCCCACATCTTGTACAGCCTGCCCTCGATGGCCTGCGGATTATACACCTTGTCCATTTCGAAATCCTTCGTGGTTTCGCTCATAATGATCGGCCTCCCATTACAGATTGGGGAACACGTCCAGTAAAATCAGCGCGCCCAGAACGGCAAGCGCGAGGCCCGCGACCTTCAGGGGCGTAACCGCCCGGCCGCCTCCCCGCTTTGAAAACAGCCCGGCCAGCTTTGGCGCGAGGCCGATCAGCGCCGCGCCCAGCGCGAGCAGCGCGATTCCCGGCACGCTCAACCGCGACAGCACGCCCTGCCAATAGGTCACGACCGCCGTCCCCCTTTCCGAAAATAAGAAAGAGCCGCCTCGTCCGAAGGACGGAGCAGCTCCGTGGTACCACCTTGCTTCGCGGCGGCAAACGCCGCCGCCTCACCGCACTGTATCGGGTGCAACCGGCTGAACTAACGCCGAAGCCTGCGCTTCGCGCTTCATTCCGCGCCTTCGCGGGCGACTTTCCGCGGTTCTTTCCCCGAACGGTCTTTCAGCCGGCGAACCGTTCTCTCTGACGGGCGAACCGCGTACTCCTCCCGGTCGTAAGGCATCGTTTGCCTGCAAGCGGCATCGCCGCCCTCAGGATATGGCGGGCGCCGCGAGCGCCCCGCAAAGGATTTTACGCGAAAGAAGCCGAAAGATCAGGCGTCCTTTTCTTTCTTCTCTTTCTTCTTGTTCTTGTCGTCGCCTTCGGTCATATCGACGACCAGCTTGCCGTCGTAATACCCGCAATGCTTGCACACGCGGTGGGACAGCTTCTTCTGGTGGCACTGCGGGCATTCCACGATGCCGGGCAGCGTCAGCTTCCAGTGGGCGCGGCGGCTGCGGCCGCGGGCGCGCGATATTCTATATTTCGGTAGGGCCATTCTCCACACCTCCTCCGGTTTGTTTTCAGTTAATGTTCCTTCGGAAGCAGGTTCTGCAACGCTTCGAAAGGACGCTGTGTCTGCGGTTCCTCGTCGTCCGTGCCAAGGGTAACGTCCTTGCTGTACGTCCGGTACGCCTCGTTTCCCTGGCAGCTCTCCCTGCAGAGGAAGCGCATGGGGAGGTTAAGCATGATCAGCGTCAGCGCGAGGTGGGAAAGCGGCACCCTGTCGCCCTCGTAACGGAAATCCTCGTCTTCCAGCTCGTTGGCGTCCTTGCGGAACGTCTCGTCGAACGGAATGACGAGCGGTACGTTCGCGGGCTGCAGGCACAGCGCGCATACGGCGTGGGCCGTAGCGGTCAGTTTGCCCGTGAGCCGGACGGTTCCGTTCAGAGCGCTGTACGCTCCGGTGAGCGCGACCGGTTCGAAGGTCACCGTTTCTCCGGTCACCTGCTGGGGCGGCAACTCCTCGCTGGCCGAGAACGGAAACTCCGTTCCGGGCGAGAGCAGGGCTTTTGATACGTCCAGCTCCATGGCGGCCTCCTCGCAATGTGAACAAAGTGTATTATAAGCCCGGGGCGTCCGCTTGTCAAATGAAATTTCCGGGCCGCGCCGTCAGTCTACGATCGGCCTGCCTTCCACGATGGCCAGCGTGTCGTGCGCGATTACCAGCTCCTCGTTGGTGGGGATCACGCAAACCTTGACCCGGCTGTCGTCGGTGGAGATCACCGCTTCGTCGCGGGTCTTGTTTTTCGCGGGATCCAGTTTCGCGCCCAGATAATCGAAGCCTTCCATTACCTTGGCGCGCAGGTTCATGTTGTTTTCCCCGATGCCGGCGGTGAACACGATGGCGTCCACGCCGTTCATTTCCGCGGCGTACGCGCCGATGTACTTGCGGATACCCCACACCAGCATATCGCGCGCGATCACGGCGTTCTCCTCGCCGCGGTCGGCGGCGGCGTCGATATCCCGCATGTCGCTGGAAATGCCGCTGACGCCCAGCAGACCGCTTTCCTTGTTGAGCAGGGTCAGCACCTGATCCACGGTCATCTTTTCGTTATTGGCGATGTACTGCACCACCGCAGGGTCCAAACTGCCGGAGCGCGTGCCCATCAGCACGCCTTCCAGCGGCGTAATGCCCATGCTGGTGTCCAGGCACTTGCCGTTTAGCACCGCGGCCAGGCTGGAACCGTTGCCCAGATGGCAGGTAATCACGCGGCTGTGGTTGCGGTCCAACCCCAGGAATTCGCACGCGCGTTTGCTCACGTACCGGTGGCTGGTGCCGTGGAAACCGTAGCGGCGGATGTGCAGGGACTTGTAATACTTCATCGGCACGCCGTACAGGTAGGATTTCTTGGGCATGGTCTGGTGGAAGGAGGTATCGAACACGGCTACGTTGGGGGTGCCGGGCATGACCTTTTCGCAGGCTTCGATGCCCATGAGGTTGGCCGGGTTATGCAGCGGGCCCAGCGGGATATTGTCCCGGATGGCGTTTTTCACTTCTCCGTTCACCAGCACGCTGGCGGTGAAACGCTCGCCGCCATGCAGCACGCGGTGTCCGACCGCACTGATTTCATCCATGCTGGTCACGGCGCCCTTGTCCGGATCGGTGAGGGCCTTCAGCATCCACTGGATGCCTTCGGTATGGGTTTTCATGGGAGCCGCCGCCGAAAAAACCTTGTCCCCCACCTTCTGGGAGATGCAGCTGCCTTCGATGCCGATACGCTCCACCAGCCCCTTGGCCAGCAGCTTATCCCCGTCCATGTCGATCAACTGGTACTTGAGCGACGAGGAACCCGCGTTGAGAATGAGAATTTTCATTGGTCCAAACTCCTTACGCCCTTATCTTTTTGCCCGTTTCAGCCCTGGGCCTTCACGGCCGTGATGGCCACGACGCTTACGATGTCCTCCACCGAGCAGCCGCGGCTCAAATCGTTGACCGGCTTGGCCAACCCCTGCACGATGGGGCCCACGGCGACGGCGTTGGCGAAGCGCTGCACCAGCTTGTAGCCGATGTTGCCGGATTGCAGGTCAGGGAAGATCAACACGTTGGCGTGGCCCGCCACGGGGCTGCCCGGCGCCTTCAGCGCGCCCACGCTTTCCACCAGCGCGGCGTCCGCCTGCAGCTCGCCGTCGCACACCAGATCGGGCGCCAGCTCGTGCACCTTCTGGGTGGCCTGCTGCACCTTGGTCACGTTGTCGTGCTTGGCGCTGCCCTTGGTGGAGAAGGAGAGCATGGCCACCTTCGGGTCGAGGCCCAGCAGCTGCTTTCCGGTCTGTGCGCTGGCCATGGCGATGGCGGCCAGCTCGTCGGCGGTGGGGTCGGGGATCACGGCGCAGTCGCCGAAGATCAGTACGCCGTCGTCGCCGTAATGCTTGTCCGGCACTTCCATGATGAACGAACCGCTGACCACGCTGATGCCGGGCGCGGTTTTGATGATTTGCAGCGCGGGCCGAAGCACGTTTCCGGTGGAGTTGATGGCCCCGGCCACCATGCCGTCCGCGTCGCCGCTTTTCACCATCAGCGCCCCGTAATACAGCGGGTTGCCCGTGGCGAGGGCTTTGGCTTCCTCGGGCGTCATGCCCTTGGCTTTGCGGAGCTCGAAAAGCAGGTCGGCGTAAGCGCCGGCCTTCGGGCTGGTCTTGGGGTCGATCTGGGCAACGCCGGTTAAATCGGTGCCGGTCTGTTTGGCGGTAGCCGAAATTTCTTCCGGGCTGCCCAGCAGCGTTACCGCAGCGATCCCCTGATCCGTTATCAGGCGCGCGGCCTGTACCGTGCGGGGCTCCGAACCTTCGGCCAGCACGATGCGCTTCACGTTCTTTTTGGCTTTCGCTTTGATTTTATCAATGGCGGACATGGCGGTTTCCTCCCCAATATGGTAGAATACGAACGTCGTATGGCTGTATGCAACCGTAATAGTATACACCTTTCGGGGTTGAAATGGAATAGAAACGCGGAAAAACGGAAGCCCGTACACGAAAAACACAATTTTCCGAACTCTGGCGGAAAACTGGAGGATTATGAGGCCGGTTGTCGGTATCGTCTGCGAATACGACCCTTTCCACCGCGGGCACGCGCGGCAGTTCGCCCTGATCCGGGAACGGCTGCCCGGCGCGCGCATCGTGTGCGTGATGAGCGGTTGCTTTACCCAGCGCGGGATGCCCGCGCTGTTCGCCCCCGCCTTCCGGGCGGAACAGGCGCTCGCGGCGGGCGCGGACGCGGTGCTGGAGCTGCCCTGCGCCTTCGCAGTACGGGAGGCGGAGCACTTCGCGCTGGGCGGCGTCGCAATGCTTAACGGGCTTGGGTTCGTCACGCACCTGTCCTTCGGGCTGGAAACGGACGACCTTGTCCCGCTTTCCGAAGCCGCCGCGCTGCTGGAAGCGCCCAACGGGGCGTTTACGGCCGCGTTGCGAGCGGCGCTGGCCGAAGGCAGGCCCTTCGCATCGGCGCAGGCGGCCGCCGTGGCCGCGGGGCTCGCCGGTTCCCCCACCGACGCCGAAGCCCTTTCCCGGGCGCTCGCGCGGCCCAACAACATTCTGGGCGTGTGCTACCTGCGGGCGCTTATGCGCCTGAAAAGCGAAATACTCCCTCTGCCCGTCCGGCGCGAAGGCGAGTACCACGCCGACGCACTGTCCGAGGCGGGCTGGCCCTCCGCCTCCGCAACGCGCAAGGCGTTCCTTTCGGGCGACGCCGCCGCCGCGGAAGCCGCCTGCGGCTACCCGCTCGCGGGCGTTCCCGTCCACCGCCCGGAGGCGCTGGACGCCGTACTGCTCCATCTTCTGCGCGAGGCGGACGCCGCCGCCCTGCGCGCCCTGCCGGACTGCAGCGAGGGGCTGGAAAACCGGCTCCGGAAGGCCGCGCGGGAGGCGAGCGGCCGCGCGGAACTGCTGTCCCTGCTTAAAACGAAGCGCTACGCCTACGCGCGTCTCAACCGTCTGCTGGCCCACGCGCTGCTGGGCGTGACTTCCGATTTGCTGGCCGCGCATCCCCTGCCCGGTTACGCGCGGTTGCTGGGTTTCCGCAAAGACGGCCGCGACCTGCTTGAAAACTTCAACCGCAGCGCCGTGCCGGTGAACGCCAAGGCCGCGGACGGCGACGCCGACGACCCGCTCTACGCGCTGGACGCACGCGCCTACGACCTGTGGGCGCTGGGCGCGGGGCTGCCCGCCGGGCTGATGTACCGGCAAAGAGTAACAATATATTCAAATTACTAGTTATCCCCACATATTGATTTCATGTTCCATTTTATATAACAAAATGTTCAATATAATATTGACATTTTTATACATACAACGTATTATTTACTATAGTGGGGATAAATGTGGACTGGAGATGTCGAGGTATAATATGCTTCAGATAAAAATACGTATGGGTTATAACAAGAGAAGTCAACGTTCAATTCTTGAGCAAGCCACAATACACAGATCATCTATTAAGGAGAACGAGAAAGTTCTAAAAAGGGCTACACTTAAGAAAAATAGATTGTGCCGGAGTGACTATGGATGGCTGAAAAAGGCTTAAATAGTAATGGACAAACAAACCTGTGTTCTTGGTTAAAATCTCATTGGTTCATACGTTCACTGCTTATTTTTTTACCAACCATTTGGTTCACTGTTATTTTAAAGTTCTTTGGAAAGCTCATAGGTTTATGTAATGAAGATGGACAGAGTTTATCGACTTTTGGTATTGTTTCAACAGGAATTATTTGTCTTATTTCCTTTTTATTAATCATATTTAGTAGTTATCAAGATAAAAAAGTAAGTATTCATGAAAATAACAAAATTGAGTTAGAAGGAACAAGGAGCACATTATCTCTATATGTACTTTTACTAAACTCAATTTATAACATATGCACATCTAAATATGATACACTTGTTACCATCATGGAAGCCGTACAAAAACAGGTAACTATGCCTCCTATTATAGTATCAGATCCATTAAAACAGATTACATGTCTTGTTGATGAGCTAAGAACGTGCATATGCCAAATGACAAAAGTTGAAGAAAGAAATATCGCTGTTGCCATTGCTTTTGAGCCAGAATTAACGAAAGGAGAATGGGAATGGTTCAGAAATTGTAGAGGTATAGAAGGGGGAAAAAGTGTAAAAGAATTAATCGAAAATGAAAAATCGACATTCAACATTGTTTATTCTGGTAAAGAAGATTATGTTTTTGAAAATAGTAAATCACTTGCTCAAGATAATGGTAGATACATCACCGATAAGAAGGATAATTCCTCCCCAAATGGGTCGATTATATGTAAAAATATAACTATTGGCCGTAGAGAAAGCTATCATTTTCGTGTAATATTAACAGTCTCAACATATGGAAAAAAGCTTGTTGGCGATGATGATGCAACTAGCATCGAGAATGTAAAACGTAATATTGAGGAATCCATATTATATGAATTTGAAAAACGTCTTCAGATCGAATTGGTTCTGCTCTGGCTAAAGAATATGAATGAAGCAAAATAGTATATGGATCACGGCACCAGCGGGTCTTCCGGCTCCGCACCGTCCTCCGGTGCGCCGCCGAGCGTCGTCGGCAGGGGCGGCAATTCCCGCACGTCCGAGATGCCGAAATGTTCCAGAAACTTATCCGTCGTCGCGTACAGGATAGGCCTGCCCAGCGTTTCCCTGCGGCCCACTTCCTTAATTAAGCCCTTCTGCACCAGCGACTGCACGGAATAATCGCACTTCACCCCGCGCACTTCCTCCACCATGCCGCGGGTGGCGGGCTGCCGGTAGGCGATGATCGCCAGCGTTTCCAGCGCCGCCTGCGTGAGGGACTGCCGCTGCGCGGGCTGCAGCATTCGTTCCACGTAGGGCGCGTATTCCGCGCGGGTTTCCAGTCTCAGGTGGTCGCCGTAACGCCGCACGGTCAGCCCGCAGGTCCGGCTTTCGTACTCCGCCTGCAAAAGCTCCACGGCCCGCACGGTTTCCATCTCGCTCAGGTCCAGTGCCTGCGCCAGGTCCGGTACGGTCACCGCATCGCCCGCGACGAACAGGATGGCCTCGATGGCATGGGCCGCGTCATTCGGCTGCAACGGCCTTCCTCCTTCCCTTCGTCAGCATGATCTTCCCGAAGGTGTCGTCCTGCGTTACGTGCGCCTTGCCCAGCCGGAGCAGTTCCAGCAGGGCGATGAAAAGGGTCACGACCTCCTCGCGGCAGGGCGAGGGGCCAAACAGTTCCTCAAAGCCGGTCGTTCCCGCGTGCAGGCGGCTCTGGATGGTTTTCATGCAGTGCTCCACGGTGTAGGTATCCCGTCGGATGTCCCGCGGCACGAACTCCGCGTCCCCCGCTTCCCGCGGGGCGCGTTCCGCCACGCGCAGCAGCGCCTGCCAGAGCGCTTCCAGCGTAAGCCCGTCGATCTCCAGCGTCGGGGGCGGCAGGGGCACTTCCTCCGGCAGTTTGCCGAACGCGCGCATGGCGCTCTGCTCGAACGCCGCCATGTTTTCGGCGCTTTCCTTGAACTGCTTGTAGGCGGTCAGCCGGTCGATCAGCGCCTGCTCCGGGTCCTCCTCGCCGTCCGCCTTCGGGGGGCGGGGCAGCAGAGCGCGGCTCTTGATCTCCACCAGCGTGGCGGCCATGGCGATAAACTCGCTGGCCTCCTCGGGGTCGAAATCCGCCGCGGTTTTCACCGCCTCAACGAACTGTTCCGTGATCTGGCTTACGAAGATATCCTTGATGTCGATCTTCGCCTTGCCGATCAGGTGCAGAAGCAGATCCAACGGGCCGTCGAACTGCTTCAGGCGGATATAAACGGCCATTACGCCGCGCCCTCCAGCAGCAGGAACAGGTGCAGCACGCCGCCCTCGATGGCGCCCGTCACGGTGGTCAGCACCGTGGTCAGCGCGCCGGAGAATACCAGCACCAGCAGGACGATCTGCGCGGCCTGGAAGAACTGGCGGTTCATGGTCAACTTGCCCTTTAAAACCAGGTCGTTGAGCACGTGGAAGCCGTCCAGCGGCGGGATGGGCAGGAGGTTGAAAACCGCGATGGCGACGTTCATGGACGAGAACAGCAACAGGAAGCGCTGCACATGCATCAGCCACGGGTGCAGCATGTACTGCGAATAATCCCCGCCGGAACCGCTTAACAAAATCGAATAGCCTATCCCGTTGGAGGAAAGGAACTCCTTCGCCCCGCCGTTGGCGGCGATGACCGCCGGTTTCCACAGCAGCGGGTTAATCAGCGACGCCAGAAACAGCGACACGATGAACAGCGTCAGGTTGGTGGCGATACCCGCGATGGACACCAGAAAATCGTCCCGGCGGTAGTTGCCGCGGAAATTACGCGGGTTCACCGGCACGGGTTTGGCCCAGCCGAAGCCCAGCAGCACCAGCGAAATCGTCCCCAGCGGGTCCAGATGCTTACGCGGATCCAGCGTCAGGCGCCCCAGCATCTTGGCTGTCGGGTCACCGCAGCGGTAGGCCACGTAGCCGTGGGCGATCTCGTGCAGCATCAGCGTCAGCAGCACGGCCACGGCGAAATACGCCATGTAGATGACGAACCCCACGGGATCGGTGGTCAGCCACGTCCACCAGGCTTGCAAACGGGAGAAAATGCCCACGGTCGTACCTCGTTTCCTGAAAATGCGATGTCGCGGCGCACGCGCGCGACGCCTACAGCTGCCCGATCACGCCGTCCAGCAGCTTGCGGAACGTGCCCTTCACGCGGTTGCCCGTTTCCATGACTTCCTCGTGGTTAAGGGGCTGGTCCAGAATCCCGGCGGCCATGTTGGTGATGCAGCTGACGCCCAGCACGCGCATGCCGCCGTGCCGCGCCACGAGGATTTCCGGCACGGTGCTCATACCCACCGCGTCCGCGCCCAGCGTGCGGGCCATGCGGATTTCGGCGGGTGTTTCGAACGAAGGGCCGTTGAGCCAGCAATACACGCCCTGCTGCAGCGGGATTTCCAGCCTGCGCGCCGTTTCCACGGCCAGCGCCTGCAGGTCCCGGTCCATCGCGCGGCTCATATCCGGGAAACGCGGGCCGAACTCGTCCAGGTTGGGGCCGGTGAGCGGGTTCTTGCCGGACAGGTTGATAAAATCGGTGATCAGCATCAGGTCGCCCGCGTGGAAGTCCAGGTTCACGCCGCCCGCCGCGTTGGTGACGATCAGCGTCCGGACGCCCAGCTTCTGCATCACCCGCACGGGCAGGGTGACGTCCTTCATGTCGTACCCCTCGTAAGCGTGGAAGCGTCCCTGCATCATGCACACGCGCCTGCCGTGCAGCGTGCCCGTATGCCAGCGGCCCTTGTGGCCCGGCACCGTGGACACGGGAAAATGCGGGATATCCTTATAATCGATGTGTCCGGCGTCTTCCAGCGCTTCGGCGTAATCCCCCAGGCCGCTGCCCAGCACCACGGCGATGTCCGCCCCGCCGCACGCCTTCTCGATGGCTTTGGCCGCGCCATCAATCTTTTCCAGATACGTTTTCTTGCCCATGCCGAACCCTCCTTACAGGTTAAGTTCCGCCGCGAACGACGTCGCCCCGAACCGGTCCGGCAGGCCGAACCGTTCCGCAACGGTCGCTCCGATATCCGCGAAGGTCTTTCTCGTTCCCAGGTCGGTCAGCCCCGTCATTCTCGGCGACCACGCGCACACCGGGATATATTCCCGCGTGTGGTCGGTGCCCTTGAAGGTGGGGTCGCAGCCGTGATCGGCGCTGATGAGGATCAGGTCGTCCGACCTTGCCAGCCGCTTGGCCTCGCCCAGCGCCGCGTCGAAAGCCTCCAGCGCCGCGGCGTAGCCCGCCACGTCCCGCCGGTGGCCGTACACCATGTCCGTATCCACGAGGTTCACGAACACGAAGCCCTCGAAATCCCGTTTCATGGTTGTCAGCCACAGGTCGATGCAGGCGGGGTTACCCGCGGTGTGCACGCTCTCGGCCAGCCCGCGCCGGCAGAAAATATCCCCGATCTTGCCGATGCCCATGGTGAAAACGCCCTTTTCGTACAGCGCGTCCAGCACCGTGCGGCCCGTGGGCTCCAGGCTGAAATCCTCCCGGCGCGGGGTGCGGGTGAACCCGCCCTGATGGGAACCGACGAACGGCCGCGCGATCACCCTGCCCACGGCGTACTCCCCGACGAGGATCTTTCGGGCGGCGCGGCACCACTCGTACAGGGTTTCCACGGGCACGATCTGTTCGTTGGCGGCGATCTGGAACACGCTGTCCGCCGAGGTGTACACGATGGGATGCCCGGTTTTCAGGTGTTCCTCGCCCAGCACGTCCAATATCACGGTGCCGCTGGCGGCGTAGTTGCCCAGCGATTTGCGCCCGATGGCTTTCTCGAAGGCGCCGATGACCTCTTCGGGAAATCCGTTCGGAAAGGTGGGGAACGGTTTGGAAAGCGTGACGCCCGCCATTTCCCAGTGGCCGGTGGTGGTATCCTTGCCGGGGCTCACCTCGGCGGCGCGGCCGTACGCGCCTTTGGCGTCCGCGGGCCGCCCGCAGGGCACCTCCGGTATGTACCCGAAGCCGATGGAAGCCAGGTTTCCCAGCTTCGGGTGCGCGCCCTCGATGGTATGCCGCAGCGTGCTCGCGCCCACGTCGCCGTACCTGTCCGCGTCCGGCAGCGCGCCCGCGCCCACGCTGTCCAGCACGATTAAAAACACGCGCTTCATGGAAAAGCCCCCTTACGTACGTCCTCTATTCTACACGAAATCGCGGCGCTTGAAAAGTGATTTACTTTTCGGGCTTTCCACCGTACAATGGTCGAAACGGGAGGGGACGCGATGGAGCATACCTTTATCGCCACGGCGGCCTTCGGGCTGGAAGGCGTGGCGGCGGGCGAACTGAGGCGCATGGGCATTTCCGCGGCGGCGGAGCAGGGCGGCGCGCGCTTTACCGGCGAACCGGCGCAGGCGTTCCGCGCCGACCTGTGGCTGCGCACCGCCGACCGCGTGCTGATGGTGCTTTGCGAAACGGAGGCGCGCACGTTCGAGGAGCTTTTTCAGGCGGTGTACGCCGTGCCGTGGGAAACCCTGATGCCCGCGGACGCAAACATCCCCGTGGCCGGGAAATGCGTGCGCAGCCAACTGATGAGCGTAAGCGACTGCCAGGCCGTGGCCAAGAAAGCGATCGTCAAGCGTCTGATGGAGCGCCTGCGCGTAACGCGTCTGCCCGAAACCGGCGCGCCGTACCCCGTGGAGGTCGCCCTGCGGCAGGATAAACTGCGCGTAACGCTGGATATGAGCGGCACGGCGCTGAACCGCCGCGGCTACCGCACCTGGAACGGCGAGGCGCCGCTGCGCGAAACGCTGGCCGCCGCGTTGGTGGACCTTTCCCCATGGCGGCCCTCCCTGCCGCTTTTCGACCCCTGCTGCGGCACGGGCACGATCCTCGTGGAAGCCGCCATGCGCGTTACCCGCCGCGCGCCCGGGCTAACCCGGGCGTTCGCCTGCGAACAGTACCGCTTCATGCCCGCGGAGGAGATGCGGGCTCTCCGCTCGCAAGCCGAGGCCGACTACCGGTCGGACGCGCCTTTCGACATCGGCGGCTGCGACATCGACCCCGAAGCCGTCGCGCTTGCCGGAAAGCACGTAATGCAGGCGGGGTTCGAGGGCCGCGTCCCCGTTACGACGGGCGACCTGCGCACGCTGCGGCTTTCGCAGGAAAGCGGCGTGTTCCTGTGCAACCCCCCCTACGGCGAGCGGATGGGCGAAAAGGAGGCCTGCCGCGCGCTTTACCGCGAGCTGGGCCTGCT
The DNA here is from genome assembly GCA_964497495.1 of uncultured Oscillospiraceae bacterium. Lineage (GTDB taxonomy): Bacteria > Bacillota > Clostridia > Christensenellales > Aristaeellaceae > CAXXOK01. Next base: position 15,142 of record CAZCCZ010000047.1, read on the forward strand.
GCTGGGGCGCCATCCCGGGTGGAAAATGGGCGTCATCGCCTCGGAACCGGGCTTCGAACGCTACTTCGGCCGCCGCGCTTCCCGCAAACGCAGGCTGTACAACGGCCGTCTGGAGTGCGAATTTTTCGTTTTCGACTGAAAAGCTTCCGTTCGCTTCGAAATATAGTTGACTCCGTCCACTATACTGGTGTATACTCGCCCCATCGGTGGACGGAGTCCATTGTTTTGGGGAGGTGCACGGTATGGACGAAAAGGCTGCCGCAATTGGAAAGATCCGCAGTTTCAACCGGTTTTATACGCATATTCTGGGTCTGCTCGACCGTCACATCCTCGCCTCCGACTTTTCGCTTACGGAGGCGCGGGTGCTGCTGGAACTGAGCCGGAACGAAAGCAGCGGGGCGCGTGAAATCGGCGCGCGGCTGGACGTGGACCCCAGCTATTTAAGCCGTATGCTCAAGTGTTTCGAAACAAAAAAGCTCATCGTCCGCACCCCCTCGGCGCAGGACAGCCGCGCCAGCGACATCCGGCTGACGGACGCGGGCCACGCCGCGCTGGCCGAATTGGGCGGCCGGTCCGACAGGCAGGTCGCCTCGCTGCTGGCCGGGCTGGAACCGGGCGAGACGGACGAGGTGCTGGCGGCCATGGCGCTGATCCGGGAGAAGTTCTCCCGCGCGCTGTTCCCCGTTACCATCCGCGGGTACCGGAAAGGCGACGAGGCGTACGTCATCCGGCGGCACGAAGCGCTGTACCGCAGGGAATACGGCCTTTCCGAAGTGTTCGCCGCCTATGTGGACGGCCTCGTGCGCCAATTTGCAGGCAGCTTCGACCCGGCAAAGGAATGCCTGCTGATTCCGGAGGCGGACGGCCGCCCCATGGGTAGCGTTGCCGTGGCGAAATACGACGACCGCACGGCGCAATTCCGCTTCTTCCTGCTGGAGCCGGAGGCGCGCGGTCGCGGGCTGGGCCTGCGGCTTGCGGAAGCGGCGTTGGATTTCTGCCGTAAAGCAGGCTACGAGCGCGTGTTTCTGACGACCGTCAGCCTGCTGACCGCCGCGCGCTCCATCTACGCCCGGCTGGGCTTCCGCATCGTCGAGAGCCACCCGCAGGCGGACTGGGGCCGCGAGGTGGAGGAGGAACGGTGGGAACTGGAACTGTAACCGTACGAACGTAAAGCGGGGGCCGATTTTTCGGCTCCCGCCTGATTATTCATTTTCAAGGGTTCCGCTTTCTTCCGAAAAACCTTCGTCCGGGGGCGGCAGTCTGTCGCACACCAACAGTAGGGCGTCCTCCCCGTTGTCCTCGTAATACCGCTTGCGCACGCCAAGCTGGGTAAACCCGAAACGCTCGTACAGCCTGCGCGCGGTCAGGTTGCTTTTGCGCACTTCCAGCGTCAGGTACTGCACGCCCAGGTTGGCGGCATACCGCATCAGCGCGTCCAGCAGCGCCCGGCCCACGCAGCGCCCCCGGTGGGCCTTTTCCACCGCGACGTTGGTGATGTGCCCCTCCTCGAAGATCATCCACGCCCCCGCGTAGCCGATGATCGCGCCGTTTTCCTCGGCCACGAGGTACCGGGCGCAGGCGTTGCGCTCCATCTCGTCGGTGAAGCTTTGCAACGACCACGGCACGGGAAAGGTGGCTTCCTCGATGGCGTGCACCGCCTCCGCGTCCCGCACGGTCATACGCCGGATGGTCACGGTTCCACCGCCTTCAGCCTCTCGGCGCGGGCCCTTTCCGCCTGCGGCGCGCGCAGATAGCGGGGCATGAGGGTCAGATAATCCACCCGTTCGTCCGCGTGCGCCTCCGCAAGCAGCGCCGCCGCCGCGGGCCGCAGGTACGAAAGATACGCGGGCGGGAAAACCGCGCGCGCCCCCAGCCGTGCTGCGATCGCTTCCCGGTATACGGCCACGCCGTCCCCCACGAAGCACAGCGGCTGGCCGTCTCCCGCAACGGTAAGCGCGTGATCCAGAAATTCGTCCAGTTTGGCGGCCTCGTCCGGCGTTTTCCGCGCAGGAGGAAAACCCGCGCCGAACGCCGCGCCGTACACCTGCCCCGCTCGCGCGTCCTGAATGGGGCACAGCAGCGCCCCCGTGCTTCCGGCGCCTGCCGCGAGGGCTTCCAGCGCGTCCACGCCCACGCAGGGTTTATTCAGCCCGTGCGCCATGCCCTTCACGGTGTTCACCCCGATGCGCACGCCGGTAAAGGAGCCGGGCCCCACCACAGCGGCCAGCAGGTCGATCTCCTCCGCCGCGAGGCCCGCGCGCGTAAGCGCCTCCTCCACCATCGGGAGGAGGTTGACGGAGTGTGTATACCGGTTGACGGCCGCGCCCTCGTAGAGCACCCGCCCGTCGCCCGTCACCGCCACGCCGCACACCGGGCCGGAGGTATCCAACGCCAGAATTTTCACGGTTTCACCCCCAGCGCCGCCGAATCCAACGGATGGAAGCCGCCCGCCGGCGCGAGGGTGAAGCGGCGGTCGGTTTCCCCCGTCACGTCGATACGGATGTCCAGATGCCTGTCCGGGATCGCTTCCGCGGCCGCCTCCGGCCACTCCACCACGGACACGCCCCCATCGTACAGGTATTCGTCCAAAGTCAGTTCGTACAGTTCGCCCGCGCCGCCCAGCCGGTACCAGTCGAAATGGTACAGGGGCAGGCGGCCCCCCTCGTGCACCTGCAAAATGGTGAAGCTGGGGCTCGGCACGCAGCCGGTTACCCCCAGCCCCCGCGCGATGCCGCGCGCCAGTTCGCTCTTGCCCGCGCCGAGGCCGCCCGACAGCAGCAACACGTCCCCCGTCTGCAGTTGGCCGGCAAGCCTTTCGCCGAAAGTCCGCGTTTCCTGCGGGCTGTGGGTCTGAAACTCGATCATCGTCAATCCTCTTTATAAAACGTGAAAACCCGATGGTTGGTCACGCGCGGTCGCTTTCCTGCGGCTCGCAGCCTTTCGCCTTCGGGTTGACCGCGCATACGACGCGGCGCCGCCCGTGCAGGAGCGGGGAGAGCGGCTTGTACATCATCCAGCCCAGCACGCTGATGGCCGCCCATTTAAGCACGTTGAACGGCGCGGTGATCACCAGCACGAATTTCCACAGCGTGTCCACGGCGGGAATCAGGGCTTGCCCCATCCCGACGATCGTTTCCACGGGCAGGCCGTAGGCCGCCCCGTAGAAAGGCACCAGAATGTACACGTTGGCCAGCACCCCCGCGACGGTTGCGCACAGCGCGCCCACGGCCATGCCGAGCAGCGCGCCCCGGCGGGACTTGTTTGCGCGGTACAGGTACCCCGCGGGCAGCACCATCGCAAGGCCCGTCAGGAAATCCGCCAGTTCCCCCACGCCCTGGGAACTGCTGTGCAGTATCCCCAGCGCGCTTTTCACCAGCAGGATCATCGTGCCCGCCAGCGGGCCCATGGAGAACGTGCCCAGCAGTACCGGCAGGTTGCTGAAATCCAGCTTGTAGAACAGCACCACGGGGATTTCAAGCAGGAACAGGATGCTCGCGACAGCCGCGAGCACCGCGATGGTCGCCAGTTGACGGGTGTTGAAGAGCCTCTTTCCGGGTTGGGTCATGGTTATCCCTCCGCACGTATATAAATTGCCCCCGATGGTTTCAGCATCAGGGGCAACCGCTCGCGAAGGGAGGCTGCTCTTCTCTCATCCGGACTGCGCGGCGTAAAACGCCGTTCACCGTCGGCTTCGGAATTTCACCGAATCGGCCCCGGGTAAAACCACGGGGTTCGCGGGCTGTACCGCCGGTAGGGACTTTCACCCTGCCCCGAAGAAGCCATCATATGGGTCGGATACGATTTGCGCCGTTTCAACGGCGGCAACCGTATTCCGGGTGAATCATAGCACGGCGCAGCGCGGTTGTCAACAGCCGCCGCAGACCGTTGACAAACCTCCTGCAAGTTCCCAATCGCAGCTTGCTCAGAAAGGTTCAGATGCTAGGAAGCAAGGGTGGCAAGGGGTCGAGCTTACTCGTTTGTAAGTGAAACCCCTTGCCATCCCGTAGCGGACAACGCAGATGGGCCTTTTTCAGCAGGCTGAGGCGGTTGTCAGCAGCCGCCGCTCAGCCGTTCAGCAGGTCTACGACCGCCGCGCCCTCGGGCCGGATATCCAGCGTCTGGCAGCTGTTTTCGCCGAAAACGGCGTTCATATCCTTCACGAAGGCGTTAAGTTCCCTGGCCGGAACGAAGTTAAGCGTCGTCCCCGCGAACCCGCCGCCGTGCACCCGCCACGCGCCCTTGTCCGCCAGCCTGCGCTCCGCCAGCATCAGCGCCAGCGCAACCTCCCGCGTGCCGCCGTCCGCAAAGACGTTTTGCAGGTACATCGCGCTGCTCCGCCCGGACTCCACCACATTCCGGAAGAAAGCGGGCAGGTCGCCCCCGCGTAGGGCGTCCGCCATTTCGTCCACGCGGCGGTTCTCCTCGAAATAGTGGTGCGCGCGAAGGATCGCCCGGTCGCCCTTGCCCGCGCCCAGTTTTTCCCGGATCATGGGAATGTTCTGGGCGAACTGCTCCGGCCTTACGCGCCGCAGGTACGGTTCCCCGAAGCAGGCGGCCACCTCCAGCATTTCCCTCGGGATGGCGGAATATTCCGCCGTCAGGTCCACGTGGCTGCCTCCGGTGTTCACTACGACCACGGCGTAACCCTTGGCCGCGAAATCGCAGGCGACGGCCTCAATTTTCGGCGCCTCGTTCTTGAAATCGATACGGATCAGGCCGCCCACGCTGGACGCCATCTGGTCCATCAGCCCGCTTGGCTTGCCGAAGTAAACGTTCTCCGCGTACTGGGAAACCTGGGCGCGCTTCACCGCGTCGATGCGCCAGCCGTTGTACAGAGCGTCGAAGATCGCGCAGGCCATTACCTCGAACGCCGCCGAGGAACTCAGCCCGCTGCCGGACCCTACCGTGGAGGACACAGCCGCGTCGAAGCCGCCGACGGTATAGCCCTCCTCGGACAGTTTTCGGGCCACGCCGCGCACCAGCGCCATGGTGGTGCCTTTCTCCTCCTCGCGCGGTTCCAGGTCGGCAAGCGACAGGCTGATCGGTTCGTAGCCCTCGCTGTGCAGCACCACCTGCCGGTCGGCGCGTTTGCTCACGGCGGCCATCGTATCCAGGTTGACCGACGCTGCCAACACCTTGCCGCGGTTATGGTCGGTGTGGTTTCCGCCGATCTCCGTGCGGCCGGGGGCGCTTACCAGTAGCACCGGCCCGTCCGCGTTAAACAGATCCTCATGCTTTTTCAGCATGTGGGTATAGCGCATGGTCTGCCGGACCAGCATACCGTCCCGCTGCCCGTACAGATACGTCAGCCGTTTCATGACCTCTGGCGTTTTCAGGTTGCGAATCATCTGCGCGTACTGTTTCATATGTTTCCCGCCCATCTTCGTGTTTTGGGGTCAACCGCCGGGCCGCGCGCCAAGCGCGAGCCGCCGCGCGTCAGGGTTGTCCGTTATTTCCGAAGGCCGTCGGCGACTCCCTGCCAGAAGGCGAGGAAGGCGTCCAGCCCGTTCTCCGCAAGCCCGTTCCGGTAGTCGGCTACCGCCTGCTCGGAATCGGCGTCCCACTCGCCCAGCACGAATTTCGCCAGGCTCTCGTCCACGTAGCGGCCCAGCGCGGCCTGCATCGGCGCGACCTCGTCCTCCTGGGCCGGGGTGAGGGTGTAAACGGGGAACGGCGACACGACCACCGCCTGCAGCGCGGTCAGTTGACTGTTGAACGCCGCGATAGTCTCGTTATCGTACCGTTTGTAAAAATCCAGCGGGAAAAGCCACGGCATCGTGCCGGTGTCGTACAGGCTCAGGTCGTACAGAATATGGGAGGAACTCTCATCGCCGCCCAGGTAGGACCACGTACCGTCCGCGTTCTCCTCGTAATCCTCCCCCGCGACGCCGGCCATCGCTTCCCGCGCGCCGTCCTGCGTATACAGCACGTCCGCCCAGCCGAGCATCGCGGCCGGGTCGGCGCAGGCGGAAGTGATGGCGAACGCGCCGCGCATCACGGGCCCGGACAAGTCGCGGTAAATCTGCTTTCCGTTATCGGAAAGGGGCATCAGCAGTTCGTACTGCTCGCCCTGTTTATAGGTCAGAAGGTTCATGGGGCTTGGGCCGAACATCACGCCGTAGGTCACCACGGCTTCGCTGTCCGTGACGGTGCGCAGGGTATCCGCGGTGGTGAAGCCGTCTTCATCCATTAGCCCGGCGGCGTACAGGGAGGCCAGCTTCCTCATCAGGTCGATATAGGCGTCCTGGCCGGGCATGAAACGCACGGTTCCGTCCCCGTCCAGATAGATATTGTAGTCGTTGGCGGCCAGACCCACCGCGTGCGCGAGGAATTTCAGGTCCCACGGGCCCAGGAACGCCAGCGGAATCTCGTCCGCCTTGCCGTTGCCGTTGGGATCGCCGGTCTTGAAGGCCGTCAGCACCGCCACGAACTCATCCCAGGTTTCGGGCGCTTCAAGCCCGAGCTGATCCAGCCAGGTGCGGTTGATCCACATAGCGTTCTGCGAGGGCAGCTCGTTGACGGAGGGCAGCGCGACGATCTTGCCGTCCGGCAGGGTAACCGCCGCCAGCCAGTCCGGGTGCGCCGTCAGCAGCGCCCACAGGTTGGGCGCGTATTCCGGCAGCAGCGGCGCCAGATCGACCAGCATCCCCTTATCGGCGTACTCGATCTGTTCCCGCGTGGTGAGCTCGGCCTTGAAAAGCACGTCCGGCAGGTTGCCGGAAGCGAACATCTCCGCCTTGGCCGTCCGCCATTTGCTATAATCCGTGTACTCGTCGAAGGTGAAACCGATGCCCGTCCGGGCCTGCATGCGCGTGAAAAAGGCGTTGTCCTTCCACGAGTGGTTGCTGTCGTCGCCGTCGAAACCGGCCATGGAGAACGTTTGGTCCGCCAGCGCGGCAAAAGGCGCCGACAGCGCAAGCAGCGCGCAGCACACCAAAGCGACCGTCCGTTTGATCATCCGGGAACCTCCTTTATAAAACGGCGCGCTTCAAGCGGCGCACCGGGCTCGCTCTTTCGTCGTCGTTCACAGGTTCGCGGCCGCGCCGCGCGCTTCGTGCTCGTTCATCCGGTCGTTGAGCTGGTTGATGTTGCCGCAGCCCAGCGTAAGCACCAGGTCGCCGGGCTGCCAGTGCGCGCGCAGGTAGGCCTCCGTATCGTCGAACGTGGGGGTGTGCACGGCCTCGATACCGTTTTTGCGCATTCCCTCCACGATCTGCTCCGCCCGGATGTCCCCCGGGTCCTTTTCCCGCGCCGCGTAGATATCCGTGACCAGCGTGACGTCCGCGTCCCGCGTACAGGTGAGGTAATCGGGGAACAGGCGCTTGACGCGGCTGAAGGTATGGGGCTGCATGACCGCCCACAGGCGGTTGTGCGGCTGAAGCCGGGCCACGGAAAGGACGTTTTTCATTTCGGCGGGGTTGTGGCCGTAATCGTGGTAAAGCCTCACGCCGTCGATGACGCCCGTCAGTTCGAACCGCCGGTGCGCGCCCGTAAACGCGCACAGCGCCGCGCAGACCGCGGCGGGGTCGGCCCCCTGCGCGTGGGCGCAGGCCACGGCCGCCAACGCGTTGTACATGTGAAAGAAGCCCGCCACCTTGAGCGCCACATGCCCCATGGCTTTGCCGTGCAACGCGGCGTCAAACTCGGCGCGGCCCTCCCCGTCGTAGCGCAGGTCGAGCGGCCGCCAGTCGCAGCGCTCGCCCTGCCCGAAGGTGACCGTACGGCAGGAAAGGGCGTTAAGCAGCGCCACGACCCGCTCGTC
>CAZCCZ010000048.1:0-22221 GCA_964497495.1 uncultured Oscillospiraceae bacterium
CGGAAACCTGCAAAATCAGGGGCGAGCCGGTCTCCTGCGCCGCCTCGGTGATGCCCTGGATGATCTCCATATTGTTGACGTTGAACGCGCCGACGGCATAACCGCCTGCGTACGCCTTTTTGAACATCTCCTGCGTATTGACCAACGGCATAGCGGGTGACCTCCTCCAAATGATATCGGTTTATTATAGCAAATCCGAAGGCGCTTGGCTAGTGCGGGGAACCTCCCGTTTTTCGGACTTTGCAGGGAAACGGCGCGGGAACGGAGAATTTTCATACCGGGAAGGGCTTGCGTACGCACGGGTAAAACGGGAAAGAACGAGTAAGGAGTGTGGCGCGCCGTGAAAAATTACGTTATCACCATCGCCCGCGGCTTCGGCAGCGGCGGCAAGCAGATCGGGCTGGCCATCGCCGGGGACCTGCACGTGAAACTGATGGATAAGGAGCTTCTGGAACTGGCCTCCATCGAAAGCGGCATCAGCGAGGAACTTTTCGCCCTCGCGGACGAAAAGCTGAACCGCAGGCTGCTGATGCACGTTCCCGACCGGGAACACTATGGCAACGTGCTCCGGCCGGAAAACCGGAAGTTCGTTTCCGATATGAATCTGTTCAACTATCAGGTGAAAATACTACGCAGTCTCGCCCGCACGGAATCCTTCATCGTCATGGGCAAGGCCGCCAATTTCGTGCTGCGCGACCTGCCCAACGTGGTGAGCGTGCAGATTCAGGCCCCGTTCGAGGATTGCGTAAAGACCATCGTGGAGCGTTCGGCCATGACGGAGGCGCAGGCGGCCCGCGCCGTGCGCCGCACGGATAAATACCGCGCCGATTACCATAAATACTACACGGGCCAGAAATGGACGGACGGCGTGAACTTCGACCTGTGCTTAAACAGTTCCCGCCTGGGCTGGGACGCCTGCGGGGAGGTCATCAAGCGGGCCGTGTCCCAAAAGTTGGGCATCGCGTACGAAGACCTGGTCCGAAACCCGTAGCCGTAGCATATAGAAAAAGAGCAGGCCCCCGCCGTCGGCGGGGGCCTGCGTCTTACCGGGCCGGATGCGACGCGACGGTTACGGCTCGTCCTTCACGGGGTCGGCGCCGTCCCCGTTCAGGTACCGGTCGATGATAAAGCGCGGACGGTGCTTGCTTTCGTTGTAGATCTTACCGATGTACTCCCCGATAACGCCCAGGCTCAGCAACTGGATGCCGCCGATGAGCCAGATGGAGGCCAGCGTGCTCGTCCAGCCCGTGACCGTGCGGCCCGCGATGAAGGAAATAAGCGTGTAGAGGAGCATCAGCACCGAGATGCAGAAGATCACCAGCCCCAGCGTGGTGATGAGGCGCAGGGGCTTGACCGAGAAGCTGGTGATGCCGTCCACCGCGAAGGCCAGCATTTTCTTGAAAGGGTATTTGCTTTCCCCGGCGAAACGTTCGCTGCGGTCGTAATAAACGCAGCCGCTCTGGAAACCCACCAGCGGGGCCAGGCCGCGCAGAAACAGGTTCACCTCCCGGAACCCGGCCAGCGCGTCCAGCGCGCGGCGGCTCATCAGGCGGTAATCCGCGTGGTTGTAGGTAATGTCCACGCCCAGGCTTTTCATGAGCCGGTAAAAGGCAAGCGCCGTCTGACGCTTGAAAAACGTGTCGCTGGCGCGCTTGTTGCGCACGCCGTAGACGACGTCGCAGCCGTCGTTATATTCCGCGATGAAGCGATCCATCGCGTCCACGTCGTCCTGCAGGTCCGCGTCCATGGAGATGGAAAAATCGCAGCGCCCGCGCGCGGTCATCAGCCCCGCGAGCAGAGCGTTCTGGTGGCCGCGGTTGCGGCTGAGCTTCAGCCCTTCGAAAAGCGGGTTTTCCCCGTGCAGCTCGCGGATGATCTCCCAGGTCTTGTCCTTGCTGCCGTCGTCCACCAGCAGCACGCGGCTGTCCCCGTCGCACAGGCCCGCGTCCGTAAGCGCCTGCATCTTCAGCGTCAGCCTCCGCGCGGTTTCGCGCAGCACGGGCTCCTCGTTGTAACAGGGGATAACGACCATCAGTTTATTGGGCATGCCTGTTTTCCTCCCGTATGGTTAATCCTTCGCGCCTTGCACCGTAACGGGTGCGCTTTGCGCGGTGAACGTACCGTCGCCCATATAGCCCGTTACCTGCACGGTGTAAACGCCCGGCGCGACCGGCGCGCCGTCGCGGCCGCAGCCGTTCCAGTAGAACACGCTTCCTTCCGGCTCGATTTTGAGCGGCCGGGTGCTCTGCCGGTGGCAGAGCCTGCGCACGGTTTCCCCCTGCGCGTTCACCACGGATACGCTCAGTTCGCAGGGGCAGGCGTGCTGTACGAACACCGCCAGTTCCCGCGGCCCGCCCGCGGTATACGCGGCCGCGGTCTCCACGCCGAGGCCGGGGTCGCCCACGTCCGGTTCCACGGCGATCACCCTTCCGGCGTGCACCGTCAGCTTGCCGTTCTCGATGGAAACCAGCTGCACGATCACGTAACCGCTCGCCTCTCCGTTTTGCAGGTTCAGCGACAGCGTGCGTACCTTGCGCCCGGGGGACACCGCGCCTTCCTCGTCTCCGAAGGCGGCGTACCGCTCCACGTCGTCGTACAGCAACTGGGCGTCGCCGAAGCACCATTTGCCGTCCTGCCGGTAGACGATCTGGTAGGCCACGCGCACGGGGCGTAGAACGATGAACTCCAGCGTCAGCTGATTATCCTCCCGGCTGAGGGTGGAGCTGGAGAAGGTGATGTCCCCGATGGGGGAGAGGGCGGAGGAATCGAGGGACGCGCGCTGCGAAGGATCGTAGGAGAACACGACGAAATCGTCCTCCTGCGGATACACCTGCGGGGTGGAAGCGGCGTGGTTTTCCAGAAGCGCGCGGTACAGCTCCGACAGCGTCACGTTCCCGTCCCGGTTAGCGTCCGCTGTGCTGCCGTAGCGCGGGTTCAAACTCTGGCTCAACATCTGGGTAAAATAAAACGCGCCCTGCTGGTCGTTTGCTTCGCCGGTCGCCTGCGCGGCTCCGGAGGCGCTCCAGTACCAGCTTTCCTCCATCGCGCCGGAACTGGTGAGCACCTTGAAATCGTTGCCCAGAAAACACATGCGATCCGGCTGGGTACGCATCCCCTTGCCGATGAACGCGCCGCTGTAGCAGGCGTCCAGCAGGATCACCTTCGTGCCCGCGACGCCGTCGAAGGCGGCCTGCAGCTGTTCCGGTGTCAGGCGCTCCTCCGTTACCCCGTCGCTCAGCAGCAGGGCGGGCTCCCCGCCGCCCGCCGCGTCGTACTCGCCGTGGGTGCTTACGTACAGGTAACTCACGTCGTCCGCGTCCGCCGCGCCGAACGTGTCCCGGATCAGGCCGGTCAGCTGCGCGACGCTTGTTACGGGCGCGTCCGGGATCAGGATGGTGTCGAACGGAACGACGCTGGCTTGCAGGGCCTCCTGCATGGCGAGGACGTTGTTGGTGGAAGAAGGATAGGTGCTTGGGCGGGAAACGAAATCGTCCATGCCTACCAACAGCGCGCGGTCGGCGCGCACGCCGTCCGCTTCCGCCAAAGCCCGGCGCGGAGACGCGAAACATGCCGACAGGCAGCACACCACCATCAACAGGCCCGCGAACCGCCGCAAACGGTCGAACATGGGCATTCTCCGTCCCCTTTCCGGCGGCTTCATTATACACCCGCCGCTCGGCTCGCACAATCCGCCGGGTTTCTCCCTAGTCTGCCACTAGCCACGTGTCCGGCGAGGCGAACTCCCGCCGTACGATATCCGCCTCGATGGCCTGCTGGGTTTTCCGGTCTGCGATGCCGGTAACCGGCTGGTCTGCCATGGCCTGCTGGTAGGCGGCCACGGCGGCTCTGGTGTTGCTGCCGTAATCGCCGGTCTGGTTCTTTTCTTCCAGATAACCCAGCGCCGTAAGCTTTTTCTGGAGGGCGAGCACCTTGTCCCCCCGGCAGCCGGAACGCATGGTGGTGTCCGCTACGTCCTGGCAGACGCCGAAGCCCAGCACCTGGCTGTCGTTGAGAAAGTAACGGTTGCGCTGGACGCTGGAAGGGTTGTTGCCCTCGATGACGTGGAGAATCACTTTGCCTTCCGCGTCCCTCGCGGTGTACTCCACCAGCGCCACGTGTTCCGTGTCCCCCGCCTGGCTATAGCTGAAAAAAACCAGGTCGCCGGCGCGGGGGATATATTCGTTTGCTTTCATCAGATGGTCGCTGCCCTTGAGCCACTGGTACCCCCAGCCGGGGCAGTTGCCTTTGCGGTACACGAACCGACCCTTCCGGATGAACCAGTCGCGCCCCGTGTTCTGCCCGCTGTATTTAGGATAGACGTCGTTGAGCAGGGAAAGGCCGTAGCGCTGGTCCGCCTGGTTCACGCACCAGCAGACGAACTCCGCGCACCAGGCGGCGTGCGCGTCGCCCGACCACTCGCCGTACTTGGAGTAATTATCGTTCCCTTCGGTATAGCCGAGCTCGCCGACAGCCACTTCCAGCAGCCGGTTCACAAAATCCGGGCGCCGGTCTTCTTCGAGGATCGTTTCACCTGCGGCCGCGCTTTCCGCCTCGGCGGTGGCGGCCGACCGCGGGGTTTCCGTCGCCTGCGCAACCGCCGCCCCCGAGGGCAGCGCCACCAGCAGCGCCAGGGCGAACGCCGCAAGCCGGTTCGGTTTCATCCGCGTCCCTCCGTATCCGCGGCGCAAGGCGTTACCGTCCGAACGCCTCGATGCCGCGCAGCAGTTCAAATTCCCGTATATCGCGCACCGTGGTGAACATCTTGCGCGTCAGGATCGCGCCCGCCCGGTAGAACAGGCAGACGAAAGGCGCGTCGTTGGCGAACTGCTGCTGGATAGCTTGCGTGGTGTAGGCAAAATCCGCCTGGTTCACGTTGGTGCGCAGGGTGTTGAACAGGCTGGTCATCTCACTGGAGACGTAATGGCAGTAGTTGCCCGTGTTGCCTTTCATCAGCATAAAGCCCGCGTCCGGCACCGCGTCCATCTGGAAGGCGGCCAGGGCCATGTCGTAGGGGGATTTTTCCAGGTTCGACGCCTCTTCCTCGTAGGTCATATTCTCGACCTTCACGATGATCTTGAGCTTCCCCAGCATATCCGCGATCATATTGGCGGTCTCGAAGCGCACGTCGTTCTCGGGGTCTTCGTACACCATCAGCCGGAGGTACAGGTGCTTCACCTTGTCTTCCCCCAGTACCTTGTCCAGCACGCCGTCGCCGTCGATATCGCTCCAGCCGGATTCCTCCAGCAACTGCTGGGCGTACTCCAGATTGTACTGAAAGGCGGAACCCTGATCGTAATACAGCCAGCTGGACGAGGAAATGGGGGTGTCCGCATCCACGGTCATGCCCATGTAGACGTTTTTGGAAATTAGGTCGGTATTGATCGCGGCGCGGATGGCCTTGCGCACGTTCACGTCGTCCAGCGGGTAGGATTGGTTGTTGAGCAGCAGCGTTTCCAGCTGACGCGTGTTGTAGGTGATGGACAGGGAGTTGACGCCGCTTTTGTATTGGGAGGCGGATACCGAACGGGTGAATGCCGTATCCACGCGGCCGTATTCGTAGGCGGTGATCAGATCCTTGTTGCTCGCGTACAGCGACACCATGATTTCCTTCACCTGCGGCTGGGTCTGCCACCAGTTCTCGTTGACTTTGAGCCATACGTAATTGGCCGCTTCGAAGGCGCTCACCACGTACGGGCCGGTGCCCAGCGGGTTGGCGGAATCCACCTGGGAGGCGGGCACGACGGGGAAGGTAAGGGCGTACAGGAGGCCGTAATAACTGCGTTCCGCCTTAACGACCACCGTGCGGCTGTCCTTGGCGCTGACGGAGGAGACGAGATACCGGATATTCTGGTAAAATCCGCGGGCGCTCGCGTCTTCGTTATGCGCCATGTCCATCAGGTAGTTGCAGGAAGCGACCACGTCGTCCGCGGTCAGCGGCGTGCCGTCGGAAAAGTTCACGTTCTCGCGCAGCGTGAACGTCCACGTTTTGCCGCCGTCGGACTCCGCCCAGCTTTCGGCCAGCAGCGGCTGGGGAATGCCGTTGTCGTCGATGGTGACGAGGCTTTCGTATACCATGCCGTATACCGAAACGATGTCCCGTTCCAGCGGGTTGAGCGGGCGGATCTCGGTGGTTCGGGTGGAGTAGATACCCACGACCAGCGAATCGTCCACGTTCTCGGCCGCCGCGGGCAGCGCGGCGGCGAGGCATAATAGCGCCAGCAGCAGGCAAAGGGTGCGTTTCATGGCTTTCCTCCCAACGGATTCGCAGGGGCGCGCGCTTTTACGGCGAGACGGCGGCGGCCGAAGCCTGCGCCGCGTCCGCGCCCCCCTCATAATATAGACGGCGGTAGATGGCATAAGAGTTCAATACCCGGAGGGCATAATTTTTCGTGGGGCCGTCCTCCATTTTGGAAAGGTCGATGGAACGGTGATCCACGCTGTAGCGGGAATCGTCCAGCCAGTTGCGCACGGTCGTCTGCCCCGCGTGAAACGCTGCCGAGACCAACACGGGATCGTCGTAAAAACTCTTGCTCAGATAGGCCAGATACCAGCAGGCGTAATGAACGTTCGTATCCGGATCGTACATCATGTCGAAGGTATAGGCCGTATCGACGTCGATTTTGTCGTGCACCCACTGGGCGGTGTCCGGCATCATCTGCATCAGGCCCCGCGCGCCCACGTCGCTTTCCGCTTTAGGGTTGAAGGAGCTTTCGTTGTAAATGATCGCCGCGACGAACGCGGGATGCAGGTTGTTGGCGGCCGCTTCCGTTTCGATCAGCGTACGGTAGGCGAACGGGTGGTTGTCCAGCTGGCTCCGGAGCGTCGCAGCCCGGGCCGTCAGCACGCCCTCCTTCTGGGCGGTGTAGCTGAGGCGCAGGAATATCAGCGTGATCACGAGCATCGCGGCCAGAAAAACGGCGATGCCCAAGTAGGGGATGCGCAGCCGCTTTTTCTCCTCCGGCTCCCCGGCCTCGCCGTCGTCCTCTTCGCCGTTGCGGCTGCCTCGCCGTTCCGGTTCCTCCACGGACACGGCGTACGCGGGTTCCGCTTCCGGCGCGGCGGCCGGGTAGGGGTTGCGGGGGCTTGCGCCCTGCGGCTGCCGCGCCTGCGGAGGATAGGTTCCCCGGGGCGGCGGGTAGGACGGGGGCGGCACGTTTCGCCCGTATCCGGGCCCGCCGTACGCCGGGTCCGGCTGCGGCGGGGAGGCGTATTGCGCGCCGTGGCTCTTATGTCCGTATCCGCCCGCGAGCACAGCCGCTTCCTCGGCGCTGCGCTGGCTGCGCACCAGTTCCTGCGGGTAGCCCGCGTCGGCGTACTGCTCCGCCCGGCTTCGGGGCGGAGCGTAGGGCGGCTGCCCCGCGGCCTGCTGCGGCGCGGGTTCCACGCACGGCGGGCGAGGGTTGGCGTAGTAAGGCGTATGGTTCTGCTGCGCGGCCTTCAGCCAGTCCGGCACGGTCTGCGCGGGGGGCGCGGCATACCGGGAACCGTTGAAGGTGAACGCATGCTCCGGCTCCGCGGGGGATTGCGGCGCATTGTGCTGCGGCGGTTCCGCCGCAGCGCCGGACGCGGGGCCCGCCGCAGCATCGGGCGCGGGTTGTGCCTGCTCGCCGGGGGTTTCCGTTTCCGGCGGCTTTCCGTGGCGCTCGCTCCGGCGGCCCGTCCGTTCCGGCGCGGGCTTCGCGGCGGGTTCCGCCGCCTCCGGCGGCGTTGCGGGGAGGGTTTCCCGTACCTGCGCCTCCCGCAAGGCCTGCGCGTCCGTCAGCCCCTGCGGCGCGCGGGGCGTGAAAGTCGGGGTTTTGGCGAAGGCGTTGTCCCTCGGGCGCGGATAGGCGATGCTCGCGACGGATTGGGAGTCCGCGCCGCCCAGGGGATCGCGGCGGGCGGCCTGAAACCCGCGGGGCGCGCCGGGCTCTGCGGGGGCCGGTGTCGCGGCTTCAACCTTCCGCGGGGCGTGAATGGGCTCGCTCTGGCGGCGGCGCTCGCCTTCCACCACGGAGTTTACGCTGGTATAATCCACGGGAGCGGCTTCGTCGTTCTCGTTCGGGGTTGCGGGGGGAACGTCCAACGGCATGCACAGGCTCCTTCCTCGGTGATACCGGTTCGCTTCCCTGAAAATACCCGTCAGCGCGGCCTGCGCTTCGGGCCGTCCGCCAGCACGCGGCTCCACAGTTCCATCGCCTGTCGCTTCGTGGCGGAAAAAGGCGCGTCGGTGGACAGCACGTAGTCGGACAGGGCTTCCGTCCGTTCCGCCGGATTCTGGCTGCGGATACGGCGCAGGGCCTCCTCGCGGGTGACATGGTCGCGGCCGCAAACGCGGCGAACGCGAACAGCTTCCGGCGCGGTTACACAGACGACGGCGTCGGCGATGCCGTCCAGCCCCGCCTCGAACAGCAGAGGGGCTTCCACCACCGCCGCGGGTTCGCCCGCCTCGCGCAGACGGGCCAGTTCGGCGCGGATGCGGCGCTCGATGCGCGGGTGCAGGATCGCGTTGAGCCTTGCGCGGGCCGTTTCATCTGAAAAAACGATCTTCGCCAGCGCCGCGCGGTCCAGCGTGCCGTCCGAGTGGAATACGCCCTCCCCGAAGGCTTCCCGGATGGGTGCGATCGCCTCGCCGCCCTCGGCGGTCAGTTCCCTGCTGACCGCGTCCGCGTCGACGACCGGCACGCCCCTTTCGCGTAGCAGCGACGTGACGGCCGTCTTTCCGGAACCGATGCCGCCCGTAACGGCGACCACGCGCATGGCGCGCACCTCCCCCGACGGGCGCGGACCTGCGCCCGCGTTATTTCGCCTCGTACCAGCTGTGCCCGCTGCTGACCTCCGCCACCAACGGCACCGACAGCGTCACGATCTGCTCCATGGCGTTCTTGAGCAGCGCGCTTACCGCGGTTGTTTCGGCGAAAGGGCATTCCACCACCAGTTCGTCGTGCACCTGCAAAATAAGCTTCGCGCCGTAACCGCCCTCGTCCAGTTCCTTTTGCACGCGCACCATCGCCAGCTTGATGATGTCCGCCGCCGTGCCCTGCACGGGCGTGTTCATGGCCGCGCGTTCCCCGAAGCTGCGGATGTTGCGGTTGGGGCTGCGCAGTTCGTACAGTTCCCGCCTGCGGTAGAAAAGCGTTTCCACGTAGCCCAGCTCGTAGCCGCGGCGCACGCACTCGTCCATGAAGGTCTTTACCTTCGGGTAGCGCTCGAAGTAGGTGGCGATGAAGGCGTCCGCCTCCTTGCGGCTGACGCCGGTGTTGCGCGCCAGCCCGAAGCCGCTGATGCCGTAGACGATGCCGAAGTTGACCGCCTTGGCCCTGCGCCGCATGGCGGGGGTGACCTGGTCGAACGGCACGCCGTTGATTTCCGCGGCCGTGCGGGTGTGGATGTCCTGCCCCTTGACGAAAGCGTCCTGCATGGCGGGATCGCCGCTCAGGTGCGCCAGCACGCGAAGCTCGATCTGGCTGTAATCCGCGTCCAGCAGCACGCAGCCCTCTTTGGCAACGAACGCGCGGCGAATTTCCCGGCCTTCCTCGCTGCGCACGGGGATGTTCTGCAAATTCGGCTCCACGCTGGAAATGCGGCCCGTGACGGTGGCGGTCTGGTCGAACGTGGTGTGGATGCGCCCGGTCGCGTCCACCAGCCTGCTTAATCCTTCGATATAGGTGTTTTGCAGCTTGGAAAGCTTGCGGTATTTCAGCAGCGGCTCGATGGCGGGATGGTCCAGCGCCTCCAGCACGCTCGCGGAAGTGGAAAGCGCCCCCGCCTTGCCCCGGCGGCCCTGCGCGGCCAGCCCCAGCCTGTCGAACAGCACGTCCCCCAGCTGTTTGGGGCTGTTCAGGTTAAAATCAACCCCGCCGGTCAGCCGGATCACATCCGCGCGGCTGCGTTCGATCTCCGCGGAGAACAGCGCGCCCAGCTCCTGCAGGGCGGCCTTGTCCACGCTGAACCCCTCGCGCTCCATGGCGAAGAGCACGCGGGTCAGGGGCATTTCCATGTCGGTCAGCAGCGACAGCATACCTTTGTCGGAAAGCTGTTCCCGCTGGGCCAGCGACAGGGCGTATACGGCGGCCGCGTCTTTGGCGGCCTGCTCCGGCGGATCCGCGGGAACGGAAACCTTGCGGGCCCTGGGCACCGCTTCCGCCTCCGCCTCGTCCTCCCCGGCGGGCTCCTCCGGCGGCGGGCCTCCCGCGGCAAGCGTTTCTTTCAGGCCGAAGCTCTTGCGCGTGGGCTCCAGCAGATAGGCGGCGATCATGGTGTCGCACTCCACCGCGGGCAGGGGCAGCCCCAGCTTCGCAAGTCGGTGGAACAGCGCCTTGGCCCCGTGCAAAATCAGCGGCGTGCCGCCGAACAGCGGCTCGAGGGCGGTAAAAATCTGATCGTCGTACAGGCCGAGGCTCGTCAGGTCCACCGTGACGGGCGCGTACCAGCAACGTCCGCTGCGCGCGCAAAGCCCCACGGCGCCGTCCCCCTCCACCAGCGCCACGGGCGCGCCGTCTGCGGCGAGGTTGCGCGCCAGCACGGTCAGGTCGCCCGCGTCGGTAACCGCCACGGGCCTTGACGGCGCGGGAAACGCCGCCCGCGGTTCGTCGCTTTCCGCGGTTTCGCGCGCGGGGACGGCGGGGGCGGGTTTCGCCCCCGCGGCGGGCGCGGCGGCGGTTTTCACGTCCGAAAACAGCGTCAGCAGCTGCTTGGACAGGCGGTTGAGCTGATATTTCTGCATCACGGGCACGGCTCCGGGCATGGCGTCCAGCCCGCATTCGGCAAAGTCCACCTGAAGCGGGGCGTTAACCCGGATGGTGCCCAGGTCCTTGCTGAGTTCCGCCAGCTTGCGATTCTCCCGGATCCGCTCGCCCAGCTTGCCGGGGATCTCCTCCGCGTGGGCCAGCACTTCTTCCAGCGTCCCGTACTGTTCGATCAGCTTGAGCGCGGTCTTTTCGCCCACGCCCGGAACGCCGGGGATGTTGTCGCTACTGTCGCCCATCAGGCCCTTCATATCGGTCACCTGTTCGGGCGTGAAGCCGTAGACCTCCTTCACTTTTTCAGGGGAGAGCAGCAGGCTTTCGGAAATGCCCGTCTTGGTCAGGATCACCTGCGTTTCCGCGTTCACCAGTTGCAGGCTGTCGCGGTCGCCGGTCAGGACATAGGCGTGCACGCCCCGTTCGTTGGCCAGCTTCGCGGCGGTGCCCAGCAGGTCGTCCGCCTCGTAGCCTTCCATTTCGCAAAGGGTCACGCCCATGGCGGCAAGGATTTCCCGCACCACGGGGAACTGCGGGCGCAGTTCCTCCGGCGTGGGTTTGCGGCCCGCCTTGTACTGGTCGTACATCGTGTGGCGGAAGGTGGGGGCGTGCATGTCGAACATCACGCACAGCGCGGCGGGCCGGTAATCCGCGATGGCTTTGAACAGCATCAGGAAAAACCCCTGAACGGCGTTGGTGTATACGCCGTTCACGCTCAACGTCGTCGGCAGCGCGTGGAAGGCGCGGTGGATGAGGCTGTGACCGTCCACCAGCAGGACGGTTTTCGGCTGCGCAGTCATAGGCTCCCTCCTTTCCGGTTTCCCCGCCGGTTTCGGCGCGCGGGAACGTGAAAAACGGCGGGACATCCGCAGGTGAAGTATAGCACATACGCCCTTCAAATTCAAAACGCGTTTCCCGGGGCCGGGCGATGAAAACGCCCCGGAAAGCGCGTGAAGCGGCTTTGCGGGGCGTTCGGATAAACGTAACAAATCGGAAAGGGGGGCGGTCAGGCTTCCTCGCCCTCCGGGGGCCGCTGTTTGTTCTCGGTTACGAGCTTGTTGAGCTCCTCCATGAAGTTGCCGATGTCCGTAAACTGCCGGTAGACGCTGGCGAAACGGACGTAGGCGACCTCGTCCAGTTTTTTCAGTTCCTCCATCACCAACTCGCCGATGCGGCGGCTGGGGAACTCGTCTTCCCCGCTGCTGTATACGGCTTTCTCCACCTTTTCCACGATGGCGTCGATGTCCTTCATGCTCACGGGGCGCTTCTGGCAGGCGTGGATAAGCCCGTTCTTGATTTTATCCGGGTTGAAGATCTCGCGCCGCATATCTTTCTTAACCACCATGACGACGGTGGTCTCGATTTTTTCATAGGTGGTGAAACGGCGGCCGCAGCGCATGCATTCCCGCCTTCTGCGGATGATCGTGCCTTCCTCTGTGGGCCGGCTGTCGATGACTCGGGAATCCAGATATCCGCAAAACTGGCATCTCATAGGGTGGCCGCCTTTCCGCAAAAACGTATTTTATCTATTATTTACCTGATTATAATCCTATTTTTACCGGCTGACAATACTGAAACGACTACCGCCGGTATGAATCTTTCCCGATCACGCAATATCTTGCGTTCCCTCCCGCAGCAGCAGCGCGCAGGCCAGGCACACGACCAGCGAAATTTCCCGGGAATAGAACACCGTGCCCAGCGCGAGGCAAAGCAACAGGAAAAGCCCCTGCAAAACAAGGTGGGGGAACGCCGGGCTTTTACTCGCGCCTTTTGCCGTGCCCCGCCCGATCCACCACGCGCCCAGCGCGAACGCCGCCGTGCCCAGCAGCCCCGCGGCGGAAAGCAGGTCCATCAGATCGCTGTGCATACCCAGCGCTTTGACCCCGCCGAACAGGGAGCCCGTCAGCGGCGAGGCCGCGAAGCCCCGGAGCGCCGAGGCGTAGGCGTCCATCCGGGTGCCCGCGTCCAGCGCGCCGCCGGATAGCGCCTGAAGCAACAGCGAAAGGCTGTACGCGGCGTTGGTAAACCCGAAGCCCGCGGCGAGGTTGCCCGCCCACGCGACCAGCGGCGCGCGCAGCAGCCAAAGCAGCGCGAAGAACGGAACCGCGCACGCGAGCGACGCCCCTACGGACAGCCTGCGGAAAATCGCGCGCAGCAGCCACGCCAGCAGCTCCGCCGCGGTGATCGCCGCGGCGAAGAGGATGGCGTAGGTGTATTGCGAAAGCGCGATCATCGCGAGCTGAAGAATGTAAAACAGCGCGAAGCCCAGCTTCTTCCGCCCTTTTTCCACGAGCAGCCCGTAAAACGTCACCGGAAGCAGCAGGACGCTCGCGTAGATGAAATCGTATCCGCCGATGTTGCGCAGCATCAGCTCCCGCAGGTACGCTTCCCGGTCCGGCGCGCCGGAACCCAGCGAGCGGGCATAGGCGTATACCCGGCCGCCGCGCAAAAGGCCCTGCACCAGCCAGCCGACGGTGGTCAGCGTCGTGACGACGAGCAGGATCACCAGCAGGGGCTTTACGAAGCGGTACAGCCGCCGATCCCCGTTTTGCCGCGCATAACCGCACCATAGCAGCGGAAACCAGAACATGCCCTGTTGCGCGAGGTACCCCGGCAGGTTGCCGCCGCCCCGTTCCAGAAAATAAAACAGGAACAGCGGCAGCGCCACGGCCAGCCCCACGCGCGACAGGAAGGCGGGCCAACGCTTCGGCAGCGTTTCGCCGTCCATCGCCGCGCCCAGGCCGAACACGCCCACGGCGATCACGCCCGTTACGGCGTGCAGGGCCGCCTGCGCGGCGGGCAGCAGAAGCCAAGCCATGTACAGAAGCATGGACGCGTTGCACAGGTTTACCGACAGTGCGCGCCGCTTTTCCAACCTCATGCCGGGCGCCTCCCTTTCGGGCGAACTTTTCAATCGACGCCTCATTATACCTTCCCGAAGGCCGCTCGGCAAGCGGAGGCACTTCGGAGACGGAAGCGCGGGAACAGGGCCGCCCGTGCCGCCTTCGGTAAAAATCCATTGCGCGGTGTTGTATATTCGTGCCGCGGTATCGTCTATACCGGTGAAGGAGGGATCGACACGTGACTTCGGAGGAAAACCCGGGCCGTACCCCGGAGGAGGAACTCAACCGGCTTGTGCCGGAATATCAGACCGCGCTGTTGCGCCTGTGTTATACGTACCTTCGCGACCGAACGGCGGCGGAGGACGCCGTGCAGGAGACGTTCCTGAAAGCCTACCGAAACATCGGGCGTTTCCGGGGCGATGCCGGTGAAAAAACGTGGCTTATGAAAATCGCCGTCAACGTCTGCCGCGATCTGCGGCGTTCGGCGTGGTTCCGGCACGTGAACCGCACCGTCACCCCGGACGTACTTCCCGAGCCGTCCGCGGAGGCGTCCGAACGGGACGGGGAGATCAGTGCGGAAGTGATGCGCCTGCCGGTGAAAATGAAGGAAGTCGTGTTGCTGTACTACTATCAGGATATGACGGCCGCGGAGACCGCCAAGGCGCTGGGGGTGACGCAGCAGGCCGTAAGCGGAAGGCTGCGGCGCGCGCGGGCAAGGCTCCGCAACGTTCTGGAAGGAGAGGGAACCGATGAATGAGCAGGAAGAGAAAAGAAGGGTTCGGGGCGCCCTGAACCGGTCGCTTTCAGGCTTGGAAGGGAACCCGCGTCTGGCGGAGCATGTGATCGCGCAGGCGCGCAAGCAACGGCCCGCGGCCCGCCGGAAAATTTCCGTCGGCTTTGCATTGGCCGCCGTGGCCGTGCTGGCAACCGTCGCCGCGCTGGCGGCGGGCATCCTTTTCTCGCCGCGGTACGACGCCGTGCGGCTGGCGAACCGGGCGTTGGCCGACCGGTACGGAATCACCGACGACATGATGACCGTTCTCCACCGCGGCGGCGCGGAAACGGAACCGGACGGAAGCCTGACGTTTACCTACCGGGCCGTCGAGGAACCGTACGCGGAACGTGTCGGCGTCTACACCGTGACGGTGAAGGACGGAAAGGCGCGGGCCGCCTGGAGCCACGACGGCGAAAGCACCGACGGCGGCGCGGCGGCGGCCGCGTGGGGTTCGGAACAGCTTGCCGCGCTCTGCTCCGACCGGTACGGGGAGATGATGGCGGCGCTTCCCACGGCTGCCGTCCTCCCCGCGGACGAACCCTCTGCCGCCCCGACCGTGGACGATACCGAAGTCGACGGGCAGACGGCCTGGGAGGATAGCAAGGCGCGGGTGGAAGCCGCCGCAAAGATCAGCCTGGACGAAGCCCGCGGGCTGGCGGTATCCGCCGTCGGCACCGAATACGGGCTGGATTCCTCCCAATGCGCCCTGTTCGCGTTCCACGACGATCCGGACGGTACGGCGTACCGCTTCGAGGACGGCCTGCCCGTCGCGGACCTGTTTCTTTACCTGACGCAGAAAGACGACGGTTCCCGCACGGAGAAGGACGGTATTTACGTCGTGACCGTCAACATGGATACCGGCGTGATCGAGGATATCCTCTACGATTCCGGCCTTGCCGCCAACGAATGACGGCCCGCGACCAACCGTTGACGCCGTGGGGAAACAATCCCTCGCGGCGTCAACCCGTTCCCGCCTTCGCATATCGATTATCTGATGGATACGAATGTTGGCTTACGCAGACAACCCAAAGAAAAATCCATGCGTCGCCGGGAATAGCGTATGTTTGCGCAACCAACCCGGACAGAAATTCCGCCTATCGCCGGAATACAGGCAGGCGGAGCGCGCGAGTGGCCGCACGACAGACGGACAAGATTGTCGCTACCGCAGGTAGCGGCGGACGACTGTCCTGTACTCCCAGGGCGACCCCTCGTGCGCAGACCGCCGGGTAAGAGGGCGACTGCGAAGATATCCAAAGGGCGAGCGCAAAGCCCTTTGGTCGTGCCCGCAGGCACGATCTCTGTGCCTGCGGGCACGGTTCCTCCCGCGTTGCATACCCGCTTGAAAAAGAACTCCTTCCGGCCCGGAAGGAGTTCTTTTCCCGAGGTGCGGAAACGGCGTGCCGTTTCCGCCCGCGCCCTACGCGGCACCTTTACTTGATGACCATCAGCGCTTTCCGGTCGATGGTCAGCGCCACGACCGCCAGGAAGATCAGCCCCTTGATCAACTGCTGCATGGCGGTGTCCAGCCCCAGCATGACCAGCCCGTTGCTCAAAATCAGGGAGATCAGCGTGCCGATGACGATGCTGGAAAAGCGCACCTTCGCGCCGCCGGAAATGGGCAGACCGCCCAGCACCAAAGCGATGAGAATCTGCGTTTCAAACTGATTGCCCGCCGTGGCCGTGATGGAGCCGACCTTGATCACGTTCACGAACGCGGCGATGCCGGCTATCGCCCCGGCCACCACGAAGGTCAGCACCTTCACGCGGTCCGTGCGCACGCCGGAATACTTGGCCGCCAGCTCGCCGGCGCCGATGGCTTTCAAATCCACGCCGATGCGCGTGTACTGGAACAGCACGAAGGCCACCAGCAGCACCGCCAGCGTGATGCCGAGCTTGAGCCAGTCGTCGTTAAGCGAGGTGATGGTGGGGGTGGCGGCCACCGGCGCGTTGGTGGTAAGGAAGGCGCACAGGCCGCGGAACAGGTACATGGTGCAGATGGTGACGATGAAGGAGGCGATTCTGAACTTGACGTGGAAGAAGCCGTTCATCAGGCCGATGAGCGCGCCCGTCACGACGCCGCCCACGATGGCCAGCGCGATGTTGTAGAAGCTCAGCATGCTGACCACGATGGACGCGAGCCCCAGTATCGACCCCTGGGAAAAGTCCAGGCTGCCCAGCGTCATCACCATAAACACGCCGGTGGACGCGATCATCAGGGGATAAACCTGGCTTAAAATCAGGCGGATGCTCCGTTGGCTGATGATGCTGCCGTCCGTCAGCAGCGCGAAGATCACGATGATGACCACCAACCCGAGCAGCGGGAAGAAAGCCTTAACGTGCGGGTTGCCGATGAACGACCTGAATCCGCCCGTGCCCTGCGGCCCTTTTTCGGCAACCGGTTCCTGATTCATCATGCTTTCCACCCTCCTTTACAGCATTTTTTCGATGATGTCTTCTTCGCTCAGCGTCTTGCTGCGGGCGAACTCCGCGTTAATCGCGCCGTCCTTCATGATCAGCAGACGGTCGCACATGCCCAACAGTTCCGCGATTTCCTCGGAAATCATGATAATGGACTTACCGGACGCGCGCAGGTCGGCCATCAGCGCGTAGATGTCCGCTTTCACCTTCACGTCGATGCCGCGGGTGGGGCTGTCCAGCACGAGGATATCGGAGGCCTTGCCCAGCCAGCGCGCCAGCACCACCTTCTGCTTGTTGCCGCCGGACAGGGCGGACACGAACTGTTCGATGCTGGTCATCTTCACGCTCATCTGCTCCGCGTGCTCGCTGGCGAAACGGGTGAGCTTCCGATGGTTCAGCAGCCGGTTTTCCGACAGATCGTCCACCGAGGGAAGCACGATGTTGTCGCGGATACTGTCGTTGACGATCAGCGATTCGTTGTCCCGGTCTTTGGAGGCGTAGGCGATGGAGTGACGGATGGCGTCCGGGATGCAGCCGATGGACGTGCCGTCGGCCAGCTCCACGGTGCCCGTGCGGTCGAAGGAGGCGCCGAAAACGGCCTTGCCCACCTCGTGCATGCCGCACTCGCTCAGACCGCCGAAACCCAGAATCTCCCCTTTGCGCAGGTCGAAGGTAACGCCGTGAATCTGCCCGGGCACCGACACATCCCGGACTTTCAGCACCGGTTCCCCGGCGGCTTCCTGCCTGTAATCGGTGCGGTAGTAGTGCTTGCCCAACTCGCGGCCCACCATCAGGCGTTTCAGTTCGTCCTCCGTGGTTTCTGCGCTTTTCACCGTGCTGATCAGCTGACCGTCTCGCAGAACGGAAATCGTGTCCGTATGCTGGATCACTTCCGCCAGATCGTGGGAGATGAAGATGACCGTGCGTCCGTCCGCCTTGGTGGTGTTCATGAGCTTGTACAGTTCTTCCCGCCCATACTGGCTCAGCGCCGTGGTCGTCTCGTCGATCACGACCACCTCGGGCCTGAAATAGGTCGCTTTTACGATTTCGACCAGCTTCCGGTCCTCGAAATGGAAATGGTCGATCATCAGGGTCGCCTTGATGTGCGTGAAACCGTAGTTATCCAGCAGCGCCTGCGCCTGACGGTTCATGGCGGCGGTGTTCTTGATGCCGTACCGCGTAAACTGTCGTTCGTTGCCCAGAAAAATGTTCTCCGCGACCGTGAGGCCGGAAAGCGTGCCCATCTCCTGTACGATGATGGATACGCCCTGCCGGTTGGCCTCTACCTGGTTGTGGGTGCGGAGTTCCTTGCCGTTCAGGATGAATTTGCCGCTGTCCGCGCTGTGGATGCCGCATAGCATGGAACACAACGTGGACTTGCCGGAGCCGTTTTCCCCGATAAGACCCCGAACTTCTCCCTTATCGACCGTCAGGGATACGTGGTTCACCGCGTGCGTGATGCCGAAGTGCTTATCCACGTTTTCCATGGTCAAAACGCATTGATCAGCCATCGTCGTGCCTCCTTTATTTCACGATTTCGCCCTTTTTGGGCCTTGCGGTCAGCGCGACGATCGCCAGCAGGGCGGCGCCCGTAACGATATTCTGCACGGTGGTCGGCGCGCCCAGCGCGACGAAGCCGTTGAAGATGATGGCGATGATGAACTCGCCGATGATGATGGCGGGCACCGCCGTGCCGTATTTACGGAACGAGACGCCGAAGAAAGTGCCCATGAGAGGCGTAAAGTTGCGGGACATGGACGCCATGCCGGTCGTGGCCGTCATGGAGGTGCCGTAGCTGACCGTGAGGACGGCCATGATGCCCACGAACATGTGCAACAGGATAAAGCCGGTCAGCTTGACCTTGTTGACGTCGATGCCCATGTTTTTCGCCGTATATTCGTTGCTGCCGATGGCGTAGCAGTAGGTGCCGATACGCGTGTATTTCAGCAGGAACCCCATCAGCAGGAACGAAGCGAACGCGAGCAGGATGTTGCCCGGCGCGCTGCCGAAGCCCCCGAACGCCGGATCCAGCATCTGTTTCACGCCGCCCGCCACGTAATAGGCCAAGGATTCGTAGATCAGCATCAGGCCCACGGTTACGATCATGGAGGGGATGGTGAGCTTGATGTACAGAAAGCCGTTGACGAAACCGATGAGCGTGCCGCACAGGATACACCCGATCAGCAGCCCGGCGTAGCCGAACTGCTTGGAGAGCACGACCCCCACGATGGAGGAGAGCACGACGTTGGCGCCGATGGAGAAGTCGAACAGCCCCATGACGACGATGAAGTAAAACCCGCACGCGCCCACGGAATAGATGATGGACGACTGAAGGTAGAAATACAGGTTGTCCCAACTGCCGAAGTTGCCCGGCGTTAGGATTTTGAACACCCCAAAGAAAAAGGCTGCCATCAGCACCAGCAGCAACAGCCCGTAGAACCTGCCGAAGGTTTTGTTGGTCTTGAGCTTTTGAAGAAAGCGAGCGTTCTGTTCCATAACGTATCCTTCTATCCTTCCTTCGTCCCTTGCGCAGCGGGAGTGATGCCTCCCGGGGAACCCTCGGCGCGGGCCGAAGGCGATCGTCTGTTTTCGATGGATCGATACGGTATTTCTCCGTTGCCGCGGAGCCTCATGCGTTCGCTCCGGGAAAGAAAAAGAGAGCGCGACTGTTCTTGCGTGGAATATTCGCGCCGCCCCGGGCGTTTCCCTGCCTTCGCGCGTGAAACGGCGGGGAAAGGCGGCGCTTTGGCTAAAAGACGGGGCTGTTCCCGGGGGAACAGCCCCATGCGTGTGATGCGATCTCCGGTTTACTTGGCGTGACGCGCCACCACGTCCGCAACGGACAAGGCCGCGCAGGCATCCTTGAGCTGGTCGAAGGTGTCGTCCGCCATGGCCTTGATCTCGTCCGGATAGTAGGGCAGTTCGGTGCCGGTGAAATACTTGGCGTAGGAGGCGTAGTCATCGGCGGAGGCAACGAACATGTACGGGAAGATGATCTCGTAGAAGCTGTCCGTGGCGGTGGGGTACTTGCCTTTGATGGCGTTGTACACCAGCAGGAAGGCGAAGTACGGATCGGCGTAGTGGCCGCCGCTCTCCACGCTCATGGCGCCGGAGGCGAGCTTCTGGTCCAGGTCGGGCAGGAAGTCCGTGGAGGCGACCTGGATCTTGCCGGTCAGCCCGAGGCCGTCGATGCCGGCCATGGCGCCCACCAGCGTGTCTCCGCCGCCGCCGGCGACGATCAGCGCGTCGATGTCCGGGTTGGCCGCGATGATGGCTTCCGCGGTGGCGCGGCCGGTGTCGGACGTGGTTCCGCCGTATTGGGGATCAAGCAGCACGGCCTGATCGTTGGGGTTGGCGTCGTTCCAGGCGGCGATGCCGGCCTTGTAGCCTTCCCAGCGGCCCAGGAACGTTGCGTCGCCAGCTTCCCAGCCTTCCAGGCCGATCTTGCGGGCGCCCTTCTGGCACAGGATGGTGGCCAGCTGGTAGCCGTTGTCCGGCTCGGACTCGTGCACGCAGCCTACGTAGTAGGGCGAGCTCTGCGCCAGCGCGTATTCGGTGGGGTTGTCCTTCTGGTTGATGGTGCGGAAGAACTGCGCCACGTACATCTGGTTTTCGGTGCAGGTGTTGATGACGGAGGTCATCTCCGCGGAGGAGGAGTTGCAGATGATCATGCCGTCGCACCCGGCCACGGCCAGCTGTTCGGCAGAGGCCGTAACCTGCTCGGAGATGTGGCCCTGATCGACGTAGATCAGTTTCACGCCCAGCGTATCGGCAGCGGAATCCAGGATACGCTTGCACTCGCTGCCCAGCGTATCGGTGGAGCTCCAGATGGAGACGCCGATGGTGATCTGGTCTTCGGCCTGCGCGCTGACCATGTACAGACCAAATACCATCGTGAGTGCCAGAACAATGGATAGAAGTTTCCTCATGCTTTAGTTCCCCCTTATAAATTTATCGCGGTTTTTTATAGTATATCGCACAAAAAGTTACGGTGTCAATAGTCGAGCTTCAGTTTTTTGAAATTTTGTACGTACAATATGAGCCGACGATCGCACGAAACGCGAACGGCGGGAACCGCAGGACCCGCGCTATGCCCCGCGGCTCTGCCCGGCCGTTTGGCGCGGAAAAGCCACCGCGCACAGGCTGTGCAATACGGGGAAGCCCGTGGGCGGTATCCCGCGGGACCAGTAATCGCCTGTTCGCTGCGTGCCTTTCGGAAGGGGGGCGCGGCGCGCGGATATGCGTACAACTGCATTATAACGGATGCGTTAGGGTTACGACCGTACGCTTCCGGAAAAGGTTCCTACAATTTTCGTCCGTAGGCGCGGCGCAGCGCGTCTTTCCGGCTGTAAAATACGGTTGGCGCTATCGCCGCGCCGGGCAAACTGTGCTATACTGATTTGGACCCTACCGCCAAAGGAGTGTTCGCGCTTGATCAGACGCGCTTTTCTGGTTTTTCTGAGCCTTTTGCTTTTCGTGCCCGCCGCGTTGGCGGAAGCTACCGACGCCCCAGCCTCCGATACGGGCGAAGCCGTGATCGAGGATTACGTGGAGGACGACGGCATGAGCGAGGTCGTCGGCCAAAACGACCGGGAACGCCCCAGCATCGAAGGGCTTACCCCGCTGTACACCACCCAGATCAAGCTGATGACCGCCACGGGTTCGGCCGCGGCTCTCCGCGTGGCACAGGACGAAAACAGCGCGGCGCTGGGTTCCGCCTCCAAGGGCGACACCATTACCATCTATAAAGTATACCCCGCGTTCGTACTGGCGGAGTTCGAGGGCGTCGTGGGATTCGTGAAGCGCACCTGTATCGACGAGAACTGCGTGACCGTCGACCCGGAAAACACGCCGCCCTACGGCGTCACCATCAACAGCTACGTCGCCACCACCCTCGACGCGGCCCCCGTGCATACCGATCCGGACAACGCCAGCGAAACCTTTCCCATCGTGGTGGGCAAGGGCAGCAAGGTGGCGATCCTGGAGTTTACCAAGGGGTTTGCCAAGGTGCTGTACTGGCGCAGTTACGGCTATATCGACGCGGCGCTTCTGACCGACATGGTGGTGGTGTCCCCCACGGACGAGCCCATGAGCGAGGACACCCCCATTTCCGCTTTCAGTTCGTTTTTCAAGTATAATAACGGCGTGGATTTCATATTCTACTCAGATCCAGAAGAGCCGCCGGATCCGCCGGAATTGACGCTAGAGCTTGTCGACAACGGTTGTCCGGAAGCAGGCTTGCACAGCTATACCATCGCGGCCACGGGCGTCGGAATTACGGGCCTGTCGCAATTCACCATCGACGGCGAACTTCACCAGGTGTTTCATGAGGGCGAAGCCAGCGAATGGCTGGGCGACGGCAGCGCTTTGGAATCGGACGAAACCGACAGCCATGTGATCATCGGAGACCTCCGTTTCCGCGATTTGGGTGGGGAAACATGGGATTGGGAAGCCAATCCCGAGG
>CAZCCZ010000049.1:0-21750 GCA_964497495.1 uncultured Oscillospiraceae bacterium
GGTCGAAGATGCGCGGCATCTCCTGCGCAGAAATGCCCTGTCCCGTGTCCTGCACGGAAAGCACGCAGTAGGCGCCTTCCCGTTTCAGCCCCAGCGTGATCTTGCCGCCCGCGGGCGTGTATTTGATGGCGTTATCCACGAGAATGCGCATCAGCTGTTTGAGCATTCCCTTGTCCCCGTTCACGCTGCAATGCGTCAGCGGGGCGAGCTCGAACTCGTGGGCCCCGGAAAGCAGCTTCGCGTCCCGGAAAACGGCGCTCATGATCTCGGCGGGGTCGAATATCTCCATTTCCAGCATCAGCGTCTTGTTATCATGCCGGGCCAGGAACAGCAGGCGTTCCACCAGTTCCTTCATGGAGGCCGTTTCCTGCGATATGGCGGCGATTCCCTCGTCCAGCACGGCCTTGTCCGTCTTGCCCCAGCGCTCCAGCATGCTGGCGTAGCCCTGGATCACGGCGATGGGGGTGCGCAGCTCGTGGGAGGCGTCGCTTACGAACTGCTTCTGGCTGTTATAGCTGTGCTCGATCCGGTCCAGCATCCCGTTGATGACTACGGCCAGGTCCTTCAATTCGTTCTTGGTGCCCGCAATATTGATGCGGTTGCTTAGGTTGTTGGCCGAAAGCGTGGCCGCGGCCTCCGTCATATCGGCGATGGGTTTTAAAACCGCGTTGTTGAGGCGCGAGCGGCGGCGCAGAAAGCAGGTGACGCGGAACAGATCCAGACAGACCAGCGTCCAGAACAGCAGGCTGTACACGTAGAACACGTAGGTCAGCGAGAACGCCGCCACCAGCCCGCCCTGCACGGTGTTGCGGTAGATCAGAATCTGATACCCGTCCGGAGTATCCCAGTCCGAGAAAGCCAGCTTTATTCCGTTTACCACGCCCTCGCCCGAATCCGGCAAGGGTTCCTCCAGCACGTAGGCTCCGTTTAGCGGAAGCCCGACCAACTGTTCGGCGGAGTACGTACGCCCATCGGCGGGGGCGATGTCCGAAAGCGTGTCCAGCGTATCGGTGACCGTGGGAATCTGCGCCACGGCGAACATCACGGTGAACACGAACAGCATGAAAACCGTGGTTCTCAGCAACTGGCCGCTGTAATGCAGGGCGATGCGCAACGTAAGCGAAAAACGCAGGTTGCTGAAAAGCTTCCCGCACCATTTCCCCGTCTGCCGCGGCGGGCGCGGCTTTTTAGGCGCTTCCTTCTTTTCCGCGCGCGCGGAGGCCTTCTCGGCGGCGATCCGCTCCTTTTCCTCGCGCAGGGCGCGTCGCGCCTCTTCTTTTTGTTCTTTCTTATTCTTGTTCTTCATAACGGAACATGTATCCTACGGCGCGGATGGTGTGAATGGTCTTGACGCGGAACGGGTCGTCGATCTTCTGGCGCAGGTAACGGATGTATACGTCCACGATGTTGGTATCTCCCGCGAAATCGTACCCCCAGACGTTTAGCAGCAGTTCGTCCCGGGATACGGCGGTATGCTCGTGCTGCCACAGGTAATGCAGCAGGTCGAATTCTTTTTTCGTCAGCGCCACGGGCTGGCCGTCGAAGCTTACGGAATAACTGGCCGGCTCCATGCGCAGTTTACCCACCGTGAGCGCCGCATCGGGCTCGCTTCTGTCCACGCGGTGCTTTTTCAGGCTCACGCGGATGCGCGCAAGCAGTTCCTCGATGGCGAAGGGCTTGGTCATATAATCGTCCGCGCCCATATCCAGCCCCATGACCTTGTCGCTCACGTCGTCCTTGGCGGTCAGCATAATGATGGGAATATCGCTCTGCTGGCGCAGGCGGCGGCAGACCTCGATGCCGCTCAGTTCCGGCAGCATCAGGTCCAGAATCAGCAGATCGGGCTGCCAGCTTTCGGCCGCAGCAAGACCGGACCGGCCGTCGAACGCGGCCTGTACCTCGTAACCTTCGTGTTCCAGTTCCAATTGCACGAAGCGCGCTATTTTCGCCTCGTCCTCGATGATGAGGATTTTGCTCATATACGATCCCTCCGTTACTGGGAACAGTATAGCAGAAAATTCCTTTCGGCGACAGTAGCGCCGAAAGGAATGGGGGAAAGCGCTCCGTTACTGGATATCCGCCTCGTGGTACCCGTCCTCGTCCTCGGTTACGCGCACGTCCCCGTCCTCGGAAAACTGTACGTTCACGGGCGTCGTGCCGTTGGCGGGCGTTTCGGTGCGCTGCGGTTCGGGTTCGGACGGCGCGTCGGCCTTCGGGGCTTCCTCCGCCTTTTTTTCGCCGTCCATGCCCAGGTCGCGGGCGATGGTGAAAGCCGCGTTTTTCATGTTGCTGCCCGCGTTCTTCATCATATCCTCCAGCGACTCGTCGCCCATTTCCCGGTCTTCGCGGTCCACGGCGAAACGGTACCCCATCAGCAGCGCGGCGACGGCGCTGAGCACAACCACCCAGGGAGCGATCAGCAACGCGACGATCATGAAGAGCAGCGAGAGATTGACGATCGGGATATCGCCCTTGAACGCCTTCACGCGAATGCGGTACAGGGTGTTGAAAAGGCCGTGACGATGTCTCTTACCAGCTTTCCCGTAGGGGCGGGGCTTCTCTTCCCGCAGACGACCGTTCTTCTCCAGGTCCACCAGCGAGCGGGCGAGGCTGCCGTTGTGGTATTCCAGCAGGTTAACGGCTTCCTCATAGGAAATTCCGCTTTTTTGTCTGAGAATTTCAATATCCTCAATGGTGTACTGTGCCATGGGTAATCCTCCTTCGTCGTACCGGGTCGGTTCCTGTTTACGGTACGATCATAACATACGAACGCGCCTGTTGCTTGAGAAAGCGCTAACGCTTTCATGAGAATTTCATGAGAACCTCGTTTGGATTTCCCTCGTTTCCGTGGGACAGACCGACCCTCGTTGTCCGTTGACGGGCAAACGGAATTTTGCTATTATACTGTTTGCTTCCCATTTTTACCTCGCCCGTCAAGGAGGAGTTTTCATGTCGTTTTGGATCGTCACGGACGCCTGTTGCGACCTGCCCGCCGAATATATTCAAAAGCAAAAAGACCTGTACATCGTGCCGATGTCCTACCAGATCGAAGGCAAAGTACAGGAAATCCGTCTGACGGACGAGACGTTGCCGGCGCGCGTGCAGGCCTTCTACGACCGTTTGGAGGACGGCGCGGTAGCCACGACCTTCCAGGTAACCCAGAGCGAGTGGGAAGAACACGTTACGCCTTTGCTGGAGCAGGGGAACGACGTGCTGATGCTCGTTTTCTCCAGCGCCTTAAGCGGCATGTACCAGACCGCCAAAGCCGCGGAAACGAGCCTGAAAGCCAAATTCCCCGAGCGGAAGCTGTTCGCGTTCGATACCCGCAGCGCCAGTATGGGCGAGGGGCTGCTGGTGCATTACGCGCTTCAGTACCGCGACGCGGGCCACGGTTTCGACGAAACGCTGAAGTGGGTTACGGAGAACTTTATCCGCGTTATTCATTGGTTCACGGTCTCCGACCTGCATTTTCTTCGCCGCGGCGGCCGCCTGTCTGCCACGAGCGCTACGCTGGGCTCGATCCTTAAAATCAAGCCCGTGCTGAACGTGGACCCGAAGGGGCGGCTGATTCCCCGCGTGAAGGTGCAGGGCCGCAAGCACAGCTTGAAAGAGCTTTACGAAAGAACGGAGCAGGACGCGCTGGAGCCCGCGAAACAGATGATGTTCCTGGGCCACGGCGGTTGCGAGAAGGACGCGCTGTGGCTTGCTGAAAAGCTTAAGGAGAAGCTGCACGTACCGCAAGTGCTGGTTTCGATGATCGGCCCGATCGTCGGCTCCCACTCCGGCCCCGGCACGGTGGCCGTGTTCTTCCTGGATAAGAACGGCTCCGCCCGGCTGGACGCGGTGGAAACGAAATAAGAGACAATGACCGACATGGCCCCCCCCGGCGCCCGCTCAGGCGCCGGGGGGGTCTTCTTCAATACGTTTATACGATGGGGCGCGTCACGCTCACGGACAGGGCAACCGGCTTCCCGCACAGCGTAAGCGTAAGCGGCTTGCCCTTGACCAACGTCACCGTCGCGCTTCCCGGCTTTACCTCCACGCGGATCAGCCGCCCGCGGTAATCGAACTGGAAGGCGTAGCCCGCCCAGCCCTCCGGCAGGAAGGGGTTCAGGCGCAGGCCCTCCGCCGTGCGCATCCCCGCGAAGCCCTGCGCGATCGCCAGCCAGCTTCCCGCCATGCTGGTCACGTGCAGGCCGTCCCCGGTATCGTTGTTCAGGTTGTCCAAATCCAGCCGCGCGGTGCGCCGGTACATCTCCACGGCTTTTTCCCGGTAACCGATCTCCGAGGCCAGCACGCTGTGCACGCAGGGGGAGAGGCTGCTTTCGTGAACCGTCATGGGCTCGTAAAAATCGAAATTGCGCTTCTTGGTTTCCAGATCGTACAGATGATCGAGGAAGTACAGCCCCTGCAGCACGTCCGCCTGCTTCAGGTAACAGGAACGCAGGATCTTATCCCACGACCAGTGCTGGTTAATGGGGCGTTCCTCCGCCGGTATGGCGGAAACGGGCTTAAGCTCCTTGTCCATAAAGGTGTCCTGCTGTACGAACACGCCCAATTCCGCGTCCTCCGGGTAATACATGAGCGCAGCGATCTCCTGCATGCGGTTTAGCTCCTCCGCCGTAACGCCCAGCTTTGCCACGCGCTCCGGTGCGGCCTTGGCGCACGCGTCGCAGAAATAGGAAAGGCTCCACGCCGCGATGCGGTTGGTGTACCAGTTGTTGTTAACGTTGTTTTCGTATTCGTTGGGGCCGGTGACGCCGTGGATCATATAACGGCCCGCGCGACTGCTGAAATGCACGCGGTCGGCGTAGAACCGCGCCACGCCGCAAAGCACGTCCAGCCCGTCGCCCAGCAGGTAGCTTTCGTCGCCGGTATAGGTGGTATAGTTGAATATCGCGTAGGCGATGGCCCCGTTGCGGTGGATCTCCTCGAAGGTGATCTCCCACTCGTTGTGGCATTCCACGCCGGTGAAGGTGACCATGGGGAACAGCGCGCCCTGAAGGCCCTGCATCTTCGCGTTGTGGTACGCGCCCTCCAGCTGCATATGCCGGTACAGCAGCAGTTGTTTGGCCACGTCCTGCCCGGCCACGGCCATGTACACGGGGAAGCAGAAGGCTTCGGTATCCCAGTAGGTCGCGCCGCCGTATTTCTCCCCGGTGAAGCCCTTGGGTCCGATGTTCAGGCGCGCGTCGTCGCCGGAATAGGTGCTGAGCATTTGGAACAGGTTGAAGCGGATGCCCTGTTGCGCGCGGTCGTCCCCGTCGATGCGCACGTCGCAGGCCGCCCACCGCGCTTCCCAGGCCGCCGCGTGCTCCCTGCGGAACGTTTCGTAGCCCACTTCCCGCGCGTGGGAGGCGGCCTTGAGCGCCAGCGTGATCAGCAGGTTTTCGGCGTAATCCCGGCTGGTGAAGCACAGTGAAAATTTCTCCAGCAGCGCGGTTTCGCCGGCGGCCACCGTGCCCGCGTATGTCTCCTCCACGTAGCCTTCCTCCCGCAGGCGGCCCGCTGGTTCCAGCCCGTCCGCCCAGCAGCCCATGGCCGCCGAAACGGCGAAGCGCGGCGCGCCGAAGTGATTCTCCTTCGTTTTGGTCAGAAGGCCCAGCGAATCCTCGGTTTCCTCTTCCTCCAGCATGTCCCAGAAAGTTTCTTCGTAATTACTGTCCAGGTTACGTACCCGCGCGTCCAGATAGGGGCGTAGCTCGATTTCCGCGTCGTGATCCGGCGTGATCTCATATGCCAGGGCCAGCAG
This sequence comes from uncultured Oscillospiraceae bacterium, assembly GCA_964497495.1. Taxonomy (GTDB): domain Bacteria; phylum Bacillota; class Clostridia; order Christensenellales; family Aristaeellaceae; genus CAXXOK01. Next base: position 5,753 of record CAZCCZ010000049.1, read on the forward strand.
TTCCTTCTGCGCGAGGGAAACGAACCGCTCCACCCGCACGCGGGCCGAACCCGCGGGCGTGCGCACGGTGAAGGCACGCGTAACGATCCCCGTTCGCATGTCCAGCTCGCGGGTATAATCGGAAAACGGGCACAGGTTCAGATCCAGCGTTTCCCCGTCGATCCTCACGTGGACGCCCATCAGGCGCACCGCGTTGACGGACTTGCCGAAGTATTTCGGGTATCCGTTCTTCCACCAGCCCACGCGCGTCTTGTCCGGAAACCAGACCCCGCCGATATAGGTGCCGATATGGGTGTCGCCGGAAAAGTCTTCTTCAAAGTTGCCGCGCATGCCCATATAGCCGTTGCCCGTGGAGGTCAGGCTTTCGGCAAGCCGCACGGCGGCTTTGTCGAATCCCTTTTCGACGACTTTCCACGGATGCACTTCAAACGCCATAATATAGCCTCCCGTATTTGCGCAATCGTTTGCAAGATTCCCGGAACATCGTAGCGAAACCCGTGCGAAATGTCAATATGCTTTTCGGCCTCGCGTCGTTTTCAGGGCGCCGTATGCGTTGCCGTGGACGCGGAAGCATGGTATAATGAAGCAACTTCGCACATGAAACGCGGTTCGGCCGATCCGTTTTTAAGGAGGCAAACGCCATGCATATCCGTATCCACAACGTCGTTCTCACGCCCGGCGCGGAGGGGGAGCACCTGGCCTTTATCCCGGACGCCGAGGTGCAGATCATAGGCAACCTGATCGTTTACGCCGGGTCATCGGAAAACGCCCCGGCCTTTACGCCGGACGAGTGCATCGACGGCGAAGGCTGCCTGTGCATGCCGGGGCTCGTGAACCTCCACACGCACACGCCCATGACGCTGCTGCGCGGCGTGGGCGCCGACCTGGTGCTGGACGACTGGCTGCACAAAGCCGTGTTCCCGCTGGAGAAGCAATGGAACGATGACCTGATCCGCACGGCGACCGATCTTGGCTGTCTTGAAATGCTCCGTTTCGGCACCACGTCCTTCAACGATATGTATTTTCACACCGACGTTATGGCCCAGGCCGTGCGGGACAACGGCATGCGCGCTATGCTGAGCCACGGCATCGTGGATTTCGACGAAAGCTGCGCCGATATGGACGAAGGCGTGAAAATGGCCGAAAAGTGGAACCACGCCGCGGGCGACCGCATCCGCTTTTCCCTCGCGCCTCACGCGGAGTATTCCAACACGGAAAAGCTGCTTGGTAAGGTGGCGCGGACAGCCAAACAGATGGGCCTGCCCGTGCACACCCATATCAGCGAAACGGAAGCCGAAGTGAAGGGCTGTTGGAAGCGCCGCGGCATGACGCCGCCTGCCTATCTGGAAAAGATCGGCCTGCTGGACGGTCCCGTGATCGCCGCGCATTGCGTGTGGTGCAACGATCAGGACATCGAAATTCTGAAAAAGCACGACGTCACGATCGCACACAACCCGGTCAGCAATCTGAAAATCGCAAGCGGCGTGGCGCCGGTGGCCAGGATGCTCAAGGTGGGCTGCAAGGTCGCTCTGGGCACGGACGGTGTGGCCAGCAACAACAACCTGAACGAGTGGGAAGAGCTGAAGCTCATGCCGATGCTCCAAAAGGGCGTTACGCTCAACCCTACCGTCGTCACCCCCGCGCAGACGCTGGCCGCCGCCACCGTAACGGGCGCGAAGGCCATGGGGTATCAAAACCTCGGGTTGCTGAAAACGGGGTATCTGGCCGACCTGATTCTGGTCGACCTCGCCACCCCGCACATGACCCCCGCGCTGGAGTTGGAATCCGACCTGATCTACGCCGCGCAGGGAAGCGACGTTCGCCTGACCATGGTGGACGGCAAGGTGCTCTACCGCGACGGCCGGTATGCCACGCTGGATAAGAAGGCGATCCTGAAAGCCGCGGGCGAGGGCGCGTTACAAATGCGCCGCGGGCTGGAAGCCGCCGGGGCGTGACATGAAGATTCTTGTGGTTTGCCAACACTACTGGCCGGAAAATTTCCGCGTCACCGAAATCTGCGAGGCGCTGGTCGCCCGCGGCCACGAGGTGACGGCGGTGGTAGGTTTGCCCAATTATCCCACCGGCGTGGTGCCGGCGGAGTATAAACGCTTCAAACGTCGGCGCGAGGAACGAAACGGCGTGCATATCCGCCGCTGTTTCGAGATCGGCCGGAAAAACACGAAGCTCGGGCTGGCCGTCAACTACGTAAGCTATATGCTCTCCGCCTGCCACCGGGTGCTGTGGATCAAGCGGGATTTCGACGTGATCTACGCCTATTCCACTTCCCCGGTGCTTATGTCCCTGCCGGCGGCCTTTCTGCGCCGTATCACGCGCAAAAAGCTGATGATCTACGTGCTGGATATCTGGCCCGCCTGCCTCGCGGCCATGAACGTGGGGGAGGGTTCCCCGCTGTACGCGTTCATGAAGCGCGTCAGCCGCCGCATCTACGCGCGCGCGGACAGCCTCGTCTACTCCTCCCGGCGCTTTCAGGAATATCTGAAACGGGTGCACGGCATCAACGTGCCGGACGAGAACTACCTGCCGCAGTTCGCGGACGGGGAGTTCGACGTGCTGCCTGAAAAAGAGCCTTCCGAAGGCTGGAACTTCGTGTTCGCGGGCAATATCGGCAAGATGCAGAACGTGGAAACGCTGATCGAGGCCGCCGCGCTGCTCCGGAACGAGCCCATCCGCTGGCATATCCTTGGCGAGGGCGCGAACTACGCCGCCTGCGTGGAACTGGTGAAGCGGAAAGAGCTGGAAAACACCGTAACGATGTACGGCCGCCGTCCGCTGGCCGATATGCCCGCCTTCTACGCCATGGCGGACGCGATGCTGGTGAGCATGAAGAACGAGGCGAGCGTTAACCTTACGTTGCCCGGCAAAGTACAAAGCTATATGGCGGCGGGAAAGCCCATTCTGGGCTCCGTCGCGGGGGAAGCGGCGGACGTGATCGCGGAAGCGCGTTGCGGGCTGTGCGCCTCGCCGGAAGACCCCGCTGCGTTCGCGCAAACCGTGCGGGCTTTCCTGTCATCCGACGGTCGGGAACAGATGGGGGAGAACGCGAAGCGGTATTCGCGGGAGCATTTCGCCAGACAGGGTCATATGGACAGGCTTGAAGCCATGCTGACGGCGCTTTGCGGAGAGAATGCATGAAGATATTCCAGCTCAACACCTTTTGCGGAACCGGAAGCACCGGGCGCATCGCCGTGGAGATCGCGAAGGCTGCCGCCGAAGGCGGCGCGCAAACGGTCATCGGCTTCGGCGCCGGGGCCGTGTCTACGGACGCGGAGGTCTACGCCTTGCGCGTGGGCGGCAAACCCGGTCGGAAATGGCACGGGGCGCTTCGCAAGCTGCTGGACGCGGAAGGGTACGGAAGCGTGCTCGCCACGCGAAAACTGATCGCCTTCTTACGGGAATACAAGCCGGACGTCATTCACCTGCATAATATCCACGGCGCGTACGTGAACCATCGGCTTCTTTTCGCCTATCTGAAGAAAGCGGGCGTACCCGTGGTGTGGACGCTGCACGATTGCTGGGCGTTCACCGGGCACTGCGCCTATTTCGACAGGGCGGGCTGCGACCGTTGGAAAACGCTATGCTATGATTGCCCGCAGAAAAAAAGCTATCCCGTCTGCTACGGCATCGGCGGAAGCAAGCGGAATTACAACCGAAAACGCCGCCTGTTCGCCTCCCTGCCCAGCCTGACGCTCGTCGCGCCCTGCGTGTGGCTGCAAACGCTTCTGGCGGTTTCCTTTCTGCGCGGCGTTCCTTCCCGCTTGCTCTACAACGGCGTGGACAGGACACGTTTCCGTCCGCTTCCCAGCGACGTCCGCACCCGGTACGGCATCGGGGAAAAACGCCTCGTACTGGCCGTTGCTTCGGAATGGGAGGAACGTAAGGGCCTGCGTTTTCTGCCCGCGCTGGCGGAAAAGCTGGGGGATAACGTATGCGTCGCGGTGATCGGCCTGACGAAAGAACAGATCGCCGCCCTGCCCGCGGGCATGATCGGGCTGGAACGCACCGCAAGCGTGGACGAGCTTGCGCAGTGGTACTCCGCCGCGGATTGCGTGGTCAACCCCACGCTGGAGGACAACATGCCCATGGTTAATCTGGAAGCGCTGGCCTGCGGCACACCGGTGGTTGCCTTCGATACGGGCGGGTGTTCCGAGGTCATCGACGCTTCCTGCGGGACGGTCGTCCCCAAGGGCGACGGAGACGCGCTTGCCGTTGCGGTGAAGCGAATCATTACGGATAAAGCCTCGCTTTCTCCCGCCTGCCTGAAGCGTGCCGGGCGTTTCGACGGCGCGGCCTGCGCACAGGCGTACCTGTCCCTGTACCGGGAGGTGGCGCGATGAACGTACTGATGCTTTCCCTCGCGTACCACCCAGACGCGGCCGAGGCCGTGCGGCGGCTGTCCCGGGACGGGCTGCAAAGCCAGATCGACGCTTTTCAGTGGGCGCTGATCGAAGGCATACGGCAAAACCTCGCGCCCGACGAAACGCTTTCCGTGCTCAATTCCCTACCGGTGGGCGCGTTCCCCCGGCATTACCGCAGGCTTATCCTGCACAGCGGCGACTATTCCGGGAATTTCCATGAAATCGGCGGCCTCAACCTACCGTGGTTCAAGCAACGCGGGCGCGCGCGCCGCGCGAGGCGGGAGATCGAGCGGTGGGCGTCCGAAAGTCTCGAGAACCGCATGCTCCTGATTTATACGCTCTACCTTCCGTACCTGAAGGCCGTAAAAGCCGTAAAGAAGCGCCTCCCCGACCTGAAAGCCGCCGTCGTCGTGACCGACCTGCCCAACGAGCTGGGTATTTCTTCCGGAAGAAAAGGAATCCTGAAGAAGCTCGAAACCGCGATGGGCCGAAAAAGCACGGCGCTGTGCCGCGCGCTGGACGGCTTCGTGCTGCTCACCGCGCCCATGGCGGAAGCGCTGGGCGTGACGGATAAGCCCCGCATGGTGATGGAAGGACTGGTTTCGGAAATCAAACCCGCGGATGCGCCTGTCGCCGTGCCAGCGGACGAACGCCCCGCCGTGCTTTATACGGGCACGCTCAACCGCGAGCTCGGCATACAGCAATTGCTGGAAGCTTTCCAGGGCATGGGGGAGTTCCAACTTTGGCTTTGCGGCGGGGGAGACATGGAAGCCGACGTGAAACGGGCCGCCGAAACCTGCGAAAATATCCGCTATTTCGGGCGCGTGCCCCGGGAAACGGCGCTGGCGCTTCAAAAGAAGGCCGGCGCGCTGATCAACCCACGTACGGCCGAAAACGCGTTCACACGCTATTCGTTTCCTTCCAAAACGCTGGAATACATGCGTTCCGGCAAGCCTGTGCTGTGCTGTAAACTGGAAGGCATTCCCGCCGAGTACGACGACGACCTGCTGTATATCGAGCCGCAGACGTCCGAAGGTATCCGCACGGCGGTACGGGAACTGTTCGTGCATCCCGTGGATGAAAGGGAGGCAATCGGGGAGCGCGCGCGCCGGTTTGCGCTTACCGAAAAGAACGCGGGTACGCAAAGCGCGAAGGTGCTCGCGTTTCTGCGAAGTCTCGGGGAAAAGCCGTAATAATCGATCAAAAAACGCGGCGGAACGTTCGAGCGCTCCGCCGCGTTTTTTGTTTCTGTTTCAATCCAGCGCGCAAAGCTCTTTGGCGATCTCCGCGCCCAGCCGGGCGTTGTTTAGGACAAGCTGGATGTTGGCCGCCAGCGACCGTCCTTCCGTGAGCGTCTTGATTTTATCCAGCAGGTAAGGCGTAAGCGCCTTTCCTTTCATCCCCTGCGCGGCGGCGGAATCCACGGCGCGGCGGATAACCCTATCCATCTCCTGTTCGGGCATGGCGTATTCTTCGGGGATGGGGTTAACGATCAGCATTCCGCCGTGCAGACCTTCGATCTCCTTGGCGCGGATGGCCTCGGCGATTTCCCGCGGGGTATCCAGCCGGTAGTCCACCGGCAAGCCGCTTTTCCGGCAGTAGAAAGCGGGCAACTCGTCCGTCCGGTAGCCGATCACCGGCACGCCTTTAGTCTCCAGATATTCCAGCGTAAGCCCCAGGTCCAGAATAGACTTGGCGCCCGCGCAGACTACCGAAACGTCGGTCTGCGCCAGTTCCTCCAGATCGGCGGAAATATCCATGGTCGTTTCCGCGCCGCGGTGCACGCCGCCTACGCCGCCGGTGGCGAACACGCGCACGCCTGCGCGCTGCGCGGCGATCATTGTGGCGGTCACGGTCGTCGCGCCGTCCTCGCCCCGGGACAGCAGTACGGGCAGGTCCCGGCGGCTGGCCTTGATCACCGCAAGCCCTTTCTTGCCCAGATACTCGATCTGCTCCGGCGTGATGCCTACGCTGAGTTTTCCGCCCAGTATGGCGATGGTCGCGGGCACCGCGCCGCTTTCGCGCACGGTCCTTTCCACTTTCAGGGCGGTTTCCACGTTCTGCGGGTAGGGCATGCCGTGGGAAATGATGGTGGACTCCAGCGCCACCACGGGCCGATTTTCCGCTATGGCTGCCCGGACTTCCTCGGATACCCAAAGATAGGGATTGTTCATTTGATGTCCTCCTCCTGTGAAACGGAACGAATGATCTGTCGAAGCGCCGCGCGGGTCAGCCGTTCGGACACGGCGTTCTCGCTTTGCGCGCATACGCGCGCGGCGGCCAGCCCCAACAGAAGCATGTCCCGCAGGCTCTGTTTTTCCAGAACCGCCACGGTCGCCGCCGCCGTAAAGGCGTCCCCGCAGCCGGTGGTGTTGACGACCGGCCCCGCGTACACGTGCGCGAACGCGTGGGTTTCGCCGTCGGACGCGAACGCGCCTTCCGCGCCCAGCGTGACGAACACGTACCGTACACCGGCGCCGTGCAAAATCCGCGCGGCGGGAAGAATATCCTCTTTAGCGGCGATGTGTTCACCCGTCAGCAGTTCCAGCTCCATCCGGTTGACTTTCAGCCCGTACAGCCGGGGCAGGACGCCCGCCAGCCGCCCGGCTTTCTTTGCGGAAACCGCATCCGCGAAAAGCGGGGGCGTACAGTGCCGGGCCAGCATCGCAAGCGACGGCTCGGACAGGTTGGCATCCAGAACGACGGCGTCCGCAGCGTTGAGCGCGCCGAGCCTCGTTTCCAGAAACGCGGGCGTGATGCGCTCGCACAGCGCCATATCGTTGACGGCCACGGCCATATCACCGTCCGCGTCGTTGACGCACACGTACACGCAGCCTGTACCGCCGGGAATATACAGCGAGCGGGACAGGTCTACGCCGGTTTTCTCCGTTTGAGTAGCTACCGCCCTGGAAAATCCGTCGTCCCCGAAGGCCGTGATCAGGCTCGCGTTCTGCCCGAGCCGCGCCAGATTTTCCGCGATGTTGCGGCCCACGCCGCCAAGCCCCGTGCGGATGCGCCCGGGGTTGGAATCGCCGGAAACCAGCTTCGCGCCGGAGGTGGCGCTGATGTCCAGGTTGTTGCCGCCGACGACGGCGATGGCGTGTCTCTTCATCGCGTGCCTATATGTTCCGCGTCCGGATACCCCGGATATTGACGTATTCCGAAAGATAGTTCACAATGTCCGTATAGGTGATGTCGCCCTTGAGATCCAGCGTGTAGATGTTGGTGTATACTTTCTCTTTGCCCTGTACGTCCACGTGGAAATCCACATCCGTCACGCCGGCGTTGATGCTCTTAAAATACTCGTTGATGTAGGGGATCGTCTCCCCGCGGTGGACGAAGTTGATCTCCACGTTCTTGGCCACATGGACGTGCACGACCTTTTGAAGCAATGCCAGCGTGACGATCACGATCACGCAGCCCACGGTGGCGATGAGATAGTAACCCATGCCCACGGCAAGCCCCAGGCACGCCGCGTTCCACAGGGAAGCCGCGGTGGTGAGACCGGCTATTTTCTTCTGGCTGATAAAGATGGTTCCGGCGCCCAGAAAACCGATGCCGCTGATGACCTGCGCGCTCATGCGGCCGTAATTAATCGTAAGCCCGGATGAACCGCCGCTGTTCGTTTTCAGCATATCGGCGACCATCAGGCTTTCGATGATCGCGATGACGGCCGCGCCCACGCAAACCAGCACATGCGTGCGCAGTCCGGCCGGGCGGTTCTTTTTTTCACGGTCGATGCCGATAATGCACCCGATGACGATCGCAAGGAGAAATCGAAGCCCGATTTCCCACCATTCCATGTTTCTGCCCCCTCGCGCGGGTAAAAATCGTCGAAGGCGGGTTCAGTACAGCCGGTACAGAGAAACCACCTTACCCAAAATGGTGACTTCCGTGGCGATGATAGGCCGCATGGTGGAGTTTTCAGGTTGAAGGCGGAACACGCCGTTTTCCTTATAAAAACGCTTCACGGTGGCCGCGTCGTCGATCATCGCCACGACGATCTCCCCGTTGACGGCGGTCGGCTGCTTGCGTACCACCACGTAATCGCCGTCCATAATGCCCGCCTCGATCATGCTTTCGCCGCGAACTTCCAGAATGTAATGTTCGCCTTCGCCCAGCATCGTCTGAGGGAGGCTTACGAAATCCTCGATGTTCTCCGTGGCCAATATCGGCTCGCCCGCGGTGACGCGGCCCACGATGGGAATGGACACCATATCGGAACGTTCTTCCCGGGTCGCGTTGCGGTCGTAAGGTAAGCTAATAGCGCGGGGTTTCATGGAATCCCGCGAGATCAGGCCCTTTTTCTCAAGCCGGATCAGGTGCCCGTGCACCGTGGACGTGGATTTTAAGCCCGTGGCGTCGCAGATTTCCCGCACAGACGGCGGGTAGCCCTTCAGTCGGGTCGTTTTCTCAATGTATTCAAGGATTCGGGCTTGGCTATCGCCGCGCGGATTGCTCATGGGCTCACATCCTTTGCAAACACTTGTTCTTTTACAAGAATAACACAATCGGAAGGGGTTTGCAAGGGCGGCGGACGAAACGGGCGCGTCGATCCGCATTTTATTGGAACATATCCAACGCGATACGCGGGGGAGAGCACGGGAAGCTGACCGCGTCTGTCACGGCGTACGGCGAAAATTGACCGTGAAGACAAAGCTTTTATGCCCGCAAGCTTAACCGGGGGAAAGCGAAGAACAGGCATCGAAAAACGCTTGACAACCGCCCAGCAGGGTGTACAATGAATTTGAACTATTCGCTAAAGAATACTTTAACGAATAAATAGAGCAATAAATCCCCTTATGGCCCGTATCCGACTCCCGCCTGATACGCGCGGGCCTCAACGCTACCATATCGCCTTGCGTAACGCTTTCGCAGCCTCGTGCCGACGTTATATGAATCTTACGTTGCCTGCCTCCCGCCGCCGACAATCGGTTTACGCGATTCGAACGTTACGTCCGCCGCACGCCGCTGACAGTATGGCCACCCGGTTGCCATCTTCGTTATCGCCGACCGTCGTTTGCGCGTACCGCCCGTTGCCGTTGTATGGCGTTTTCCCGTTCAGCGTTCCGTGCTATTGCGATGTTGAGCCGCCGTTTCCAACCAGTATAGACCTCTTTCATTCGTCCGTCTTTCTTTCGCTTTGGAAAGGAGCGCCGATTATGCCGGAATTATCCTACCGGGAACGCGTAGACCAGAAACGCCTGGAAAGCATCCGCGGGATGCTTAAAACATTGCCGCGCTCCTGCGCGGATTTCATCCGAAGCCTGCTGTCCACCACCAGCACGCTGACCCGGCTTGCATACACGATCGATCTTGGGACGTTTTTCGACTTCGCTATGAAGGAATTGTCCTGCTTCTCCGCGCAAAACGCCTCAGAATTGACCGACGCCGACATCGCGCGTCTTACGCCGAGGGATATCGAAATTTACGCGGACTACCTTTCCCTGTACTACAGGCAGACCGGCGAGGAAGCCGACGAGCAGCGCCTGCTCCGTAACCAGACCTACGGCGTGATGCGCAAGCTTTCTTCCCTGCGTTCTTTTTTCAACTATCTGTTCCGCACGCAACGGATCCCGGCGAATATCGCCACGCTGGTGCCGCTACCCAAGAAACACGAGAAACCGATCTTACTGTTGGAACGGGACGAAATGCAAAAGCTGCTGGCCGCCGTGGATACCGGCGCCAGCCTTTCGCCGCGACAGGCCGCCTTTCATAAGCTGACCCGCGCGCGGGACTTCGCCATCGTCATGCTGTTTCTGGGCACGGGCATCCGCGTAAGCGAATGCGTGGGCATCGATATCGAAGACGTGGATTTTCATTCCAACGCGCTGCTGGTAACCCGCAAGGGCGGCAATCAGTCCATCCTTTATTTTCCGCAGGAAGTCGCCGACGCGCTGAAAGCCTACCTCGCGGAGCGCGAAACCGTTGCGACGGAACCGGAGCACGAACACGCGCTGTTTCTCTCCCTGCAAAAGCGCCGCATCACGCAGCGCGCCGTGGAACAGATGGTGAAAAAATACGCCCTGCTGGTGGTGCCGCTCAAACGCCGTATGAGCCCGCACAAACTGCGCAGCACCTACGCCACCAACCTGTACCAGGAGACCGAGGACATTTATCTGGTGGCGGAAGCGCTGGGCCATTCGGACGTGAACACCACGCGCAAGCATTACGCCAGCATGAGCGACGCACGCATGCGTCAGGCCGCCGCCAACACCCATCTGGTTGCCGCTGAAACGCCTGAAACCGTTGATACACAAGCTTTTGAGCCATCGGTCGACATTGCGCCGGCTACGGAGCTAAAACCGTAGGAACACGAACTCAGGGCTCCCCCATCGTAGTCTAAACCGTTTTCGAACGATAATAATATTAGCTTTTTAACTTACAAAGGGAACTACTCCGCGTAAACGATATCATCCCGAAGGCGGTACAGCGTCGCGCCGCGGTTTTTGTGACAGAATGCGTCCACAAACCAGTCGATGTCCTTCTCCGCGTCGTATTGCACCAGCGCGTAGCGCTCGCCGTTCTTCTTTTCGCCCTTCATGTTGGAATCCGTCCAGTGAACGGTCTGCGTTTCCGGGTCGTAATTTGCGATGAACACCAGGCTGTGCGCGCCTTTGCCGTAGTAATAATCCGCGCTCATCTGGAAATAGTCGCCGCGCTCCGCCTGCATCATGAATTCACGCGCGTACTCCCGGTTTTCCGCGGTGCTAAGCTTTTCATCGTACAGAAACTGCGCCGCTACCTCGAACGGGTTGCCCTCCGAGGCGGGAACGTCCTTCCAGACGACGCCGTACGAAAAATCCTTACACTCGTCCTTGGGCAGGTTATCCGGAATGACCAGCGGAACGTCCGGATACTCCGCCATGCGGAACGCGTCCCGATTCTGGCGAAACAGGTAAACGGTGAAGTTTTTACAAATGTAGATATCGCCGGAATACTGCGCGCGCTGGAGCTTGCCGTTCGCCTGCGTATACAAATTCTGCGCGGTGGAAACGATGCGGTCGATAAAGTCCTCCCGCGCCTGTTCGTCCGCTTTCACGGGCTGCGCGGCGCCGAAAAGCATCAGACAGGCCGCCAACAGACAGACGGCATTACGAACCGCGCGCCCGCGGCGCTCCCCCATGCCCGAATTTACGTTTCTTTTCATTCGAAGCCCTCGTACCGCCTGCACCAGCAGTATTTCGAAATGGCACTGTTCTGCGCGCTATGCACGTAGGTGCAAAGCAGATCGCGGATATACGGCGGCATCATCCGGTTGTACTTCACCTCGAGGATCATCTCGTCGTGGTCGAACGCCGGAAGCATAGGCACGTAGGGGTCAAACAGGTCGCGCGAATACAGCCCCGTGCGAAGTTGCTTATCGAAAGTGATGCGCACCTCTTCCGCAGGATGCATATAGGCTTCGCGCACGTAATCCACCAGCACCACGGGCCGAAGCAGGTTCGTGGTCATTTCCCGGTACACGTCCTGCAGAAGCCCGCTTCGGGTGCGTTCCAGCCCGGTCGGGTCCCCCGCCGTCAGCTGATCCGCCAGCAGCCTGGGAATCATGACGGTGCGTTTAGAAATCAGGCTGCCGATCTTCGATTTGCATTCCATGCGAATAAGTTTATCGGAAAAGTTGTAAATCCGCAGACGGTATTTATCCCGGTCTTTGACGCCGTTGATTTTATCCAGAACCGCGGAATTGTTGATGGTATCGAAATAAAGCGAACGGATGTGGTACTCGTTGTTTTCCTCGTCGCCGTTGGGGTCGCGCTCCAGCACACGGTCCAACGCGTGCGAAAGCAGGTGGTACTCCCCGGGCGTAATGTAGTATTTCAATTCGTGCCGAAGCGGCACTGCGGTAGGCAAAAGGCGCGCGCCTCCTTTCCCCGGATGGGAAACGGCCGTTCGGAATCCGGGGCTTACGCCCCGACTTCGCTCTGGCAGGCCACGAGGGTGGCGTCGTGCACGCCTTCGATGTCCAGCATACGGGTCACGATTTCGTGGCGTTCGTTCAGACGTACCTCGTAGGTCATTTCCGCGCCCGCCCGCGTCAGGCTCTTGCTGCGAAGTTTATACCCTTTCACCGAGCGGCGCAGTTCCGCGGTGATGGCCTGTTCGCAATACTCGTCGTAATGTACCACCAGCAGGTAGGCGTTGGGATTATTAAACTTGACAAACGTCAGCACGAACATCAGCGCGGCGATGCACAGCACCACGATCAGCGCGACCAGGTGCAGCCCCGCGCCCAACAGGATCCCCATCGTGAGCGCCCAGAACATGTAGGCGGTATCCATGGGGTCCTTGACGGCTGTACGGAAACGCACGATGGACAGCGCGCCCACCATGCCCATGGACAGCGCGATGTCGCTTTTAATACACATGACCACGGGAGTGGTAATGAGCGTCAGCATGATGAGCGTGATGGCGAAAGACGGGCTGTACAGCACGCCACGGTAAGTCTTTTTATAAACGAAGGCGATCACCGCGCCGACTACGAAACCCAGCCCGAGCGCGATGAAAAGATCGCCGGGAACGATGGATTTGAACTCGCCCGCCAGACCCATGTTCGAAAGGATGGAAGACGCGCTGGTGGTTTGCATAAGGGCCGAGAAATCCATATTGATAATCCCCCTTGCTCAATTGGGTTTATGATAATCAGAAGCGCCGTTTTTGTCAAGGCGGCGGGGTTGCGGGGCGCGTCGGGCCGCGCGGCTCAGCCCCACTTCTTCCCTTCCTTCACGAGGGCGTCGTCCGGCAGCGCGGGCTTTTCCCCGAAGTAGTACAGCATCTGCGCGTCGGTCATCTGCAGGCGTTCCTGCACCATTTCGTAGAAATAGGTCGGGCGTTTCTTCAATACGTTGCGCGTGTAATCCAGCCGCGTGTACCAGTACCGCAGCGCGCCTTCCGGCGTGGTCGGGGAATCGACGTTGACCGTTTTCTCGTTCTCCTCCGCCCAGCGGTTGAAGTGCATGGTCATTTCCGGTTCGATGGTCGCCGCCATGGCGTTGAAAATCTCCGTCATCTTCTCCGTGGTGAAGAACTGGTAAATCTGCCCCATCCGCGTCAGGAATTTATCCTTCATCTCGTCGTTTTCCAGCAGCTTGCGGATCAGCGTATTGTTGATCTTCTGCTGCCCGGCGCCCGCATCCTTCAAATAGGAAGTCATGCTGTCGAACCCGCTGGAGAAAAGGCCGTAGTCCGCGTCGTAGAAAATCCAACGCCACTTGCTGCCCTCGGTTTTCAGCTTGTAATACCGGATGTTGCCGGGGTCCGAGTTCCCGAAGAACATTTCGAACGACATGTAGTCGAAGTAATTATCCACGTCGATATGATCCAGAATATACTGCAAGTCCTCCGGATTCGTGCCGGGCGAACTGGCTTCGATCTTCTTAATCATCGCTTTATACTCTTTGTTGGAACCGAAAACCGCCTTGTAATTCGCCTCCAGAACGTCCATCTGGTCGGCGTTTTCCAGCCCGATGCCCTCGTGCTGGGCCACGAAGTATCTGTCCGCGCGTTCCCGCAGGTTATAATGCCCCCAATACTGGCCGTTCAGGTACACCACCACCGGTTGACACGCCTGGTGAAGTACCGTGGACGGCGTGGATGTGGAGGCGTTGAAGGCGTCGATTAACCGGCTCTGGAAGGAATCGTTGATACGCGTCCATACGCAGTCGTTGCCGCTGTTGCGGACGACGAGGCCTTTATACTCCGTATACGGCCTGTCGCTGAACAGCGCGGCCTCGAAATACTTGGAACCGTATTTCGCCTTCGCTTTCAGCTTGAAGGTCTTTTGCGGCATATCCAGGCTGTACTGCCCCTGCAGGCTCATTTCCATGCCCTGGTTCAGCATCTGCGCGCCGTCCGTGGCGTACATTTCCACGTACCCCGCGCGCGGTAGTTTTCCGTATTTACTGCGGTATATCGCGTTCTTAAACGGGACTTTCGTCTTGTCTACGTTATCCCCCACGGTCAACATGCCCGTTTCCGGGTTCCACAGTTCGTTCGGGTCGCATACGAGGCTGATGACCGGCAACGTATGATAAACGTTGGGCAGGTAAGTCTGCGTGATTACCTCGCTTGGCTGCAACATACCGCCCGAATCGTAAGCGCGCGCCCGAAGCACCGTAACGCGGCTGATTTCGAACACGTCGCCGGGGTTGTAGGCCGCCGAACTGTCCGTAGGCACGGAACCGTCCAGCGAGTAATAAACCGTCGCGCCTTCGGGAACGTTGATGGAAACCTGTATGGTGCCTTTATAATCGCCGCCGGGTATCGAAAACGACGGATTGCTTGCATAGCCGAAATATCCGGTGCCGTTCGCGGCTCCGGGCGTGGGTTGGGCAAAGTAATAAAAGCCCGCGTATCCCAGCGAGCGTCCGTAACTCTGGTCGGTGGGTATCAGGGAAAGCGGAATCCGGTCCAGTACCCGGCCGGAGGGGTCGCAGAAGGAGACGGTGTCCCCGCCCGCGCGGGAAAGTTTGAAACTGGTATGCGGTTCGTAATAAGAGCTCGCGGCTGTATTCCCGTCCAGATAGACGATCTTGTATTCCCCCGGCGCAATGGCAGTTCCGTTCGGGAACTGCCATTTGCGCGGGCGGTTAATACGGTTGCTCAGGCCGTAACCGCTCAGGTCCACGGTCTGGCCGGATGAGTTGTACAGTTCCAGATAATCGCAGTTCTGCTCCGTCGTGCCGAGCAAGACGGTGTCGTTGGAGGAAAGCACCTCCGAAATGAAAACGCCCGTGGGGTTGAACGCGCGGATCAGCTGATCCGTCTTGCTTTGGCCGTTCGCGTCGTTCGGGCTGCCCGGCGTCGCCAGGGAGTAGTAAACCCAGGCGCCTGTAGCGTCCCTGCCCACGGAATTATCCGCGGGGACGTTTTCGATGGATACACGGTCGATCTGGTTCCCGTTGCTGTCGCTTAAGACCAGCGTTTCCCTTTCGGCGCTGATGGAGAAGTTGGTATGCGGCACGCCGTTGGCCTGTAACTTGTCCTTTCCGCTACAATAAACCAGGAAGTATCCGTCCGCGCCGATGACCGCCGAGTCCGGAAAGCGCCATTTCAGCGGCTTGTTTTCCTTGTCGCTCATGTAGTAGCCGCCCAGCGATATGGGCTTGTCCGTGGTGTTGTGCAGTTCCAGCCAGTCCACGATGTCGTTGTCCTCGTCCGGGATGCCGACCTTGGGGTCGGGGCAGATTTCGTTGATGATCAGCGCGCCGGTCTGGGTGGAGTTTTCGGAACGGTACGCCGTAAAGCCCGCTTCCGTGTTTTCAAAGCCGGGGCTGTAATAATCGGTCAGCTCGTACTGCCGGTTTCCCTCCGCGTCCGTGCCCGTGAGGATGTAGCTCTGGTCGGCGGTCATGGTGGGTGTCACCAGTTCGTCGATCAGGTACATGTTCGGGTCATACAGGTACAGGTGATCGCCCACGGAGGAAATTTTGAATTTCCCGTGGAAAGGCTTGCCCGCCTCCAGCTGATATCGCTTGTCCGCGAAAACGACCACGCGCTCCCCCGCCTTGAGCAGATAGGACGGGAACGGAAAGGTAATGCGGTCGGTGCGGTTGGTCAGCATCACGCCTTCCAGGTTCAAATCCGCGCCCGTGCCGTTGTAGAGTTCCAGCCAGTCGCTGA
>CAZCCZ010000050.1:0-21394 GCA_964497495.1 uncultured Oscillospiraceae bacterium
CAGCGCCTACGCCACCGTGAACGCCAACACCGTCATCATGTACGACGCGTCCACGAAGCTTACGCTCGTCAAGATCGACGACACCGAGGCCGCCGTGCCCAACGCCGTGCTCGCCATCTACACCTGCGCGGACGGCTCCGCCACCGTGCCCGGCACGTTCGTCACCACCGTGACCACCGGCGCGGACGGCCATGCGGACGTCACCGCGCTCCTGAGCCTGAACACCTGGTACATGGCCGTGGAGACGGTTACGCCTCCGGGCTACGTCACCGCGCCCTACTCCGCGCCCTTCCAGCTGAAAGCGGACGGCACCGCGGAAGTTACCATGACCGACCCGCGCACCGTGTTCAACGTCGGCAAGCGGGACGCGGAAACCGAAGCGCTGATCGGCGGCGCGACGCTGGTCGTCTACGACGGCAAGACGGAGGGCGGCTTAACCGTGCCCGACACGGCCAAAGAAGTGTGGCGCGTGACCACCGTGGACGGCGACACCTCGCCGATCTACGGCCTGCTCCTCAACCATACCTACTTCCTGTACGAGCTGGCGGCCCCCGCCGGGTATCTGCGCAACGCCGATACCTACACGGCCTTCACCGTCGACCCGGACGGCTCCACGGTAGTATACTCCGACGACTACCGGACCACGGTACGCTTCAACAAGACGGATGAGGAAGGCACGCGCATCGGCGACGTCGGCCTGATCCTGGTCACGGGCAGCGATGCGGTCTACGCAGACCCGGCCGACGTCGTAGACCGGTGGATGAGCTCCGCAACCGAGAACCACACCGTGCGCGGCCTGGTCATCGGCCAGCCGTACACGCTGCTGGAAACCAGCACTCCGGACGGATTCCTCGCCGATACGGCGGGCGTCACCTTCACGCTGAACGAAAACGGGAAGGTCACGGGTGTTACCGGCAACGGCAGCGTGAACAACGACGGCACGGTGAGCATCGTATCGCTGGTCAACTACACGACCAGCGTGAAGATCAGCAAGCGGGCCGTGGGCGGCGGTACGGAGCTGAAGAACGCCTACCTGACGGTGACCCACGAAGGCGCCGCCCAGCCGGATGCCGCATGGTTCAGCGACGGCCTCGCGGCGCACGAAGTGACCGGCCTGACCGCGGGCGTGGTATACACCCTTACCGAAACCGCGGCCGCGCCCGGCTACACGCTGGCCGAGAGCATCAACTTCGTCATCCAGCCGAACGGCTCCGTGAAGGCCAAGAAGGCCGGTGAGCCCGACAGCGCCTACGCCACCGTGAACGCCAACACCGTCATCATGTACGACGCGTCCACGTGGTTCCAGGTCGCCAAGATCCTGGAAGGCACGGAAACCCAGCCCGTATACATGGCGGGCGCCGAGTTCAAGGTCGTCGCGGATATCGCGGGCCAGCCCGGAACGACCGCCATCCCCGGATACGGGCAGATCGTCTCCTCCGCTACCGGCCCTGTGAACGTATACGGCCTCCCGACGGGTAACTACTGGCTGGTGGAAACCAAATCGCCCACCACGACGGATGCGTACGGCCGCACCGTGTACTATCAGCTGGCCGCGCCCAAAGCTTTCGCCATCACCGGCACGCAGGCCGGCGCCGGGCCGCAGGTCGTCGTTACGGTATCCGACAAGCCTACCTACGTGAAGATCGTCAAGCTGGACAGCTGGGCGACGGACGGGCAGGGCAACCTGATCGGCAAACGCGTGCCGGGCGTCACCCTGGCGCTGTTCAGGGAGAGCGATCCGGGCACGATGCTGGCCTCGTATCAATACGACGGCACCAGCGATTGGATCATCGCCAACGGCCTGCTGGAGCGGAACGTTACCTACATCCTCATCGAAACCGTAACGCCGGCCGACTATATGGGCCTGATCGACAACACCGGCAAACCGGTAACCCAGATCAAGCTCACGCTGAACAACGACGGCAACGCCACGTGGCTGGTGGTCAACGAGCCGGTGCCCACCACGGAAATCACCGTGAACAAGCAGTGGAACGACGCGCTGACCCAGCACGCGACCGTGACCGTAGACCTGTACCGCTCCGTCGAAGGCGGCGCGGAGACGCTGTACCAGACGAAGCAGATCGTTGCTCCGGCCACCGGCGTAACGTTTGACAACCTGCCTCTCAAGACGCAAAGCCGCCAGAATTACACGTACCGCGTGCAGGAGCGCACGGTGCCCGGCTACCTGCCCGGCGTGCTGTCCACGAACGACGAGGGCCTGACCTACCTCCTTGAAAACACGCCCACGGAACTCGTGGTGGACAAGTACACCGCGGACCTGAAACAGCAGCTGCCCGGCGCGCATCTGGTGCTGGTGGAAGGCAACGGTTCGAATTACCCGAATTCGGTCGTCAAGGACCAGTGGGACACGAATGATTCCAACGGGAATTACCGGTCGCATACCATCACCGGCCTGCTGGAAGTGGGACGGCAGTACACGCTGATCGAGACCGTCGCTCCGGTCGGATACCTGAAGGCCGACAACATCACCTTCACCTATCTGGCCAACGGCACCACAAGTTATAATCCCACCTCCAACAAGATCACCGTCGCGGATTCCCCGGTCATCGTCCGGTTCGCCAAGGTGGACAACGCGACCAACAAACCCGTAGCGGGCGCGGACTTCTCCCTGTACCTGACGAGCGATTGGATGAATTACCGCAACAACGGCACGCCGATGACCGCCGTGTTCTCCTTCACCTCCACGACCACGTACGTGGAGGCCAAAGGCATCCTGAAACCCGGCACTTCCTACACGCTGGTGGAAACCAGGGCGCCGGCCGGCTACCAGCTGAACACCGCGACGTTCACGTTCACGACGCCCAACGAGGCGAACCCGGATCCGATTCTGATCAACATGAAGGATCCGCGCATCTACCAGTTCCTCAAGCTGGATTCCGTCACCGGCCTGGCCGTGCCGGGCGCGGCGCTGCGCATCGTCAACGTATCCACCGGCACGGTGATCGAGCAGTGGAACAGCGGCACGACGCCCCATGAGATCACCAACAGCAAAACGGACGGAACCACCAACCCGCTGTTCGAGGTCGGCGTTTTGTACCGGCTGGAAGAACTGTCCACGCCTTCGGGCTATATCCTTAACAGCACGGGCGTCACCTTCCAGCTGGACGGCAACGGGTTGATCAACGGCGGCACGTCCGTCATCCTGAACAACACGCCCGCCACGACGCCGCCCACCACGACTACCACCACGAACCCGCCCGTCACAAACCCGCCCACCGTCAACCTCACCCTGCGCAAGACCTGGGTGGATAACGACAACTCGGGCAACACCCGCCCCGGCGCGGGCCTGGTGGTGAACGTGTACCGCAAGACGGCCAGCGAAGCGACCTACACGCTGCTCGTCTCGGTCACCATCCCGCCGCGCAACAGCAACTACTGGTACCTGACCATCCGCGGCCTGGCCCGGTACGACGACAACGGCGCCGAGTATGAATACTTCGCCCGCGAGGAAGTCCCGGCTGGCTACGAAGTGACCTATACCAACAACGGCTTCACGATGGTCGATACCTACCCCAACCCGCCCACGCCCACGCCTACGCCGATCGTCACCCTGACGCCCACGCCCTACTCGGCGACCACCCGGCCTCCGACGAACGTGCGCTACATCGACGGCGAATGGGTCTACGTGGACGAGTACGACGTGCCGTTGGGCGTCCTCCCGCAGACAGGCGACGAAACCAGCTGGCTGCTGCTTGGCACGGCCATCACGGCGCCTCTGCTGCTGGCAGGCTTCGCGGCCTGGATGATCTTCCGCAGGAAGCGCCGCACGGTCGGGAAGTAAGCGAACGCCGAACCTCCTCCGGGGAAGCCTCCGAAGGCGACCACCCGCCCGCGCATGACCCGATTCAAAAATCGCGTAGGCCGGCAAGGGCCGGCCAGAACGTGCAAGAGCCGCAGGCACGAAAGCGCCCTGTGGCCCTTGCTTTTCAAGGGAATTTGCGTTATGCTCGCATCGTACGAAAAGGGTTTTCGGTACGGGTCCGGGTATTGATCGGCGCGGGCGAACCGCCGGTTCGGCGCGAAGCCGCCGATTTCCACTCCGCAAAAGAGTGCACACGACCCTCCCGAACGGGGAGAAACATGAAACCGACCGGCGCGGAGACGCCCGCCATGCAAGGGAGCGAACTGTTTGGAACACAAGCCGAAACTGGGATGGCTTTATTCGCTGATCGTTCTTTGCGTGCTCTTCAGCGCCGTCATGACGTGGAGCCTTCTGGACAAGCTGGCGCAGCAGCGGGAGAGCGCAGAAACCTACTCGGATCTGAGCAGCGAGGTCGTGGTGACCGGCATGACGGAATTTCCGTCCGCATCCACCCCCCCGATGACCACCGAGTTGGAAAGCGAAACAGAAGCGGAAACCCAGGGCGACACGGGCACGGATTTCGACCAGGACGTAGTCGTGGTGACCGCGGCCCCCACGCCCATTCAAACGGCGACCGCAACCCCCGCCCCGACGCCGGTGGCGACCGCGACCCTTGCTGTTTCCCCGGCCGTCACCCGTTCCGCCGCCCCGTCCCCCACGCCCGCCGTTACCCCGGCCGTAAGCGAAGGCCCCGCGGCGATAACCTCCGCGCCGTTCCCGGCTACGGCCGCCGTATCTCCCGCGCGGACGCTCACGCCGACGCCCACCGCCGTAAAAACAACAGGCCCGGCGGCTACCACCACCAAGGCTGCCGCCACGCCGACTCCCGCAGCGGCATCCGGCACATCCGCCGCGATACCCGCCGCGACGCCCACCGCCGCTAGGACAGCGGCCCCAGCGGCCACTGCCACCAAGGCTGCAGCCACGCCGGTTCCCGTAACGGTATCCGGCACATCCACCGCGATACCCACCGCGATACCCGCCGCCGAGAAAACGGCGGGCCCGGCGGCCACCCCGGCCGTAACCGTGGCTGCCACCACCACGCCGGTTCCCGTAACGGCATTCGTTACGCCGGCAGCTACGGCAGCCGCCGTATCGCTCCCCCCCGCCGCGTCGCCGTCGGCCGCGCCGACGCCCGCGGCCACGCTCAAACCTACGATCACGCCCAAACCCACGGCCACCCCCGAACCCACGCCGGAGCCGATGCTCAACCGCGTGGTGCTGATGGACAGCGTTCACTATTCGGTGGATTTCGCCTATTTGCAGACCCTCAATAAGGACGTGAAGGCCTGGCTGATCCAGGACGGCACGGTGATCAACTACCCCGTGCTGCAAGGGGAGAACAACGATTATTACCTGACCCACCTGTTCAACGGCCGGATCAACAAGGACGGCTCCATCTTCCTGGACAGCGGCAGTTCGGACGCCTTCGGCGACGCCAACGCCTACATTTACGGTCACCACACCAAGACGGATTCCATGTTCTCCACGCTGGTTCATTACAAGGAGCAGGCCTACTACGACGAGCATCCCCAGATGATCCTGCTGACGCCGTACGGGGATTACTGCATCGACCTGTTCGCGGCGGGCGTGTTCCAGGCGGACGACGAAACCTCCTGGCGCGTGAAGCAGTTTACCCGCAAGGCCGATTTTACCGCCTATATCCGCGACCTGGAAAAGACGTCGCTTTTCAAGCCAAAAGAGGCGTCCCTGCCGGAGTGGGGCGACCAGCTTCTGGTGCTGGTCACCTGCACCAACGACCAGCACGGCGAACGTTACGCGGTGTACGGCCGGATGCGCCAGATTCTGTACGCGTCCACCGACAGCGTCACCGTGACCAAGATGCGCATGGACCAGAAGGAGACCCTCAGCAGTCGGCAGGAGGTGCCGGGGCGCGGGCAGATGATGGTCTACGCGCAAAACGATCCGCTTTGGACGTCCATGATCTACGAAACGCGCGTTTCCGACCGCCGCAGAACGTTCGGCGCGGGCGGCTGCGGCCCCACCTCCGTGGCGATGGCCGTGGTCAACCTGGTGCCGCGGGAACGCCTACCGGATGTCTTCGGCTACGCAAAGACGTCGCTGGGGTATACCTTCAGCGAGTATTCCGTCAACCAGTACCACGCCAGCAAAGCGGAGACGCAGTACATGATCCAGACGGAGGCCGAATACCTGCGGTACTTCCCGTTGGTCATGGCTAACTTCGCCACTGGCAACAACCTGTGGGATCAGGTATCGCGCAACAGTTCCTCCGGCACCAGCCTCTCGTTCCTGAAAAAGATCGCTTTCCTGTATAAACTCTCCCTCACCCGCACCAGCGACGAAAACGTGGCGCTGGAGGCCGTGCGTAACGGTTCCACCGCCATATGCAGCCTCGGCTCCGACAACCCCTTCACGGGCGGCGGGCACTACGTGGTGCTGGCCAGCGTCGTGGACGATTACGCCTATTTCCTGGACCCCTACCGGCAGGAGAATTACGATAAGCACGACGCGGACCATCTGCTGACGCAGATCGCGCCCGGCGTGGTGCGCGTGAACCTGAAAGACATCGGCAAGCTTCGCATCGGCACCGACTACGTTCTGCATACGACGGACAAGACCGCGTCGGCGGAGCCGCCGGTCGTCACGGGGAACGAGGACGACTGATACGCCCCCCGTCCCCCTCGCGGCCTTTGGAAAATACGGCGAAAAAACCGCCCGTTTGCGCGCGCGGCCTTTTCGCGTTGCGTCCGCCCGTGGTACAATGTTTATGTTCAGCCGACGACCGGCGAACGGACAGGCGGTCACCGCCAGGGAGGTTTGTTATGCTGGCGCAGGAAGTGCTCGGTTTCTTTGAAGAGAACGACGTCAAGTTTGTCCGTCTGGCCTTTCTGGATCTCTTCGGAAGGCTGAAAAACATAGCCATCCAGCCGGACCTGCTGGCCCAGGCGTTCGAAACCGGCGTGCCGTTCGACGCGACGGCCATCGACGGGTATCATTGCGGCGCAGACGGCGACCTGCTGCTGCGGCCCGACCCGAACACGCTGTGCCTGCTTCCCTGGCGGCCGCAGGCCAGCCGCGTATGCCGTCTGCTTTGTGACGTGCTCACCCCGGACGGCCGGCCCTACGCGGGCGACCCGCGCGCCATCCTGAAACAGGCCACGGATCAGGCTGCGGAGAAGGGGCTTTCGGTACGTATCGGCTCGGAATGCGAATTCTATCTTTTCGAGGCGGACGAGCAGGGCAACATCACCGCCCGGCCGCAGGACAGTGCCGGTTATCTGGACGTATCCCCGCTGGACCGCGGGGAGGACGTGCGGCGGGAGATCAGCCTTACGCTTGCCTCCATGAACATACAGCCGGAGAGCAGCCACCACGAGCGCGGCCCCGGCCAGAACGAGATCGACTTTCACCGCGCCGACCCGCTGACCAGCGCGGATCACCATGTGGCGTTCCACAACGCGGTGCGCACCATCGCCGCGCGGTACGGGCTGCGCGCCTCCTTCATGCCCAAGCCCCTGCCGGACGATTACGGCAACGCTTTCCACGTGAACGTATCCTTCTACCGGGATCGGGAGAACCTTTTCCGCATGGAGAACGGGCAGCTGGCCCACGAGGCGCGCGCCGCCCTGGCGGGCGTGCTGAACCGTATGCCGGATATGACTTTGTTCCTGAACCCTATCCCCAACAGCTACGACCGGCTCACCGACGACGAGACCCCCAACCGCCTTTGCTGGTCTACCCTGAGGGGCCGCAACGCCCTCCGCCTGCCCCTGCCGCAGCACCGTTTCGCGCACCTGCAGGTGGCCAGCCCGGACCCGTCCTGCAACGCTTACCTGGCCTACGCGCTGATTATCCGCGCGGCGCTGGAGGGCATTGAGAACGGCGAAACGCCGCCGCCCGCGCTGGATGGAAACTGGGGCGCCGCGCCCATGCTGCCCGAAAGCCTGACCGAAGCCATCGAAGTGGCCGCAAAGAGCGCCTTCATCACGCGCAGCCTGCCGGAGTGCGTGATCGGCCAGTTCCTGCACGGCGGCGAAAGGCTGCTGGCGCTGGACCGGCAGGACAAAACGCGCCTGTTTAAACACCAGTTCGAGCGCTTCTGACGAATGCCGGGTGGGAAGGGGGCGTTCGATGGCTGAGGAGAAGACCCTGCTGGTCGCCTCGCAGGGGCGGGAAAAGCTGATGCAGTGGATAACCGCGGTGCAGCCGGGCGAGATCGTCCCGGCCGGCGGCGCGGCGGAAGCGCGTCGCGTCGGCATGAACGACGCGTACGCGCTGATTCTGATCAACGCCCCGCTGGCAGACGAATCCGGCCTGGAACTGGCTGTGGATCTGGCCCGGCGCACGTTGGCGGCCGTCGTGCTGCTGGTAAAGACGGAGCTCGCCCCCATGATCGCCGACACGGCCACGGAGGCGGGCGTGTTGATCGTAACCAAACCGGTCATTCAGCAGCTGTTCGAGCAGACGATCCGGGTGGGCATATCCTGCCGCAACCGGATGCTGCTGTATAAAACCGAGAATGAGCGTCTGCAGAAGAAATACGAGGAACTGAAAATCGTCGATCGGGCCAAATGCCTGCTGATCGAGCACCTGCGCATCACCGAGGACGAGGCGCACCACGTGCTGGAGCGGGAAGCCATGAACGCGCGCGTTTCCCGCGTGCGCGTAGCCAAGCAGGTGCTGGAACGCTTCGAGCTTTAAACGGAGGCCCCCGAAAACCGCCGCGCGCGGGCACGCACGGCTTGACGGCCCGCCTCCGCTTTGTTATACTATCGCATGGTCGCCCCCGCGTGGAGCGGTATCGAAGAGGTCATAACGGCCCTGACTCGAAATCAGGTGACGGGCAACCGTCCGTGGGTTCGAATCCCACCCGCTCCGCCACAGAAGAAGCCTTGTAACATAACGGTTACAAGGCTTTTCATATACACGAAAAAGGAGTCCTTACCGCAACGTAAATCACAATCATCAAAAGCATGGTCCTTCCGGCATGGGTTCGATCGCCGGCGTCTTGCGTCGTCCCTGCGTATTCCCACCGTAAACGATCAGGTCCAAGCGGCGTTCGGGCGCTTCGCTCGAACGCCGCTTGATGGAGTGGTTTACCTGTTCTGAACGCTCGGCGCCGAACGCGCCTGAAGCGGGGAATCGTTTAAACGCCTCCTTTCCCCTGCAAATCGTACGCTTCGGGTACGAAATTTTTCGAAAATTTTGAAAAAATGTATTGACAATTGCGGGCAAATCGTATAGATTGATTTTAGGAAATACGTTTCCGAAAAATTGTTTCCTTGATGAAACAAGCAGCGAGGACGTATCGTATGAACATCAAAGATATCGCTCGTTTGGCGGGCGTATCCGCATCCACGGTTTCCAAAATCATCAATGGCAAGGACGAAAGCATCAGCGCCGAAACGATTGCGAAGGTGCTGCAGATCGTAAAAGAATATAATTATGCGCCTTACGACAATATTCGCGCCGCCCGCAGCGAGCACTCGTTTCTGCTCGGCGCGCTGATCAGCGATATCAGCAACCATCAGGAATTTTTAAACAGTATATTAACCACGGCGCGCGAAAACGGTTACAGCACCATCGTATGTATCTCCCAAACGCCCGAGGAGGAATACAAGAACCTCTCCACGCTGATCAACCATGATGTTGACGGCATATTATGGAATCGGATTGAAAACTCGGATCCGCGGTGCCTGGAGCAATTAAAAAACAGCAGCGTGCGCGTGCAAATGGTTAACGCGGGTCTGGATGGGGATGACAACACATTTTTAGATTACGGAAAGCTCGGCTACGAGGCCATGGAAACGTTGCTGGAGCATAAACATAGAAATCTGCTTTGCCTTACGGATGACCGGGGCCCCGTCAGCGTGTTGTTTTTGCAGGGCTGCCAGAAATGCTTATACGATCATCAGCTTCCTGCGTCCAACCTGCTTGCCAAAACAGCCGATGGCAGCGAAGAATTGCTGGTTCCGCATTCCGTAACAGGCGTGGCATGTTATTCGTCGGCATTAGCGCTTCGCGTGGCAAGGGAGGCGCACCGTACCAACCGGAGGTTGCCGAAGTATCTGTCGGTGATCGCACTGGACGACGGCGACAAGATCAAAGACGAAAACATCGCTTATCTCCATCTTCCGTACGGCGAACTGGGCCGGTACGTATGCCGAAGGCTGATCGCCAATCTGGAAGGGCAGGCTGCCGATACGGCCGGCTTTCAAACCGAGATCATTCTTACCGCCGCGGAAAACATCGATGTTCCCATTACGTGCCGCAATAAAAAGATCGTGGTGGTGGGAACCTTGAACGTGGACACATTGCTGACCACGAACCAATATCCGCAAACCGGCGAAACGCTGCGGGCCACCAGCCGCACAACGACGCCCGGAGGCAAAGGCATTAATCAGGCGATCGGCGCATCCAACCTCGGTGCCGAAGTATATCTGATCGGCAAAGTCGGCAAAGATTACGAAAGCAGCATGCTGTTTCATGTTTTGCAGCAAAGCAACGTCAACACCGATGGAATTTTCAGCACCTCCAAAGCAGATACGGGGCACGCGTACATTTACATCCAGAAGGACGGCGAAAGCGGCATTGTGATCTATGACGGAGCCAACAGCCGCCTGACCAAAGAAGAGGTCAGTCAGAAGGAGCAGTTGTTTGAAAACGCCAGCTTTTGCCTTCTGCAAACCGAGATCCGGCAGGAACTGGTGCTCCACGTCGCCAAGCTTGCCAAGCGGCATGGCTGCCAGATTATTTTGAAGCCCGCGGCCATCGAGCAAATGGATGACGAGTTGGTGAAACAGGTCGATATCCTGCTGCCGAACGAAAAAGAAATGCACACGATCTGCCCCGGCCCCGCGACGCTGGAGGAAAAAGCGCAGTATTTTCTGGATCGCGGCGTGAAAACGGTAATCGTTACGCTGGGCAGCAAGGGCGGTTATTACCGCAACGCCGAAACATCCGAATATTTCCCGGCGGCCGATTTTACGCCCGTGGATACCACCGGCGCGGCGGATGCCTTCTGCGCAACGCTCGCGGTGTATCTGTCCGAAAATTACGACCTGCGAAGCAGCATACGGCACGCCAATATGGCGGCCGGCTACTCCACCACGCATTACGGCGCGGCCTACGCGAACGCGATTGACAAGACAACGCTCGATTTCATGATGGGCGACCAATAGAACACAGGAGGACACAACCATGCAGGCGAACAACCAAATCAGCGAATGGGAGCGGCTCACAGGGATAAACGCCGCCAGACAAAAGCAAACGGACGACGCACGGATGATCCGTCGCTTACAAAAACCCGACGGCAAGGTGGATGTCGTCATCGACACGGATACCTATAACGAGATCGATGATCAGTTCGCGCTGGCCTACCTGATCCGTTCGGACGATCGGTTGAACCTCAAGGCAATTTACGCCGCGCCTTTTCACAACCAGAAATCCAACAGCCCGGCCGACGGTATGGAGAAAAGCTATCGGGAAATCATGAATATTCTCACCCTGATGGATCGTGAAGACCTTAAGGCCATAGCCTACCGCGGCTCCGCCGCTTATATGCCCGGCGAGCAAACGCCCGTCGTTTCGGATGCCGCAAAAAACCTGGCCGAACTTGCCGCGTCTTACACTGCTGAAAACCCGCTGTATGTCATCGCCATCGGCGCGATTACCAACGTTTCCTCCGCGCTGGTGATGCATCCGGAGATTGCCGACCGGATCGTGCTGATCTGGCTGGGCGGTCACGCAAAAGAGTGGCCGCACAACCGCGAATTCAACCTGAGTCAGGACGTGGCGGGCGCGCGCGTGGTGTTCGGTTGCGGGGTCCCGCTGGTATCGCTGCCCTGCATGGGTGTTGTTTCCGCCTTCCGTACCACCGGCCCGGAACTGGAGTATCATTTGCGCGGTAAAAACAAGCTGTGCGATTATCTGGTGGACACAACCACCAAAGAGGCGCTTGCCTGCGGCGGCAATATGGCCTGGTCCCGCCCCATATGGGATGTGACGGCGGTTGCCTGGCTGCTGGATGATTGCTTTATGGCCGACCGGCTGGAGCATGTGCCGGTACCCGAATATGATCATTATTTTTCGTGGTGCCACACAACGCACCTCTATAAATATGTGTACTACATCGACCGCGACAAGCTTTTTGCGGATCTGTTCACCAAACTGCAAAAGTGAACGCGACCTGTTTTCGGAAACTGGCAGTTGGGAGACTGTTAGCTATATTAAAGGAGGTATCCGTAATGAAAAGGTGTTTATCCATTCTCCTGGCCCTGACATTACTGCTTTCGTCAACAGCCGCTCTGGCCGAAACGGGCAGCGCGCCGGTAACCACCATCACGTGGCTTTCGCAGGGCGTTGGCGACAACGCGTGGGAAGGCAGAACCAAACCGATTTTGGAACGGTATGAGGCACTGACCGGCGTAAAAGTCGTAGGCGAATTCTACTCCTTTGACGATCTGTTTGACGTCATTGAGGTGAAAATCGCTTCCGGCAGCACCGATTACGATGTCATCAGCGTGGACGTTCCGATGGTTGCCGCTTACGCGACCCGCGGATACATTTCGCCTATGGACGCCTATTTTACCGACGAGGAAAAATCGGAGTTCATCGATTCGGCCGTAGCCGCCGGCTCCTGGCAGGGCACATTCTACGCTCCGCCCATGAACACCTCCACGCAGTGCCTGTGGTACAACAAGGATCTGCTGGCGCAGGCCGGTGTAGAAATGCCCGACAGCAGCACGACCGATCGCCTGACCTGGGATGAAGTCGTGGATATGGCGAACAAGGTGTTGGACGTGGTAAACCCCGACCGCAATAACGGCATCTTCGGTTTGGATTGGCAGCAAGCCAGCCGCGTTTACCAGATGAACGCGATCCCCAACAGTCTGGGCGGCGCCAACATCGGCGACGACGGCTTCACGGTTGACGGTGTGATCAACAACGACGCATGGGTAACCGCGCTTACCTGGTACCAGAACCTGGTAAACACCGGCGTTTCCTCCCAGGGCATCACTGCCGATGAGATGAGCAACTATTTCGCTTCCGGCAAGCTGGTATTCCTGGTAGGCGGCACGTGGACGGCAAGCACGGTGGAAGGCCTGGGCTTCTCCAATTATGGCTATGTGGCGATGCCTACGTTTGCCGGCCATGAAGACGAAGTGGCCACGCCGACCGGCAGCTGGCACTTTGGCGTCAACGCCGCCTCCACCAAGCAGGATGCCGCCGCCGACTTCATTAAGTTCATGACCATCGGCGAAGGCAACGACATGTGGCTGGAGATCAACGGCGACGTACCCGCCCGCAAAGCCAAACTGGATGACATCATCAACGATCCTTCGGCGCCGGGTTATCTGAAGATCGGCGCGTTTGAGGCCGCGAACACTTCCGTACCGCGCGCGCTCACGCCCGGCTACTCAGAGTACAGCACCATTCTGAACGCGACCTGGGAAGACGTTCGTAACGGTGCGGATGTAAAAACCTCGCTGGATGATGCCGTGCAGCAGATCAACTCCGCAATGGCGAAATACAAATAAGCTGTAGGCCCTGATCGCCCGGAGGAGCCGGCCTCCTCCGGGCTTTCTTTGGAAAGCAGAGGTGCAGGATGAACATTGATTTGAAGAAACAAAAATGCATTCCCTATTTGCTGATCCTCCCGGCGCTGGTGCTGATTCTGATCTTTAAGATTTATCCCATCGCGCAGACGTTGGGAGAAAGCGTAATTATCGACGGCAGCCTGACGCTGAAAACGTATCAAACGGTTTTTGCGGACAGCACGTTTTGGAATTCGTTATGGATCACGCTGAAGCTAAACCTGGTGATGATCCCCCTGCAGGTGCTGATCTCTTTTTGCCTGGCGTTGCTGACAAACGCGATGGTCAAGGGTATCGGTGTTTTTCGCACCATTTACTTTTTGCCGTTCACCATTTCCCTGACGGTTGCAACCATCATCTGGAGTTTGATGTTCAATGCGAACAACGGGATCCTGAACAGTCTGTTCATCGCCGTCGGCCTGCCGACACAGCGCTTTCTGCTGGATAAAAACCAGGCGCTCTGGTGCATCGTCGTCATCGCGTCCTGGAAAGGCTGCGGCTATTGGATGATGTTCTTCATCGCAGGGCTGAAAAACATTGACGCTTCCATTTATGAATCCGCCAAGATCGACGGCGCGGGTTTCATGACGACGGTACGCAAGATTACGATTCCCATGATTCGCAGAGTAACGCTGTTTGTGCTGGTGGCAAACACGACCGCCAACGTTTTATTGTTCGTGCCCATGCAAATGGTCACGCAGGGCGGGCCGCAGGGCAGCACCAATGTCTTGATGTATGAAGCCTACAAATCCGCCTTCAAATATGCCGACAGGCCGCGTTCCGCGGTGATGGTTACGATTCTGCTGTCGATCATCATCCTGATTTGCGTGGCACAGTTCCGCCTGTTGCAGGGAAAATCAAAGGAGGGCGAATTGTCATGATTAAAAGAAAAAAGGCATTTCGACTCCTGCTGTTTTACGTTGTGCTGGTGGTCATCGCGATCGTCACGTTATTTCCGCTGTTTTGGGCGATATCGGCGTCTCTGCGAACCGACAAGGAACTGTTTCAATACACGGTGCCATTTTCCATCCATACGCTGCTTCCCGTGGAGCCCACCTTTACCTCCTACGTGCAGTTATTCACCGATTTCGGTTTTGCCACGCCGCTCATCAACACGATGATCGTAATATTGATTCTGATTCCATTGGGCTGCATGGTCAACAGTATTGCGGCATTCTCCTTTGCGACGTTCAATTTCAAAGGCAAAACGGCGCTCTACGCAATCGTTCTGGCATCCTTTATGATTCCTTTCGAAGCCATCGCAATGCCGCTGTATAACGTTGCCAACAATATGTCGCTGGTCAATACCCGCGCGGGGCTGGTGTTGCCCGCGATCGCAAGCGGCCTGGTACTGTTCCTGTTCACGCAGTTTTTCAAGGATATTCCTTCGTCGTTAATCGAAGCCGGGAAAATAGACGGAGCCAACCTGATGCAGATTTTTCTGCGCATCATCGTTCCCTCGTCCGTTCCCGTGTTCATCACGGCCGGGCTGATGATCTTCATGGATCAGTGGAACGCGTACCTATGGCCGCTGCTGGTGGCGCGCACGCGCGAAATACAAACGATACAGATCGCGCTTGGGTCTTTCAAAATGGAACGGCAGACATTATGGTCCTGCATGTATGCCGGCACAATCGTGTCCGCCATGATTCCATTATCGCTGTTTCTTCCCTTCCAGAAATATTTCGTGCAGGGAATTACCAGCAGTGGCGTAAAGGGATAATGCCGCAAGAAAGGACGTTCTGGTATTGATGGTGAAGAACCTGCTGGTCATCGGCAGTATGAATGTGGATATGGTTGCGCAGGTCGATCATGTCCCGCGTATTGGAGAGACCATATTATCCGATCAACTTGTGGTGAACGCGGGGGGAAAAGGCGCCAACCAGGCATACGCGGCCGCCAAACTCGGCGGAGACGTACGCATGATGGGGCTCGTCGGCAACGATACATACGGGGACCTTTTACTGGAAAGCCTGCGAAGCGTGGGTACGAAGCTGGATACGGTGCAAAAGATCCAGGGCTACAGCACGGGCACAGCGTGGATCATGGTAACGGCGCGGGGGGACAACAGCATTGTCGTGATTCCGGGAGCCAACATGCAGGTGGATCGCGCGTTTATCAACCGCAATATACAAGCAGTTCAGGCCTGCGATATTATGATGCTGCAACTGGAAATTCCATTGGATACGGTACGCTACGCGGCACAAAAAGCAAAGGAACTGGGAAAAACGGTCATACTCAACCCCGCGCCGGCATCCACGCTGCTGGACGAAAGCGTATACCGCCACATCGACATAATTACCCCGAACGAAACGGAACTTGCACTGCTGACCGGCATTCCGGATGTGACGGCGCATCTTTCGGAAGCGGCGGATCAATTGCTGGCTAAGGGAATCAAGCACTTCGTCGCTACGTTGGGCGAGCAGGGCGTTTACTGGAAAAGTGCCGATGGCGAAACGCGGCACTTTATACCGCATCGCGTCGTAACCCCGGTGGACAGCACCGCGGCCGGCGACAGCTTTACCGCCGCCATGGCCGTGGAACTGATGCGGGGCAGCCCAATGCCCGAAGCGATCACCCGCGCGATGCGCGTTGCGGAGATCGTGATTATGCGCAAAGGTGCGCAGTGTTCCATTCCCACCCGGGAGGAAGTGGAGCGCGAGCTTACCGGCGCCGAATAAGGAGATACGGGAACATGCAAACAGTTGGTTTAATCGGCTTGGGCATAATGGGTAAACCCATGGCGTTTCATTTGCTGAAAAATGGCTTTCCTCTGCTGTGCAACGACCTGAATGAAGCCGCCGTAAAAGAGGTCGCCGCCGCCGGCGCGACGGCCGCCACCCTTGCGCAGATCGGGGAAACATGCGACGTGGTGATCACCATTCTGCCCAACGGCGCCATTGTGCAGCAGGTATTGTTCGGCGAAAACGGCGTTGCCGCGAAGCTTCGACCCGGCTCGCTGGTGATCGACATGAGTTCGGTTACGCCGCTGGAAGCCAGGGAATGCGCCGCGCGGTTTTCGGCGCAGGGGGTTGATTTTCTTGATGCGCCGGTCAGCGGCGGAGAGGCGGGCGCGCGCGACGGAACGCTCGTTTTCATGGTCGGCGGTACGCAACAGGTATTTAACCGCGCAACGCCCTATTTTAACGCGCTGGGGAAAAACGCGACGCTGATTGGCGAGAGCGGAACCGGCTGTGTGGCGAAGCTGGCCAACCAGGTCATTGTCAACATGGGCATTGCGGCGGTCAGCGAGGCGCTTGTGCTGGCGGTTAAAGCGGGCGCCGATCCGGAAAAAGTCTATCAGGCAATCCGCGGGGGGTTGGCCGGCAGCGCCGTGCTGGACGCCAAGGCGCCCCGCATGATTCAACGCGACTTTGTTCCGGGCGGGAAGCTATCCATCAACCGCAAGGACATCGGCAACGTAATGGCAACGGCCCGCGCGCTGGATGTGCCGATGCCCCTGACCAGCGAATTATTCGAGATTATGCAGGCGCTGAAAGTGCAGGGGCATATGGATGACGATCACGGGGGCATCGTGCAGTATTTCGAAGGGTTGGCCGGCGTAACGGTGGCCAAAAAGCAGCCGTGACGCCGCTGTTTTCCCTTCGCTTTACAGGATACAGATTGGATGTGACGCAATATGCGTGAAACGGATTCCATAAGCGCGGAAACCCTGCTGCGCCTTCCGCCCGTAGATGAAGCGCGCCTGGAGCAGGACTACCGGGCCGCGCTGCGTTCCTTTCACCGCAAGATCATCGTATTGGACGACGACCCGACCGGCGTACAGACGGTACACGGCGTTTCGGTCTATACCGATTGGTCGCAGGAAGCGATGGCCCGCGGTTTTCAGGAAGAACGGCAGTTGTTCTTTATTCTGACCAATTCACGAGCCATGGATCGGGAAACCACCGTTCGCGAGCATGCCGCCATCGGCAAACGCATTGCGGTACAGGCGCGCGAGACCGGCAAGGATTTTGTGGTCGTCAGCCGCAGCGATTCCACCCTGCGCGGCCATTATCCGGCGGAAACGCAGACGTTGCGGGACGTGCTGGAAGCGGAAACCGGCAAGCGGTTTAACGGGGAAATCCTTTGCCCGTTCTTCCAGGAGGGCGGCCGGTATACGCTGGAGAATGTGCATTACGTTAAGGAAGGCGAACGGCTCGTGCCTGCCGGACAAACCGAGTTTGCCCGTGACAAGTCCTTCGGGTACAGCGCGTCCAACCTTGCCGACTGGTGCGAGGAAAAAACAAACGGCGCTTACGCCGCGAAAGACGTTATCTCCATTCCGCTGGCTTCCTTACGCGCGCTGGATTACGAGGATGTTTCAAGGCGGCTGCTATCGGCCGGCAACTTTGCCAAGATCATTGTGAACGCCGCCGCCTATTGCGATGTGAAGGCGTTTATCGTGGCTTACGTCCGCGCCTTGCAGGCAGGCGGCGAATGGCTTTTCCGCAGCGCGGCAGCCATTCCGAAGATTCTTGGCGGCATAGACGATCAGCCGTTGCTGACGCGCGCCGATATGGTAACGGGTAATCCGCAAAACGGCGGCATCATCATGATCGGCTCGCACGTGCAGAAAACGGCGCGGCAACTGGAGGAACTGCAAAAAAGCGGACTCCCGTTGCGCTACGAGGAATTTGACGTAACCCGCATCCGCGAAAACGGCGGTTTGCAGGCGGAACGGCGGCGCCTGGCCGCGCTGGCGCAAAAAGAACTTACGCTTGGCCACACCATGGTACTTTACACCAGCCGTAAAGTGCTTGCGCCGCAGGATGGGAACAAGGAGCGGGCGCTGCAGATATCCGTAGCGATCTCCGACGCCTTTACCGGCATCATTGCCGATCTGCGGGCGACGCCCGCCTTTATCATCGCCAAGGGCGGCATTACGTCCAGCGACATAGGCACCAAAGCCATCGGCGTGCGCAGAGCCGTTGTGCTGGGGCAGGTTTTGCCGGGCATCCCGGTTTGGGGCACGGGGCCGGAAAGCAAATTCCCCAATATTCCGTATGTGATCTTTCCGGGAAACGTTGGCAGTGAAACGGCGCTGCGCGAAATTGTGGAGAAACTGGTATTGTAATCGCGCAGAAAGCAAACGGTCGTGTTCGCCGGTTTGGCCTGCGAATTGCCCTGTGCCCTTCAGGGAAGGCGCCCCCCTCCCATACGCTGTGTTTTGCTCATTCGACGGACCGCCCCCACTGTGGGTGATGGGGTTGGCAAGGTTTCGTCATCATGACCTTGGAGGTACTTCGCACAAGCTTTGTTTCTCCCCCGGCATGGCCGAAGAAGGATTGATTCCGTTCGCTTCGATCCCGTAACGCCCCGTCAGCATATCCCACTGGCGCAGCATATCGACCTATCACGTACCAGTCGTGATGCACCGCAGGGATTTCGTACCCGTGTCTACCCACAGTGAAATGCGGAATAAGTTCGACCAGCAGGGCATGTTCATGGAAGAAAAAATGGGTAAAAAGTTCTTTTGCTGCGACGCCGTGCTGGATACGTACTCCCGTCAGATCGAGATTAACTCCGGCTGGGCCCGGGAGATGCAGCCGGTCAGCTGGAAGACGGCGGACAAGCGCACCTACGTACACTGGGCCGAAAAGAAGTACGACGTCGTCGTGTTCGGCATGCCGACCAACTTCCACTACGGCGACAGCATGGGAACCAACCCCATCCAGATAATGCAGGCGCTCTCCGCACAGGTGATCCGGCCCGACAGGTGCGTGCACATCGTCTCCAGCCTCTGCGACGGGTATTTCCACGACGAGCGCTGGCCTTACGCCCGAGAGCTGTACGAGCTGTTCCAGCACGACTATATGCAGACGCTGCCGGATATGAACCGCTACGGCGAATACTTCGCCACCAATGCGGAATATATCCGAAAATACCGGTTTGCCAACGCCTTCCACCCATTCCACGGCTTCTCCATGATGAGCTGCGGCCACATCGCGGAGATGAACACCAGCGCCATCTACATCGTAGGCGCGCGGGAACCGGGCATCGCGCGCGGCATGGGGCTGAAAACCCGCGCCACATTCGAGGAGGCGCTTGCGGACGCGGAGAAAAAGTACGTTGGCGATCACCCGAACGTTTTAGCGCTGCCGCTGACGTTTAAAATGGCGTCCGTACATCTGTGCATGAAGAATCCGGCGGAAAACGCGGCCCCGGCGGAAATGGGCAGCCATCCCTGCTGCGGGTAACGCCCGCCTTCCCCCGCCCGCGTACGCCGGGCGGGGCGTTTTATACGCAGAGGCATGCCTGAAGCTCCGTCGTTGATTCCGGGTACGTCCTCCGCCGGTGTTTTTACGCGTAATCTCGTCTTTCCGCGAGGCGCTTAAACAACGCGCCCGTCGCGGCAGCCCTGCACAGGAGACAGGCAAACGAAGACCTACGCCGCAACCTGTGGACTGCGACGAAAGCGAGGAATGTCCCGTCCGTCCTGATTACTCCGACTGCGTCTTATTCGGAATACCGACAGGGGGCGGCCGTCGGCGTCGGCCCGCTCTGCTTCGCTTAAACAGGGAAGCGCGGCCTTGTGATTAGCAGAGTTTTTCGTGGCCGGGATGTACGGCAAGCCCGCCAAACCCGGCAACGGGCGATGGGCATACTTTCAACGGCGGAAACGGTCGGTTCAAACGCCGCCCGGATCGTGTTGCTCGCCGGGGTGATTTTGTGATATATTGATTACAGAAGAATCTTCATGTTCTGTCCGCCAGGAAAGCATGGGGTTTAATATCGAGGAGGCGTCGACTATGATTCGCATGGTTAAACGGAAAACGGACGGATAGGAGGACTTCTCATAGCGGAACCGTTCCCCACGGCATGCCGGGTTGTCTCTTTCGCGGACAAACCGCCCGGCCGGAATCACCGGCGCGCGCCCCGGCCCTGCCCGGATAAGCGGAAATTTTCTGGGATCCCGCTCATATTTCCGGGCAGCCTGTCCCACCGGATGGCGACAATATCGGCGCCATAAGCACGGACAGACCGGCAGCCTCCCGGCGGACGCGGTCGCACCTATCTTATCAACGGCGGGTATTCAAACGAAGCCAGGTTTAAAGGCCTTGCCTTAACGGTTACGGTACCAGGAACGCGATGAACCCGATGGAAACACGCGCGAAACAAGCCGCGCAGTAACGGAGGAGAATCCTATGATCTATTATGTCAACGCAAACGCTGCGAGCAATGGCAACGGAAGCAGGGAAAAGCCCTTTATCCATATCAACGACGCGGCGCAAGTCGCCGTCGCCGGCGACGAGATCGTCGTCATGCCCGGTATCTACCGGGAGTATGTAAACCCCCAAAACGCGGGCACGGAGGATAAGCGTATCGTCTATCGTTCCGAGCAGCCGCTGGGGGCGATCCTCACGGGCGCGGAACCGCTCGGTGGCTGGAAGCCGTACAAGGGGAACACATGGGTTACGCGGGTGAACAACGACGTGTTCGGCGCGTATAACCCCTATACCACCTATGTCTGCGGAGACTGGTATTTCGCACCGACCGTGCGCCACACCGGCGCGGTTTTTCTGGAAGACCAGATGCTGTACGAAACCGTAACGCTGGAGGAATGCGTCGAAGGTCAGCCCGACCCCTGCGCATGGTCGCCCGAGGAATCCACCTACAAGTGGTTTACGGCGCAGGACGGGAACGAAACGGTTCTGTACGCCAATTTCCAGGGGAAAGACCCCAACCGGGAGAACGTGGAATTCAGCGTGCGCCGGAACTGCTTCATGCCGGACAAGACGGGCGTCGGCTTTATCACGCTCAGAGGCTTCAACGTCCGTAAAGCGGCCACCACTTGGGCGCCGCCCGCCGCCTATCAGGACGGAATGGTCGGCCCGCATTGGAGCCGGGGCTGGATCATCGAGGATTGCGAAATCAGCAACAGCAAATGCTGCGGCATTTCGCTGGGCAAGTACCGCGACCCGGAAAACGA
>CAZCCZ010000051.1:0-1496 GCA_964497495.1 uncultured Oscillospiraceae bacterium
CTTTTCGCCCTTCAGGAAGAGCTTGGTGCCCTCGCGGCGGCACATACGGCATACGGAATCGGTATATCTTGCCATATCTTTCTGTACCTCCTCGATTACACTCTTCTACGCTTGGGCGGACGGCATCCGTTGTGCGGAATGGGTGTAACGTCTTTAATCATGTTCACTTCCAGGCCTGCGGCCTGCAGGCTGCGGATGGCGGCTTCTCGGCCGGAACCCGGGCCCTTAACGTAGACTTCCACGGTCTTCAACCCGAACTCCATCGCGGCCTTGGCGGCGGTCTCCGCGGCCATCTGGGCGGCGAACGGCGTGCTCTTCTTGCTGCCGCGGAAGCCCAGCCCGCCGGCGCTGGCCCAGGACAGGGCGTTGCCGTTGGTGTCCGTCAGGGTGACGATGGTGTTGTTAAAGGACGAACGGATATGCGCGGCGCCGCGTTCCACGAGTTTCTTTTCGCGGCGTTTGCGCGTTACCTTTTTCAGCTTTTGCTTGGGTGCCATTGTGTCAATCCCTCCATGTTCGACTTACGAACGCTCAACGCTTTACTTGACGGCTTTCTTCTTGCCGGCGATGGTGCGCTTGGGGCCCTTGCGGGTGCGCGCGTTGGTCTTCGTTTTCTGCCCGCGCACCGGCAGGCCGCGGCGGTGCCGCACCCCGCGGTAGCTGCCGATCTCCACCAGTCGCTTGATGTTCATGGACACCTCGCGACGAAGATCGCCTTCCACCTTTACGTTGTGCTCGATGTAGTCACGAAGTTTGCTGACTTCCTGTTCGTTGAGATCCTTGATGCGCGTGTCGGGATTGATCTCGGTTTCGCTTAAAATCTTCTGCGAAGTTTTAAGGCCGATGCCGAAGATGTAGGTAAGCCCGACTTCCACACGCTTTTCTCTGGGCAGGTCTACGCCCGCGATACGTGCCATGTGTGTGTTGCACCTCCATTGATTGTAGGGAACCGCGCCCTCTTGGGCTCAGGGTCTCTTGGAATTGGCGTGCGTCGCGTAGAGTTGCGAAGCGTCACCCAAGACCCCGCACGTCTGGAAACCGAAGCTCCCGGCGCGCTTTGTCAATTCTGATAAACCGCATAACGCCCGTGGTCGCACGCGTTTTTGCGCGCACGCAGCCGCCCACGGCTCGCCGCCTAGTCTAACTTCCGAAGTATACCATACAATTTCCCGTTGAGCAATGGTTTTCCTCGGGTTTTTCAACGGACGGAGAAGAAAATTTCCCCATTATGCGTGGGGGAACGGCAGGCATACAAGATTTGGTATGCCGCGCTTCGCGCGGGCAGAAACATACCGTTGTTTCTGCATTTCAAGGGGTCTCTTCCAAGTTGGAAAGCATGGTCTCTTTTGGGGGAATAGCGCCCGCGGGCGCAGGGGGTACCGCATCTGCGGATGCGGGCAAGGGCTTTCCGCTCGCCCTTGCATCCTTCGGGCGG
Source organism: uncultured Oscillospiraceae bacterium (assembly GCA_964497495.1). Classification (GTDB taxonomy): domain Bacteria; phylum Bacillota; class Clostridia; order Christensenellales; family Aristaeellaceae; genus CAXXOK01. The sequence continues at coordinate 1,436 of CAZCCZ010000051.1, forward strand.
CGCTTTTGGATATTGTACTCCCTGTTTGTTTGGGAAGCGCGCCTGCGGGCGTAAGTTGTAT
>CAZCCZ010000051.1:1596-20075 GCA_964497495.1 uncultured Oscillospiraceae bacterium
GAATATACTTTACGGGTATATGAAGCCGCATCTGCGGATGCGGGCAAGGGCTTTCCGCTCGCCCTTGCATTCTTCGGGCGGCGCTTCTGGATATTGTACTCCCTGTTTGTTTGGGAAGCGCGCCTGCGGGCGTAAGTTGTATGAATATACTTTACGGGTATATGAAGCCGCATCTGCGGATGCGGGCAAGGGCTTTCTGCTCGCCCTTGCATGCTTCGGACGGCATTTTGGTCCGTAGAGTTTCATGCTTATTTTCAGAATGTATGCCGCGAGGCACCTATTTGTCTTGAGAATGTGCCCTGCCGGCACAAACCTGCGTACCGCACCCGCAAGCGCATACCCTGCGATAAACAATAAAACTTTCTTTCTTTAAAGCCAATATACTTCATGGACGTGCGAAGGTTTCCAAAGGGCGAACGCAAAGCCCTTTGGCCGCGCCCGCAGGTGCGGTTCCCTATTATAATTTATTAAGAGATAAATACATTTCAAGAGCTGATACAAAACACCCGCGCTTTTCTGCAGGCGCCGAGCGGAAACGGTGACAAAACAGAAAGCCATGCTTTCATCGCACGAAAAAAGCGGCCCAGCCGCTTTTCTATGCTATTTCCCGTCTTTGATGAGGCGCCGCACGTCGTCCAGCAGGCTGGCCAGGCTCGGGCTCTGCTTAATAGACTCCTCCACCTTGTCGATGGAACTCATGACGGTGGTGTAATGGCGGCCGCCGAAGGCGTCCCCGATCTTGGTCAGGCTCAGACCCAGCATTTCGCGGGTCAGGTACATGGCGATCTGGCGGGGCACGGTCACCTCGTGGTTACGGCGCGGGCTTTTCAGGTCGTCCACGGTGATGCCGTAGTAGGTCGCCACCGCCTCCTGAATGTTGTCCGTGGTTACGCGGCGGCTTTCGCTGTGGTTGAAAAGCTCGCGCAGGGCTTCCCGCGCCAGTTGCATGTCGATCGGGCGGCGCGTGAGGGAACTGTACGCGGTCAGCCGCGTCAGCGACCCTTCCAGTTCGCGCACGTTGGTATCCACCTTTTCCGCGATCAGGGAAAGAATATCGTCCCCGATGAGCAGGTGGTCGTACTCTGCCTTTTTACGCAGGATCGCCAGGCGGGTTTCGAAATCGGGGCGCTGGATATCGGCCAGCAGCCCGCCCTCGAAACGGCTGCAAAGGCGCTCCTCCAGCTTGTTGATCTCCTTGGGCGGCCGGTCGGACGTGACGACGATCTGCTTGCCGGCCTCGCGCAGGTGGTTGAAGGTGTGGAAAAACTCCTCCTCCGTGCTGTGTTTGCCCGCGATGAACTGGATGTCGTCCACCATCAGCAGGTCGACCGTGCGGAAACGGTCGCGGAACTGCTGATTGTTGTTGGTCTGCATGGCCATGATGAGCTGGTTGGTGAAGTCCTCGCTGGTGATGTAGAGAATTTTCATCTCGGGGTACAGCTCGTGGGCGTAATGGCCGATGGCGTGCATCAGGTGCGTCTTGCCCAGCCCCACGCCGCCGTAGATGAACAGCGGGTTGTACGCCTTGGCGGGCACCTCCGCCACGGCCAGGGAAACGGCGTGTGCGAAGCGGTTGCCCGCGCCCACCACGAAAGAATCGAAGGTGTACTTGGGGTTGAGCAGGCAGGGGTTCACGTCCGCCTGCTTGGCCTCCAGTTCCGTCTTGCGGGTCAGCAGCTCGTCATGGTTTAACACTTCCACGGTCAGCGCGCGGCCCGCGGCGGTGGCTACGGCGTTCTGGATCTTGGTCAGGTAGCGGTCCACGCCGAAATCTCGCATGAGGGCGTTGACGCATTCGATCAGGAAGCTGTTGTCGATGACCGCGTAAGGCTTGAGCGCGGACTTAATCCACGTCTCGTAGGAGACGCTGTTCATGTCCTCTTTGAGGATTTTACAGGCATTGCTCCATATCTCTTCCGCGTTCAGCAAGCTCGTCAACCCTTCCGTTATGTGAATATTATACAATCACAGAGCGACCGGCGACCCTTGCGAGTTCAACGAATGGTCTGTCGCAAATGTGGAAAACCGACCTATTCAGATTGTGCGGCATAGTTCCGTGTCGGACTTCATCATATCAGAATCGTACCGGTTTGACAAGCGTACGCGGGGTGTGTAAAAATGAATAGGAAAGCGCCTGGGGAGGATTTCTCCACACCAGCGGTAGTGGTGTGGAAAAAGTCAAGACCCTAGAAAGCGGACACCCGTTTTATCCATATGCAGAATAGTTAATATATTCACATATGTGCGAATAAATATGCGCATAATTCGAATATAACTTTTTTATGAACTTACGTTGGATGAATTTTACAGGAATTTTACCTATATCGTTTCCGGAGTGTGATGATTTTATGAAGACAAACAAGGGGAAAGTAACGGAAAAGTAGAATCAGTACCCGTAGATGCGTCGTCTTTGGCAGCCGCGTATTTTTGCATCGGAAAACGGAAAGGGTTTGGAGGGGTCGAGCGGTGGCTATTCCCGTGGAAGAGAAGGACGTCGAGCGCTTGCTGCGCCCCTGGCTGGGTTCCATGCTGCTGACCTCCACGCCGATCACCGGGGAGGTGGCGGGCGTCGTGATGGAATACGCGCCCTACCGCCAGACTTTTCAGGAACTGAAGGAGGTCGTCTCGCGCGCTTTGCTGACCGGCGTCAACCGGGCCACGGGCGGCAGTATGTGCGTCGTGCTGGACGATTACCGCACCCGCCGCCTGACCCTCAAGGATCTGCAATGGATGACGGACGACGTGATGGGCCTTGTGTTCGATAACCTTACGATTTTCTCCGCCAATTTTCAGAAGCTGAACGATTACGCGCTGCACGAAGAGAGCCTTTCGGCCCTTCGCGTGCTTTATCAGCGCTACCGCAAGTTTTTTACGGAAGAGCAATACGCCTTTATGATCCACATGATCAAGGCCATTCACCCGCCGGAGCGATACCGGGACTGGCTGAAGGAATAACTAAAAGGCAGGCGTGCGCCTGCCTTTTGGCCTGTAAAAAGCGGTCAAGCTGCTTCCTGTATTCCGGGCCGCGTCTGCGGCAAAACCGCAAACGCACTGGCCGCTCTTTACTTTTTCTTTTCGTTTATCTTCTTCACGGCGTCCTTCAGGGTCGTCATGGTTTGCGTGCCGACGAGCCCGTCGCCCCGCAGCCCTTTGGCCCACTGGAAGCGTTTGACCGCGGTAATCAGGATGTCGCCGAACTTCCCGTCCACCGACCCCTTGTAATACCCGGCTTTCTTCAACAGCCGCTGAAGGTTCTTCACCTCGTCGCCCGTACAGCCGTAATATAGCGTGTCACGTTTCTTGGCGACGACCGCCTCCGACTTTTTCTTCTGGATGGCGTTGGCCGCTGCCAGCCCGTCGTACAGCGCGGTGAGGGTCATGTTGCCGGCCTTGCCGTCCGTCGAGATGCCGATGGCCTTCTGGTAGCGGTAGATCGCGGAACGGGTCTTCTGGCCGAATTTGCCGTCCACCGTTCCCTTGTAGTACCCTTTGGATTTCAGCGCCCGCTGCAGCGCGGTGACGCTGGAGCCTTCCGAACCGAAGGGAATGGTATCGTACGCGAGCGCGGACAGGCAAACGCTCAGGATCAGCGTTACGGCGACGAGCGCGCACAGCAGCCGCAAACCCTTACTTCTCATACGGCAAACCTCCTCGAGTTTGTATCGCGTGTTTCCAAACGCGCGAAACACCGGCCTCTCGTCCGTACGGAGGCGGCTATTGTTCCTATAATATAATGTACGAGAATGTGATTATATTCCATCGAAGAGGATTAAATTTTTGCGATATCTCCGGAGCATGGCAGACAGTGCGGCGTAGGCCGCCGTGCTGTACGCGGGCGAACGTCTGTGCTATAATCCAGAAGAAACGGGGGCGAGCGTGATGGAACAACTGACCGCCACGGTGCTGGATACGACCTACCGCAACGCGGATAACGGGTATACCGTTCTGCGCGTTGCGGCGGGGCGCAGCGAGCATACGGTGGTGGGTTCCATGCCGCGGCTCTCCTCGGGCGAGAACGTGACCTTCGGCGGGGAATGGACGGAACACCCCGTGTACGGCAGGCAGTTCAGCGCTAAAACCTGTGAAATCACCCCGCCGGACACGCTTTCGGCGGTGGAAAAGTATCTGGGCTCCGGCCTCATCCGCGGCGTGGGCCCGGCGATGGCGAAAATGATCGTAAAGCAGTTCGGCATGGACGCCATGAGCGTGATGGACGAACATCCCGAACGGCTGACCGAAGTCAGCGGCATCGGCCCCAGGAAGGCCGCGATGATTCTGGAAAGCTACGCCGAGCAGATGGGCATGCGCCGCGTGATGCTTTTTTTTCAGAACTACGGAATCAGCCCCAATCTGTCTACCAAAATCGCCAAGTACTACGGCGAGGCCGCCGTGGAGCTGATTAAGGAGAACCCCTACCGGCTGGTGACGGATATCGACGGCGTGGGCTTCCTCACCGCCGACCGCATCGCGCTGAGCATGGGGGTGGATCCCCACAGCGAATTCCGCGTGCGTTCGGCGCTTTACTATCTGCTCACCGACGCGGCGGGCAGCGGCGGGCACACCTACCTGCCCAAACCGGCGCTCGTGCAGGGCGCGGTGCGGATGCTCCACGTGGATGAGGAACTGGTGGAAAACCAGGTCACGCAGGCGCTGCTGACCAAGATGCTCATGGGGTTCCGCCTGCCGGATCAGGAGGAGGACTGCCTGTGCCTCCCCTTCTATTTTCAGGCCGAAAGCGAGATCGCCCTCCGGCTTTCCTACCTGATGGAGGCGCGCCCGTACAAGAAGGTCACCGGGTTTACGAACCGGCTGGCGGCGCTGGAAAAGGAACTGGATATCCGGCTGAGCCAACGGCAGAAACAGGCGGTGCGCAGCGCCGTGGAGGAAGGCGTGCTGATCATCACCGGCGGGCCGGGCACCGGCAAGACGACCATTATCCGCTGCATCATCCGGCTGTTGAAGGACGACAACGACATCCTGCTGTGCGCGCCCACGGGCCGCGCGGCCAAGCGCATGACCGAGGCGACCGGCGAGGAAGCCAAGACCATCCACCGGATGCTGGAATACGGCGGCGACGAGAACGTGTTCGCGCGGGACGAGAACTACCCGCTGGAAACGGACTGCCTGATCGTGGACGAGATGAGCATGGTGGACGTTGCGCTGATGCGCGGGCTCCTGCGGGCGGTACAGCCGGGCACGCGGCTGATTCTGGTAGGGGACGCGGACCAGCTTCCAAGCGTGGGGGCGGGCAACGTGCTGCGCGACCTGTTGCAAAGCGGCACGGTGCCCAGCGTGCGCCTGACGGATATCTTCCGCCAGGACGAAAGCAGTATGATCGTGCTCAACGCCCATCGCATCAACGAGGGGGAAATGCCCATCCTCAACGCGAAGGGCGCGGACTTCTTTTTTGAAAAGCGCTATTCGCAGGGCGAGGCGGCGGAGACGATCAGCCAGCTGTTGCAAAACCGCCTGCCGAAATACCTGGGTTTCCCGAAGGGGGAATGGCAGAAGGAGGCCGTGCGCGCCATCCAGGTGCTGAGCCCCACTAAGAAAGGCGAGTGCGGCAGCCTGAACCTGAACCGTCTCTTGCAGGCGGCGCTTAACCCGGACCGGCCCGGCGTGCCTTCCATCCTCCACGGGGACACGGAGTTCCGCGTGGGGGACAAGGTGATCCAAACGAAGAACGACTATCAGCTTACCTTCGTCCGCCGTACGCCGCTGGGCCCGGAGGAGGGCGCTGGCGTGTTTAACGGGGACGTGGGCTACATCGAGGCCGCCGATCCGGAGGAGCACCTGCTGACCGTGTGCTTCGACGACGAACGCACGGTGACCTACCAGAAGCAGCAGCTGGACGCGCTGGAACTGGCCTATTGCCTGACGGTGCATAAAAGCCAGGGCTGCGAGTTCCCCGTGGTGGTGATGCCCGTGGTGGGCGGCCCGCCGATGCTGATGGCCCGCAACCTGCTGTATACGGCACTGACCCGCGCGCGGCAGCTGGTGGTGCTGGTGGGCCGTGAGGAAGTGATCGCCCAGATGGTGGCCAACAACCACGTGGTCCGGCGGTACACCACGCTTCGGACAAGGCTGGAGGCGGCGGCGGGATGAACCGTGCATGGGAAGCGCTGCTTACGCTGCTGTTTCCGCAGCGCACGGTGTGCCATATCTGCGGCGCGCCGCTTTCCGCCGGAGAAAGCCTGCTGTGTCCGCCCTGCGCGGAAGCGCTGCGGCGGTGCGCCCTTCCGCCCAAACGCGCCGAAATCCGGCTGGTGGAGCATATCGGCTTCGCCGCATCCCCGTTCGTCTACCGGGGCGCGGCTTCCGCGCTGGTGAAGGCGCTTAAATTCGGCTCCGATCATACCGCCGCGCTGCCGCTGGCGGAGGGCATGGCGGGCCTTTACGCGGCCCTTGCGCCGCTACGCGCCGCGGACCTGTGCGTGCCGGTACCCGTACACAGGCGGCGGCTCCGGCAACGGGGGTATAATCAGGCGGCCGTATTGGCCCGGGCCTTCGCGGAAATCGCTGGCCTGCCGTTTTCTGGGGACGCGCTGGCGCGTGTGCACCATAAGCGTTCCCAGATCGGGCAGGGCCGGGAGGCGCGAAAGGAGAACGTAGCGGGCGCCTTCGCCGTGAATCCGGGCGAAGCGCACCTCGTACGAGGCAAAACCGTACTGCTCATCGACGACGTGCTCACCACGGGCGCGACCGCCGAGGAGTGCGCGCGGATGCTTCTGCTTGCGGGCGCGAAAAATGTCATGCTGCTGACCGCCGCCTACGCGATTTAGCGGAGCGTCGCGAAACGCCCGGTTCCGGGATAGGCGGACCGACGGTTGGAAAACCGCGCAGGAAGTTTTACGGAGCGCCGGTGGGCGCGCCCGGCAGCCGAAACGGCGCAACGGCGTCCCGGCTGGCGCGGGCGTTATCCGGGGCCGTTCCGTCGCGTCGTTCGATCGGGCGTTCGCGCTTTCCGGACGACCGGCGATCTTGTTTGTGCAAACGATTGTATTTTTAGCCGTATTTCTGTGAAAACAGACGAAAACGCCCGTTTTGTATGAAAAACAGCGTTTTCGGCCTTCGCTTCCTTGCATTTCGCAAAAGGTTCATGTATAATAACCATGTAGCTTGTCATGGAAAGGAGGCTTACATCATGAAGTCTGTGAACATCAAGCTGAGCCTGGCGGAGAATGTGAAGGCATTCGTCAACATCGTCAACCGGTATGCGTACGACGTTGATCTTCGCGCCGGCCGTCATGTGGTGGACGCTAAGTCGATTCTCGGCATCTTCAGCCTGGACCTGAGCAAACCCATCACGATGGAGATCTATACCGATTCGTGCGACGATCTCCTCAGCGACATTAAGCCGTTCATGGCTTAACCGCCGCCGCCCGCGCACGCGGGCCGATTCATTCAACATTCAGGCCCCTTGCGGGTCATGTTCGGGGCAAAGCAACGCTTTGCCCCGTTGCCGTTTTGGGAGGCCCCATGCCGATCAAATCGCCGCCCCGGAAGGTTTCCGAAACGGAGAACATGCTCCGGCTCCTGCAATGCGTCGATACGCTGGACAGCGTTACGCCGACGCAGCTTTGGACTTTCGTCGCGGAACAGGAGCTGATGGACTACGTATCCATGCGCCTGTGCCTGCATAAGCTCATTTCGGCGGGGGAAATGGAAACGGGCCGGGGCGCGCTGGGGGAGCAACTGCTGGCGACGGACCGTGGGCGCGAGGCGCTGGCCCTGTTCGGTTCGCGGCTGCCGGGGGACGTGCGCAGGCGCATCCGCGAGGCGGCCCCGGAATTCCGGGAGCGGGTGATCCGCAACCAGCAGGTGCGCGCCGCCTACGAAATGGCGAAGCCCGGCGATTACCGGCTGAACCTGTCCGTATACGAGGGCGACCTGCCCACCGTGCGCCTCCGCATGGAAACGCACAACCGGACATTGGCCGCCCGGACCATCCGCCGCTTCACGCCGTATGCCTCGCGGATGACGACTTACCTGTACGGCCTGGCCGAAAAAGCGCTTTGTCTGCCCGAACCGGAAACCGAACCGGCACTTGCGCCGGACGCCGTAACGGAGCACAGCGCTTCGGAATACACGGCGAAGATTACGGTGGCCGGCAAGAAGGCGCGCTTCGTGGTGGAATTGCTGCTGCCTTCTCGAAAAGCGGCGGAGAAGCTGGCCCGTTTCCTCTCCGATCCGGTCGAAGCGCCGGAAGTCGCCAACCGGCTTACGGACCTGGTAAGCGGAGCCAGACGGCTGGGAAGAAAATGATCAAAACGGCCGCCCGAAGCAGGACGGCCGTTTTCGTTTGCACGCCTTTACAGACCCCGACGGTTATGGTATCCTACAGGCAGAATGTGAAAAATCCTTGGAGGGCGTCGGGGTGGCAAAGCTTTATTTTCGGTACGGGGCGATGGGATCCAGCAAAACGGCCAACGCGATTATGGTGCGGCATAACTATCTGGAACGCGGCCAGAAAGTGCTGATGATGAAGCCCCGGCTGGACAGGCGGGACGGAGCTAACCTGGTGGCGTCGCGTTGCGGGCTGGAGTGCCCCTGCGATTTCGTGGAAGATATCGAAACCATGGACGTGACCCGTTACGATTGCGTCATCGTGGACGAGGCCCAGTTTATGACCAAGGCGCAGGTGGAATACCTGGTGCACGTGGTGGACGACCTGAACGTGCCCGTGATCGCCTACGGCCTCCGGGCCGATTTCCGCGGCAATTTCTTCGAGGGCAGCCAATGGCTGATGGCCTGGGCGGATACCATCGAGGAGGTCAAGACCATCTGCTGGTGCGGGAAAAAGGCGACGTTCAACGCCCGCATTGTCAACGGCAGGGTGGCGAAAACCGGCGACCAGATCGTGCTGGGGGGTAGCGAGAGTTACACCAGCCTGTGTCGCCGCCACTGGCAGGAAGGCAACCTGGGCAACGAGAGCTTGGCGGAACCCTGTGCGCAGCACGGCGAGGATGTGCCGTGAAATATTAGATCGGGGGCAACCCGGCGGGTTTCGGACCGTCGGCGCCGCCCCGAACGAGCGAAAACAACCCGGAAAGGCCGCGTACGCAGACGTACGCGGCCTTTCCGCTGAGCGACGCGGTGCGAACGGGATTTGCCCATGCCGAACTTAAAACCCGGTTCTCCGCCCGGGAACAAACCCGGACGTTGCATCGCGCGCGGCGTTATGGTATGATATTACCATAAAATGGAAGCCGATCGACAGCCGGACAGAGACACGACGACGAAAGGAGGACGTTCAGATGGAACAAGGTTCTACGATGCCGAATTGCAACATCCTGTACACCACGCCCCCGGTGGGGCAAACGGTCAACGTCCGCTCGGGCGGCGGAGGCACGCCCGTGCTGTTCACCCTGAAGAGAGGCGCCCAGGTGCAGAAGCTCGACCCGGGCGACGGCCAGTACTGGCATATCGTCGTTAGCGAGCCCGCCAAACGGTCCGGGTACGTGGAAGACACCTTCCTGAGCCCGAATATGCCGAGCGATCCGGCACCCCTCTACCGGCAGATGTTCGGCGATCCGAACCTGCAAAGCGGTTCCACCGGCGCGTTCGTGAACAATCTGCAGTATTACCTCAACTTCAGCGGCGCCACGCCCCCGCTGGCTGTGGACGGCGATTTCGGCCCCAAAACCGGCGACGCCGTAACCGCGTTCCAGAAAAAGTACCCCGACCTGACCGTGGACGGTATCGCCGGGGACCAAATCAAAAGCAAGCTGACCGCGCTGTACGGCCGCCTCTGGTAGCTCCCGCAAAACGGAAACGAAACGCGAAACAGCGGGCCGCCGGGAACTTCGGCGGCCCGCTTTCGCTGCATGCGGATATTCTTATTTTTCCAGTTCCTCTTCCACGCAGCGCGCGCATTCCGCCACGTACTTCGCGCAGGGACGGAACCGGTAGTACTCGGGCGTGCGGTTCGCGGGAAGGGGAGGGGCCGGAATTTCGTGCTTTTCCAGCAGCTCGCGGCAGATCACCGTGCCGTGCGCTTCCTTAAACCGGGCCGCGTCCTGCTGGATCATGCCGTAAAGCCGCTCTTTGAATTCTTTCGGCGGGGGCGTGCCCAGGCCTTTGATCGCACCCAGCGCCATGGTCATGCCGGTGACCGCGCCGCAGATCTCCCGCAGCCCGCCTACGCCGCCGCCCATGCAGCTGGCGATTTGCATAGCCTGCGCCTCGCTCAGCTTCATTTCCTCATGGAACGTGGCGAATACCGACTGCGCGCAGTTGAACCCGCCGTTGAAGTAATTTTCCGCCTTCCGCGCCTTTTCTTCGACTTTACTCATGTTATCCTCTCTCACACACGTTTGATCGGTTCCAGGTCGACCAAAGCGTCCGCCAGCCCGTCCAGCCAATCGCCGCTGAACAGCTCGATCAGCCCGCGGTCGCACCCGGCGCTCAGCTTCGGGTCCACGGGTACGCGCGCGGCGTGCGGTATGCGGTATTCTTTGGCTAGCTTCTCCATGCGGCTCTGCCCGAAAACCTCTATTTTCTTTCCGCAGTCGGGGCAGAGGACATAACTCATGTTCTCCACGATGCCGACGGTGGGAATGTTCATCATGTCGGTCATTTTAATCGCCTTTTCAACGATCATGCCCACCAGTTCCTGCGGCGTGGTCACCAGCACCGCGGCGTCCACGGGGATGCTCTGGAACACGGTCAGCATCACGTCCCCGGTTCCCGGCGGCATGTCGATGAACAGGATGTCCTTCTCGCCCCAGATCACGTCCGTCCAGAATTGCTTCACCGCCCCCGCGATGATCGGCCCGCGCCACACCACCGGGTCGGTGTCGTGATCCAGCATCAGGTTGAGGCTGATTACGTCGATGCCGGTCTTGCTGCGCACGGGGAAAATGCCGCTGTCCGTGCCACCGGGTTTGTCTTTAAGCCCGAAGGCCTTGGGAATGGAGGGGCCGGTGATATCCGCGTCCAGAATGCCGACTTTCAGGCCCCGGCGCTGGGCAAGCACGGCCAGCAACGCCGTGATCATGCTTTTGCCTACGCCGCCCTTGCCGCTGCAAACGGCGACTACTTTCTTGATCTGGCTCATCTCGTGCGGCTTTTCCAGCAGGCTTTCGGGCTGGCGGGAGTCGCAGTTCTGGGTACAGCTTGCGCAATCGTGGGTGCATTCGCTCATGGTTTCACGGTTCCTTTCCTGTGGTCGCTATTCCTTCTCCTTCGCGGCCGCGAGGGCCACGACGGTTTCCGCCGCTTCGGTGATCATATCCTCCAGCGGACGCTTCTGAATGCCGACGATGTGCAGCCCGCAGCGATCCATCGGAAGCAGCACCTTTTGGGCGTCGCTTCCGCTGATGGCCGCGGCTACGGCGGGGGAAATCTCCCCCAGAAGCGCGTTGGCGTGCAGGATGGCCACCACCCCGGCGATGACGTCCGCGTCGCGGCACTGGCAGCGGATGGCGTTCTCGCCCGTGGCGCCCTGCTCCGCGCCTGCGCGGAGCATAGCGGCGGTAGCCGTCGCATTGGTGCCCAACGCCGTCACCGGCAGCGTCGGCGCCAACTTTTTTACGGCCGCGACCAGCGCCCTGCCCATGCCGCCGCCCTGTCCGTCGATCACCAGCACTTTCACGGTCGCAACGCCTCCTTCGGCTCCGGTTTCATTCGTCTTCGGGATAACGGCGGCCCGAAAGGACCAGCCGATTCGCCCGCGTTTTATGATACGCTTCGAAATAGCGATTTTCAAGAGGAATCCATTCGTTTCGGAAACGGGAAAGCGACGCCGCGCCGTCCCGGGCCTCAATGCGGCTCTCCTGTTCCCCGGGCGGCAGGGTCAGCAGCGCCCTGACGGCGTCCAGCGCTTCGTAGGCCGAATCGAACGCTGGATGCAGCGCGTAGCTCCCTTCGATCAGCGCGACCGGCCGGGGCGTTACGGCGACGGCCCGCGTTTCGCCGGTGTGGCAGTCGAACGCTCCGTAGGCGAACGGTTCGCCGGTCAGCAACCCTTCCAGCACCTCCCGCTGAAAACGCTCGTAATGCACGTTGCCGCCGGGCGTTTTCAACCGTTTCGGCGTGCGCAGGGCGAAGGGCAGGAAAAAATCGTCCATATGAAACACGTTGGCGTCGTACAACGGGGCGAGAAGCGAGGCCAGCGTGGTCTTGCCGGACGCGCAGTTGCCGTCCAGCGCCAGCACGGCGCGGCCCGTATCCGCAAGGCGCTTTTCCAGCGCGTCGAGCAGCGGCAGCGCCTCGCCGTAACGCCGGAACACCACACGGTACGCGGGCCGATAGGCGGCGCGGTACGTTTCGCTGTGGCCCGGCAGCCCCCCCTCGGCTTCTCGGCGTTTCACGGCGGTTTCCAGCGCCTCCACCGTAAACGGAATACCCGGCGAGGGGGCGTTCCGCCGGGCGGCCAAAGACCGCAACAGCGCCAGGTTATCCGCGTACCGCTCCGGCGAAACCTGGAAGCGTTCGGCCGTCACGCACATCATGCGCGCGATGCGCAGGGGCGGCAACGCCCGGACCAACGGGCTGCGCAGGTTCAAGCGGCACAGGCCTGCGCCCAGGGGCTCGAAGGCGGGTTCCGTATCGTCCGAAGGCGTCCGCTCCATTTCCAGGCGGATGTTTTCGGCGCAAACGGCCGCCTCCGGCAGCAGATGCCCGCAGCCGAAGGCGTTCTGGTAAATGAATTTGATCGCGTCCTCGGGGGCGGACTGCGGGTGAGCCGCAAGGCTGGATAACAGAAATTCCGCGTTCATGGCACGCTCCGGTCGCAGGTGGTCGGGTGGGGAAACAGCGGCGCCGCGCCCGTGGAGGCGTTCGCCGCGGGCGCGGCGCCTGGCGAATGCCGCCGAAAACGGCGGCGGATGACGACGGAAAACAGAGAAGGTTACTTTTTCGCACCGATGGGAATCAGCTTCGCGCGCTCCAACGCCAGCACGATCAGCGGCACCAGCACCAGTTGCGCCAGGATCCCCGGCCATGCGTTGACGAACGCCCCGGCGACGAAAACGGCGGCGGTGAAGGCTTTGGACAGGAACATCGAATACAGCGCCAGGCTGACCAGGCCCCATACCGCGCGGCCCAGCAGCATCGCGCCGATCAACGCAAGCAACACCTTCACAGCGCTGCCGACGCCCGCTTTGGAAAGACGTTCGTACAGCAAACCGGAAAACGCGCCGTACGCGGCCAGCTCGAACGTCATGGCAACGGCGGTGGGCATCAGCGGCGGCATGCCGAAAAGCAGCGTGCGCATCAGCGGGGCGACGAAGCCAACCGCAAGACCCCACGGCCACCCGCAGACGAACCCGCACAGCAGCACCGGCAGGTGCATGGGAAGCAGCGCCGAGCCGAGTTGCGGAAGCTGGCCGGTCAGAAAGGGCAGCACAAGGGCGAGCGCAAGGAACACCGCGCTGAGGGAAAGCCTGTAAACGTCGTTTTTTCGCATTGCAAACAGCATCCTCTCGTATGTACATGGCGGCCTTGTCCCCCTTCACGGAGGAGCGATGCCTTCATGACATCCGAGCAAAGCGCTTGTGCGGATATCATAGCATATCAGCGTGATTTCGTAAAGCCTGCGGATATTAATACCAACAGTATTATTTCAGACTTTGCGTTGATTTCAAAAAACGGGCATGATATAATGAAAAAAACAGATACGGAGGCGCTTTATGCAGGAAATGAGCCTGATCGTATCGCCCGGGGACGACGGCTTACCCATCCGGCGTCTGGCTCTGGAGCGCCTGCACATGTCCTACGGACAATTCAAACGGGCCAAGTTCGACGGCGCCCTGTTGCTGGACGGCGTGCATGTGCACGCCGACAAACGCGCGCACGCGGGGCAGGAACTGGTGATCCGTCTGCCCCAGCGGGAAGGCGGCACCTGCGTACCCTACGCGTTGCCGCTGAACGTCACCTACGAGGACGACGACCTGCTGGTGATCGACAAGCCCGCGCCCCTGCCCGCCGTGGCCTCCCTCAAACGCGACGTCATGACGCTGGAAAACGCCGTGTACAGCTACTTTGGCTGCCCGCAGGGCTTCTTGTACCGCCCCGTGAACCGGCTGGACAAGGGAACCAGCGGCCTGATGGTGGTGGCCAAGCATTCCCACGCCCAGCAGTTCTTGCAGGCGGAACTGCATACCGACAACTTTATCCGGGAATATCTGGCGGTTTGCGACGGCCTGCCCCCCGAGGAAGAAGGGGTGATCGACCTGCCCATCACCAAGGAGGAAGGCGCGACCATCCGGCGCGTCGTCGGCAGGCAGGGTAAACCCGCGCGAACCTATTACCGCCTGCTGGAGACGGGCGCCGGGCGCAGCCTGCTGCACCTCCGGCTGGATACGGGGCGCACGCACCAGATTCGCGTGCATCTGGCGGCCGTCGGTTGCCCCGTGACGGGGGACTTTCTATACGGCCGCGAGCATATGGCGCTGCCGAACCGCTTCGCGCTGCACAGCTGTTACCTGCGCTTGCAAACCCTGCGAAACGGGCTGATCGAACGGGAGAGCCCGCTTCCTGAAATGTTGAGAATGCTGTTATAGCGGGAAAGGGTGCTTCGTCGCTTCTTTTACTCCGGACGCGTCGCATCGGGCCCCTTTCTTTTGAAAGGGGCTTCTTTGATGTTTCGGGACCCTTCGCGTACCCCCTGAGTATGTAGATAAGGTATGCGCCTGCGGGCGCGGCAGGGGCATTCCGCTCGCCCCGCGTCCCTCGGGCGGCGTTTAAACAAGTACGCTTATCGGTTTATTCAGGGAGTGCGCCCTGTGGGGCACACGCTTCCCTTGGGTGCTTTCGGTCACACCCGAGGGCGTGAATCTCCGGTGAAAGGAAAATTTAAATCTTCTAGAGGCAGGTTGAATTCATCATATTCTGGGTGGGAGCGACCAGCTATTCGGTGAAAAAGCCTGAAAACGAAAAACGCGCCTGACTCCGTTTCGCAAACGAAGTCAGGCGGCGTTATCTTACGTTATACCGCTGCGGACCCGAAGATACCATCGGCCCAAGCGCGCTTAGGTTACCGATCCTCGCGGAAGTACGGCAGCCCGAGGCTTTCCGGCGGCTGGTTTTCATGTTTCCGGCGGATGGAAACCACAATGAGCACCAGAATCGTAACGACGTACGGAAGCATTTTAAACAGTTCCTGCGAGGAACGGGTGAGGCCGCCGATGTAGAAGTACAGCCAGAAAAGGACACCGAACAGGTAGGAGCCCCAAATGGCCTGTTTGGGTTTCCAGCGCGCGAAGATGACCAACGCCACGGACAGCCAGCCCAACCGCTCGATACCGGCATCGATGGCCCACGTGCCCTTGATGTAGTCCATCACGTAGTACAGGCCGCCCAGACCGGTAATCGCCGCGCCGATGCAGGTGGCCAGATATTTGTATTTGGTCACGCTTATGCCCGCGGCGTCCGCCGTAGCCGGGTTTTCACCTACGGCGCGCAGGTTGAGCCCCTTGCGCGTTTTGTTTAAAAACCAGCTGACCACAAACGCCAGGATCAGCGCCAGATACACCATGAACCCGAGCGAGGAAAGCACGCCGACATTATTGAAAAACGGAAGCGTGGCGCGGAAGGCGCCGCTTGTGGAAGCGACGGAGATCTGGCCGACGCCGCCGGCCAGCTTGTTCATCGCGCCGCCGAAGAAGTTGGCGACGCCCGAACCGAAGATGGTCAGCGTAAGGCCGGTCACGTTCTGATTGGCGCGCAGCGTGATGGTGAGAAAGCTGTAGATGAATCCGCCCAGCACCGACGCCGCCAGCGCGCAGAGCAGCGAGATGAGCAGGCCCAGCAAGGGGCTGGGGGTTTCCACGCTCATTTCGTAGAGAAACGAGCCCGCAAGCCCGGCGATGCCCCCCAGATACATGATGCCCGGAACGCCCAGGTTCAGGTTGCCGGATTTTTCCGTAAGGATTTCACCGACCGCGCCAAACAGGATCACCGTACCAAAAACCATCGCGGCCTGCAACAAGGAAAGAATGCGTTCCATATCATTCGTCCCCCTTTCCGCTGCGGAAGATCAACCGATAGCGCGTGAAAAACTCGCTGCCGAGGATGAAGAACAGAATGATGCCCGTAATCATCTCCGAGGCGAAATCGTTCAGGTTGTACTGGGAGGCGATCTGAATGGCGCCTTTTTCCAAAAACACCAGCAGCCCGGCCACCAGGATCATCACGAACGTGTTGAACTTGGCAAGCCATGCCACAATGATGGCCGTGAACCCGCTGCCCCCCGCCGTGCTGGTGGAGATGGTGTGGGACGAACCCGAAACCGCGATGAAACCCGCCATGCCGCAGATGGCGCCCGAGAGCATCATCGTGCGGATGATAACGCGGTTGACGTTGATACCGATGTAGCGCGCGGTTTTATCGGATTCGCCTAC
This sequence comes from uncultured Oscillospiraceae bacterium, assembly GCA_964497495.1. Classification (GTDB taxonomy): domain Bacteria; phylum Bacillota; class Clostridia; order Christensenellales; family Aristaeellaceae; genus CAXXOK01. The sequence goes on from CAZCCZ010000051.1 coordinate 17,943, forward strand.
CACGGCGATTTCATAACCGTGTTTGGAGTAGCGCAGATAGATGAACATGGCCACCGTCATCACCGCGACGATGAGGATGTTTAGCAGGTATTTCTGCCCCAGTACCTCCGGAAACCATCCGGCCTGCGTTTGCTGGTTGATTACGCCCACGGTGTTGGAGCCGTAGGGGTTTTCCCACAGCGCCACAAAGAAGGAGGTGAGCTGAATGGCGATGTAGTTCATCATCAGCGTAAACAGCGTTTCATTGGTGCCGTAGTGCGCCTTGAACACGGCCGGGATACCGCTCCAAATGGCGCCCGCCACGGCGCTGACCGTAAAAGCGATTAAAAGCAGCGCCCACGTCGGCAGGGTAGTGCCGCCGTAGATCATCACGGCGGCGGTTACCGTGCCGCCGACGAGAATCTGGCCCTCGGCGCCGATGTTCCAAAAGCGCATCTTGAACGCGGGCGCCAGGCCGATGCCGATGCAAAGCAGCATCACCATATCGCGCAGGAACACCCAGGTGCGCCGGCTCGAGCCGAAGTTGCCTTCAAACATTGCGGTATAAACCTTGATCGGGTTCAGATGCACGATCGAGTAGATCACAATCGCGCATACGGCCAGCGCCAGCACCAGCCCGACCAGCCAAATCAGCAGGCTTCGCCACAGCGGAATCGAATCCCGTTTGGCAATGCGCACAAGGGGCACGTTATGAGATTGCTTCATGCGTCTGTTCCTCTCCGTGTTTTGTCATCAACAGCCCGATTTCGTTTTTATCGGCGCCTATGCCCGGCACGATGCCGCTGACCCTGCCGTCGCACAGCACTAAAATCCGGTCGCACAGCTCCAGCAGCACGTCCAGATCCTCGCCCACGAATATGACGGCTACGCCGTTTTCCTTCTGCCGGTTGATCAGGTCGTAGATGGTATAAGAGGAGTTGATGTCCAGCCCGCGTACGGCGTAAGCCGTCATCAGCACGGTTGGCGAGGAGGAAATTTCGCGCCCGACCAGTACCTTTTGTACGTTGCCGCCGGAAAGCCTGCGCACCGGAATAGTAAGGCCCGGCGTGGTCACGTCCAGTTCCTGGACCACGTGGCGCGCCAGGTTGCGCGGTGTTTTCCGGTCGGTGAACACGGATTTTCCGTTTCGAAAAGAGCGCAGCATCATGTTGTTGGTCAAATCCATGTTACCCACGAGCCCCATGCCGAGCCTGTCCTCCGGAACGAACGACAGCTTGACGCCCATGTCGAATATCTCCCGGGGGTTCATGCCGACCAGGTCAACCTCTTTCCCGTTTTCCCGGTCGATATAGCGGATGCTGCCCTGCTCCATGGGTTGCAGGCCCGCGATGGACTCCAGCAGTTCCTTTTGCCCGCAGCCGGAAATGCCGGCGATACCCAGCACTTCGCCGGAGTATGCCGTAAAGGACACGTCCGTAAGCCGGGCGATCCCGTCCTTGTCCCGGACGGTCAGGTTGTTGACGACGATGCGGGGTTCCGGGTCCCTGGGTTCCGGGCGCGAGATGTTCAGAGATACGGTATGCCCGACCATCATATTGGTCATTTCCGCCGCGTTGGTGTCCCTGGTGGCCAACTCCCCGGCGTTTTCACCGCGGCGAAGCACCACCACGCGATCCGAAATCGCCTCCACCTCATGCAGCTTATGCGTGATAATCACGATCGCCTTGCCGGCCTGACGCAGGTTGCGCAGAACATGAAACAACTTTTCGGTTTCCTGCGGGGTCAGCACGGCCGTGGGTTCGTCCAATATCAGGATTTCGGCGCCCCGGTAGAGCACCTTGATAATCTCGACCGTCTGTTTCTGAGAAACGGACATATCGTAGACTTTCTGTTTGGGGTCGATGTCAAAGCCGTATTGATTGCTGATGCTTTGAATCTCTTCGCCGATGGCTTTCAAATCGAGCTTTCCCCTGCCGGGCATGCCCAGGATGATGTTTTCCGTCGCGGTCAGCACATCCACGAGCTTGAAATGCTGGTGGACCATGCCGATGCCGAGATCGTACACATCCTTGGGGCTGCGGATGGACACCTCCCGCCCGTTGACGGTGATGTGCCCGGCGTCGGGATAATAGATGCCGGAGAGGATGTTCATCAGCGTTGTTTTGCCGCTGCCGTTCTCCCCGAGCAGCGCAA
>CAZCCZ010000052.1:0-19737 GCA_964497495.1 uncultured Oscillospiraceae bacterium
ACAGGATTGTCGGTCGCGCTACCGCAGGTAGCGGCGGACGACTGTCCTGTACTCAAAGTGCGACCTCGCGCGCACACCGCCGGGTAAGAAGGCGATTCCGATAGGCACCGGAGGGAAGCGTGTGCCCTGTGGGCACACGCTTCCCTTCGGTGCCTTTGGTCGCACCCGCAGGCGCGATTCCTTAACAGACAGAGAACATAATCTATTAAAGAGCCGCCCCGAAGGATGCAGGGGCGAGCGGAAAGCCCCTGCTGTGCCCCGCAGGGCACAGCCCCGGAATCAGCAAAAAATGCTACAAACTAAAGAGGCTACCCCAAGGGTGCAGGGGCAAAGCGATTGAATCAGCGGTTACCTAGCGCTTCGCGCTGGTAAAGTAGGTGATCACGTAGCCGGTAAGTCCTTTGTACTCCACTTTCATCCAGTCCTGCCCCGGAACGATAACCTTCACGGTGCTTTTATTCGGCATCTGGGCCAGCACCGAAGCCGTCATCGCAGGGGAGCCGCGCAGGTTCACGTACAAACCCTGCGGGTGGACGATGGTCGCGGTCGGCGTGGAAGGCAGGTTGTGGAACGTCAGATAGCGCGTCATCACATAGCCGGAAGCGGCGATGCCGTCCGTATATACCCGGCACCATTCCGTGCCTTGTTCCAGCATCGTCAGCTTCGTGCCGTTGCCCAGCTGCGCCACGATGTCTGCGGCGGTGGAGGGCAGTTCGCGCAGGTTCAGCTTCTGGGTGCTCACCGGGTTGGTGACCGTCGCGTAGGAAGTGCTCTCAGTTTCGCCGCCCTGTTCCCCCTCGGCTTTCCAGGCCTCGTCCCGCTCGGCGTGCAGGCCTTCCGTCAGAAAATCGCTGCTGACGAAGCCCGCATATCCGTCGATACCCACGTACCACCAGTGCGAGCCCCGAATCAGCACCGACACGTAGCGGTCGCCCGAAAACTGGCGGCGCACCGTAGCGCCGGAGTTGGGCGCCACCCGCATGTTGACGGCCGTGTTGTTGGGCGTTTTAATCGTGGCCACGTTCGCGCCCAGCGGCTGGTAGGAAGTGTTGGTGAACTCGCTGCGCACGTGGCCCTTCACATCCCCCAACTGCACGTAATACCATCCGTCGCTTTCCGACAGAACGTTCAGGGGCACGCCGTTGTACAAAATCGTGATCACCGACGCGGAATAACTGGGGTAGGCACGCAGGTTCAGGAACGCCGTCGCTTTTTGGTTATTGACGACGGTGACGTTGCCGTATGCCAGGCGGTCGGTGGAAGCGAGGTAATTCTTGCTCATGTATCCGGCCTTGCCGTCGGTGGTCGTGACGGCGTAGAAATTGTTCTTGCTTCCCGTGACCGTCACCCACGCACCGCGGTCGTACGAACCCAACCATTTGCTGCCGGAGCTTGCGTCGGCGCGGAGGTTCAGCGAATCGGTGCCGGTCACGGCGGCGTAGATAGTCTCCGCCGCGCCCGCGGGCGACAGAGACAGGCCCAGCGCGAGGATCGCCGCCAACGTTCCGGCGATAAGGCGGGCGTATCTTTTCTTCATGGCAGATCGATCCTTTCGGCGGAAACGCCAGGCGTTTACTACCCATAAAACGAACGGCGCAACGGGTTTCTTCCCCCGTTTCGCCGAAAAGCGCGGGTTTGGCAACGATCCAATCGCGCGCCGCGCAGGTCGTCGGTTTCGCCGGCGGGGCCGGAAAGCTCCTCCGCTATGTGGGCAAGCAGACCCGTTTCCCGTCGGAACGGACCCATTGCAGCAGGGTTATCGCGAAATAAAAACGGGTTATGCGCGCTCCTTACGGTAGCGTTCCAGTTCCAGCGCCCGCGCCGCCGCGGCCGCAGTCTTTTCGGAAAGATCGGGCGCGGAACCCGCCCCGAACGCCACATGCAGGAAAAACTCGCGCGTACCGTTATTGCCGGTCACCGGGCTGTGCGTCACGTCCAGCACAATGGTGCCCTCCTGCGCGTTCAGTACGACGATCAGCCGCGACAGCAGCGGCGCGTAGGCGTCGTCCGGCAGTTCGCCCGTGCGCCGGGCTTCCGCGCTCTCCGTTTCGAACAGGGGCTTAACCAGGCAGACCAGTTCCCCTTGCCCGCGCATTACGGCGCGGTACAGCGGCACCGCCTTTACGAGGGAAAGGTAGCTCAGGTCCGCAGTGCCCAGCGTAGGCGCGGGGTCGAGCGAAAGCAGCCTCGGGTCTCCCAGGTTGGTTCGTTCCAGATTGACCACCGCGGGGTTCCGCGCAAGGCTTCCGGCCAACTGGCCGAAGCCCGCGTCCACCGCGTACACGCGCGCCGCGCCGCGCTGAACCAGGCAATCCGTAAAGCCGCCCGTGCTGGCTCCCGCGTCGATGCACACCCGTCCCGCGACCGGAACCGAAAAGGCGTCCAGCGCGCCTTCCAACTTATATCCGCCTTTGCCTACGTACCGTTCGTACAGGCCGCGCACCGCAAGCGGCAATTCCGCGGGCACAAGCTGGCCGCCGGTGGAAACGGGCTTTCCGCCGCAGGTCACGGCCCCGCTCATCAGGTAGGGCAGGGCTTCCCCCGCGGTTTGGAAGAAGCCTTCGGCCAGCAGGCGTTCCAGCGCGGGAATCTTCTTTTTCACCACACGTTCTCCAACCGTTTCAGCGGCAGCCACTCCAGCACCTTTTCCATCTGCGCGTCCCAGAAATCCCAGGTGTGGTTCGCGTCCGCCACCGTTTCGTACCGGATTCCGAACTTCTTTCCGTAGCGGGCAACAAAGGCTTCGTTGGCTTCGAACAGGAAATCCGCCGTGCCGCAGGAAACATACATGCGCGGGGCGTTCCCGGGAGCGAGCGCGTCCGACGCCAGCGTCAGGTTGCCGCTGCCCGTACGCAGGGCTTCCTCGCCGCCGAACACGGAATCCAGCTCGCGCGTCCGCTCCGCGCCACAGTTCGCGCCGTACGCCTCCTGCATCATCAGCGGGCCGGAAAGCGAGGCCACCGCCGCGTAACGTTCCGGCATCAGCAACCCCAGTTTCATCGCGCCGTAGCCGCCCATCGACAACCCCGCCGCGAAGCGCCCCTCCCGCGCCGTGGCCAGCGGAAAGCACGCTTCCATCACGCGGGGCAGTTCGTCGGCGACGAACGTCCAGTATTTCGCGCCGCAGGCCATATCGGCGTAGTAGGAACGGTTGACCGCCGGCATGACCACCGCCAGCGCGTAATGCCTGGCGTAGTCCATGATCCGCGAATGTCGCAGCCAGCTTGTGTGGTCGTCGCTCAGGCCGTGCAACAGGTACAGCGCGGGCAAAGGCTCGCCGCCCAGCGCTTCCAGCTGCTCGTGTTCGGGCAACAGCACGTAGGCAGCGGTCTGGATACGCAGCGAGCGGCTGTAAAAATGAAAATCCGACCAGATCAAAACGATCCCCTCCGATTCCGTTCAGGCCAGCGAATAAGCCGCGATGGCCGCGAACAACAGGATGGATACCAGCGTCTGTACCGACAGCGTGGTGGAAATATACTCCCCGTCCTCCGCCGCATCCGCATACAGGGGGACGATGAACGGCGCGGGCAGGCTGTAGGCCAGCATCAGGGCTACGAGCAGCGGCTTGTCGAACGGCACGAACCGGAAAATAACCAGCGCGCCCAGGCCCAGCAGCACCGCCGATACCAGCAGGCGCAGGCCTACGGTTCCGAGCACGGGGCGCATGAGCTTTCGCCGGAAACTCAGCTCATACCCGACGATCAGCAGGATCAGCGCGGAGGTCGGCGCGGCGACGAAAGCCAGCAGGTCGCCCACCACCTGCCAGGCAGCCGTGCCCTGTACCCAGCGGCCCACGCCCAGCGCACCCAGTAGCACACCCAGCATGATCGCCACGAAAACGGGATTGCGCACCATCGCAAGCAGCAGCGTTTTGGGCGTCGTTTTCTGCCCTCCAACTGCTTTCAACGTCGTCAGGAATACCGTGAAAGCGAACATCGTCTGCCCGATGTCCACCATGGCGAAGATTTTCGTCCGGCCCGCGTACAGAAGGCCGAAAAGTGCGTAACCCATCATGCCGCCTTCGAAGTTGGTGACCAGGAAGGGCAGGAAACGCCCGTAGGGGCGGACGAACCGGCGCAGGCCGAACCCCGCCAGCAACCCCAGCCCGCAGGAGAGGAACACGGTCACGAAGGTTACGGCGATCGTGCCCGAATACTCCGCGGTAAAGAAGGCGTTAAACAGCACGGCGGGCAGCGTAACGTTGCCGACCACCGCCTTGAGGCCCTTCAGCCCTTCCGGGCCGAAAATTTTCTTCCGGTTGCACAGGTAGCCCAGCCCGAAGGTCAGCAGCACCGGCAGAACCATTCGCAGGATGGAAAGCGTCATGTTCCGTCGCTCCTTTCCCCGTCCGGCATATCAGACGTTCCGTGCGGACCGCGCGGTACGAAACGCCGCGGGTTTCGTTCTCCCGAAGCTACCGTGTCGCATCCGCAGCGCGAACCGGCGCCAGCTTCGTCCGGCGTTTCCTCAGCCACAGCCCGGCCAGCAGCAGCACGGGGAAACCCAGCGCCGCCAGCAGGCCCGTTTGCAGGTTTCCACCCGCCGCGTCCGCCAGAAAGCCGACCGCAGCCGGGCCGGAGGCGCACCCCAGGTCGCCCCCCAGCGCCAGAAGCGCGAACATCGCCGTGCCGCCCGCGGGGCAGCCCGCCGCGGCCAGGCTGAACGTGCCCGGCCAGAACACGCCCACCGAAAAGCCGACCATCGCGCAGCCGACGAGGCTCAGCATGGGCTGCCGCGCCAGCGCGGCCAGCAGGTACCCCGCGACGCACAGCGCCGCGCCGCCCGCCATTACCCGCGCCAGCGGCAACCGCTCGCTGAACTTCGCGTACAGCACGCGGGACAGGCCCATCAGCGCCGCGAACAGGCACGGCCCCGCCAGGTCGCCCACGGTTTTGCTCACCTTCAGGCCGGACTCCGCGAAGGCGGACGCCCACTGGCTCATCCCCTGTTCTCCCGCGCCCGAGCAGACCATGAGCAGCATGAAGATCCAGAACAGCTTGTTGCGAAACAGCACGCGAAGCGGCGTGCCGCCGCGTTCCTCGGTAAGGCTGTTAATAGGCACGCGCGAGAAATAAACCGCGTTGCCCAGCGGCACCACGGCCCACAGAAGCGCGATCACCGGCCAGCGCTCTACCCCGAAAACGGCGAAGAAGGCCGTGGTCGCCAACACGACGAACACGTGCCCCCAACAGTAGAAGGAGTGCAGCAGGCTCATGGCGGCTTCCTTGCGCGTGGTGGGGCACGCTTCCACGATGGGGCTGATGAGCACCTCGATCAGCCCGCCGCCGACGGCGTACAGCACCACGGAGATCAGCAGCCCCGCGAACGGCGCGGAAAGCAGGTTGGGCAGCACCGCCAGCCCCACGAGGCCCAGCGCGGACAGGATATGCGCCGCAACCGCCAGAAAGCGGTAGCCCAGCTGATCCACGAAGCGCGCGGAAAGCGCGTCCACCACAAGCTGCACGGCGAAGTTGACCGACACCAGCACCGTAATCTGCGCCAGCGGTACGCCCAACCGACGCTGGAAGGTGAGAAACAGCAGCGGAGCGAAGTTGTTGACGATGGCCTGCGTCACATACCCCAGGTAACTGGCATACAGCGTATGCCGGTAATCGGTCCGGATGTTCATGCGGAATTCTCCTCTCACGTTGCGGTTATCATACCATAGACCGGCAGGATTGGGAAGCGCTCCGTTTCGTGAACCCGGCTCGCCTTTCCGGCGAATCGGTTGACATTTTCCCGGGCTTCGGCTATCATCGCAAACGAAGTCCATCCGGGCGGGCGCCCGGCCCTATCGTCAACGGTAAGCCTTTTTACGAAAGGAAATCGCGTTATGCAGCAAACCAAGCCCCGGCTTTCCACCAACGATCTGGTGATGGTCGCCCTGTTCGCCGTGCTCATCGCCGTGTGCGCCTGGATTTCCATCCCCGCCACCGTTCCCTTCACGCTGCAGACCTTCGGCGTTCTGTGCGCCATGGGGCTGCTGGGCGGCAAGCGCGCAACGCTCGCTATCCTCACCTATCTGCTGCTGGGGGCCGTGGGCGTGCCCGTTTTTTCGGGTTTCCGCGGCGGCCTGGGGATGCTGCTGGGCGTCACGGGAGGCTATCTGGTGGGTTTTCTATGCTCCACCCTGCTTCTTTGGCTGCTGACGGCTCTGCTGGGGGATAAGCCGTGGGTGCGGACGCTGGGGATGCTGCTGGGGCTGCTGGTGCTCTACGCTTTCGGCACCGCCTGGTTCATGGTCGCCTACGCCGGTTCCACCGGGCCCGTGGGCCTTTCCACGGCGCTGGGCTGGTGCGTTGTGCCTTTTATTTTGCCGGAAATCGCCAAGACTGCGCTGGCGATATTCGTGGTGCGTACGGTGCCCAAACGGGTGAAAGCGTTCCGCTGAACCGAAGGGCATTGCGTTTGCCCTTCGGAAACCTTCGCACGCCCTTCGAGCATGCCGGTTTTTATGCATGGCAGTATAAAGGACGCCGCATCTGCGGAAGCGTGCAGGGGCTTTCCGCTCGCCCCTGCACGCTTCGGAATCGCCTTCTTATCCGGCGGTCTACGCGCGAGGGGTCGCACTATGAGTACAGGACAGTCGTCCGCCGCTGCCTGCGGTAGCGCGACCGACAGTCCTGTCCGTCTGTCGTGCGACCCCTCGCGCGTTCCGCCTGTTTGCATTCTGGCGATAGGCGAAATGTCCATCATCGTTGGCGTTGCCTGCAAACAATTTGAAAGATAGCCGAATAACGGTTTAATCCCCCGGTTTACATTCTCACTTATGGCAGGCAGAATCCCATTCAAGATTGGCAATATCCCCGAACACTCGTACACATTATTCCAACAGGAAACCACGTATCAGTCGTGCTTCTTCTGCCAAACAAAAATACATAACAAGTTTGATAACGGTTTTCACCCCCGCTTGCGCATTGTGGCTCAAGGGGCGCGGCGCTCCCTCGTAGGATGGACTGGACCGTACAACGCCGTGACGGCGTTGAAGCCGGAGAATCCGGCTTCATAACGCAGTCTCGGCGTTGTACATTCCTGTACTCCGAGAGGAAGCCCGCGCCCCTGTTACAGCACAAGCGCCCGAAGGGTGCAGGGGCGAACGGAAAGCCCCTGCTTGTGCCCCGCAGGGCACATGCTTTGAATAAACATAGAAACCAGTAAATTATAAGGCCGCCCGAAGGATGCAGGGGCGAACGGAAATTCCGATCGCTCAATCTGCGCAGGCTGCACTGCCGTTTGCCTGCTGGTTTCGCTCTTCACCTGCGGGTCGCTCGTTGCTTCGCAACGGTGCCCACCGGGCACACGCTTCCCTTCGGTGCCCCTGCCCATGCCCGCAGGCATGGTTCTCCTCGCCCTTTGCCCGCGGGTACGATTCCTGAAAGGAATAAAGGAAGGAACCTCCTCCATTCCGGAAGAGGTTCCGTGATGCGCAGAAACAGCGGAATGTTTCAGCCCGCACCTATAAGTGCGGCCCCCCGCCTTCTGCGCCGCGGCGCGCGTACCCGCCGCGATATCCCGCCTTCAGGCCAGCAACTTCTGGTAGATCGCCACGTAATCCCTGGCGCTGTGCGCCCAGCTGTAATCGCCCTCCATGCCGCGTTTCTGTAGGGAAACGAGCACGGCCTTGTCGTTCTCGTAACAATGCAGCGCCCGCTTGATGACAGCCAGCATGTCGTGCGCGTTGTAGTTAAGGAAGGTGAAGCCGTTGCCTTCGCCGTTGTATTCGTTGTAGCTCAGCACCGTGTCCCGCAGACCCCCGGTCTCCCGCACGATGGGGATGGAGCCGTAGCGCATGGCGATGAGCTGGCTCAGCCCGCAGGGTTCGAACAGCGACGGCATCAGGAAGAAGTCCGCGCCCGCATACAGCTTGTGCGCCAGCGCCGTATCCATGGCGAAGCGCGCGGCCAGCCTGCCGCGGTACTGGCCCTCCGCCCAGCTGAACAGGTTGGTGTAGCGCGCGTCGCCCATGCCCAGCACGGCCAGCTGCACCTTCTCGTTCATCAGATCGCTGAGCACGAAATCCACCAGATCGAGCCCTTTCTGGTTGGTCAGGCGCCCCACCATGGCGATGAGCGGGGTATCCGCGTCCACGTTCAACCCTAGCTCCTGTTGCAGCCTGCTCTTGTTTTCCGCCTTGCCCGCCGGTTTGGCTAGACTGTACGGCTTGTAGATCAGCGGGTCGTGTTCGGGGTCGTATTCCTCCACGTCGATACCGTTCAGGACTCCGTACAGGGAGTCTTTGCGGGCGCGGATGAGCCCGTCCAGCCGTTCGCCGTAGTAGGCGGTGGTGATCTCCTCGGCGTAACTGGGGCTCACCGTGGTGATGGCGTCGCTGTACACCAGCCCCGCCTTCATGAAGTTGGCGCAGCCGTAGCACTCCAGCTTGTCGCTGGACCATAATCCGTCGCCGAGGCCCAGCACGTCCTGCACTTCCTTGATGCCGAAGATGCCCTGGTATTGCAGGTTGTGGATGGTGAACACGGTTTTAATCCCCGCGTAGAAGGGCAGGTGCACATACTGGATTTTCAGCAGCGCGGGCACCATGCCGCTCTGCCAGTCGTGCGCGTGCAGCACGTCCGGCATGAACTCGATCAGGGGAAGCGCGTTTAAAACCGCGCGGCAGAAAAAGCCATAGCGCTCGTACTCGTCCCCGCCAAGGCCGTAAACGTAAGGCCGCCCGAAGTAATACTTGTTGTCCAGGAAGTAGTAGGTTACGCCGTCCTTCACAAGCGTCATCACGCCGCAGTACTGCCTACGCCAGCCCAGCTGCACGTCGAAATGCAGTAGAAACTGCATCTTTGCCTGCCATTCCTGCGGAATGGCCGTGTACATGGGTAGTATCACGCGCACGTCGTGCCCCTGCTTGGCCAATACGGGCGCCAGCGAACCCACCACGTCCGCGAGCCCTCCGGTTTTCACGAAGGGTACGCACTCGCTTGCCGTAAACAATATCTTCATACGTTTCTCTCCTTGCCCGGCCTCCGTTCGGGGAAGCCTTGGTTGTGGGAAAAAGGTACCGTTATATGGTCATATTCTTGGAAATGACGATCGGATAGCTGTTGGGACCGATCAGCCGCCCGCCCCGCTTGATGACCGCTTGCTTGTCCAGAATGCAGTTTTCCAGCTGCGCGTCCTCCTCCACGCGGCTGTCCTGCATGATGACGCAGTTGCGGATTTTCGCGCCCTTGCCGATTCTGACCCCGCGGAAGAGCACGCTGTGCTCCACGCTGCCGTCGATAATGCAGCCGTCCGCCACGATGGAATCCACCACGTGCGCGTTTTCCTGATGGCGCGCGGGCAGTTCGTCGCGCACCTTGGTGTACACGGGCCTGTCCTCGTTGAAAAGCGCGTGGCGCACGGCCGGGTTGATGACGTCCAGATTGAACTGGAAATAGCTCTGCACGCTGTCCATGCGGTAACAGACGTCCTTGTATTCGTAACCGGCCACGCGCATCCCCGCATCCCGAATCATACGCTGGAACACGTCCCGTGTCAAATCGTGGTAGCCGTGCGCCGCGCCGCGGTCCGCCAGATCGATCAGCAGATCCTTGCGGAGCAGGAACACTTCCATGCAGGTGTTCTCGTACCGGGGGGTCGTGGGGTCGATCTCCACGTCGGTAATGATGCCCTCGTCGTCGATATCAAAATAGATGCCATACTCGGGGCGGCGCATGGCCGGGTTTTTGGTGTACAGGATGCTCACGTCCGCGCCGCCGCGCAGGTAGGCGTCGAACATGTCGTTGAAATCGGCGTTGAACACGATCAGGCTGTTGCACAGCAGCACGTACTCCTGCTTGCTGCGGCGCAGATAGCCGAAGTTGGAATGAATGGCGTCCAAGCTGCCGTTGTACACGCCCACGTTTTCGCGCGTCAGGAAAGGCGGCAGGATGTACAGCCCGTCGTTCTTGCCGTGCAAATCCCACTCCTTGCCGCTGCCCAGATGGTCCATCAGGCTGTGGTAGTTCTTCTGCATGATCACCCCGACGTTCTTGATGCCGCTGTTGACCATGCTGCTGACCAGAAAGTCGATGACGCGGTAACGCCCCGCGACGGGCATGGCGGCGATGGCGCGCATGAGCGTAAGTTCGCGCAGAAAGCTGTCCTTCTCGCCGGTATAGATCATTGCCAGAACGTTTTTCATGGCCATGGCGATTGCCTCTTTTCGTGTGGTTTTGCGTTCCCCGACCGCGAAGAAAAGGTTACTTTGCGCGCTGTTCCCCGGCCGCGACCACTTCGCCGGCCGGAAGCTTCACGTTCTGCCCCACCACGGCGATGGCGCCGTTCTCCCCGCCGACCGCCGCGCCCGCGCCGATGACCGCGTTTTCGGCGATGATGGCGCGCTTAACGACCGCGCCGCGTTCGATCACCGCACCCGGCATCACCACGCTGTCCATCACGTCCGCGCCTTCCAGCACCTGCACGCCCGCGAACAGCACGCTGTGCTCCACGCGGCCGTATACCTCGCAGCCCTCGGTGATCAGGCAGTTTTTCGCCACAGCGCCCGCGGCGAGGTAGTGCGGGGCCACGCCCGGGTTACGGCCGTAGATGCGCCACTTCTTGTCGTACAGGTCAATGGGCATGGGCATGTGGAGCAGATCCATGTTGGCCTCCCAGAGGCTTTCGATGGTGCCTACGTCCTTCCAGTAGCCCTCGAAGTCGTAAGCGTAAAGCTTCTGTTTCTCGGCCAGCATCGCGGGGATGACGTTCTTGCCGAAATCGTTGCTGCTGCCGGGGGTTTCGGCGTCCTCCGCAAGGTACCTGCGGAGCTTCTCCCAGGTGAACATGTACACGCCCATGCTGGCTTTGTTGTTCCTGGGTTTCTGGGGCTTCTCCTCAAATTCCTCGATGGCGTTGTCCGCGCCGGTGTTCATGATGCCGAAACGGGAGGCTTCCTCCCAGGGCACCTCGGTCACGTCCGCGCCGCGCTGGATATGGTACTGGAGCATGGCGTTGTAATCCATTTTATAAATATGGTCGCCACTTAAAATCAACACGTATTCGGGCTTAAACTGCTCGATAAAGGCGACGTTCTGGTAGATGGCGTTAGCCGTACCGCTGTACCACTCGCCCTGTTTGCCCTTTACGTACGGCGGCAGCACGTACACGCCGCCGTGAGCCAGGTCAAGGTCCCACGGAGAGCCGCTGCCGATGTAGGCGTTCAGCTCCAGCGGCTGGTACTGCGTCAGCACCCCCACCACGTCGATGCCGCTGTTGGCACAGTTGCTCAGCGGAAAATCGATGATGCGGTACTTGCCGCCATAGGGAATAGCGGGCTTGGCCATGTTCGCCGTCAATATCCCCAGGCGGCTTCCCTGACCGCCCGCCAGCAGCATGGCGATGCACTGTTTTTTGTTCATTCGGGCTCCACTCCTTTGCTGTGATGGGAAACCCAGCAACCGTTTACCGGGAAACCGGGGTCAATATTCCCCCGCGCGGGGCGTCTTTACCGCTTTGCCCGCTTACGGCTTTCCGGCGGGTTTTCCCGGCGGCAGGCGCGGAATCCTTCTTCTCCGCGTGCGAGGCCCTTTCCCCGGCCTCCGCGGGCGCGTCTGCTGCCGTTTCGGGCATCGCTACCGGTTCAGGCCGGACGGCAATCTTCTCGTACGTGAAGTACACACAGCTCAGCGGAGGCACGCACAGGTCGGCGTGGAACGGGAAGCCGTTGAATTCGCCCGTTTCCGCGGCGATCGGGTAGGCGTTATACTGGTCGCTGCCTCCGAATTCCTTACGGTCGGTGTTGAACTGTTCGTTCAGCGTCCCCCCCAGCGGAAGCCCCACGCGGTAGATGGGGTGGAACACGGGGGTGAAATTAACCACACACAGCAAGGCCTTTCCCCGTCTGTCCGTACGCAGGAAAGCGAGAACGCTGTTGTCCGAATCGTTGGCGGTGATCCACTGGAAACCGTCCCAGGACGAATCCACCTCGTAGAGCGCAGGGGTGTCCCGGTACAGGCGGTTCATCGCCTTCACGCAGGCCTGCACCTGCGGATGCCGGTCGTATACCAGTAAGAACCAGTCCAGCTGGTCGTCGTACTTCCACTCGATAAAGTGCGCGAACTCGCACCCCATGAACAGCAGCTTTTTCCCCGGATGCGCCATCGTGTAGCCCAGCAGGGCCCGTAATCCGGCGAATTTCTGCCACAGGTCGCCTGGGTTCTTATCCAGCAGGCTGTGTTTGCCGTGCACCACCTCGTCGTGGGAGAACGGCAGGATGTAGTTCTCGTTGAAGGCGTAGAACAGGCTGAACGTCAACTTGTCGTGATGGTACTTGCGATAAACGGTCTCCTTCTGGATATAGAACAGGATGTCGTTCATCCAGCCCATGTTCCACTTGAACCCGAAGCCCAGCCCGCCCAGATAGGTGGGGGCCGTGACCATGGGATAGGCGGAGCTCTCCTCGGCCACCATCATCACGCCCGCGAAATCGTGATAGACGGTTTCGTTCATGCGGCGCAGGAAACGGATGGCGTCCAGGTTTTCGCGCCCGCCGTGCTCGTTGGGGAGCCAGCGCCCCGGTTCCTTGCAGAAGTCGTAGTACAGCAGGCTGCTCACCGCGTCCACACGCAGGCCGTCGGCGTGGTAGACGTCCAGCCAGAAACAGGCGTTGCTCAGCAGATAGCTGCACACCTCGCCGCGGCCGAAATCGAACAGCATCGTCCCCCACTGAGGAATCTCGCCGCGCCTCGGGTCGGGGTGGTTGTACAGCGCCGTGCCGTCCAGCCGGAACAGCCCCGCCTCGTCCCGCGGGAAATGCGCGGGCACCCAGTCCAGAATCACGCCGATGCCCGCCCGGTGACAGCGGTCCACCAGCGCCATGAAGTCCGCGGGCGTACCGTAACGCGCCGTGGGCGCGTAGAACCCCGTGACCTGATACCCCCAGGACATATCCAGCGGGTGCTCCATCACCGGCAGCAGTTCCACGTGGGTATATCCCATCTCCGTCACGTAGGGAATCAGTTGGTCGGCGAACTCCGTATAGGTCAGGTAGCTGCCGTCCTCATGCCGCCGCCAGGAGCCGATATGCACCTCGTAGATGTTGACGGGGCTTACGTACGGGTTATAAGTGCTCCGTTCCTCCATCCACGCGCCGTCGCCCCAGGGGTAGCCCTCCAGGTTGCACAGGCGGCTGGCCGTGTCCGGCCGCAGTTCCGAAGCGAAGCCGTAGGGGTCGGCCTTCATGTGCCAGGCGCCATCCTGCCCCAGCACTGCGTATTTATAGGCGGGCGCGCCGTCCGCGGGCGCGTTTTCCCAGAGTTCCTCCCGGGGCAGGCGAAGTTCCCACGTTCCGTCGTACTGTTTACGCATCGGATGGCGGTCATGATCCCACCCGTTGAAGCTGCCGACCAGCGCCACCTTCCGGGCGTTGGGCGCCCAAAGGCAGAAATGCCATTTCTCCGCTTCGCCCTCCGTGCAGGGGTGCGCGCCGAACATCTCGTAGGCGCGGCGGCTCAGACCCTGATGGAAACCGTCGCGCACGGTTGCGGACGGCGGTACGTAACGCATCGGGCAGCCCTCCCCCTCTTTCGGCCGGGCGTCCGCCGGAATCCCGCGCGGGCGTCGAATGAATACGCCCATGTTCACCCGCCGCAGATGCGCGGGCGTGGACGGTTTATAGCTTCCAAACGCAGAATCTTTCTCTGGGTCTATTGTAGCCGCAAGCACGGCCTTTCGTCAAGATGCGAAAGAGGTTTTTTTCTGGAAGCCGGAAGCGCGGCGTGCCGGAAACGTCGCGCCGTGCCGCGTAGAACAGTCGCGGGCCGGAGACCGTCGGTTCCCCGGCGGCCTTCGGCCCGCAAATCGAATTGTCAACGAATCCGAGGTCTCGCCTCGCGTTACCGGATCACGGTCAGGCGGCCCTGCGGCTCGGCGTACGTTTGCCCGATCACGCCGCCCAGCACCTCGGCGGTGTAGTGGATCAGCGCGTCTTCCAGCGCAACGCCGGTGTTGTAGCCCGTCTGCTGGTTGGCGTACTTGAGCACGTAGCATTGGTCGCCGCCCGCGGCGGAGAAATCGTTGGTAACTACCACGTATTCCGCTTCAGGGTCAAACGGCTTGCCGCCGACGCTCTCGATGGTCACGCGCGCGCCGGGGTTCGCGGGCGCGTAGTAAGTGGAATCCGGGTACTGCTCGCCGTTGACGTACGGCACGGTGGTGTTGATGGACATCACGATGCCGGACACCTGCATGAAGCCGCCCAGCGGTTCCGGCGTACAGTAGCTGCTGGCCTCGAACAGTTCCAGCATTTCGCTGCCCTTGAGCGTCATGATCTGCAGGGTGTTGCCGTACGGGAACACGGTCTTCATGTCCTTCATGGTCACGTCGCCGATCTGGATACTGGCGCGGATGCCGCCGCCGTTGTTGAAAGCCGCGACCACCGGGGTGCTGTACACCTGGTTGGCCTGCCAAAGCATCGCGTCGGTGGCGAAATCGCCCAGGTTGGTCTCCTCCGTGCGCACACCAGGCGAGCGCTCGCCGTTCAACAGCACTTCGGTCTTGGCGAAAGCGGCGGAAAGCTGCTCCTCGATCCGGTCGTTGATGGCGCCAATCATCGCGCTTACGTCCGCGTCCCCGTAGGCGGCGGAGACTTCCGTGCTCTGCGCCTTGTACAGCGAAGCGGCGAGGCTTTCCCCGTCGTAGACGACCTCGCCGATGTTGTGGCCGTAACAGCCGGTGCTTACCAGCAGCGTGGTGGGCACGTTCTCCGCGCCTTCCTCGTGCTTCTGTTCCACTTTCTCGTTGAGCTCGTCGTGGCTGTGCCCGTCGATGAACAGGTCGATGCCCGTGGTGTTGGCGATCACGTCCACGGAGCGGTTACCTGTGCTTTCCTCGTCGATGCCCAGGTGCCCCAGCACCACCACCAGATCACAGCCCGCGGCCTTTACCTCGTCCACGTATTGCTGCGCGCAGGCGTACAGGTCTTCGCCCATCAGGAAAGTGACGTTCTTCATCAGCGCGGGGTTTGCCTTGGTCAGCGTCTCCGGCGTGTCCAGCCCGATCACGCCGACCTTGTAGCCGCCTTTTTCAAAGATTTTATAGGGTTCGAAGTACAGGGTCCTGTCCGCCGTGCGCAGCATGTTGGCGCATAGGACGGGGAATTCCGCGGTCTCGGCGTTCTGCAGAAACTGGTCCACGCCCCAGTCGAACTCGTGGTTGCCGGGGCACATGGCGTCGTAGCCTGTCGCGTTCATAAACTTGACGGCGTTCACGCCCATGTCCAGGTTGACGATGGGCTGCCCCTGCGAAGCGTCGCCCGCGTCCAGCAGCAACACGTCCGCGCCGGTCGCCTTCGCGTCCGTACAGTATTGCTTGATCTGCGCGTACCCCACCGAGGGCTCGGAGAGGTCGGTAACCGCGTAGCCGTGGACGTCGTTGGTGTGCACGATCACCAGCTTGCCCGTCAGATCCACCTTTTGTTCCGCCACGGCGGCGGGAGCGAGGCAGCACGCCAGCATCGCGAGCGCCAGCAGGATGGAGAGCCGTTTTTTCATGCCCGTTCCTCCTCTTTCCTGTTCGGTTGTCGAAAGTGTGACAGCTTGTTTCGGTTCGATTATATCAAAGGCGTTTTGCCGCGTCAAATCCGCCGCGCCGCGGGGCCGGAGCCGCAAAACGCCCGCGCCGCCTGTAAAAAAGCACCGCGCCGGTGTTTCCGGCGCGGCGCTTGCCCCGATTTGTCCTTATTTTTTCGCGGATTTCACAATCGCTTCCCACAGACCGTTCAGGTACGCGATGCCCAGCGCCCGGTCGTACAGGCCGTATCCCGGGCGGCCTTTTTCGTTCCAGATCATGCGGCCGTGGTCGGGGCGGATATAGGCGTTCGGGCAGGTGTCGTATACCGCCTTCATGATCGCGTACATGTCCAGATCGCCGTCCGAGGACAGGTGGCTGGCCTCCCGGAAGTGCCGGTAGCCGATGAATTTCACGTTGCGGGCATGCACGCAGGCCACGCGGTCCATCTCCCCGAAGTGCCGCAGGATGGCGGGCACGTCGTTTTCCGGGTTGCTGCCCAGCGACCCGGTGCACAGGCAAATGGCGTTGGCGGGCGAATCGTGAAGCTTCACGATCCGGTCGAAATCCGCCCGGCTGTGAGCGATGCGGGGAAGCCCGAAGATGGGCCAGGCGGGGTCGTCCGGGTGGACGGCCATGGTCACGCCGACCTCCTCGCACACAGGGATGACGCCGTCCAGAAAATACTGGTAGTTGGCAAGCAGATCGTCCGCCGTAACGCCCTCGTAACGCTTAAGCGTCGTTTCCAGTTCGGAAAGCCGCGCGGGTTCCCAGCCGGGAAGGGTGAAGCCGTTGCTGCCGCCTGCCGTGCGTTTCACGATTTCCAGCGGCGTCATGCCTTCCAGCTCTTTTTCGTCATAGTAGAGGCTGTTGCTGCCGTCCTCCGGAATCGGGTGCGCCAGATCGGTGCGCAGCCAGTCGAACACAGGCATGAAGTTGTACACGATCACCTTCACGCCGTACCGGGCCAGGTTGCGGACGGTGGTCCGGTAATTCTCAATCCAGCGGTCGCGGGCGGGCAGGCCCATCTTGATGTCCTCGTGGACGTTGACGCTCTCGATGACCTCGCATTCCAGCCCTGCGGCGTGGATTTCCTCCACATACGCGCGAATCTCGTCCTTTTCCCACACCTCGCCGGCGGCCTTCCGATCCAGCACGCCCATCACGCCGGAACAGCCGGGTATCTGTTTGATCTGTTGCAGGGTCACCGCGTCGCTTTGGGAACCGAACCAGCGGAACGTCATTTTCATGGGGGTGCTCCTCTCGGCCGCGCGCGATGCGCGGTCCGTCTTGTTTGGATGCCCGAATGATATCATGGCCGCACGGGGTTTGTCAACTAGTATACTAGGGTTCGCATAACCCTGTAGTCCAAGCCCCGCCGATCGCGGGCCGTTACCGTTCCGCGTCCCCCGGGGTTTTCAGCAGCGCCTTCACGCGCAGTGCGGCGGCTTTCACCGCGTTCTTCCGCTCCCCCGCCTCCGCAAGCGCGTCCGCGCTCTGCCGAAGCGTCAGCCCCCGCGCGACGCCGTCGAACAACCTCGCTTCCAGCGAGAGTTCGCAGGGCGGGGCGGGCGGTTCCACGGCGTCCATCCACTGGAACACCAGGCAATACTCGCCCTTTTCCACGTTCGGGTTCCCGCGCAGGGTTTCCAGCACTTCGCCGATCTCCCCGCGCACGGTGGCCTCAAACTTTTTGGTCAGGTCGCACGACGCGCTGACCCGCGTATGCGGCAGCGTGTCCCGCACGGTTTCCAGCAGGTCGACCACCCGGTGGGGCGATTCGTGCACCACGGCGATTTGGGAACGGGCCGCCATTTCCTTCAGCTTCTCGGTCAGTTCCTTCTTCTGGCGCGGCAGGAAGCCATAGAACGTGAATTCCGTCACGGGTATGCCGCTGACGCTCAGCGCCGCGGCCATTGCGGACGGCCCCGCTACGGCGAGCACGGGGATGCCGTTTGCCGCGGCTTCCGCCGCAAGCAGGCTTCCGGGGTCGCTGACGCAGGGCGTGCCCGCGTCGGTCACGAGCGCGACGTCGATGTTTTCGTCCAGCATCCGCTTCACGATCTGCGCCGCTTTCGTGCGCTCGTTATGCTCGTGGCAGCTGGTCAACGGCGTATGGATGGAGAAGGCGGAAAGCAGCCTGCGCGTCACGCGCGTGTCTTCCGCGGCGATCAGCGCCACGTTTTTCAACGTTTCCGCCGCACGGGGGGACAGGTCGCCCAAGTTGCCCAGCGGCGTTGCGACCACGTAGAGCGCGGGCATATCCTCACCCTTTCCAGCCTCTGTTCCGGCGCGGTGTTGCGTTACCGTTTTTCAAAGATTCTCAGCTTCGCGCTTCTGGCGCGCGGATTGTCGCACGTTTCTTCCTCCGTCGGCTTCACGGCCCCGCCGCCCAGCACCCTGCCCGCCGGTTGCTTCCCGCAGGTGCATATGGGGGCCTTGGGCGGACAGGTGCAGGGGTTTTGCAGCCTGCGGAAGGTATTCTTCACGATCCTGTCTTCCAGCGAGTGGAAGGTGATTACCCCCAGCCGTCCCTCCGGCGCCAGCAGCTCCACGATATCGCAAAGCGCTTTGTCCAGCGGGGCCAGTTCGTCGTTCACGGCGATGCGCACCGCCTGGAAGGTGCGCCGGGCGGGGTGGCCCTCGTCCTTACGTCGCACGGCCTTGGGGATGGCCGCGTCCACCACGGCCACCAGATCGAGCGTCGTCCGAATGGGCTTCTGGCTCCGCTTTTCCGCAAACACCTGTGCGATGCGCGCGGCCCATTTCTCCTCGCCGTAATCGGTAAGGACGCGGCGCAGTTCCTCCGGCGTGACGCGCGCCAGATACTGCGCGGCGGTCTCTCCCCCGGAGGCGTCCATGCGCATGTCCAGCGTCGCGTCCTCGTGGTAGCTGAATCCGCGCGCGGCGTTATCCAGCTGGTAGCTGGATACGCCAAGGTCGAGCAGCGCGCCGGCAAGCGGCGGCGTGCCCGCCTGCGCAAGCAGCGCCTTGGCGTCGTGGAAGTTCCCGTGCAGCGCGCGGAAGCCCGCGTAGCCTTTCAGCCGTTCCGTCGCCGCGGCGATCGCCTCCGGGTCGCGGTCGACGCCGAAAAGCGTCGCGTCGCCGCCCGCCGCGGCAAGAATACCCTCCGCGTGGCCGCCTCCGCCCAGCGTGCCGTCCAGATACGCGCCGCCCGCGCGCGGGCGCAGCCAGGCCACGACCTCGGCCAGCATCACGGGCCGGTGGCTGAACGGCTGTTGCGTCATGCGTCTGCGCGCCCCTTTCCCTATGCGGTGTTTCGCCGTTCAGGCGTCCCGCCTGAGTTCCGCGATCCGCTGTTTCAGTGCCGCGATCATCCCGCGGTTGGTTTCCAGCTTTTCCTTTTCCTGCGCCACCAGCGCGGCGGGCGCCTTGCCCGTGAAGCCGGGATTGGCCAGCCGCGCCTCGGCGCGGGCGCCCTCGCCCTCCAGATTCGCGCATTCCTTTTCCAGCCGTTCGATCTCCTTATCCACGTCCACCAGATCGCCCAGCGGGATGCGAATCTCCGCGGGTGCGCACACGGCCGAAACCGTCTTTTTCGCTTCCGTTTCGCCCTTGCAGCCCACGGTGACGGCGCTTGCGCCCGCAAGCCGCGTCAGGTACGGCTCCGCGAGGGCCACGGTATCCTCCCAGCCTGCCTCGGGGATCAGCGTCACGTGCGTGCGCTTGCCATGCGGCACCTTCATTTCCGCCCGCAGGTTGCGGATGGCGCGGACGATGTCCATCAGGCCTTCCATGCGGCGTTCCTCGTCCTCGAAGGCGAAGCGCCCGTCCACTTCCGGCCACGGGGCCAGAATCAGCATGCCTTGCGCGTCCGGCAGGTGCTGGTACACTTCCTCGGTCAGGAACGGCATGAACGGGTGCAGGAGTTTCAGCAGGCTTTCCAGCACGGTGTAGAGCACGGCGCGCACGTTCTTCTTCTGCGCCTCGTCCTCCCCCGTCAGCCGGCCCTTGGCAAGCTCGATGTACCAATCACAGAACTCGCTCCACGTAAAGTCGTAGATTTTACCCGAGGACAGGCCGTAATCTCCGTCGTCCATGTGGGCGCTCACCTCGGCCACCGCCTTGTTAAGGCGGGAAAGGATCCACCGGTCGGGCAGGGTGAGGGCGTCAGGGTCAATGGTTTCCTTCGTATCCATGTTCATCAGCACGAAGCGGCTGGCGTTCCACACCTTGTTGGCGCGCTCTTCCTGGTAGATGCCGAATTTGGGA
>CAZCCZ010000052.1:19747-19959 GCA_964497495.1 uncultured Oscillospiraceae bacterium
TGTTGGCGAAATTGCGGGCCGCTTCCACCTTTTCGGTGGAGAAACGGGTGTCGCTCCCGGCGCTGATGCCCATGGCGAGGGAGAAACGCAGCGCGTCCGCGCCATACTGGTCGATCACTTCCAGCGGGTCGATGCCGTTGCCGAGGCTCTTGCTCATCTTGCGGCCCTGCGCGTCCCGCACGAGGCCGTGGATGAGCACCGTGTCGAACGGC
>CAZCCZ010000053.1:0-18662 GCA_964497495.1 uncultured Oscillospiraceae bacterium
CACCTGCAGCTGTTTGATGGCGGCGGGACGGTAGATGTCGCACGCGGCGAGAATGGGCTTTTTACCCGTCTTTTGCAGATAACCGGCCAGTTTCGCGGCCATGGTGGTTTTACCCGCGCCCTGCAGGCCGCAAAGCATGTAGATCGTCGGCACGCTGGAACTCCATGTGAGGCGCGCGTTCTGCGCGCCCATGAGCTCCGTCATCTCCTCGGCCACGATCTTGACCACCTGCTGGCCGGGGGTGAGGCTGTCCAGCACCTGCTGGCCCACGCAGCGCTCGGAGATGCGTTTGGTGAAGTCCTTGACCACCAGATAGTTCACGTCCGCTTCCAGCAGGGCCACGCGCACCTCGCGCACGCCCTCCTTCACGGTCTGTTCGGTCAGTTTGCCGCGGCCGGAAAACTTGGCGAGCGCCGCCGTCAGTTTCTGGCTTAATCCCTCAAACGCCATCGGCACCCTCCTCCTCGTCCAGCCTGCGGAGCATATCGGCCAGCAGCGCGCGGCCTTCCGCGGCAAGCCCCGCATCCAGCGCGGCAATGGCCGCCGCAAGCCCGGCGCGGGTCTCCTGCGTCTGCCCGGCCAGCCCCAGCGCCGCCTCGTAACGGCGAAGCTTGCGTTCCGAGCGCAGGATCAGCTCGTGTACGTTCTGGCGGCTCACGTTCATTTCCGCGGCCACCTCCGCCAGCGACAGGTCCTCGTCGCAGTGCAGCAGCAACGCCCGGCGCTGCTTTTCCGTCAGCAGGCCGCCGTAACAGGCGCACAGGGTGCCCAGCTCCACGCTGTGTTCGAGCCTTTTTTCCGGGGCCCGCGCGCCGTCCACCGCCGCCACGTCCTTTCCGCAACTGTCAGGGAATATCCGTTTACACCCGCGCAGTATAACACGGCGCGGGAAGGGTGTCAAGGCTTTCTTCCTGACAGCGAAACAGTTCCCCGGCAGCGTAACCTCGGCGGAACCCGGCCGACGACGATAAAAATCCGGGCGCGGGCGAAAGCCGCGTCCGGGGACGCCCGGCGGTTAAACCGCCGGGCAGAAAGACCGGGTAGATATTGGAACGCCGCGAAACCTTACCGGCGCGGAGGCCTGCCGAAACCGCCGGGGCCCCGGGGCGGCCTGCCGCAGCAGCCGCGGTCGAACAGCGCGCCAAGACCAAGCCCGCCCAGGATCCAGCCCACGGGCGAACACCCGCAGCCGCCGTTGCGATGAGCGCGGCGCGCGCCGCCCTGCCCGAAGATAATCAGCACGATAATCACCAGCACGATCCAGCCGCGCGGGGTCAGGCCGCCGCCGTCGTCGTTGCGCTGGGCGCTGTAATCCCGGTAATCCTGCACGTTGCTGGCGACGGAATCCATCACGCTGGCCCACAGCGAGGAGGCGGCGTCCGCCCCGGAGGGCGTTACGGTCGGGGCGGCGGTGGCCGCGGCGCCGGTCCGGTACCCCGCGAACAGCTTCCCCAGCGGGATTTTCCGGTCGTACTGCTTGGCCAGCAGGTCGTTGAAGGACACGAAGAAAGCGCCGAACGCGTCGTCGTACCGTTGGCTCTTGAAGGCTTCTGAAAAATCGGAGGCGTACAGCAGGTTCTTCAGGCTGGCGTTGCTCAGACGAGTCTCCACGTCCGCGCCCGCGGTCAGCGCGAAGGAGTCCTCCGCTGCCGCGCCCAGCAGCAGCAGATCGCCGCCGCCCAGGTTCCAGCGGGTGAAAAGCGTATCGGCGTAAGTCTGCGCGGACTCGCCGTCCAGAAACAGCACCAGCGCCACGTGGATCTTTACGTCCGTCTCGCTCTCCACCTTTTCGGCGTAGGCGGCGATATCCGCGGTCATGGTCTGGCTCAACGCGTTGGCGTCGTCGGCCAGCACGCCGCTCTGTACGGGATAGCGCGCCTCGCCCAGTGCGGATACGGATACGGACAGTAACAGCGCAAGCGTCAGCGCCAGCGCGGCAAAGGTTTTCCAAAACGTCGTTTTCATCGTTCTCCTCACGAACATGCGGTACGGGGAAAGCATGGCTGCGCGGCCCGAAGTCGTTTTACTCATACAGTTCGCAGGGTTCGACCCCGAAGAAGCGCGCCGCGTCGCCCAGCACGGGCTGGGACAGCTTTTCGTTGAAGTCCGTGGCGGCTTTGTTGTACGTGCCGTAGATCGCGCTGCGGCCGTATTCCTCGAAATCGGCGGTCAGCATCTCCAGGTACTGGGGGTCTCTGGCGCTTTGGGTGAAGCTTGCGTTCGTTTCCAGCTTGTCGGCGACCGCGCGGAAGGCCTCGCCCAGCGCGTCGTTCCCGCTTTTCACGGCCGGAAGCGCAAGGCCGTCCGCGCGCAGCGCTTCGGCAGCCGCGGCCAGCGCGGCCACGTCCGCGTCGCCGGGGATATGCCTGCGGGCCACCACGCAAAGGTTCAGCGCGTCCGAGGCGCGGTAGTCCACGACGGTCGACAGGCCGCCGTCGCCCTCCAGCAGGGCGCTGACGTGCGCGCGCTCGTCCCGGTAGCCGCTCACGTCGCCGTAAACGAGACCGAAAACCAGCAGCAGCAGGGTGATGAGCACGGACAACCCGATGGTCAGCCTGGGTTTCATAACGGTTCCTTTCTGCGGTAACAGGGTACGGCGGGCGCGCGCCTGACGCGGCCGAGCGTAGAAAAGGCAGGCTCCCGCCCCGGCGAGAACCTGCCGGTTGAACGGAAACGGTTTACTGGCGCAGCTCCAGCAGCTTCTGCTTCAGCTGCCCTTCCATAACGGCCAGCTGTTTCTCGGCCTCGATGCGCTTGGCGTGGCCTTCGTCCTGTATCTTCATCACTTCGGTGATGGTGTCGATCAGGCTCTGGTTGGTCTGCGTGAGCGTTTCGATGTCGATGATGCCGCGCTCGGCTTCCTTGGCCGTCTCGATGGTGCCCATCTTGAGCTTCTCGGCGTTCTTTTTAAGCAATTCGTTGGTCATATCGGTCACGGCGGTCTGCGCGCGCAGGGCGTCCTGGCTGCGCTGCATGCCCAGCGCGATGACGATCTGGCTCTTCCAGAGGGGCAGGGTGTTGGAAAGCGTGCTTTGGATACGCTCCACCAGCAGGCTGTCGTTGCTCTGCAAAAGCCTTATCTGCGGGGCCATCTGTACGGATATTACGCGCGTGAGCTTCAAATCGTGCAGCTTCTTTTCAAACCGGTCGCAGGCGGCGGCCAGGTCGTTGGCGCGCTGGGCGTCCATGGCGTCCCCGCTGGCCTTGGCCTTGTCCTTGAGGGCCTGCAGGGTGGTGCCGCGCACCTCCTCCAGCTTCTTGCCGCCGGCGATGATGTACATCGTCAGTTCCTTGAAATACTGGGTGTTCATGTCGTACAGGTGGTTGAACATGCTCACGTCCTTCAAAAGCTGGACCTGATAGTTCTCCAGCGACGTGGCGATGCCGTCCACGTTGGTTTCCACCTTTTCGTACTTGTTCTTCATTTCCTCGAAGGCTTTCTGCGCGTTCCAAAACAGGCCCTTGAGGCCGGAGGGCTTTTCCGCGTCGGAGCCGAAGCCCTTGATTTCGCTTACGAGCTTCACCAGCATGTCGCCCACTTCGCCGGTCTGGTCGGTGCGGACGGTCGCCAGCGCGCTGTCGCTGAAATCGGCGACCTTCTTTTGCGCGTCCGCGCCGTAGAGCAGTACGTGGTCGGGGTTCTCGATGTCGATCTTCTGAACGAAAGCCTCGATGCTCTGCTTTTCGGCGGCGGACAACATGGAGGTGTCCAGATCCGCCAGCGTGGCTTCCACCGCTTTGGCGGCGTTGACGGCCGTGGGCTTTACGCCGGTCTTTTCCAGCGCGGCCACCGCCTCGTCCAGGTCGGCTTTATCTTTGGCCATGGAGGTCGCGTCGAGCGTCAGCACGGGCACGGCGGCGTTGGCCGTGGCGGTTTCGGGGGTCTGGTTGGATTCGGTCATGGGGAAACCTCCTTATGTCGTGTGGGTCTGTCTTTCGTTTCGGGGGAAGGCTCGCGGGAGGTTACGGCTGCTTTTGGGCCGCCTGCGCCTGCCCGCCCGTTTGCAGCACCGGCGCCTGCGGCGCGTGGGCCTGCGCCTGTTGTACCGCGCTTTGCACCTGTTCGGCGACGTTTGTGGTTTGGCCCGCGTGCCACTGGGCGGGGTCGTAGGCCTCCTGCCGCGCGGCGGTTTCGTCCACCCTGCGGTTCAGGGCCGCGGCCTGCTTGGCCTGTTCGGCGGCAAGGCGCAGGTCGCTTTCGGTCAGGCCGTCGCGCTTGAGCATCTGCTCCAGCACGTCGATATCGGTGGTGATGTCCAGCATGTCGTCTTTGTAAAGGTTGTTGAGCATCTTGCGGCATCCCTTGAGCACGATGCCCAGCGCGTCGTCGATGCGTTTGCGCGCGTCTTCGGCCTCGTCGCCGTAAACGTTGTTCTCCCCCAGCGTGCGGTAGGCCTTCACCATCTTGAGCGTCGTGGGCAGGTAATAATCCATGAATTTGCGAATCTGCGACGCCTTGGCGGGCTTATCGTACACGGCGCGGAAGATGTCCCCGCACAGGGTTTCCAGCTGGTTCAGCTTGCCGGTCAGCCCTGCGTCCGGTATCTTGTTGTTCTCCGCGCGGATTTCGGCGATCATTTCCCGCCCTTTTTGAAGCACCGCGTCCGCCTCGGGGTTGCCGGTATCTTTGGCGACCTTTTCAAGGCTCTCGGGCACCGCGTCCTGCTTGTTGTGGGTGGTCAGATCCAGCCCCGAGCCCATCACCCGCACCACGGTGCTGATAAGCCCGGCCAGGATCAGCCCCAGCAGCAGGCGCCCGATGCTGAACGGATGGAAAAGCAGCGAGTATAATGCGAAGGCGATGCCGAAGCTCAGGATGCCGGCGCCCAGCCCCTTGGTTTTTTTCGGCTTATGGTTCTGTCTGCTCATGGTACGCCTCAATTTCCTTTCTTCGGTAAACCGTTCTCCCTACCGCCCCGTAACACAGCGTATTATACCATATCCTTCCGGCCGATACAAAGAAAAATACGCTTGAAAGCCTCTGAGCGCCGCCTGAAAACAGCATTAGAAACGCATGAGAAAACCCGCGTCTTTTCAGATGCGGGTTACGATATCGGTTCGTTGGCTACTTCGGCCCTTACTCCACCGTGATCGAGCAGGGAATGTCGCCGATGCTCCACACGCCGTTCTGGTCGCGCAGGAAGATCTGGACGGCGCCTGTGTAGGGCTGCGAGAGGTCCGTGGAAATCTGCCACACCAGCCCGTCGCCCTGCGGGGCGCTGTTGGCGGTGGTGTGCAGCATCCGGCCGTCCTCCGTCATCAGGCGCACGGAGGTGGTGGCGGCGTTGGTAACCAGCGTAAAATTGAGCGTGGCGGGCGCGGTGGTCACGCCGGGTTCCACGGTTACGCTCAACAGCTCGGTGGCGACCACCGGCGTGGCGGTGGCGGCGGGCACGTTGTTGGCGGTACACAGATTGAGCTCGGCAATCGAAGGCAGGGGGCTTGCGGTAACGGTTTCCTGCGTGGCGGCGGGCAGCAGCTTCGCCAACAGGCCGGACTGGTACAGAGCGACGCCCACGGCGGCCAGCAGCGCGATCCCGACGAGCCACCGGAGGAGCCGACGCCGCTTCCTCGGGGAAGGCGCCGCCGTTTCCCCGGAAACGGGAACCGGCTCCGGCAGGCTGTCCGGTGCGGTCGCCACGTAACGCGCCTCGCCGGGCTCCGGCCCGTCTTCTTCGTCCGTCTCGATCTCTTTCGGTTCTTCCGGCGCGGATACGAACGTTTGCGGCTTATGCGCGGCGGCGGATACCACGGTCGCCTTTTCGGCGGATACGGCCGCCAGCGGCGTGGCTTCCGGCTTCTTTCCGGCGTAGGACAGGGTTTCGTCCGTGATGAAACTTTCTTCTTTCACGGAGGACGAATACGCGGGGTATTCGTTCTCTCGCTCGCTTTCCGACGCCTCCCGGGCGGTGCTCAGAATTTCGTCCAGGATGAAGGTCTGTTCGGCGTCTTCGGTTTCCGTTTCGGGTACGGGCTGCCCGGGGGCCTCCTCCGCCGGGGGCGCGGGTTCCTTTTCGGCACCCGCATTTTCCGGTTCCGGCCAGACCGGGTATTCGGCTTCCGGCGCGGCGGGAACCTCCTCCGTCGGGACGAAGGATTCTTCGGGGGCCTCAGGCGCATATTCGGCTTCCGGCTCGGCGGGGGGTTCTTCCGCCGGGGCGTAGGATTCTTCGGGAGCCTCAGGCGCAAACACAGTCTCCGATTTTGTGGGGGCTTCCACTGCCGGGACGAAGGATTCTTCGGGGGCTTCCGGCGCATACACGGTTTCCGGCTCGGTGGGGGTTTCTTCCGTCGGAACGATTGGTTCCTCGGGGACTTCCGGCGTATATTCGGCTTCCGGCGCATACACGGTTTCCGGCTCGGTGGGGGTTTCTTCCGTCGGAACGATTGGTTCCTCGGGAACTTCCGGCGTATATTCGGCCTCCGGTGCATACAAGGCTTCCTGTTCGGCGGGGGCTTCCACTACCGGGACGAAGGATTCTACGGGGGCCTCAGGCGCATATACGGCTTCCCGTTCGGCGGGGGCTTCCACTGCCGGGACGAAGGATTCTTCGGGGGCTTCCGGCGTATATTCGGTTTTCGGTTCAGCGGGGGTTTCCTCCGCCGGGACGAGGGATTCTACGGGGGCTTCCGGCGCATACACAGCTTTCGGTTCGGCGGGAGCTTCTTCCGCCGGAGCGACAGGCGGATATCCGGTTTCCGGTTCCGGCCAGCCTGGGTATGCGGCCGGCGGCCCGACGGGCGCGAAGGGCTCCGCCGTCCAGCCGGGCGCGTACGCGAAGGCTCCGGGCGCGGGCGCAAATGCGGCTGCCGGTTCCGGCACGGGGGTTTCCGCCCAATAGGGCGCCTGCATTGCAAGGGGGGCGGACATGGCGGCCTGCGGCTCCGCACGCTGCGTATACGGCATGTACGGGTCGTACGCCGAACGAAGCGGGGGCAGGTCTCCGAGCACGTGCATGTATTGGCGCGCTTCCGACGGCCGGACGGGACGCAGACGGACGGTACGGAAGGGGCCCAGATAATCTGCGGGCGGCAGGTCCCCCAGCGGGCGGAGGTAAGGAGCGCCGGCCAGCCGGCGTGCGGGGCTTGCCGAGGGTGCGCCGAAAGGTTCCGCATCGGAGCCGGAACCGGAAGCCGCAGCCGCGGACGAAAGCGCAAGCAAAGAGGACAGGGGCCTGAACCGGCCCGTGTTCTTCGGGCGTGCTCCCTGCGCAAACGGTGCTGGCTTTTGAAGATTTTCCATGCCGTGCTCCTTCCGGCCGCGGGTTACGAACGCGGGCGTCGTTTTCCCGAAACGAAGGGAATATTCGGTCGATGTGTAACAAATATGCAACGCCAGTTCATGAAATCGTGGCGATAAAACAACTATTCATGACGAACGATTCACATTATACATCAATCCGTAATATATTTGCAATACTTTTTGGAAAATATTTTAAATATTCTGGAACCATTCGCTTCCCGTCGCCGTCCGGCCTTCCACCGCGCCGGGCCGCCGCCGTGCGATTTCCGCGCGGCGCCTTGTGCGATCCTTGTTTTTTCAAGGGTTTTCGTTGCCGTGCGGCATTGACAAGCCCGCACCCTTTGCATATGATTAGGAATGAGCTGCGCGCCCCGCGACGGCGGCCGCTGCGATAATAAGGAGGCTGAAGCATGGCGATCGTGACCGTGAACGAAGACGTATGCAAAGGCTGCGGCCTGTGCGTGGACGCATGCCCGAAAAAGATCATGGCGCTGGATACGTCCCACATTAATAAGAAGGGGTATCACGCCGCCCGCTGCGTGAGCATGGAGGAGTGCATCGGCTGCGCTTTCTGCGCCACCATGTGTCCCGACGTGGCCATAACGGTGGAAAAATAATAAACGGCTCCGCCGGGTTACGCGATAGGACCTTTTGATCCTTGCGCGCCCGCACCGGAACCGGGAAGGGAATGACCCCATGAAACAACTCATGAAGGGAAACGAAGCGATCGCCGAGGCCGCCATCCAGGCGGGCTGCCGCTTTTTCTTCGGTTACCCCATCACGCCGCAGAACCAGATCCCCGAATATATGAGCAAGCGTCTTCCGCAGGTGGGCGGCTGTTTCCTGCAGGCCGAGAGTGAGGTGGCGGCCATCAACATGGTCTATGGCGCGGGGGGCGCAGGCGCCCGCGTGATGACCAGTTCTTCCAGCCCCGGAATCAGCCTGAAGCAGGAAGGCATCAGCTATATCGTCGGCGCGGAAGTGCCGTGCGTCATCGTCAACATGGTGCGTGGCGGCCCGGGCCTGGGTTCCATACAGCCCGCGCAGAGCGATTATTACCAGGCCACGCGCGGCGGCGGGCACGGCGATTACCGTATGTGCGTACTCGCGCCCGGAAGTGTTCAGGAAGCCGTGGACCTTACGCAGGACGCCTTCGACATCGCCGACCGGTACCGTAACCCCGTGCTGGTGCTGGGCGACGGCCTGATCGGCCAGATGATGGAACCCGTGGACATGGATAAGGCGACCGACCGCGCGCCTGCGGCCGATCTGACGGAGAAGAACTGGGCTGCGGACGGGCATATCCCCACGCAGGACAGCCCGCGCGCGATCATCAACAGCCTGTACATCGACCCGCAGGTGCTGGAAAACCACTGCAAGCGCCTGCAGGCCAAATATGATAAAATCGCCGCCAACGAGTGCCGCTGGCAGGAAGAGATGCTTTCGGACGCCGAAATCGTGCTCGTCGCCTACGGCACCACCAGCCGCGTGGCGCGCAGCGCCATGCGTAAATGCCGCGAGAAGGGCATCAAGGTGGGGTTGCTGAGGCCCATTACGCTGTGGCCCTTCCCGGAGGCAGCCATCCGTAAAACGCTCGCCACCGCCAAAGAGTATTTAGCGGTGGAAATGAGCCAGGGCCAGATGGTGGACGACGTTCGCCTGGCGGTGAACGGCGAGCGCCCCGTGCATTTCTACGGCCGCACCGGCGGCATGGTGCCCACCGTGAGCGAGATCGTAGCGCAGATCGAGAAGCTCGCGGGCGTCGCGCCGGAGGCCGACGGCGCCTGCGAATGCAACTTCCAGAAGGCCATGGAGGACGCGGCGGGCAAGCTGAACGCGGCCGCTGAAACCGTGGGTCGGAAGCTGGACGAAGCCGGGAAGAAGATCGAGCAGACGGTCAACGACCCGGAACTCCGCCGGAAGGCGAAGGAAGCCGCGGACAAGATCGACGCGGCCGCCGAAACCGTGGGCCGGAAGCTGGACGAGACGGGCAGGAAGATCGGGGAAACGGTTTCCGGCCCGGAATTCCAGCAGAAAGCGCAGGACATCGGCAAACAGGCGGGCGATTTCGCCGCCCGTACCGCCGACACCGTGGTCAAAGGAGTCTCGGGGATTCTCGGCGCCGTCGGCAAAGCGCTGGAAAAGGCACAGAAAGACCTGAAGGACATCGAGGATCAGCAGAAGGCCGAACAGGATTCCGCCGGGGAGAAAAAACCGGACGGCGACGGCGGAAAGGGAGGCGAGTAACATGGCGGTCGTATTCGAAAAGACGAAAATGCTCTGCGAGAAGCCCTTCCATTATTGCCCCGGCTGCACCCACGGCATCATCCACCGGCTGGTAGCGGAGGCGATGGACGAGTTGGGCATCGGCGAAACCGCCGTCGGCGTGGCCCCGGTGGGCTGCGCGGTGTTCGCCTACGATTACTTCAACTGCGACATGATGGAAGCCGCCCACGGGCGCGCGCCCGCGGTGGCGACCGGCATTAAGCGCGTATGCCCGGACAAGGCCGTGTTCACCTACCAGGGCGATGGCGACCTGGCCTCCATCGGCATGGGCGAGATTGTAGCCGCTGCTGCCCGCGGAGAGCTCATCACCGCCATTTTCATCAACAACACCAACTACGGCATGACCGGCGGCCAGATGGCCCCCACCACCCTGCCCGGCCAGGTGACCACCACCAGCCCCTACGGGCGGGACGTGGACCGCTGCGGCTGGCCGGTGAAGGTCAGCGAGATGCTGGCCACGCTTACCGGCCCCGCCTACATCGCCCGCGTGAGCGTGCACGACGTGCCCAACGTGAAGAAGGCCAAGGCCGCCATCAAGAAAGCCTTCCAGCTGCAAATGGAGGGGAAGGGCTTCACGATGGTGGAGGTACTTTCCACCTGCCCCACCAACTGGGGCAAGACTCCGCAGGAAGCGTTCAAGTGGTTGCAGGAAAGCATGATCCCCGCGTATCCGCTGGGGGTTTACAAAGACGTTACGGCTCAGCCCGCCCCCGCGGAAGGAGGCGAGCGGTAATGGAAAAGCAATTCCTGATCGCCGGTTTCGGCGGGCAGGGCGTGTTGCTGATCGGCCAGCTGATCGCCAAGGCCGCTCTGCTGGAAGGCCGCGAGGTAAGCTGGATGCCCAGCTACGGTCCCGAAATGCGCGGCGGCGAAGCCAACTGCGCCGTGGTGGTGAGCGACGAACCCATCGGCAGCCCGCTGGTCAGCGAGCCGCCCGTTCTGGTGGCGATGAACAAGCCCAGCCTCGTCAAGTTCATGCCCTGCATGCCCGCGGGGGGAACGCTGCTTTATAATTCCTCGCTCATCACGGGCGTGCCCATCCGCGAGGACATCAAGGCCGTCGCCGTTCCCTGCAACGAGATCGCCGCGAAGCTGGGCAACGACCGCGTCGCCAACATGGTGATGCTGGGGGCCGTGCGCAAGGCCAGCGGCGTATGCGGGGAAGCGAGCATCCGCAAGGTGCTGGAGGACTGGCTCGGCCCTAAAAAGGCTTCGCTGGTGCCCGTCAACGAGAACGCAGCCCGGGAAGGCGCCGCGCTGATCGCGAACGAATAACAACTCCGTTCAATTTGTATAACGATAGAATCCCTTCCGGTCCGGAGGGGATTCTATTCTACTTCCGGAGAAATGTCGCCGCCGCCCCGCGGATAAACGTGCGGTCAACATCAAGCGGACGCGGCGCCTTTCGGTCGCGTCCGCCGGTATGGCTCCCGTTGTTTTACGGCTCCAGAAACTCTTCCCGGAGCGTCACGCGGAACGCCTTGGCCACGGCGCGCAGACCGTCGTCCGGGATGGTCTGTAAAAAGGGCCTGCCGGAGGAAACCGCCTTCATGTAGATTTCCGCGGCTTTCTCGATGGTGTGCATCAGCCCGAAGGCCGTGTCCAGGTCGGGCCCGCTGACGAACAGGCCATGGTGCGCCCACACCACCGCGTCGAATTCGCGCATCTGCTCGCTGGTAGCCAGCGCGATCTCCGCGCCGCCGGGCACCATCCACGGCACCACGCCCACGCCGCCGGGGAACACCACGGGGCACTCCGTCTCACTTTTCCACAGCGCGCGCGTAAAGTCCCGCGCGGTCAGCGGAAGGATGAACGTCATGGCGACGATATTGGCGGGGTGCGCGTGGTAAATCACCCGGCAGGCGCCGCCGGTGGCCTGCTTGCGCACGCTGTGGTTCAGTATGTGGCTGGGCAGTTCGCTGGTGGGACGGCCGCCGCTTTCCAGCCCCCAGACGATGCGGAAAGCGTCCCCCCGCGGGCCGATCTCCACGATGCACAGGGTATTTTGCGGTTCCAGCGCTACGTTACGGAAATACTTGCCGCTGCCCGTGGCTACGAAGTATTCCCCCGCCAGGTCGGGAGCCTCCACGCCGAGAGGCTTCCATTCGTCCGGCTCGGCCCTGAAGAACGGGCGGCACTGCGCCGTTTGCGTTTCGGAAAGCCGGCAGGTCAGGTTGCCCCCGTTGCGCTCGTGCCAGCCCTGTATCCAGCCGTCGTTGCAGGCGCGCACGGCCCGTTGCAGCACCTGCGTATCCGTCATCTTCAACGTTAATCCCTCGCCTTCAGCACCGTATTTTCGTATCGTTCCACCTGGCCGAACCATTCCCCGTCCACGGGCACGCCCTGCTGGCGGCAGTAGGTTTCCCAAACGATGCCGAACGGCAACGTTTTACAGGTTTCCTGCACCACCATCAACTCCGTGAAGCGGGCCTCGTCCTGCAGGAGGCGCATGCGCTCGTGCGGCAGCAGCAGCGCGTACAGCAGCGCTTTCTGCAGGTTGCGCACGCCGATCACCCACGCCGCGACGCGGTTGATGGAAGCGTCGAAAAAGTCCAGCCCGATCATCGCCTTGTCCAGCGCGTCGCAGCGAACCAGTTCGCACGCGACGGCCGTCAGCTCGTCGTCCAGCCGCGGCACGTGGTCGCTGTCCCAACGCACGGGGCGCGTCACATGCAGGGGCAGGCGGTCGAAGTTGCACAGCATCGCGGGGATCTTGTCGCTCACCGTCTCGGTGGGGTGGAAATGGCCGTTGTCCAGCAGCGCGTATACGCCGGGGTGCGCGGCGGCGTAGCCCAGGTAAAACTCGTGGCTGCCAACGGTGTAGGCTTCCAGACCGATACCGAACACCTTGCTTTCCACGCTGTCCACGACGCCGTCCAGTTTTTCGGAGAAAATCCGGTCCAGACTGTCCCTCAGCCGCAGGCGCGGCCCCAGCCTGTCCGCGGGCACGTCCTTGAGGCCGTCGGGAATCCACACGTTGCACAGGCAGGGGGCGCCCAATTCCCGCGCGAAATACGCGGCGATGCGGCGGCAGGCCTGCCCATGGCGAACCCAGAAGGCGCGCACGTCCCCGTCCGGGCTGGAAAGGGTAAGCCCGTTTCGGACCATCGGATGGCTGAAAAACGTGGGGTTGAAATCGATGCCCAGGTGGCGGCTCCTGGCAAAATCCACCCACGGCTTGAAGTGCTCGGGAGCAAGCGCGTCCCTGTCCGCCTTTTGCCCTTCCGGGAACACGGCGTAACTGGCGTGCAGGTTGATGCGTTTCTTTCCGGGAATCAGCGTGCAGGCCTCGTCGAAATCGGCGGTCAGCTCCTGAAAATTCCGCGCACGTCCCGGGTAGTTGCCGGTGGCCTGGATGCCCCCGGAAAGCGCCGCGCCGGTGCTTTCAAAACCGGTCACGTCGTCTCCCTGCCAGCAGTGGATGCCGACCGGCACGGCGGAAAGGATACCCATCGCCCTGTCCGCGTCCACCCCCATTTGGTCGTAGCGCATCCGGGCCGCCTGATACAGTTCGTCCATGATTATGCTCCTTTGCGTGGTTGATAGGTTTCCACCTCGAAGCTGTCGCGGATCATCGCCCGCGCCTGCGCAAGCGTTTCGATTTCCCCCAGCGCGATCAGCTGGGCGATCGCGTTGCCCAGCGCCGTTCCCTCGCCCGGCCCCGCGAAAACGGTCAGGCCGGTTTCATCCGCCGTCCACTGGTTCAGCACGCGGTTCCGGCTTCCGCCGCCCACGACGTTGAGCGAGGTGAACAGCCGGCCCGTCAGCCGTTCCAGCGCGCGCACGCCGGAGGCGTAACCCGCGGCCAGGCTGTGCAGCACGCAGCGCAGCAGTTCCGGCAGGCCGTCGGGCGCGGGTGCGCCCGCTTCGGCCAACGCCGCTTTCACCTCGTCCGTCATGCTCGCGGGCGCGAAAAAGCGCCCGTCCGTCACATCCACCACCGGCGCGTAAGCCGCGCCCTGTTCGGCCAGCTCCGCCAGTTCCGCGAAGGTGTGGCGGTCGTTCAGTTCGCGGCGGACACACTGCATCATCCAAAGCCCCATGATGTTGCGCAAAAGCAGCACCGCGCCCCCGTACCCGCCCTCGTTGGTGAAGGCGGCGGCTCGCGCGGCCTCGGTTGCGACGGGTTCGCCGTTCTCCACCCCCAGCAGGCTCCACGTGCCGCTGGAAAGGGTTACGGCGTTTCCGTCCCGCTTGGGCGCAGCCAGATACGCGCTGCCCGTGTCGTGCGTCGCGGGCAAAATCACCTCGCAACCGAACCCCACGGCCCGGGCGATTTCCGGCAGCAGAGGACCCAGCCGCGTGCCTGGCGGCGACGGCGGTTCCGGGAACAGGCGCGCGGGGATGCCCGCGGCGGAAAGCACTTCGGAATCCCAATTCCGGGTCTCCGCGTTCAGCAGCGCCCCGGTGGAGGCGTCGGTGTACTCGTTGGCCTTCACGCCCGATAACAGATAATGAAAATAGTCCGGCATCAGCAGGCAGCGGTCGGCCCGCGCCAGCTCTTCCCCGGGCGTGGCCATCAGCTGGTACACGGTGTTGAAGGGCTGTTTGGCGATGCCGGTACGCCGGTACAGCCATTCGTCCGACAAGACGTCCAGCACCGGCGCAGTACGGCCGTCCCGGTAGGCCACGCAATCGCTCACGCGGCGGTTCTGCCGGTCGATCAGCGCGTAATCCACGCCCCAGGTATCCACGCCCACGGAGGCGGGCGCCTTACCGAGTTCTCCGCAACGTTTCAGGCCCTCCAGAATATACCCCCAAAGCGCGTCCACGTCCCAGCAGAGGCGCCCGTTCCGCTCGACCATGCCGTTGGGAAAGCGGTACGCTTCTTCCAGCGTCAGCCTGCCGTCCCGCACGCAACCCAGCATATGCCGCCCGCCGGACGCGCCGATGTCGATCGCAAGGGCATAGACGGGCATCCCGATCACGGTCCTTTCCGGTCGAAGTCTGGAAACAGTATAACGCAGACACGGCGAAGAATGAATGACGTCGGTGGGAAAAAACACAACCTGTGCAAACTGACCGTGCCGCGGGTACGACCCCTAGGTTTTTCCCATTATAGCACGCTCCCGGCCGGCTGAAAAGGCCGGCGGAACGGTTCCGGCCCGGAATCGGGCCGGCGGTCGGTTCGGCCCGCGGGTTACGGAAATTTTCGGGGCTTTCTTTCGTATGGCCGCCGCCTGTGTTATATTGTGATATAGCGAGATGAGAAACAGGACGATTCGACGCTGCTCTGCCGGAACGGAATCCGGCCGCCGTCTGAACGGCGGCGTGCTTTTCGCAGTGCGCGGCAGGCATGGGAGGGAAAATATGGTTTACGAACAAGACGGCGTTCGGGAACTGACCGTATGCTACGTCGGTGGCGGCTCGCGCGGCTGGGCCTGGGGTTTCATGACGGATCTGGCCATGGACGGCCGGTTATCCGGTACGGTGCGCCTGTACGACGTTGACCGCGGGGCAGCCGAACGCAACGAAATGATCGGCAATCAGATTTCCGCGCACCCGGATGCGAAAAGCCGCTGGCGCTACGTCGTATCTTCAA
Source organism: uncultured Oscillospiraceae bacterium (assembly GCA_964497495.1). Taxonomy (GTDB): domain Bacteria; phylum Bacillota; class Clostridia; order Christensenellales; family Aristaeellaceae; genus CAXXOK01. Next base: position 15,072 of record CAZCCZ010000053.1, read on the forward strand.
CGCTGGATGAAGCGTTGGACGGCGCGGACTTCGTGGTAATCTCCATCCTGCCGGGCACGTTCGACGACATGGCCAGCGACGTGCACGCGCCGGAAGCTTACGGCGTATACCAGTCCGTGGGGGACACGGTGGGGGCGGGCGGCTTCATGCGCGCCATGCGCACGGTACCGATGTTCGCGGTTATCGCGGAGGCCGTTAAACACCGGGCGCCGAAAGCCTGGGTGATCAACTACACCAACCCGATGTCCCTGTGCGTGCGCACGCTCTACGAGGTGTTCCCGGATATCCGCGCCTTCGGCTGCTGCCACGAGGTGTTCGGTACCCAGAAGCTTCTGTGCGCGATGCTGGATACGGAATACGGCGTGAAGGGCGTGACCCGGCAGGAACTCCGTACCACCGTATCTGGCGTCAATCACTTTACGTGGCTTACGTCCGCGTCTTACCGGGGCCTCGACCTGTTCCCCCTGTACCGCGATTTTGCGGATCGGCATTTTGTGGCCGGCTACAGCAGCGGCAAGGACGACAATTGGATGAACGGATTCTTTAGCTGCGCCCACCGCGTGAAGTTCGATCTTTTCCGCCGCTACGGGCTGATTGCCGCGGCGGGCGACCGCCATCTGGCGGAATTCGTACCCAACTGGTACCTGACCTCGCCCGAAACCGCAGCGGACTGGATGTTTACGCTGACGCCCGTTTCCTGGCGCAGGGAAGACCTGCGGCGGCGCATGAAGCGCAGTGACGATCTGGTTTCCGGCCGGGAGGCGCTGGAACTGAAACCTTCCGGGGAGGAAGGGCACCTGCTGCTCGGCGCCCTGTTGGGGCTGGGGGACCGGGTAAGCAACGTGAACATTCCCAACCGGGGGCAGATTCCCAACCTGCCGCTGGGCGCGGTGGTGGAGACGAACGCCCTGTTCGGCAGGGAAAGCATCCAGCCAGTGTACGCGGGCCCGTTGCCGGGCAACGTGCTGGCGCTGGTGGCCCGCCATGTGTACAATCAGGAGAACGCTCTGCGCGCCGCTTTGACCTGCGACCGGCGGCTCGCCTTTACCACCTTCATGAACGACCCGCAATTGGCGCCCGTATCGCCCGCCGACGGACAGAAACTGTTTGACGAGATGTTGCAAAACACGCGCGCCTGCCTGCCGAAAGGCTGGTTCTGGCGCGGCGATGGAACGTGAAGCCCGAAGCGCGGGCTGACGGGCGAAAGCGCGACGGTATGCGCCGGAACCGCGAACGGCATGCGTCGCGGCCGCCCGTTTCCATGGGGCTGTCCCGGCGTGGGCCGCTTGTTCCGGGCTGCCGCCGCGCGACGGACCGGCCGGCTTTTATTCCAGCAGAAACATTTGTTTCAGCCTCGGCTGCGCGCCGGTGGCCGGATCCATGTCCAGTTCCAGCACGTCTTTCATATGTTCGTTCCACCGGTCTACAACAGGGCTTCGCGCCTGTGCCTGTTCCGCGTGGGCCACGCCCTTTTCGCATTCGTAATAACCGAACACGGCCTCCCCGTCGCTCCAGATGGAGTAGTTGCGGATGCCCGCCGCCTTCAGCAATTCCTTCATTTCCGGCCAGAGCTCGTCGTGGCGGCGCTTGTATTCCGCCTCCATGCCTTTTCGAATGCGGCCTCTCCACGCGAAGCGTTCCACCATCCCATCTCCCCGTCTGCTATGCTTTTCCCCACTTCGGGCGTGCAACCGCCCGTGGCCTGTCGCCGACGAGGCACCGCGCGCTTCCGAAAGAAACGAACAACCCGGTTCCGTTCTATCGCGCCGCCGGGGCGCAGCTTTTGCGGATCATCAGCTCGCCGCTCAGTTTTTCCTGCCCGCGCGCGGCCTCGTCCAGCAACATCCGCACGGCCCGGGCGCCGACCTCCGTCTGCCGTGTGCGCATGCTGGTAAGCGGGGGGCTGGCGTATTCGGCGTAGAGCACGTCGTCGCAGCCGACCACGCTTAAGTCTTCCGGCACGCGCAGGCCGTGGCCTGCGGCGGCGTGTAACACGCCCAGCGCTACCATATCGTTGGCGGCGATCACGGCGGTGGGCCACTGGGAGCGGACCAGCCGGGAAAGCATCTCGTCCAGCTGGCGCTTGCCGTCCGCTACGGTACAGCGTCCAAAAACGCGATATTGTCCCACGCGGGGCAGGTGCATTTCCTCCAGCGCGCTTTGATAGCTTTCGTCGCGGCTTAGCGGGATGCCCTGCTCGTCGAAGCCGCCCAGCAGGGCGATACGCTCGTGCCCGAGCTCCGTAAGGTACTGGACGATCCGGCGCACGCACTCCGACAGGTCTACTGTGACGGAAGGGAAATCCAGCCCCGGCGGCATGGTGCCGGTGAGCACCACGGGCATGTACTGCCGGATGGCGGTCAGCTGCCTGCGCCAGCGTTCCAGCTCGTCCGCGCCGATGTACTCCAGGCAGATAATCACGCCGTCCAGCCGCCGCTCGCTCAGCACTTCCACTACGTCCAGCCCGGCGGCATTCATGTTTTCCCAGGGGAACAGCGTCATGGCGTAACCGTTGCGGGCCGCCTCGTCGTAGGCGCCTTCGAAAAGCATGACGTAGTTGGGGTTGGCGAGCTTGGGCAGGATGATGCCGTAGGTTTTCGTATGTTTTTGCGTAAGCCCTCGCGCATAGGCGCTGGGCTGGTAGTTATACTGCGTGATGACCTCTTCCACCCGGCGGCGCGTTTTCTCGCTTACGCCGTTCTCGCCGCGCAGCACGCGCGATACCGTGGCGATGGATACCCCCGCGTGTTCCGCGATGTCGTAGATCGTTTTACGCTCGGCTTCCAACTGCGTCGCCTCCCGCGCGGCGAACGCCGCGTCGTTACGCACAGTATACCATGGCCCGTCGGGATTGCCAATCGGCTGTCGAAAAAACCCGCGAAAGGAAGCGCTTACTGGTATAATATTTTCCATATGATCGATTCGCGTTACGGATGGATAAATAGATTAAACGATAATATAAAAGGGAATACGTTCAATTTGGTTCGTCAAAACGGACTGTTGACAAGCCTTTGTGCACTAAGTATAATGTAAGCGCTACCGAATGTGCGTTTTTCATCAACATCCATCCGAATTCAAGCGAGGGAGGCGACCCGCGTGCAGCTGAGGAGCCCGTCCGCCACGCTGCCTCGGCTGGGCCGCAAAGGCGCGGGCGGCCGTTCCGCGCGGACGTACTGGCAGCTCTACGTCATGCTCTTTTTCCCCATGGCGTTCCTGCTGCTCTTTAAATATGGCTCTTACTTCGGGCTTGCGGCCGCGTTCGAGGATTATAAAATTCTAAAAGGCGTTCTCGGTTCCAAATGGGTCGGGTTCGCCAACTTTGTCAAGGTGTTCGGCCACCGTCGCTTCGGAGACGCCATCCGCAACACCCTGCTGCTGAACGTTCTGGATCTGGTTTTCAGCTTCCCGATGCCCGTCATTCTGGCGCTGCTGCTAAACGAGATTCGTTGTAAAACGGTCAAGCGCACCTCGCAGACGCTTCTGTACCTGCCGTATTTTCTCAGCTGGGTTATCATCGGGGCGATCGCCTACCAGCTTTTCACCTACGGCACCGGCGTGGTCAACGACCTGATCGAGAAAATGGGCGGCAGC
>CAZCCZ010000054.1:0-7431 GCA_964497495.1 uncultured Oscillospiraceae bacterium
TTCGTCTCCTGCTTGGGCGTGGTCTTGGTGTCGCTGTTCTGAGGATCGCTGGAGTAGTTAAGATACGCTTCGTTCGGGTTGCCCGCGTTGCCAACCACGGCGTTTTCGTTGATCGTTGCGGAGTAGGTGATGACGATGGGCTTGCCGATCATGGCCCTGTAAGTCGCGTCGTTCGCCTTGTATTTGGTGAAGTTAAGGAAGTTGATCTTGAAGGTATAGCCCGAGCCGGTCGTATCGACGGTATAATCGGTACTGGCGAGCGCCGTGCCGTTCAGCGTGATTGCGATGTCGTTCAGGAAGGTCAGGCCCGCGGAGAGCTTATCCGAGACCGCGAAGGTGTAGGTTTCGAAACCGGTGGTATCGGGCACCTTGGTCGTGATCTGGTATTTCACCGTGTCGCCGATGTCGCCGTTGGTGAACTTGGTCGGTGTGCTGCCGACCATGATCTCCTTGTCGATGTTCGGGGTGTTCGCCTTCAGGGCGATTTCCACGATGGACCGCGTGGTGTCCAGCATGACCGCGGACACCTGGGAGTCCCCGCTGCCGGACACTTCCCCGATGATGTAGTAGCCCAGGGGCACGCTTACGTTCGCGTAGGCGGCAAGATTATCGGCCGGGCCGATTTGCTGGGTCGCCACAACGCTGTTGGTCTTGAGCCAGCTCAGCGCCGCTTCCGCGAAGGCTTCGATCTGGCTGGTGCTGTTCAGCGCGCCGATCTTGGAGACCACGTCCGCGTCGATGGCGGCCTGGCCCAGCCCGGTGTAGAAGCTGGGCGAAGCGTCGCCGTGGAACTGCTTGTTATAGAAGGGGAGCATGGCACTGGGCACGGTGTAGGCCGGCGTGTTTGTGCCATCCGACGTCAGAGAGACGTCCAGAATCTTATACGCGTTGAAGGTTCTGCCTACGGGAGAGGTGTTGTCGCTGCTGACTTTGATGGTGATGCTGCCGGCGGTCACAGCCGCGAAGGCCGGCACAGTCAGGGCGAAAACGAGGATCGCCGCTACGATCAGGCCTAAGATCTTTCTAAGTTTCATGGTAATAATTCTTCCTTTCCCTAAATGGGTGTAACGCTGTTTGTGAGGCTTCGCTCAGAGGGCTGAACCGTCGCCAGCCCGGTCATCTAGGGTGAAAAGGAGTTTCCCTCCTTTCCACGTCGCTTCCTGAGTCTTCCCGTGATATACATGAAGCCGGAAAGCGCGATGAGCGCCAAACCGAGCCCTGTACCGAAGGTGGTTCCCGGACCGCCGGTGTCCGGCAGAACGTAGCCCTTGACGTTCTTGACGATCAGCAGGAGGCTGGAGCCGCTGCCGGATACCTGCGTAAGCGCCGTATCCGTGAGCCCGCCGATGCTTCCGTCGGTGTTGAGCGTGAAGCCGAAGGAGTTGGTTGGCGCGAAGTACCCGCCCGGCGGCTTGATCTCCGCAAGCCAGTAGGTCCCCGTCAGGAGGCTTGCCAGCGTGATCCTGCCGTCGCTGCCGGTAACGTAGGCGTCTGCGTTCTGCTTCACGCCGTATACGGCCGAACCGGAACGGGTAGCGCCGGGGATCGCGCCGTCGGAGACGACGCCGGTTTCCAGATACAGGTCGAACTCCGCCCCGGCAAGCGTTGCGCCGCTTGCGCTGTCCCGTTTTTCCACCGTCACGTTATACCGTTTCGTATTGGTGATGGTGAAGGCGTAATTGCCGGCGGCGTCCCGGACGGGGTCGCCCACCGCGGACTGGTAGCCTTCGGGCGGCGCCGCCTCCGTGACGGTGTAGAGGATTTCCACGCCCGCCGCCGTATACTGCGGAAGTCCCGCGAAGGTGTACGTCCAGCTTCCGCCCTGGGGCAGCGTAACGGACTGGCCGGTATCCTGCACCGCGCCGCCCGCGCCTTCCTGTTTGAACAGCTTGACGGTTACGGACGGGTGCGTCGCATCGCTGTCGTTCCAGACCTTCGTGACCGTAACGCCGATCTTCTTCTCGTTGGTCACCGTGAAGCCGGAAGCGGCGCTGCCGGTCACCGTGACCGTGTAGCCGGTCAGCGGCGGAACCTCCACGACGCCGTAGGTCTTGGAAGAATCGTAGGCGACGTTGACAAAGCGGCTCTTCCAGTTGTTGGCGCTGTTGAGCACCGTCGTCTGCCCGGTTATCGCCGTGCCGTTGGCCGTAAGCTGCACCGTGACGGACGGGCTTCCGTGTACGGCCGCGCCGCCGACCCAGACCTTTTCCACCGGGATGTAGGTGCACCGGTTCGTAACGGTCAGGGTGCCCTGCGTGATGCCGTCCGCGTTATTGGCGCTGTAGGATACCGCGTACCCGTCCGGCACCGTGTTTTCCGCGACGAAGTAATAATAAGGGTAGCCGTCGCTGTTCAGCCTGTCCACCGTCCACGTGTACGCCCAACCGTTGCCGCTGTTCAGCGTTTGCGTATCGTTGAAGGAGGGATCCGTGACCCATTGGAGATCCGTCGTTGTAGACGGGCCCGGCGCCGTGTAGCTTTGGATCACAAACTCATAATACTGATACGAAAGGGTGCTCTGATCCACATATGCACTGTTGTAAACAACATATACGGACACATCGCTCGTAATACTGGAAAGGGTGTATATCGGTATGTTGGTTAACCACCATTCGTTATAGGAAGTCGTACCCGTCCTCGGGATGGAAACGTTGTTCGCTTTCGCGCTACTGGGCACCACCCAAATGTGCGTGTAGAACGTAATGCTGCCGTTGTCTCCGACTTCCTTGCTTCCCATGTAAACATTTGTGCCATTGGACCCGTACATGTAGAACTTCACGGTATGGCTGACCACAGGCCCGCTGGTTTCCACGTTTTGCTGCGACTTGCGCATCAACGTTACGTCCACGCTCGAGGGGATGCCGCTTGTGCGGGTGGAACCGTCGAGGTTCTGCCATGCCTTCTGTACGGTCACGGTCTGCGGCGTAGGCGTGTTGACGATCTCCAGCGTGACCGTACTGCCGGACGTGACCGCCGCCGGGTACGTAACGTCGTACTCGCTCACGCCCGTCGTTTCCACGACCGTGTAGGCGATATCGTGCGTATACACCTTAGTGGGCAGGCCGGTGAAGGTCATTTGCCAGTTGTTGGCGCTGTTAAGCGTAAACACCGTCGATCCGTTATAGGTGTAGAGGGTGCCGTTGGCGTAGAGGCTGAACTGGATGGAATCGGCCGTATGGGCGGCGCTACCGTCCGTCCAGGTTTTCTTGACCAGAATATCCTTCGTTTCCTTGTACACCGTATTGGTGAAAGTCACGGAGGGGCGGTTGTCCACAGTAGCGATTTTGGTGGTATAGCCGTTGTCGCCCTGGGAGGTGTTGGTGGTGGTGGGGAACACCGAGGTGTTCACGTTCTGCTCCACCACGTAGTATTTCAGCGGCGCAGCGAGGGAGCGGACCTCCATATACTGGCCGTCCTTCAGGTTGAAAGCGCCGTTGGTGATCGTGGTGGCGGTCGTACCGTTAAGGTATCCCGTGCCGTTGTACAACGTGTAGGTAGTGGAACCAAGCGCGCTCTGGACGTAGAGCTTGAAGTTGAAATCGGTGTTGGCGAACTCGCTCTTGTACGCGGCGGGAACATCCACGGTTTTGGCGATCCGGATGTTCTTCTGGGCGATGGTCAGCAGGTTGAACGTAAGCTGCAGGTTGGAGTACATGCCGCCGCGTTCCAGATAGAAGCATTTGATCGTATGGTTGGAATAGTCGCCGCCGTTCCACGTTTTCCCCGCCGCCGAAAACTTGCTGGCCAGCGTGCTGCCCGTGGAAATGGCGCCGGACCGGAAGTTGATCGTGCCGGAAATGGCGTTGTGGATGCCGCCCAGGTCGAGAATCAGCACGCCGTCGATAAAGACCCACATGTCGTCGTCGCCGCTGAAGGTGAAAACCATGTCGTTCGTGCCGTTGATCAGGCCGCCTTCGGGAATGGTGAAATCCATGGATACCGCCATACCGAAGTGATGGTTGTATACGGGGTCCGTATAGGTAACGTTGTCCGCGCTGCCGCCGCCCGGGCCCACGTACTGCTTGGAGGAATCGTACGCGTTGAAGGGAAAGAAGCCGATGGAACCGTCGTCGTTGATGTTCGTATACGTCCCGTTGTAAACGGTGAAGTTTTTCGACGAGGTGTCCAGATAGGCGTAATTCGACGCGCTGTTATACGTGTAATATCCGTTATCGTCCTTGAGGAAGAGATAATTCGTGTTCGCATAGGATGTTTTCCCGGTCGCGCCGGTGCCCGTATCGAACAGGTAGGCCAGGTTGTCGGGGTTCGATGTGTTGAGCACCGGAAAGCCGTTCGTCGCGAGGGTGGACTTTACGATCCCTGTGCGCGCGGTCGGGCCGCCCGTGTAAACGTTCAGGTTGGTCACACCGCTCGGGGTCTGGCCGGAAGGCCAGAACAGGAGTTGGGTCGTCTTGTTTTTGCCGCTGTTGATGCCCGAATAGGATGGGCTGCTGTACGTGTTCGTGTTATAGTCCAGCGGGTTCGACGGGCCGTAATCGAACATGTCCACGTCGATGATGCCCAGGGTATTGACCGTGTTCAGCGCCGCGGGCGTGGAACTGGCGGCAGCGGTGACGCTGACCACCGCATAGTCGCTGAAATGGCTGGTGGTAAAGGTGTACCCGTCGCCGTTCTGCAGCGGTTGGCCCTGCATTTCCTCCACGCGCTCGTGGCTGTCGGCATCCAGATAGTATACGGACAGGTCGTCGCCGAAGTCCTGCGGAACGGGGATGGTTACCTTGACGTTCTTGCAGGGCTGGTAGCCGCCCAGCGTGATATCGTACGTGATCGTGCGTACCAGATGATCGTTCTCATCATATACGGCGGTTACAGCGGTGGCGTCGACGTCCGCGTCGGCGGACGGGTCTTTGCTGCTGATCGGGGTCACGCTCAGCACCGCCGCCGCCGGCAGAACGCCGGTTACGGATACGCCGGTTTCGGCGTCGGTCAGGGTGGTTTCCGGGTTTTCGTACCCAAGGATCGCCGTGTCGTCGGTGGCCCGGGCCACGCGGCTCACCGCGCCGTCCGCGTCCCCGGCGACGGCGGAGAACTGTCCGCCGTTCGGGGCCGTTTCAACGATCTCCACACGGTCGGCCGCGCCGTCCGCGTTCGTGTCCAGGAAAACGAGGTCGCCCGGCAGAGGCGAATACCCGGAAGCCGCATAGAACATTCCGCGGCTTTGCGCGGCGGCCAGCCAGCTTTGCGCGTCCCCGGCGGTCGGCGCGTCCGTTACGCCGGACTGCGCAACGCAGAAGGCGGCGAAGGCGACGTCCCACGGCATGAAGGGATCGCCCAGCAGGTTGCCGTACAGGGTGTATCCGCGGGTTTCGCCCGTTTCGTCCGTAACGGCGTTGGAGGCGCTTTCCTGATAGCCGATCTGCGAAGCGGCGACGGCCACCAGGTCGTTGCGCCAGTCGTTGGTGAGCGTCACGGCGGCGGCGAGGTCCAGCCAGGCCTGGTCTGCCTGCGCCTGCGCGTCGGCGGCGTCCAGATTCATGTTGATATAGCCGATGATCGAACCGTCCGCGCTGCCGTATTCGGCCTGGCCCACGGTGCCCGCCAGGTCGCCCTCGACGGTACGGATGCGGTAGCTTCCGTCCCCGTTGTCCGCGACTTCCTGAACGATGCCCACGCGCTCCGCGGCGGCGTCCCCGCCGGCGAGGAATACGATGTCGCCCGCCAAGGGAAGTCCGCCCTCCTGAGCCGGTGCGTACAGATCGCCGGCCGCTTCTTTCAGCGCGGCGGCGTCGGCAGCCGTGGGAAGCACGCTTTGCGGGATCCCGGCATACGCGGCGCAGAAGCTGACGAACAGGGTGTTCCAGTCGGCGTAGGGTTCTCCGAACCAGTCGCCGTACCGGGTATAACCGAAGGTTTCGCCGGTTTCCCCGACGATGAAGTTTCTGGCGCTTTCCGTGTAGCCGAGCTGGGTGGCCGCGACGGCCGACAGGTCGGCGGCATACGCGCCCGTCAGGGCGGCCGCGCTTACGCTGCCCTGCCAGTCGGTTTCACTTTCGGTTTCACGTACGGCCACGGGAACGGTCACCTGCGCGACGGACGTGGCGCCCGCGGCGTCGGTGACGGTCATGGTCAGGGTATGCGCGCCGTATTCCGCGGGGCTGTAGCCGAACGTTTCCGCAAAGACGTCGCTGCCGTAAACGGTCGCACCGGCAACGTCCATCCGGTAGGTTACGGCGTAGGGCATGGTGCCGCCGAGGATGCCGGATTCAAACGTCAGCGCGTCCTCGTTGGCGAAGGCGGAACGGGCGGCGGTGGAAAGCGAGGCCGTAAGCTCCGAAGCGGTAACCGTGAGGAAAGAATACGCGGTTTGGGTCTGCCCGTCCCAACCGGCGGCGGTCAGCGTGAGCGCATAATCCCCGGCGGCCGGTGCGCGCCAGACGATTTGCCGCTCGTCGGTCAATTCCCCTGCGGCGATTTCCGCGCCGTTTTCATCGGAGATTCCGTACGCGAGCGTTCTGGCGCCGGAAGCGTCGAAGCTCCAAGTGACCGGCTCGTTGACGACGGCGGTATCCTTGTCCGGAATCAGTTGGCTCAGCGTCACGGCGGGGGCTTCCAGAACGTTCACGGCGGAGGTCAGGCTCTGGGCCTGCCCGTTTTCGTCCGTCGCGGTCAGGGTAAGGGTGTAGGTTCCGGCTACGGCCGTGCTCCAGACGATGGTGTGGTCCGCGGCCGTCAGTTCGCCGGCGGCGTCCGCGCCGGCCGCGTCGGTGACGCGGCAGGTATACGTAAGGGTCGCTTCGCCTTCGACGACGAAGGCCCAGGTGATCGGCGCGTTAACGTAAACGGTATCCTGATCCGGGGTCAGCGATGCCAGCGTATACGAGGCCGCAGGAGCTTCCGTTACGGTGACGGTGGACGTGAGGGCCTGCTGCAGCCCGTTCGCATCCGTCGCAAGCAGCGTGAGGGTGTATTCGTCCGCGGCCGCCGCGCTCCAGCTTACGCTGCGCTCGCCGGAGGCCAGCTCCCCGAAGGCGGCTTCCTCACCCGCCGCGTTTACGATGCGGTAGGCAAGCGTCTGTTCGCCGGAGGCGTTGAAATTCCACGTGATCGTTTCGCCGGTAAACGCCGTTTCCCGATCCGGGGTCAGCGAATCCAGCGTGACGGCGGGCGCGGCGGTCGGTTCCGGCGTGGCCGTCGGCTCGGGCGTAGCCGTGGGTTCGGAGGTGGCCGTCGGTTCCGGCGTAGTGGTCGGTTCCGGCGTAGCCGTGGGTTCCGGCGTGGCGGTCGGCTCCGGCGTAGCCGTGGGTTCGGAGGTGGCCGTCGGCTCGGGCGTAGCCGTGGGTTCGGAGGTGGCCGTCGGTTCCGGCGTAGTGGTCGGTTCCGGCGTAGCCGTGGGTTCCGGCGTGGCGGTCGGCTCCGGCGTAGCCGTGGGTTCGGAGGTGGCCGTCGGCTCGGGCGTAGCCGTGGGTTCGG
>CAZCCZ010000054.1:7531-18536 GCA_964497495.1 uncultured Oscillospiraceae bacterium
CCGTGGGTTCGGAGGTGGCCGTCGGCTCGGGCGTAGCCGTGGGTTCGGAGGTGGCGGTTGCTTCCAGAATCGCCGTCGGTTCGGAGATAGCCACCGGTTCTTCGGCAGGTTGCGTTTTTCCGGCCCGGGCCATGACTTTCGCCATGCTCATGAAACCGGCTACGCAGTCGTCGGTCGTCAGGTATTCGCCTTCCTGCACGGCACCGTCGCTGTCCCCTTCCAGGGTACGGATCCGGTACCCGCCGCCTGCCTCGTCCACATCGGTCACGATGCCGACGCGGTCCGCGGGGGCGCGGTTGTCAAAATCAAGGAACACATAATCGCCGGGCGCGGGAACGTACTCGCCGCCGGCATTCACATACAGGCCGCCCAGGCGGTCCTGCAGGTTCGCGATATCGCCTTCGCGCGGCAGGTACGTTTCGGGAATCTCCGCATAGGAAGCGCAGAAGGCGACGAACATCGCGCTCCAGTCTCCGTAGGGATCGCCGTACCAGCCGCCGTAACGCGTGTAGCCGCGGGCAACGCCGTCGTCGCCGATCACGAAATTGCGCGCGCTCTCCCGGTACCCGCTCTGCGTTTCGGCAATCGTTATAATATCCTGCGCGTAATCCTCAGTCGGCGTAAAGTTGCGGAACGCTTTCTCCCAGTCGCCGCTCTGTTCCGTTTCCGTAACGGCCACGGGGGCGGAAGACGCCGCGGTAACCGTTTCGCCGGTCGCGTCGGTTACGGTCATCGCAAGCGTGTGCGTACCGAAGGACGTGGGCATATAGCGGACCGAAGCCTGATACCCTTCGCCGTGCCAGACGGCAGCGCCGTCGCACGCGATATCGTAGGTGACGGTATAGGGAAGCGTGCCTCCCTGCGCGGCGGTTTCAAATACAAGTTCTTTTTCGTTGGCCACGGCGTAGCGCACGCCGGAAACGACCCGCGCGGCAAGGGCTTCCCGCACGACGGTCACGGTGGAAGCGGCGACGGCGGTTTGCCCGCTCTCGTTCCCCGCCGTAAGCGTCAGGGTATATACGCCGCCATACAGGGCTTTCCAGCGGATTTCCCGTTCGCTGGCGAGCGAACCGGAAGCCTCCGCCGCGCCCGCCCCGTTCGTAACGGTATAGCTGATCGAGCTTGCGTCGGAAACGGCAAAGCTCCATATGATCTCATCATTCACGGATACAGTGTCCGCATTCGCCGCGAGCGTGGAAATCGCGGGTTCCGCCGCGGGTTCCTGTACGGGCGCTTCAATCGGTTCAGCCGTGGGAGCCTCGGCAGGTTCCTGCGCAGGCACTTCGGTGGGTTCAGGCGCGGGCGCTTCGACCGGTTCGGCCGTGGGAGCCCCGGCAGGTTCCTGCGCAGGCACTTTAGTGGGTTCCAGCGCGGGCGCTTCGGCCGGTTCGGCCGCGGGGGCTTCGGCAGGGTCCGGCGCGGGCGCTTCGGTGGGTTCCGGCGCGGGCGCTTCGGCCGCGGGGGCCTCCGCGGGGTGCTCCGCCGTGGGTTCAGCGGTCTGTACGATTTCCCCGTCAGCGCTTTCCGCGTTCGTCGCGGTAAGGTCGATCGTCACGCGAACCTGCAGCGGAACCATGCTCAGCATAAGCGCCAAAACGCATACGAAGCTGACGGCTTTAGCGGTAAGCAGCCGCCATCCGCCGCGTTTCGCGTGCGTTTGTGGTCTTCCTGAGGTTCTCGGCGCTTTCATTCGTTATGACACCTTTCCTGTATGCCGTTCCTGTCCGCAACGTTCTTCGTCGTCCGCCCGGCGCTTTCCGCGGCCGGGTTTCCGGGTTTCGCCGTTCAGATGCCGCCGATTCGGTAAAGAGGCCATATCTTCATCCGGGCCACCGCCACGATCGCTTCCGTGGGGATCGTTCCGACGGCCTTGCTGCGGCTGTCGGTGGCGACCGCGCGGTTGTCTCCAGCCACGAACACTTCCCCCTGGGGCACCGTCAGCGGATAGGTTTCTGTTCCGTTCTGCGTGTAGTTCGTGGAGAGATAAGTTTCGTTGAGCTCGTTTCCGTTGACGAGCACCTTGCCCGCCTCCGAAATATCGACCACATCGCCGCCGACCGCGATAACCCGCTTGAGCATCAGCGCGTTTTCCTTCTTAAACGCGACGATATCTCCCCGTTCCGCTTTCGCGTTTCTTTCGCATCCCACCACGTCCCCCGCCAGCAGGGTGTTCTCCATTTCGTTGCTGCCGACGGTGATCAGCGTGAAGTACCGGGTCGAGAGGTAGCTGCCGCACATGAACGCCACCGCCAGGAGTATCGTTACGGCTGCCGGCCAACGGGAGTTCTTCCTTTTCCGCGTTCCGGGCGCCGATCCGCTTTGCGTTTCGCGCTCTTTCCGGTCTGCTCCCATCCGCTGTGCTCCTCTATAATCCGTAACATTACTGTTATATTTGTGGCGTCGTCTTGCGTTTTCCCGGCGGCGACCGCTCAGGGTACGTTTCCTTGGATACTGTTACCTTGGAACGTTTTTAAGTACGTCGCGCCCTCTTTTCGCAAGGGGATTGCCTTGAAATCATATACTATGTTACATGAACTGTCAACAGTTTTTTTCAAATATATTACGATTATCTTTCTTTCGTTCCCACGGCCTTCATAATCGCTCTTCCAAAAACTGTTCCGTGACCATCAAAGTGCCGGATCGTAACGGTTTCCGTCCTCATCATCCGCGCGTTTCCGTATTTCGGGGCGACGGACCTCTGGTGGGTCGGAATCGTCTTCCGGTGGTGGCGAGCACGTCCCGTTCCCTTCCCGTTTTTCCCATTGATTTCGCGCTTTTTCGGGTTTCGCCGTCATGCCGCCACGCTCCTTTGCGTTCATGTAACCGATCATTTCCCGATTGTCCTTTTCGTTGCAGGAAATTATCGACCGCATGGGCATTATATAATGCGTACTTGTTCTTGTAAATACTGTAACTAATATGTAACTTTCTGTTATCGCGAAGGCTGAGCCAAGAGGAGAAAAGGATTCTTATTGAGCGACCGGATCCGCCCGGGAAAAGTCAGCGAAAGTCTGTTTCGAAGCATTTTTTTTACATTTTGCGGGGAAAACCCCCGGATGCCTTATGGTAGAACAAAAATTTGTTAACACAATATTGCGGTATCCCTGAATATCGTCGTTTTCGTTTTGCATCCGTCGCCGTCGGCAACCGTCGTAACAAATGTAAACTGTTACCTTCAGGCGCTCCATACCCGGAAGGGAGTGTAAAATTTACCGCGCGGCCCGTTCGGACGACCGTGAGGTGCTTTCCCCCATATAAAGGCGTTCTTCCAAAATCGCGCCTGCCGCGCAACCCCCACGGGAAGCGTTCAGGCGCGTCTGTGTAGGATGTCCGTTCCAACCCGATATCAAACGCAGGCGCGGCAGAAATGCACGCGCCTGCGTATACGTATGAATCGGTTCTAATGACGCGCCGGTTAAGCGCGCGGCTTTCCGGGTGTGTCGCCGGGGGCCCCGGCGCGCCCGCAACTGCCGCGGCAAACCAGCCGCACGGGAAACACCAGCGCCTTCGGGGGCGACGTATTCCCTTCGATGCGGTCGATCAGAACGGAGAAGGCGGCTTCGGATAGTTCCTGCATGGAGCCGTCCACCGTGCACAGCGGCGACGGGAAGCCGATGCTCCCCTGAATGTTGTCGAAACCGACCAGCGCGAAATCCCCGGCCATGCCGCTGGCTTCAAGAAGATTGGCAAACTCCCACGCTTCGATGTCGCAGAACGCAAGGATGCCGGTAAAACCCCCGACCTTCCAGCGTTTCAGCTGCTCCGCCGTCTCTTCGTCGCTTTGATACTGATAAAAACGCACGTCCTCGTCCGGTATGCCCGCCTCGCGCGATGCGCGCAGGATCCCCCGTTTGCGCCGTTCGGTGCTATAAACCACCTCGAAGGAATAATAAAAGACCAGCTTCCGCCGCCCCGCGTCGATCAGGTGCCTGGCGGCCAGATATCCGCCTTCTTCCTCGTCGCAGACCGCGTAATCGTAATCCGGCTCTTTCAGGTGACGGCTGACCAGCACGAAGGGGATACCGGATTTTTTCAGCAGCGCCAGGTTGTCCGGCGCGTTTACGCCGGGGAAAAGCAGCACGCCGTCCGCCCGGCGGCCGATCGCGGCGACGATGGCCCTGCGCTCCTGCTCTTCCCGGTCGCGGGAGCAGAACACCATTACCGTATATCCGTTGGACTCCGCGATGTTGTTGATGGAATCGATCATTACGGCGTAAAACGGGTTGGACGCCGCGCCCACGATGACCGCAATCGTCCGGGAACGGCCGGAACGCAGGGAACTGGCGATCGCATTGCGCACGTATCCCATTTCGCCGGCAACCTTGCGGATGTACGCGCGCGTGCTTACGGCGATGTCCGGCTTGTCCTGCAGCGCGCGGGACACGGTGTTGACCGTATACCCCGTGGCGTTCGCGATATCTTCAAGCAATATCCGTCTGACACCGCCCGCCGGTTTCATCGTCGTCCCCCTTTCTTCGGCCGCCGCCCGTATCGTGGCATGCGTAACGGTAATAATTCCTCTTTCTTCTCTATACGCTCACGCGCTCGGTTTTCCCTCCCCCGCTGGAAGCGGCACATGCATATTCTCCCGAAGACGCGCAGGCCGAGCCCGACGCGGAATCCTTGCCGGGCATCGTCGCTGGCCGCAGTCTTTGGCAGGATACGGGATTGACAGGCCCCGCCGGACGTGCTATATTCCATCTGCAGAGCATCCATTAACGTTAATGTTATCGCAAACGGGAGTGCGACGGCCCGCCCGTTCACAGTCGCGGGCATCGGGCGGCGGGCGCCACGTACTGGAAAAGCGGAAAACCCGGGCGGAAAACGGCCGGGAAATCAATACGGCGCAAGGAGAGGTACCATGAAAACCGCAACCATGATCCTGGACAGTGACTATGCCATCGGGACGATCGACAAGCGCATTTACGGTTCCTTCATCGAGCATTTGGGCCGCGCGGTGTACGGCGGCATTTACGAGCCGGGCCACCCCACGGCCGACGCGCGCGGCTTCCGCCGCGACGTGATGGATATGGTGCGTAAGCTGGGCGTGCCGGTGATCCGCTATCCGGGCGGCAATTTCGTTTCCGGCTTCAACTGGGAGGACAGCGTGGGCCCGCGGGAAAGCAGGCCCAAACGTCTGGACCTGGCGTGGTTCACCACGGAGACCAACGAGGTGGGCCTGCACGAGTTCGCCGACTGGGCCAAAGAGGCGGGTTCGGACATCATGTACGCGGTCAACCTGGGCACCCGGGGACCGGACGCGGCCCGCAACGTGGTGGAGTACGCCAACCATCCCTCCGGCAGTTATTACAGCGACCTGCGCGTTCAAAACGGCAGTAAGGAGCCCTTCGGCATCAAGCTGTGGTGCCTGGGCAACGAGATGGACGGCCCCTGGCAGATCGGCCACAAGACCGCCTACGAATACGGCCGCACGGCCGCCGAGGCGGCCAAGCTGATGAAGTGGGTCGATCCCTCCATCGAACTGGTCGCCTGCGGCTCCTCGCACCACGACATGCCCAGTTACGGCGCGTGGGAGTACGAAATGCTGGGCGAGTGCTACGACCAGATTGATTACGTGAGCCTCCACCGTTATTACGGCAACCCGACGGGCGACACTCCTTCCTTCCTGGCCCGCAGCATGGATCTGGAAAGTTTTATCCGGGAAGTGGCCTCCATCTGCGACGCCGTGGGCGCGCGCAAACACAGCAAGAAAAAGCTGGGGCTCTCCTTCGACGAATGGAACGTCTGGTACCACTCCAAAGAGCAGGATGAGGAAATTTACAAGGCGGACAAGTGGAACCGCGCCCTGCCCCTGCTGGAGGACGTGTACAACTTTGAGGACGCGCTGCTGGTAGGCTCCATGCTGCTCACCTTCCTGCGCAACGCCGACCGCGTGAAGGTCGCGTGCATGGCGCAGCTGGTGAACGTGATCGCGCCGATCATGACGCGCAACGGCGGCGGCGTGTGGGCGCAGACGATTTACTGGCCGCTGCTGCAGGCGTCCAAATACGGGCGCGGCACGGCGCTGAGGCCGGTGATGCAGAGCCCGACGTATGCCTGCAAGGATTTCGACGCCGTACCCCTGCTGGACGCCGCCGCGACCCTCGGGGACGACGGTTCCGTTACCCTTTTCGCGGTCAACCGGGACGGTGCTGAGGACATCGCGCTTTCGGCCGACCTGCGCGCGTTCGGCCCCCTGCGCGTGGCGGAACACAGCGTGCTGCACCACGACGACGTGAAGGCCGTCAACACGGAGGCCGCGCCGGATACGGTGAAACCCGCCGCGGGCGACCCGGGCGTGCTGGACGGCGGACGGCTGACCGTGCGGATGCCCGCGCTGAGCTGGAACGTGGTTCGGCTGGTCAAGGCGTAAGCAAACAGATAAAAGGCGGCCCGCTCCGACGAGCGGGCCGCCTTTTCCGTTCCCGTTTTCAGGCGTTCCGGTCAGTCCATCGTCCTGTCGATGGCCAGCAAAGTCTGAATGAGCACGTTCACGCCTCTGGCGCAGGCTTCCGCGGAGGTGTGCTCCAGCTCGCAGTGGCTGTGGCCTTCCTCGCTGGGCACGAAGATCATGGACGTGGGCAGGATGTCCGCCACGTACTGCGCGTCGTGGCCCGGGCCGCTGTGCATCCGCAGGCAGGGGTAGCCGCAGGTTTTGGCGGCCTGCTCCACGATGTTCACCAGCCCGGCGTCGAAGGCGACGGATTTCCGCGCCCAGGCTTCCTGATAGCTTACCTTGCAGCGCACGATCTCGTCCGGCATACGGCGGATGATCTCCAGCACCTGCTTGATCACGGCGGGGTCGTAATGCCGGGCGTCGAGGGTAAACTTCACCTCGTCCGGAATGATGGTGTGGATGTTGGGATGCGCGGAGATCTTGCCGGTGGTGTACACCAGCGCGGGGTCCAGCCTATCCAGCTCGTCGTGCAGGTACTGGACGGCCTTGACAGCCGCGTAGAGCGCGTCCCTGCGGTACTTCATGGGGGTGGTGCCCGCATGGTCGGCCTGGCCCGTGAAAGTGAACTCGAAGTTGATCATGCCGCAGACGCCGTCCACCACGCCGATGTCGTAGCCCTCGGCTTCCAGCACCGGCCCCTGCTCGATATGCAGCTCGATAAGCGCGCACTGTTTTTCGGGCGATAGGCGGTTGGCCCCGTCGCCCGCGAAGCCGCTGGCGGCCAGCGCCTCGCCGAAGGTGTAGCCGGGCTTGTCCTTGGCTTCCGAAGCCAGCATCTTCGCCTTCTCAAACTTGCCGCACACCACGCCGGAGGACATCATGGCGGGCTCGAAACGCGCGCCCTCCTCGTTCGTCCACACGATGGCGGTCAGCGGGTGGCGGTGGGGCACTTTTTCCTTCACGATGGTTTCGATCGCTTCCATGGCGCTCATCACGCCCAGCACGCCGTCGTAGTTGCCGCCTTGCCGCACGCTGTCCAGATGCGAGCCGGAAACGATGGCTTTCAGCGGCTCCGTGCCCGGCACGGTGGCGTACATATTGGCCATGTCGTCGGTCACCACCGTAGCGCCTACGGCCTCCATGCGCTTCCTGAACTCCGCGCGCGCGGCCAGCGCCTCGGGGGAGAGGGAGAAACGGGTGATTCCGCCCTTTCCCGTGTCGCCGAAGGCGCTGAAGGTCTTGATTTTATCTTTCATCCGTTCCAGACTGCAAGATACCATATCGTTTTCCTCCTTCATTTCATTCGCGTTCATCCGCATGCGGATCAGCCGGCGGCCTCGTCGGCCTGAGATTTCGTCTGTTTCGGCGCACGCCTGCCCCCGCCCACGGCTTCCACGGGGCACACGGCCACGCACAGGTGGCAGCCCACGCAGCGCATCCCGTCCAGCACGGGGCGGCGGTTCGCGTCCATCCGCAGAGCCCGATGTCCCGCGTCGTCGCAGGCGATGCGGCAACGTCCGCAGCCCACGCATTTCCGGCGGTCGAACTGCGGGAAGCACACGGTGTCCCGGTTCAACTCCTCCGCCGATACGATATGGGGCAGCGCCCTGCCCACGAGCTCCGTCACGCTCGCCATTCCCTGCGAATCCAGGTACAGGCGCATCCCCTCGATCATGTCCTCGATAATGCGATACCCGTACTGCATCACCGCGGTCGTTACCTGCACGTTTTCGCACCCCATGGCGATGAATTCCGCCGCGTCCCGCCACGTCTCGATGCCGCCCATACCGCTGACCGGCACGCCCGCCAGCGCCGGGTGCCGCTTCATGGCCTGGATAAACCGCAGCGCGATGGGCTTGACGGCCTTGCCGGAATACCCGCCTACGCTGGTCCGCCCCTCCACGTCCGGGCCGGAGGAGAACGTTTGCAGGTTGACGTTCATCACGCTCTTGATGGTGTTGATGGCCGCGATGCCCGCCGCCCCCGCTTCCATGGCGGCCGCGGCGGGCGGTTCCATGTTGCCAAGATTAGGGGTCATCTTCGCAAGCACCGGCAGGTTTGTGCCGCGCAGCACCGCGCGGGTGTAGGCGGCGACCATGGCGGGGTTCTGCCCTACGTCCGAGCCCAGCCCGTCCGCGGCCATGTGCGGGCAGGAGAAGTTGCACTCAACGATGTCCGCGCCCGCCTCGGTCACTAGTTCCGCCAGCTTCGTCCACTCCGCCTCGTCGCGTCCCATAATGG
The DNA here is from genome assembly GCA_964497495.1 of uncultured Oscillospiraceae bacterium. Taxonomy (GTDB): domain Bacteria; phylum Bacillota; class Clostridia; order Christensenellales; family Aristaeellaceae; genus CAXXOK01. The sequence continues at coordinate 16,170 of CAZCCZ010000054.1, forward strand.
ATGCGACGATCACCTTGGTGGGAAAGTCAGCCTTCAGCCGCCGGATGGCGGAAAGGTTCTCCACCGCGGTGTGCTCCGAAATCTGCTCGATATTCTTAAACCCCAGGAACGGCGTGGCCTCCTTGCGGATGGCGTCGAAGCGCGGCGACACCTCCCGGGGCACGAACAAACCGATGGTCTTGAACGCCGCACCCGCCCAACCCGCGCGGAAGGCGCGGGCGATCCCATCGTAATCGTTGGCGACGATGGAAGACGAAAGGAAGAACGGATTTTCGCAGGGTACGCCGCAAAATTCCACGGCCAGGCTCGCGCGGGCGGGCTGCGGCCGGGAGGGCGCGACGGACGCGAGCACCGTATCCACGGCCACGGCGCGCCCCGTGCGGGCCTTCAGGCAGGCGGAAAGGCAGGGGCGCCCCTCGCAGGAAAGGCACGGCAGCGGGTCGGGAAGCCGGAGCGCCGCACCACCTTCGTTTTCAAAGCGTACGGCCCGTATAGCGCGCGCCGCGTCCACCCCGCGGGGGCAGGCCACCGCGCAGGGCGCGTTTTCACACAAAAAGCATCCGCCCGTCTCCTCCCGGAGCGTCAGGGCGTCGTAAAGGCCGTCCATCGCCCGTTCCCCCCTTTCGCTCACCGCATGGGCCGGCGTTTGATAAACCGGCCGTAGCCGGGCGTGCCTACGAATTCGCCGTCTTTATACACCAGCTTGCCGCGCACGTAGGTTTGCATGGGATAGCCCTGGAAGGTCTTGCCTTCCCAGATGGTGTGGTCGTAGTCGGAGTGCATGTTGCCCGCCGATACCGTAAAGGTTTTGGCCGGGTCGTACAGCACGATGTCCGCGTCCTTGCCCACGGTAAGCGAGCCCTTACTTTCACAGCCGAAGATTCTGGCGGGGTTTGCGGAGCAAAGCTGCACCGCGCGTGGGAAGGTGATCTTCCCCTCGTTGGCGGCGGAAAGCATGTAGGGGTACAGGTTTTCAATGCCCGCGCAGCCGTTGGGTATTTTAGTAAAGTCATCCTTGCCCCAGTCCTTCTCGTAGCTCTGGAAGGGGCAGTGGTCGGTGGCGACGGTGTCGATGCTGCCGTCCGCGACCGCCCTCCACAGCGCCTGCCGGCTCTCCTCGCCCTTCATGGGCGGCGAGCAGACGAAGTTGCGGCCGTCGGGGCGCTTGTATACGTCGCAGGTGAATTCCAGATACTGCGGGCAGGTTTCGATGAAGACCTTCACGCCTTCCCGCTTGGCGGCCACCGCCGCCTCCAGCCCTTCCCTGTCCGCCATGTGCACGATGTACAGCGTGCCGTCCACGGATTTGGCCCAGTGCACGGCGCGCTTGTCCGCCTCGGCTTCCACCCACTCGGGCCGGGAAAGGTAGTGGTACCACGGGGAGAGCTTCCCTTCTTTTTTAAACTGCTCCACGTGCATATCGATCAGGTCGGGGTTCTCCGCGTGCAGGTTGGTTACGGCCCCCACCTCGCGCGCCTTCAGCAGCACCCTGACGAAGGTGCCGTCGTCCAGCATCATGCCTTCTTTTTTATACACGAAGAAGCATTTGAAGCTGGTCACGCCGTTGTCAACCGCCGTCTGGAACTCGTCCAGAATGGCGCCGTCGTTCAGGTCGGTGATGATGCAGTGGAAGGCGTAATCCACGCAGGCTTCCGGGGCACACATCGCGCGGCGCTTTTCCACCGTCTCCATCAGACCGGCACCCCTGCGCTGCATGGGATAATCGAACACCGTGGTTACGCCGCCGCAGGCCGCGGCGCGCGTGCCAGCCAGGTAGCCGTCCGCGGAGACGGTGCCGCCGAAGGGCATGGCCAGGTGCGTGTGCGCGTCGATGCCGCCGGGCAGCACGTACAGCCCCGCCGCGTCCACAACGGTGGCGGCAGGTACGTCCAGCGCCGCGCCGATCAGCGCGATTTTCCCGTCCTTCACGCCGACGTCCGCCCTGAACATCTCGTTTTCCGTAACGATCGTGCCGTTTTGAATCAGCAAATCCATGGAACAAGCCTCCTTGAAAGGGTGGAGCCCACGGGACGCCTGCGCGCGTCCCGTGGGCGGTACAGAATGATGGGAACGGAAGAGGTCCGGCTACGGATTACTGGCCGATTTTATACACCAGCACCAGCCCGGAGCGCTGGAAGATCTGCGCCACTTCCGTAAGCCCCATGCCGCCGGCGTCGGCCGCGATGAGGTTGGAAACCCAGGTGACGCCGAAGTCCACCTGGCCGGTATACACGGCGGTCGTCTCGCTGATGTCGCCGCCGCCGGGCACGATGGTCACGTTGAGGCCCGCGTCGGTATAGTAGCCCTTGTCCAGCGCCACGTAGTAGCCCATGAACTGCGCCTGCGGCAGCCACTTGAGCTGGATGG
>CAZCCZ010000055.1:0-18179 GCA_964497495.1 uncultured Oscillospiraceae bacterium
GCCAACCTCGTATCGAGATTGACGTCCTTTTATGGCGGAGAAGGAGAGATTTGAAATACCCTTCCCTATATAAAGGCATGTAAACCGTTGTAAAACCATGTCGATGAAACGCAGTAAAATCAACGTTTTCATCATCATGGTTATAAATCAGTATCAATTATAATAAACGCTAATTGCGGTCAAAATTGCGGTCAATTGCGGTCAAAACTGCGGTCTGTTCCGCGCGTCGCTACAAAGTTATTATTCATTACTTTTTTGCGTTGTCATGCAAGTAGATAGCAAATGAACATTCCTTCTCTGGAATAAAAAATTGTACGGAATATACAGAGTATTTCACCCCGGTACGGTTTCTATGCCATCTGTCATTATGTACGAAATATACGATAATATGGAAAAAGAAGCCGCCAATAGAGGCGGCTTGTATGAATTGTTTCTGACATAATGTACGATATTAAAAATGCGCCGTGCGCTCCCCTACATCACTCGATCATACCCCATATCCCACGTTTCCCGATTCGCCAGCCACGCGTCCATGGCTACGGACAACACAATATCGTCATGCGCCCCGCTTCGTGCGCCGTAGGTGTCCATGCCGGTGTCGCTGATCTTCGTTTGGAAGTTGGTCAGCTCCTCCACCAGCGCGTCAGCCTCTTTCAACCCCTTGGCAATCTGGAGCGTGCCGTTCTGGAACAAGATTTGCAGGTTGGTAATCAGGTCGCGTTTCGGCACGTTGAAAATGCGCCTGTCATGGGTTACGACATTGCCGCCCGTAATGGAGATGGCATACAGGGATTCATGAAAGCCTACCTTGCGCATCATGTCGTATACGGGACGGCCCAGCCCGGTCAGGTCGATCACGACCGCCTTATACTTCTTTTCAAGCTCCGGGCTGCGGTAAATTTCTATCATGCGGTCGATGATCTCCGGGTATTCCGTGCCTCTTGCCGGGCGTTCAATATGGCGCAGGTGAAAGGTGTTCAGGAACCCGTAAGCGTTCACGCCGCCGGATATACGCTCGGTAATGCTGATTGCCGTATAGTCGGTTGTCTGTCCTAAGTCCGCGCTGATGAAAAACGTGGAGATGGGCTTGCTCAGCTTCTTTTGTATTGGGCGCGGGATATAGCTTAGATCGTCGTTATTCATGGTATTGCCTCCTAAAATAACGGTTTGACCGTCTCGGTAAACGCACGTTGAATCAGGTCGTAGCGGAAAGAAGCGTCCTCGGTTTCTACGAACTCGCACAGGTATTCCTGCCGAAAAAACATGTCCCCCAGCGAGCGCCGCTGTTGCTCCAGCTTTTCCGGGGTAATGCGCGGGCATTGTTCGGCGGTTACGGCGATCTTCTTCCATTCGTCGCCGCCGTCCGTCCATTCCTCAAAGAAATGACCGCGCTTGCCGTAGGGCGTTGACATGGCAATAAACGTGCCGTCGTTGACAATGAGCATCGGCAGGATGGCTTGATAAAATTCATCCTTCACCTGTGCCGCCTCGTCCTCCAGTATTAACGTGACGCTAGAGAAGCCGCGCACGGTCGCCTGATCGCCCGGCAGGCTGATAATCCGGCTGTTGTTGGAAAGCGTCATGGAAAGCTTGTTATCCTCCAGCAGGGACGGCTTGTTTTCCATCTTGCCATAATGGTCTTTCACCTTGCGGAAAAGCTCCTGTGATTGCCGAAGGGACGGGCTGACCAGCAATATCAGGCTGCCCGGCCTGTACACGCCAACGTGAAGCGCTTTCATGGCCGTGGTAGTACTCTTGCCGCTCTGCCTGCTGCAATTCAGCAGCATACGCCTTCCCTCGTAACGCAATACTTCCGCCTGCCACGGGTCGGGTTCTATCCCTATATGACGGCTGAACGCCACGGGGTCAAGCGCCCGAATAATGTCCTCCTTATACAACGTTGCTTCCCTCCAGCGCCTCCACAACGGCTTTTCGCGCGTCCGGGTAGGGTAACAGGGCCCGAAGCATCACGGCGCGCAGGGAAGCCCATTCCGGCGTGATAATGAAGTTGTTGACCGTTTTCGTGCTGATCTCGCCCGCCATTTTGGCGTACAGTTCCGTAATTCCGCGTAGCTCTTTGAGCGCTTTCAGGGCCAGTTCCGGGTCGTTCTGCTCCGCTGCCTGCCGGTAAATCGTATCCGCCCGCTGGTCTAGCTCCGTCACACGCTGGATAACGCTATCAGCCTTGGCTACCTTTTCCGCCTCATGAGATACGGCCAGTTGGTGGGGAATGTGCTGTTTGTGCCGGTGAACGGCGGTCAGCGATAGGCCGTACTTGTCCGCGATAGCTCGTAGGGTCATGTTGCCCTTGAGCAGTTCCAGCGAAATTTCTTCCGCCTGCGGGTGAGCGCAGACGCTACATCTGGATGCCATAGTATCACCTCATATCTTAAAAACGGGGCGTACAGCCGTAGCTATACGCCCCTGTGGGCCTTTATTCGGTCGTTACGGCCTGATAGTAGATGGCTTTCGCCTTATTCGCCAGTACAAAGGCGTCGTAGTTGATACGGCCTTCCACAAGGCTGCCGCTGATGCCCGGCGGGTCTTTATGCGTCCGGTAATCCGCAAGCTTGGTGGGCGCGACGGTCGCCACGGGATGAGCGATCATGAACCCGAAAGCTTCCGGCAGGCATTTGGCCGGTACCCGAATGACGGTCATACCGTCAAGGTTGCCGATCACGCCTTTCAAACGCAGGTCGTTACCGATGTCGGTTTCCATCACAATGTCGCTGCTCTGCTTCATCAACAGGTAGGTATCCGGCGTTACCAGCAACACACGACCGGTGTCCGGGGCTTCCGCATTGTCAAGCGCATTGGTGCCCTTGATGATCTCGCCGTAAAGGTTGGAAGCGGTCAGCGCATGCGCGGTCGGTTTCTGCCCGGCACTAGCGCACATCTTCGCGTATGTCCACGCGTCCACCTCCGGCATAACCACCTGCCGAAGCTGCCGGGCCAACGCGGAGGCCGCCGAAAGCTGCTGCTGGGTTTCGTCCTCGTCCAGCTTGTCGATTGCGAAGGTGAAAGAGCGGTCGCGGGTCAGCGCCATGCTTTCCGTGGTCGCCTCCAGCCCCTCGATGGCCCCGAAGCGGCTCCAGTTACCCGTAGCCGGGCCGGTGCGCCCGTAGTCGTTCATGCTGCCGGTAGACACCTTGTACACCTTGATAGTAGAAGCGCCGTCCCATTCAAAGTCATCGTTGGTCAGCAGGGATTTCTTGGATTCCGTCGTGAAAATTTCGTCCACATACGGAAGGTATTTCGTTACAAGGTCATTCGCCATGGTTTTTACTTCCTCTCAAGCCCCATTGCCTGCCGAATCGGGTCAACGGCGACCGATACGCCGCCTACCCGCTGGGCCGTGGCCTGACGCGGCGCGGCTGTCTGGGGTGTGTTCTTTTCAATGATCGAAAGCGTGCGTTCCATCGCCTCCGGGCTGCTGGTATCCACCAGCGTCAGGAAGTCCGCCGAAAGCCCTCGCGCGGTCAACCGCGCCGTTACCTTGCTTTCAAGCTCCTGTTTCTGGAAGGCCGCTTCCCGTTGTGCAAGTTCCTGTTCCCTTTTCGCAAGCTCCGCGCCGTGCTTGGTACGATCTTCCGCAAGCCTCCGGCTCACGATCTGGTTTACTTCTTCCTGCGTAAAGGTTTTTACGCCCTCCGGGGCTGTGGGTTCCCCGCCGTTGGCGGTCATGTTTTCCGCGTTAATCATCGTTTTCATCCTCCATCCTATCGCCAATGTCGATTTTGTCCTTCTCAAAAGCTATGGGACGGCCTACCATCACAAGATTGTAGGCTTCTTCCCAGCTAATGGAGGCCGCGTGCATCACGTCAAGCATCGCGTGACGGTATACAAGCGCGGCGGCAAGCTCCAGCGGATATCCGTTCTTGCGGGCGTACCGAAATACGGCGGTCGCGATCTGACGGTCAGAATCCGACAATGATTGTTCAAGGGGTCGAAGCATCCGAATTACCATGTGATTACCTCCAGTTTAACGCCCGGGAGTGGGCTAATTTATGTGAAAACACGTGGGACGCGTTCAGCTCGCTTTGAGCTTTCCGCGTCCCACGTCGTTGTCACCGCTTTGACGGGTGATTATTGCGCCTGTTTTATCATCGGTTCCGGCCCGCCGGGGTATTCGGCCAGCATCAGGTAGGCCCGTTTATAGCGCCCCTTTGCGGGTTCACGCTCCACCTTCAGCACGCGCTTACCCAGGCTGCCGATTACGTCCAGCAATTCCGGCTCCTTCTCATAAGACACCCGTACTTTTACGCTCATAATGCAATCTCCTTTAAGAAGGTCATCATAGCTTCCTTATCTCCGTTGGCGCTCAGGGTGTAGCCCAGCGCGGCGGCCGTCGTCTGCATCCGGGCATAGGCGTCCTGCGCTTCCCGGCTGCCCGCCGCGGCGTTCTTATACGCGTCGTAAGCGCTCTGCCACGCGCGAATGTTGTCGGTCACATACGTCTGGTCGCCCGCGGACTTGGACAGCCCCTGCAGGCTGATGGACAGGGTATCCGCCTGCGCCGCCAGATCGCGCAGGTTCGTTTCTTCCACCGCTTTGTTATATTCTTCCCAGCTTTGCGGCACGGCTTCGGGGATGCCCAGCGCGGAGAGCAGCGCGGTCACCTGGCTGGCGTCGGGAACCCCCCCGTACAGCGTGGTCAGCGCGGCCGTGATATTCGTGCGCAGTACGTCGTAGCTCTGGGAGATTTCGTCGTACTCCGCTTCAGTCGGCTCAAACCCAGCGGCGACCTTCGCGTGGAACTGATCGGCCGCGGTCATCGCATCGTTGACCTCAGGGCTGCGCACGGCAGCCATGACCGCGTTGGCGGCAGCCAGCACATAGGCTTTGGCGTCGTCGGCAGTATCGAACGTACCAAGGTCGATCTGGAACGCCCCGACAAGCGCGGTCGTCAGCTCGTCGTTCCACGTCTGCCCCGCGGCCTTTACCTCGGCGGCGTTTTTCGCCGTCAGCGCCGTAAACCACGCGACGAAATCGCCGCTCTGAGCCGCAAGTGCTTTTTCCTGCTGGGATACCTGTTCCGAAAGCTCGTCTGTCGATAAACCGCCCGCGTCAAAATCAGAGCGGTTTTTCGGCTTCAGGGAATCCTCATACTGTTGCCGTAAATCGGCGAGCTTTTGATATTCTCTTTCGGCGTTTCCCAATGCCACGTTGCCGGCGTCCATGGCTACCGCGCTTAACGCTTCCGTGCTTTGCGACGCCTGCGCCTCCTGCGCCGCTTTAATGGCGTCCCGCAGGCTGTCGTAGCTGCCGGCCAGCCCCAGAACGCTGTTGGATGTGATGCCGTATTCCGAACGCAGCTGCTGCTGAATGGCGTACATGCGGGTTTCTTCGGTCAGCGTGCGGCTGCTCTTGCCCGCCAGCTCGTCGTACTCGGCCGCCAGCGCATCCAGCCCCTTGCGCTCGTCCTCCAGCGCGTCGGCCGCTTCCTGATGCTCCTTGCGCAGCGCCGCCGCAGCAGCTTCGGCGTTGGCTTTGGCGTTGATCAGCGCGCTGACGAGGCTTCCCAACCCGGACATCAGCAGCGTCATGATCGCCGTGGTGCCGCCCGTCACCAGCCCGGTCAGCAGCTTGGTGCCGATTTTCCCGGCCGTATCGGTCAGCGCTTCGGAAGCGGCCTCGCCGAATTTCTTACTGACCGCGTCTCCGGCGGCCTTCGCAGCCGGTTCAACCGCTGCAAGCCCGTCCGTGACGTCGGCCAGCGCGTCCTCCGTTTTCGCCAGCGGTTCCGTCCAATCCAGCGCCTTTTGCACGGGGTCGGCCACCGTCTCGGCGGAAGCCGCCGCATTCTGCAACTCCGTCCGGGCTAAACCCGCCTGCTGAATCAGCCGATCCAGATCGTCCGTTGCCGGCGCGGCGTTCAGCTTTACATCCATTCCCGCGCCCTTGCCGTCGGCCAGCTGTGTCAGTTGCTCGATTTTCAGGATTACGGCGTCCATGGTCGCCAGTGCGTCCTCGGCGGAAGCCGAGATAAACACCTGCATTTCGTCAACCGTCAATCATCTCGCCTCCCCCGCCTAGAAAATCCATCGGGTTGCCGGTTTCTTCCGGTTCTTCGTCTTTCCCGCCGTTAAGCAGGTTGTATTCAAGGATGATCGCGTTCAGCTCCGACGGATAGTAATCCTCCAGCAGCTCACGCTTGCCGATGCCGAGCGTAAGCCCGACTGCGATCAGCCTTTGGACCCAGCGCGCAGGGTCGCGGCGAGCGCCCGAATCGTTTTCCCCGCGTGGCTCGCCGCCCGTAAAAAATTTTCCGCGCCGTTGACCTCCAGCCAGGCGTCGAGGATCTCCGCCAGCCCGTCCGCGCCGATGGCGGGATCGGTCAGCAGCTTCTTTTGCGGAATGCCCGTCAGCTGGGCGATCATCGGCATGGCCTGTTCGGGAATCACCGTGGCGGCCTGTAAAAAGAGATCGGCTATGCCGCTGCGGTCGATGCCTTTCAGCTTCTCCAGCAGCTTGCCCACGTCCCCGTCCGGGATCAGGCGGGCGATCACGTCCCGCGGGAACGTCTGAATCTGTTGCAGGGCCTTCAGGTACGCGCCCAGTGGCAGCCGTTTGATCGCATATCCGCGGATCGTTTTCTCCTCGGGGATCGACATCGAAATGCTATCCATAAAGTCCCTTTCTCCCCGCGCGGAATCTTGGATGATTCCGCGCGGGGACGGCATTCGGCCCGTGGGTTACGCCGCGGGCTTGGTTTCCACGGCCGTCAGGAAGGCATCACAGGCGGCGGCGTTGCTCTTGTCTTCGGCGAGCTGCATCATCGCCCACGGGGTAATCGTGGTGAGCTGCGGCTTTTTGAACACGCCCAGCAGAATCACTTCGCATACGGCGCCGCTGTCGGTCTTGGTGGTGAAAGCGTCGAAGCGGATCGCCGTCAGCTCGAACACGCGGTAATTGAAGTAGAACGGCAGCCCGGACAGCGTATCCGCCACCCAACGCAGGGCGAAGGATTTGCCCGTAATGGCGAAATTCCCCTCGAAGGAATTGGTCGTCTCGTCGTACGTACCCAGGCCGAGCGTCTGCAGCTGGCTCATGGGAACCTCGGCGACTCGGATTTCCACGTCCTCCCCGCTCACGTCGCGGATCTGTCCGTAAAACACGTCGTCGTAGTACAGGTCCTTCTTGCTCTCCTTGACGGAATGGCTCATCTTGCCCGCGTACTGCAGGGCGGCGCCCGGCTCCGTCACATAGCTGGTCAGGGTGTCGGTCGTGACCGGCGCGAGGGCGATCCCCCGAAAGCCGGTAATCGCGCGTTTAACGCTCATGGTTCATCCTTTCCGATGCCGGCAGGCATCACACAAATTTTCGGTATCGCCGCACCGTATGCGCGGCTCCCTGCTCCATCTGCTCGTAGGCGAACGTACGCCGGTATCCCAGCGTTCGCATGGCGTCATCCGCCTCGCCCGCCACGGTGTCGCAAGCCGCCGCGGTCGCCGCGAAGATGTGCAGGGTATATTCCAGTTCGGTCAGGTACTCGTCGTCGTCCCGGTAATCCTGCGGGGCTTCGCTCCCCAGCATGACCGCTATACAGGGCAGCGCCGTCTGATCCGTCGGCCACCCGCGCGTAACGCAGGCGACGGAGGATAACTCCCCCAACGCGATCGCAATGGTTTCAGCCTCGTTGGCCACGTTATCCCCCCTTGATCCGTTTTTGAATGGCCTGAGAAATGCGAGCCAGTACGACCTTCCGGTTCGCCTTGAACGCAGGGTACATAAACGGTTGAGCCGGCTGGCCGGGCCACGTGGGGTCGTAGGTCGCACCGGGCGCAGCCCCCACGTGGTTCGCTTCGCCGCGGATGCCGGTTCCCATTTCCACGTATACGGCATATTCCAGCGGGCTGTACAGCCGGCCGTAGATGCCTTCCGCCTCCGTAACCTCAGTTGCGATGCTTCCCTGCAGCGCGCCGGTATCCACGTGGCAGTTGGTTTTCGCATCCGCCTGCATCTCCCGGAGCCCGGCGCCCATTCCCTCGGCAACGGCAGGGTACATTTCTTCGCCGATCCCTTCCAGCCGGGCGATCAGCTCGTCAGCCCCGGATATGCTGATGGGCATTCCGTTTACCCCCTTTGTTCGGGCGGGATAAACACAAGCACCGCGTTCCAGATTTCTCCTGTGCGCGCGGGCAGATCTTCGATTCGGTAGTCGCAGGGCGCCGAGGCGTCCACGTCGACGCATACCCCCATCCCGAGGGAGAGCGCGGCCAGTCCGTCGTACAGCATCCGGCGGCGCTGCGTAATCCCCTGCCCGTAGACAAGCGCCGCGGTGTGCCCGGTCAGGGGCTGCACCACGGCGAGGATATTCTGGGCGGAGGTACCGTCGAAACGGTACAGGCGCTCGTTGCTGGTGTACTTGTTGGTATTGACAATCGCTGATTTGATGGTCAGTGTGCGCTTATCGCGTTCCAGCAGGCGCATGTTACCACCCTACCTTTGCCGTGCGCAGGCGGTTGATACGCGTCTGCAGGTCTTTGGGCAGCGCGTCCGTGATGCTTACGCTCACGCCGCCTTCGCTGTGGCTGATCTGCCCTTCCATGCCGCGACGTGTGTACGCAATCACAGCCAACGCAACCGCGATGTTGTCCAGTTCAGCGGTTTCAGCTGCGGTGCGGGCGGCCCGGCAGTTCGCGGTAAGATAGCCCTGCGCATCCAGCACATACTCATCGTACAAGCCATCGTTGGTGGTATAGTCGGCTGCTACACCAAGACGCAGCTTGACGCGATCACGTAGTTCATCTGCGGTCATTTGGCCTCACCCTTTCGGGTCCGCTTGGGCTTTTCAGGCTTGGGGGCAACGGATTCGCCCGGTTCGGGATCAGGTGGCGTGTCGATAACGGACGTTTCCGGCTCGGGCGCGGGTTCAACGACGGTATATCCGTGCTCTTGGAACCATGCAATCAGGTTGGGGTCGGCAGTTTTGCCGACCCCGTCCTTGAACGCCACAGAAGCCGATACACCCGTATACTTGGGATTGGGCGAGCGGATGATCTTCATAGGCATCCTCCTTTACGCCTTGGCGGTCACGGTCGCGGAACCAAATCCAACAACATAGCCGTTCGCGTCGATCTCGGCTACGTTGATCTTCTTGCCGGTAGCGGCCGTGAGATCATCGCCATCGGTAAATTCCGTCCAGTCGCCCGCATAGTCGCGATACAGCGGGGTCAGCGCCGCATCAGTGATCTTGTACACCAACTGCCCCGTGCCTTCGCCCGCAACGGTGATCTTGGTGTCACCGCTGGCCGTACCGGCCACGGAGGTAATCGTCAGCGCCGTTAGCAGAGCCGTGGAGATCACGCCCTCGATGTCGCGGATCACCTCATATTTGCCATCATCCGGATCCAGCGTCAGCCCAAGATACGTGGCAATCTTGTCAAGCTCGGCACGGGGGAGAATGTCAAACGGGGTAAGCGCGTGCTTGGCCGTATCAACCGTGTACCCGGCAGCCGTGAACTCCGCGTCAATCGCGGAACCAAGGGGAAGGGCAGCGGCCCCGTACTGGAACAACACGCCGCCCGCATTGTAGTTGTGCCCATCATTGGGCGCAAAGATTCTGGACATTTCGGCACCTCCTTACGCCACTTTGATCTTGCGGAGCACAGCGGCAGCCTTGGTAGCTTTAAGCGCAACGGCGGCGACCATTTCACAGCCGCCACGCTGCACAGCCTTTTCCTCTCCGTTGGGGTTATTGTGCGGCAGCCACGCCTGAATGGGCGCGGTGCCCGCAAGGCTCACGCCGTGGAAGCCGTCCAACGCCAGCCGCGCAACGTACAGGCTGGTAAGGCCCGCGTTATCGCCGGTGCCAATTCCCACGATGGGGCTGTTGCTGCCGGGCTTGGCGCCCAGATCGATCAGCGGGATCACGCCGTAGCTCTCCACCTGCTGGCCCCAGTCGTTCTTACCGACGTTGTACATGGCGGCGCGGCGGGCGCAGGCACGAATACGGGCGATCAGCTTGGTGTTGCCCATAATCGCGCTGGGCGTGCCGTCGAGGCCCATCAGGAACTCATCCAGCAGGTCCAGGAACGCCTGCCAGTTACTCGTCACGGCGGCGCTGTTGGAAAGGTCGATGGCAGCGGACGGGATCATCTCCGTGCTGGAGCCGGTCAGGGCCTTGTCGAGGCCGTCGAAGGCGTTGGCGTCCACGGCGCTGTCGCCATTGATGGCGGTGTCGTTAAACAGCGCCTGCGCCGCCTTGATCTTCTGCGACATCTGCAGGGATACCTCATCGACGATGCCGCCCATTTTGGCCAGCACGCGGTCGATCTCGAACGCGCCGCCGAACACCTTCAGGTCAACGGTATACCGCTGCTTGGTGGTGTTCTGGGGCGTGTACTCGCTGTTGATGGCACGGAACGCCGCGGTGGGCTGGGTGATGAGACGGGTATAGCCGTAGGTCAGCGTACCGCCGCCGCCGACGGGAGATACGGCATCCGCGAAGGTCAGGTTATCGAGCAGGAAATTGTTCTTCCGGAACTCGTCGATGACGCCGATCTGTAAGGCGTCCGTAACGTTTTTCTGTACCTCGGCCAGAGTAATAGCCATGAATCAGTTCATCCTTTCTTTTTTTCCGCCTCGTAGTACGAGGCGACGGCGCCCTTCAGGCCCGGTTGTGCCGTGCCGGCGGGCTTGCCGGTCGCGGGGGGCGGGTTGCCCTTCATGCGATCCTCCACGCCTTGCTGAACAGCCGCGCGATAGACCTTTTCGACGCTGGCGATCGACGCGTTGCACTTATCCGCATCGGTATAGTCCAGCACGTCGGCCAGTTCGGCAGGCAGTTTCTTTTCACCGAGGGTCTGCAACGCGGTCGCGCGCAATTCCCGGCGGGCGATATCGGCCTCGCGCTGAGCGAGCTTCGCTTCGCGCTCCTGCTGATCGTGCGCCGCCTTTTCCTCGGCGGTCATCTTCGCCAGCTTCTCGGCCTCGGTACGCGCGGCGGCCACCGCATCGGCGTTTTTCTTGGCCTCTTTGGCAAGACGCGCCTGAACGATTTTATCGACTTCCTCCTGCGTGAACGTCTTGCCCGCCGCGGGCGGATCGGTTTGCTTGCCCGGATCGCCTGCGTCATCAGCGGGCGGCGTATCCCCGGCGGGAGCGGGCTCGGCGAAGAACTGCAGGTTCAGGGGCATAAAGGAACGCATGGGGTTCATAACATTACCTCCGTTTAACGCCCGTCGGCTTTCTGCCCTGCTTTACCCGGCAGGTCGGGGTATGCAAAAGCGACCGTCCCGTAAGGGAACAGTCGCTTGATACCGGTATCCTGTGAATTTTACGGTGTAAACACGATTTCCGCTATAGCCTCCGGCGAGACGCCCTCGGTTATTGGGTCGGGCACCGGTTCTCCGGCGCGGGTAAAGTCAATTTCATACCCCGGAGGATCGGAATAGACGTCCACCACATCCCCTTCGCGCCCATCCACAAGGCGCACTGTGGAAAACAGTTGAATCTGCGGCTTATCGGCCATTCTTTCTCACCTCCGTAATATATACCGTCGTCATCTTCGTTCTGGTTGCGTTTACAATCCAACCGAGTATCGCATTGGCAGGCGTACCCTTCAGCCCGTCCAAAACGATCTCCTGCGAGTACCGGGTACCGTACCGATCCGTCGTGGCTTGCTTAGCCGGATACTCCTTAGCCGCTTGCAGGATTTCGTCCCGTAGCAATTCCCAGTTACTGTTATTATAGTCCAACCGGCTCTTGAACGCAACGCCCTTGTCCAGCCCTGCCTTTATAGTTCCGCCGAATAGGTACTCCGTGAATTTTCGGTCATCCACGGTGACCGTCGCGGCGTTTGGAAGCGCCAGCAATGGATTATCCGTCAACTCCTGTTTCCGCGTTTCCGCGAGGGCATTAAACGACCGGAGAACGGCGGCCTTCTCGTCGGCGCTTACCCCGGCTTTCCACTGTTCCCACGTCATGCCCGCCGGCACTTTGGTTCCGTTTCCGGCACTGTCTCGCGCGAAGCGGGTCCTGCCCTCCACGGGCTCTACGACGGGCGTGATATTACACCGGCAGAACGGATGCTTCGGCGGCAGCGTGTCGCTGATCGCCGCGTCGGCGATTTTGAACACCTTACGGTCCAGCTCACCGCACGCCTCGCAGGTGCGCTTGTCCAGCGCGGCGCTCCACCTGTACTCTGTTTCCCCCGCGTCGCGCAACGCCTTGAGCGCGGAGGCGTTCTGAATGCGGTTGCCCTCCGTGCGCACCAGCCGCTCCGCCTGGTAATAGCTCACGTTCATCACTTTGGCGATATCGGAAGCCATGTCGCGCCCGGAACGCCCGGCGAGCACGCCGCCCGTTATGGTTTCGTTCAGCAGCTTCCGCAGCGCCTGCGTGTTCGTCCATACGCGGGAGGAGTAATCCCCGCCATTCCAGGGCGTGCGAATGATCTCCCGCACTTCGCCAAGAGTGTCGCCCGCGAAGTCGATGCCCGCCCCGGCCGTCATCAGATCCTCCCGAAGGCCGGTTGCTTCCGCGACGCCGGTATCCTCCAGCGCGGATTTCAGCGCCTGTTCGGTCTTGCCGCCGAGGATCACCGCCTGCGCTTCCACGTGGGCGCGCATGGCTTCCTCGCGGCTGATGCGGTAGGCGTACCCTCCGGACGCCGCGCGCGCCTGCATCCGCTGCTTTTCCCGTCCGTCGGGCATCGCGGCGATTTCCCGCAGCAGGCGCTCGTACTCGGCGCGGTCCGCGGGTTCCTCCAGCAGAGCCTGCGCTTCGGCTTCGGTCAGGTCGTACGTGCGCCGGAAGCTGCCGCCGATGCGGTCGATGGCTGCCTGGATTTCGGTAAGCGCCGACTGAGTCGCCTTGCGAATGGTACGCAGCGCTTCGTCTTCCCGCTGCTGCGCGGCCAGTGCGCGCCGAACCGCGCGCCGTTCCCAGTACGTCAGCGCCACGGCTTACGCCTCGCTTTCGGCTGCGGCAGCCTCGTCTTCCACAGAGCGGCGCTTCGCGGCGTCGAATCCTGCGAACTGTTCCTGCGCCTGCGCTACCGACTCGGCCTGCTGCTTGCGCAGCAGTTCCAGCGTCTTCTGGGGGTCGTCCACGCCCGGAATCTTACTCAGGATCATTTCATCCGGCAGAATCCCCTGATACGCTTTAGCCATGCTCGCAATGAGTATTGCCAGATTCACGGTACGCTTGATGCGAAAACCTGTGCCTTCTGCGCAAAACTGGATACGGCTCTTGTGAAAGTGAAGGACGCGGTGATCGGCAAGAATATACCACCTTTTCACGATGGCTGCCGCTGCGGGATTTCATTTTTTGATCCCGAACGCGGTAAAAGAAACGACTATGGCATGAAAACGCGTTGGGCGCGCGATCCGGCGACAGGACAAGGTACTTATGTCCCCGTAAACTGGAGCTATCTTGATTGGTATCAGTCCTTATCAAACGAGCAGAAAGAAAAAATCCCCGCCGACGTGCGGGAGGCTGTCGAAGAGCAAATTCAAACAGGAAAGGATATTCAAATATGAGAAAATTCTTCACCCTGCTGGTATGTTGCGCGTTACTGATAAGTTTGGCTCCAGCGTATGCCGAAACCTCGGTCGATCTCTCCACCCTATCCGACGCGGAACTGCTGGAGCTCTGGCAGGCTGCCGGTGATCGCCTGCGCGAAGTTGGCGCGTACCCCTACATTGAACTTTCCAAAGGGGACGAAGGCGTAGACGTCACGAACCTGCAAACCCGGTTAAAGGCCCTGTATTACTTTGCTGACGATCTTACGGGGAAGTACGCTGATTCCACCGTGAAAGCCGTCAAAGCGTTTGAAAAGGCAAACGGGATTAAACCGGACGGTAAAATGTCCATCGATGAGCAGGATTTATTGTATAGTAATTCTGCCGTACCGAAGGCCACGTCCACGCCTTCTCCCGCGCCGGCCCCTTCGCCGACGCCGATTCCAGACAGCGTGATGCTTACAGTTACGGCTGTCAGCCTCCAAGATTATTACAATACAAAAGTCTTTTCCATTAAGCTCAAGAATTACTCGGACACTGAAACGGTTGATGCTTTCACTGTTGCGCACAGATGTTACGATACTTATGGTGAATTGTTGTCGGCCAGTTTAGCAAATCCGGGCGGTATCGAATACGCAGAGTGGTGGAAAGACTTATCGCTAAAACCCGGCAAATCTTTCTCAATGGGATCGTATTTCTGGTACCTCTTTGACTATCAAACCTGCGCAAAGATCGAGGTTGCCATATCAAAGTATCACACGAAATCCGGCAGCACCGTTGTTATCCCTGAATCGGAGTACGTATGGGTAAGCGGTGACCTGAAATGAAACCCAAAACACGGGCTAATGGAACCGGCACAGCCTATAAACGCGGTCGCACGTGGACGGTGGAGGTAGTGCTGGGGTATAATCCGGGAACCGGGCGCCCGGTCAGAAAGACAAAGGGCGGTTTTTCAACAAAGACGGCTGCCCTGTCCTATGCGCTCGCCTTGAAAGAAAGCAAATCAAAGAAGCACGCCCCGACGTTATCCCATTACTGGGACGTCTGGTCGGAGTCTGCTCTTCCGAAACTTTCCGGTTCCAAGCAGACCGCATATCGTATTGCATGGGCGAAACTGGAGCCGCTCGTCAATCATACGGTCGATGATCTGGACATTGCATCCCTCCAGCAGCTCATAGGCGAAAAGGCGCCGACATATTACCCGGCTCGTGATATCCGTACTTTACTTTCGCATCTGTTCCGGCTGGCTATCGCCGACGGTGTCGTTACGATAGATCTGCCTTATTATCTTACCCTTCCGGCTCTCGAGGAAGATGAACCCACCCCGTTTTCGGAAGCGGAACTGGCCGCATTCTGGCAGCACTACGAGCAGGGTGATACGATCATCGGTTATATCCTTTTGATGGTTTACACCGGCATGATGCCTGGCGAACTGTGTCTGTTGCAAAAAAGCATGATCGACTGGTCACATCAGGAGATCCTCGGCTGTGGCCTGAAAACCAAAGAACGGAAGAAGAAGCCTATCGTTCTCGCAGATTTTATCCTTCCCGTTCTGCAGGACCTGTGTGATCAGTCCCCCGATGAAAAAGTGTTGACTATGGGCCGCGATAAATTCTACGCGGAATTTCACGCCGCACTCGCTCGCTGTAATGCAAGGGATCTCACGCCTTACGCCTGTCGCCATACCACTGCTACGGCGCTCGCCTTAGGCAACCAGGTCGCTCCCTCCGTGATCCAGCGTGTCATGCGTCACAAGCGATTTGAAACCACTCAGCGCTACATCCATCCGGACGATAAAGCGGCGCTTGAAGCTGTGAACCAGCTCCGATAATTTGTTGGGAGTACGTTGGGAATAGCACAGTTTTTAGAGCCTCTTCAGGCAACTTTTTGCCCTGCCGGTTATAACAGAAAGGCCCGCCGCAAATCCTTATGCGGCGGGCCTTTGGCGGAGAAGGAGAGATTTGAACTCTCGCGGCGCTTGTCGCACCCTACTCCCTTAGCAGGGGAGCCCCTTCGGCCACTTGGGTACTTCTCCATGCGGCAGACTTCGGTATAAAATTGGAAGGATGGCGGAGAGAGAGGGATTCGAACCCCCGGTGCCTTTCGGCATCACTGGTTTTCAAGACCAGCGCCTTCAACCGCTCGGCCATCTCTCCCTGTTTTCGGAACCAGCGAGAACGATTATAACAGAGAAGCCCGGTAAAGTCAACGGAAAATGTCGGCGTTTCAGGCGTTTTGGGGTTTATGAGCTTCGGCGGTTCGAACGTTTTTTCTGGGTGATCCACGCGTCGGGGACCGCGCGGGGACCGACGCCAACGCGCCGGTCCCCGGGATTCCGTTCCCCTGTTTTGCCGGATGAGCGCTTACGGCTGCGGGGTGCTGCGCATCAGCAGATAGCTGACCGGCAGGCTGGCCACCGCCGCTACCAGCTGGATGGTCTGCCACTCCTTCGCAATGAATTTCATGATGTCCGTTATCACCTTCAGCCACTGCACACCCAGGATCATCAACTGCCCTTTGTCCGCCGCGTCCACCGCCCGAACGGCTTCCTGTACGGCGGGTACCAGCATCAGAATGAACATCAGCAGCGGAATCCCGACCACTACGGAGATGGTCAGCACACGGTTACGCCGCAGGCAGCAGCCCAGCGCGTAAAACAGGCAGGACCATTCCAGCGTGTACAGGATCGTGGAAGGCAGCCCTTCCAGCCCGGCCCGTAGCGAACGCGCGTAAAGCGCCGAGCCTCGTAGCCCTCCGAACGTCTCCTGAAACGCATAACGTCCGGGCATCGAACCGGATATCGCCAGCGTCAGCGCGCCGGTCAGCATGCTGATCAGCAGCGTGCCCAGCAGAAAGGCGGTCATCCCGGCCATCAGGGCGATGAGATTGCCCAGCCATACCGAGAGGCGTGAGGTGCCGAACCTGAGCAGAAAGCGTGTGGAACGGTGCGAAACCGTAATGCCGCACAGCAGTGCCAGCATCATCGTCAGGCCCAGGTCCGCGGTGACGCCCGTATACGTGAAGTTCACGCGGATCACCATAGGCGCAAGTAAAGCCATTGCCTGCGCCGCCAGGATAATCAGCAGAGCCCAACCCACGGCCCGGCTCAGCGTTTTCCAGTGGTACCGCAGCGCGCCGTCCAGACGGGCGCGCTTGCCCCAACCTATATCAAGCGTTTGCTGCATGGCGCTCCGCCTCCTTTTCCTCGGTCAGGAACACGAACAGGCGCTGAAGGCTCACCGGCGCGGTGCGTACGCGCGCGTCCGCCTCGATACGGGTGCGGTTTTCCGGCGCGCCCAGCTTGATATGACGGATCAGTGTGCCCGCGTTTTCCTCTTCTTTGAGGACTGCCAGACCTTCCGTAGCCTCGCGTACGGTTTCCGGCGATCCGGATACGCTCATGTATCCGCTCTGCAGCCCGTCCACCGTGCCTTCGCAAAGCAGCTTGCCCGCGTCCACCATCACGGCGTAGTCCAATGCACGGGCAACCTCGTCGATCAGGTGCGTGGAAACCAGAAAAGTCCGTTGCGGGCGGCGTCGCTTCTCCGCGAGCAGCAGATCGTAAAAGCGTTCCCGCAGCACGGCGTCCAACCCGAGGCTGGGCTCGTCGAACACCGTCAGCTCGGCGCCGCTGGCAAGGCCAACGCACAGCATCAGCCCCGTCTGCATACCCCGGCTGAACGTCCTGACCCGCTTGTTAAAGGGCAGTTCGAACCGCTCCGCCAGTTCCCGCGCGTAGGGTTCGTCCCAGAAAGGGAACAGCCCGCGGCAGACGAAAAACAGATCGCCGATCTTGCGCAGCCTGCCGAAGTCGGGCGTATCCCCGATGATGCAGAGCTTCCCAAGCGCCCGCGCATGATCGAACACGGCTTCTCCCTGTACGGTCACGTTTCCCGTGTTGGGCCGGAGCATCCCGCCCAGAATGCGCAGAAGCGTGCTCTTGCCCGCCCCGTTGCGTCCCAGCAGGCCCACGATCTCCCCGGTCGGCACCGCGAGGCTCAGGTGGTCCAGTGCGTTGGTGGAACGAAAGCGGCGGCTGACGTCGGCCACGCGCAGGAAAGCGTCGCCGCCCTGCGGTCCCGCCGCGGCGGAATTGACTTGCATTTCGGTATCCCTCCCCTGTTGATCCGTTTGAACGGATTGTTTGTATTATACCCGATCGCCACAGCTTTGCAAAGCGCGGGCCGCCGAAAGCAGCACCCGCCGCGTTCAAAGCATCCGTTCGCCCGTTCAGGGCGGACACAGGCAAGCGCCGCGCGGGTCATTCCGCGCGGCGCTTGCCTGTGATGGGCTTTCACGCCCTCTTACTTGACGATCAGGTTGCACAGCCTGCCCGGCACGAAAATCAGCTTGGCCAGCGTGCGGCCGCCCACGATCGCCTTGATCTCGTCCCGTCCCGGCAGTTCCTTCTGGGCTTCCGCGTCCGTCATCTCAGGCCGGATGGCGATATGCCCGCGCACCTTGCCCATCACCTGCACCGCGATCTCGATCTCGCTGCGCTTCATGGCCTGCTCGTCGTACGCGGGCCACGGCTCGTAGGCGATGCCGCTGCCGAAGCCCATCTGCTCCCACATTTCCTCGCAGATGTGCGGGGCCACCGGAGAAAGCAGCAGGATCAGGGTTTTCAGCTCGTCGCGGGTGCAGCCTCCGGCGGCGTTGAACTCATTGACCAGGCTCATCATGGCGGCGATGGCCGTATTGTACTTCATG
>CAZCCZ010000056.1:0-17105 GCA_964497495.1 uncultured Oscillospiraceae bacterium
CGCTCGCTGGCGATGCGCCAACACCAGGTCGTCGTCGATCATGCCGCGAATATCATCTTCGCTCAGCTCTTCGATCTTGCTGACTTCGTGGCTGGTGCGGAAACCATCGAAGAAATGCAGGAACGGAACGCTGCTTTCCAGCGTGGCCAGGTGCGCAACCAGCGCCATATCAGCGGCTTCCTGCACGCTGTTGCTGGCGAGCATCGCAAAGCCGGTCTGGCGGCAGGCCATCACGTCCGCGTGATCGCCGAAGATGCTCAGCGCGTGGGCGGCCAGCGCGCGGGCGCTGACGTGGAACACGCCGGGGAGCTGCTCGCCGCTGATCTTGTACATGTTGGGGATCATCAGCAGCAGGCCCTGGCTGGCGGTGAAGGTGGTGGTCAGTGCGCCGGCCACGAGGCTGCCGTGCACGGCGCCCGCCGCGCCGGCCTCGCTTTGCATCTCCTGCACGTGTACGGTCTGGCCGAACAGGTTCTTCTGGCCTTTCGCCGCCCACTCGTCCACGACCTCGGCCATCGGCGAGGAGGGAGTGATCGGGTAAATGGCCGCCACGTCGCTGAACGCATACGCGACGTGGCCTACGGCGGTGTTGCCGTCCACGGTCATTTTGATCGACATTGGGTTTTTTCCTCCTTCAAATGAACATATGATTGAAAGCCGTCTGTCCCAGGCCGCAACGCGGCCTCCCCGCCGAAGGCGGACGTCCTTGCGCACGCTTTACGGCGGCGTGCGGCCAAAACAAACGGAGGTTTCCAACAACCATATATTATAGAAACCCGAGCGGGAAAAGTCAAGTCGCGCGAGGCTTAAAGCAAGGCGCCGAAAAGACGGAAACCGATTCCACACGGGGCGTGCATCCGATGCCGCGCCTCAAATATCCTTCCCCAAAAAAGTCCGGTACGGGATGTAAAAAGATACGGGCGCCTTCCTTCCGGGCGCCCGAAAGGAAAAATACAGCGCAAAAACACCCGCGGGCGGATAACGCCGCCCTACCAACTCAGCCCCGCCTGCCCGTACGCCTGCCGGCACTGCGCGTAAAGCGTCTCCGCGTCCAGCCGGGCCAAGTCGGTTTCGCAGGCCTGTGCGAGGGGCAAGAACCGCGCCCGTCCTTCCTCAGTCAGCGTGAAACCGCCGTCCGCCACGGTAAAAAGCCGGTCGTAAAGCAGATACGACGCATACGAATCGGCATTGCCGTATTCCTTCATCCGCGCGGAAACCAGCCGCCAGCCCTCGCCGTTGCGGATAAAGGCGAGCGTTGTTTCCGCGTTGCAATCGTTCAGGTAAACGGCTATCGTCATGGTATCGCCGTCTCCGTTAAAACCGTTGACCACCCTGAGACCCTTTCCCAGCAGCGGGCCCGCGCGGCCGGTTTCCACCCACGCGCCGTCCTCCCGCGTCCGATGGGACAGGTAGACGCCGTCCCCGTTTTTAAGCAGCAGCCACGCGTCCGTGTCCGTAAAGATCATCGACGGCGTGTTTCCCCAGGTATAGGCGAAGGGTTCCCGGCGGAAGGCGTCGCAGACGCCCGCGTAGACCGGCGCGCCGTCGGGCAGTCCCGTCAACAGTTCCGCCGGCAGGAACGCCGCTTGATAATCCTTCCACACGCACCACCAGGAGCCCAGGTCGCCGAGCACCGCCACCTGCGCGCCCGCTTCCCAACCGCCCAACGAACCCGATTGCGTATAGGGCCACCGCCAATAGTTGCCTTCCGTCAGTACGGCCGTGCCGTAGGCAAGCGATGCGTAATCCTCCTGCGACGCGGTCAGTTCGGTAGGTGTTACGTCCGATTTGTAAAAAAATCCGTACTCCCCGCCCGGGGTGCGCACCAGGTAGCTCGTTTCCGTTTCGCCCAGCAGGATCAGCCGCGTGCCGTAGCCATAAACGCCGCCGACGCTTCCGCCCCGGTTGTCCGTCAGGATACGGCAGTCCGTACCGTCGGCGGGAACCAGCATGCCCACGGTCAGCGGCGAATCCGTCCGGTTTTGAATCGCGTCGCCGGGCAGGTAGCCGTAGGTGGCGACCGAAGCGCCGGTGGGCAGCATCTGCCCGTCCACGGTCAGGTAACCGTTGTCCGTGAACGTTATGCTGACCGTCGCCCCCTGATAGAGCAGAATCGTCCGCCGTGAGGCCGGGTCCGGATTCACCGTTACGGCCGCGTCCCGGGTAAGCGTCATGGAGACGACGCCGTGGGCGTACACCGAGCCCTGCGGCAGCGGCACCGCCCAATCGGACGGCACGAACGCCGTCGCGTCGGCGTCGTTTTCCGCTTGCGCCAGCAAAAAGCCGTTCACCTTCGCCAGCGTCCGGTAACAGGGGTATTCGGGGATCGCACGGCGTTCCGCGTCCGCCGACGGCGCGGCGTAGCCGTAATGGTCCGTGTACTCGCCGGTCTGCGGCGCGCACAGCACAACGAGGTCGGCTTCGGCGTTCACGTCCGATACCAGCGCGCCCGTCAGCAGCGCGTCCGCGCGTACCCAGCCCTCCTGCGCACAGGTCGCGACGCCCACGCGCACATACGCGGCGGTCCCGACGCTTCGTACGGTCTCCACCACGACGCCTCCGGACACGGTTCCCAGCGCGGTGGTTAGCGCCTCGTCGGCAAAGAGCGTCGCGCCGCCGGCAACCGTGACCACGTCGTTGATATGATCCTCCCGCAGGGTGACCCCGGTTACGAAGCCGCGGTATTTGCCCGTGTCCGTAACGATCTCCACGTACACCTCGTCCCCGAAGGTGGCAAGCTGCAAGCAATCCGCGTTGCGGA
Source organism: uncultured Oscillospiraceae bacterium (assembly GCA_964497495.1). Lineage (GTDB taxonomy): Bacteria > Bacillota > Clostridia > Christensenellales > Aristaeellaceae > CAXXOK01. The sequence continues at coordinate 2,762 of CAZCCZ010000056.1, forward strand.
AGATCTCCGTTTCCGCACAGGTGCGCAGGGGATCGTCCGTGGCGGTACCGTCCAGCACCCCGGGCTTGCGGGTGAAGTTCAGCTCGTCCACGGTTACGCCGTCCGGCAAGGTGTCCGCGGTGATGTAGCCGAAGCGGTTATGCCCCTTCCCCACGTTATACTGAATCAGCAGCCAATCCCCGTCGCGGCCGAATACCTGAATCCACCCGTTGGTGGAGACCACCGCGTTTTGCTCGTCGCCCAGGCGCCGGTAATCCGTGCCGGGGCCGGAGTAAACGGGATATTTCTTCCCTTTGGGAAAGTCGATCACCCGACCCTGCGGCAGCGCGTCCACCTGCAGGGTGGAGGGAATCAGCGCGGGTTCGTCCGCCTGCGCCATCGCCTCGGCACAGGCGGCCCTGACCGCCTCCGGGTCGAACGCCGAAAAGGAGAGATCCACGTTCAACGGTACGTACACCGGGCTGAAATACGATTCCGAGCACACGCGCAACGCCGTGCCCCCGTTGGCCGCTTCGAAGCACAGCGAGTTTTCGCTGAATCCGCCCGTATCCCCGAAAGAGCCGGAAACGATGCGCCACGTCCCGTCCGCGTCCCGGGCCAGATCGTAGTAAAAACCGTTCCGGTCGTCCGGATCGTACCAGATATAGGGTTTGCCGTCGCTGTCCTTATCCTGAATCCACCAGCCCTGCGTATCCACGGTCACCCCCCGAGGCACCAGCCGGTCGTTGACCGCGGTGAACGCGTAGCCGCCGTTCGTAGGCTCCGCAATAACGGCTACGGTTTGGCCGTCCTTCTGCAGCATCACCAGCGCCGCGCTCTGGTCTTCGAACAGCCGGGCCCCGTAGGGTGCCGTCCAGCCGGGGTAGTCCCGCGCGATCAGCGCCTGCACCCCTTCGGGCAGAGATTGGATAAAAGGGGAGGCCGCCTCCTGCGCGAAGGCGGGCAGGGCCGCAAGGCAGAGCAGAAAGGCTATCAGAAGGGCCGGGGCTTTCGCGGATACGGATGTTCTCATGTTTATCTCCTCGTTCGTTTCGTCGTTATCAAAGCTAACGGGCTTCGGTCGGAAAAACGTCCCCGCGCAAAGAAAGAGGCCGCCTTCCCACCGGGAGGGCGGCCTCAGGCCGTTGACAAACCTCATGTTGGCATCCAATCGCAGCTTGCTCAAAAAGGTTCGGATGCGCGAAGTCACGCCGCACTAGGGCGGGAGCGTACACGGACGTACGTGACCACCCTTTGCGGCGCGGACGACAAAGCAGACGGGCCTTTTTCAGCAAACTGCGGCCTTATCGTTTACCGGGCTGGAAAATGTCCTCCACCCACGTTAAGAGGCGGTAAAAAAACTGTTTGCTCCGCTTCACCGCCACCGCCGCGTCCAGCGCGCCGGCGCGGTACCGGTTCTGGGTCGGGTCGCGGCGCACGGCCTCGCGGTAGCTCTGGTGCGCGGTCTGGTACTGCCGCATGCCCATCAGAATGTTCCCCTGCAGGTAATACCACTCCGCGTCCTTACTGTCCGCGCGGTTCAGCTGCCGAAGCGCGCTTTCCAGGTTGCCCTGTTCCACCAACCGGGCGGCGAAATGCTTGGCTTCCTCCTGCGAGATCAGGTTGAAACCCACGCGCCGCCGGGAACACTGTTTGAGAGCTTCCTCGTAGGCCAGGTTCAGCTCGATCATCTTTTCCTGAGCGGTCTTCTGCCTGTCCGGATCCTGATACTGGTCGGGATGGCACAGCTTCGCCTGCCTGCGGTACGCCGCGCGCACCTGGGCCGTATCCGCGTTCGGGGAGAGCCCCAGCACCTCGAAAGGCTTCGGATCGTACAGAAGGCTCACCTCCCCGTAAACAGGAAGGCCCGCCGCAGGCCGCCGCGCCGGTCTTAACCGGCACGCCGGAAACCTACGTCGCGCCCGGCTACAGCTTTTCGCGCCAGATATCCGCACCCAGCGAGCGTAACTTTTCCTCGATGCGCTCGTATCCGCGGTCGATGAAGCCCGTTTCGTAGATCTCGGTCGTGCCCTTGGCCATCAGGCCCGCCACCACCAGCGCCGCGCCCGCGCGCAGGTCGGAAACGGCCACCGGCGCGCCGAACATTTCCCGCACGCCGTCGATGAGCACGGTGCGGTCCACCAGCTTGATGTGCGCGCCCATGCGCCGCAGCTCGTCCAGATGCTTGAACCGCTGCTCGAAGATGGTTTCGCAGATGGTGGAGGTGCCCTGCGCCATGCACAGCAGTGCCGTCATGGGTTGTTGCAGGTCGGTGGGGAAGCCGGGGTACACCTGCGTTTTAATGTTCACGGGCCGGTGCTCGTACTGCGGCCGCACGCGGATGGAATCGTCGTTCTCCGTCACGCGCACGCCCATTTCCAACAGCTTGGCAGTCAGGCTTTCCATATGCGTGGGGATGCAGCCGCGGATGGTCACATCCCCCCGGGTGGCCGCCGCCGCGATCATCAGCGTGCCCGTTTCGATCTGGTCGGGGATCACGGCGTAGGTGGTGCCGTGCAGCTCCGGCCTGCCGGTGATGTGGATCACGTCCGTACCCGCGCCCTTGATGCGCGCGCCCATGGAGTTTAAAAAGTTCGCCAGATCGACGATATGCGGCTCCTTGGCGGCGTTGTAGATCACCGTATTGCCTTCCGCCCTCACACACGCCAGCAGGATGTTGATGGTCGCGCCCACGGTGACCATGTCGAAAAAGATATCCGCGCCCGTAAGCCTGTCGGCTTTGGCGCACACTATGCCGCCCTTCTCCTCGATGGTCGCGCCCAGCGCGGCAAAGCCCTTCACGTGCTGGTCGATAGGCCGGCTGCCGATCTCGTCCCCGCCGGGATAGGCAACCCGAGCCCTGCCGCTGCGCCCCAGCAGCGCGCCCAGCAGGTAGTAGCTGGCGCGCAAGCGTTTGGTATACTCGAAGGGCACCCGGTAGCCGTTCACGCCCTGCGGGTAGACCTTCAGATACTGGTCCGGAACGTATTCGGTTTTCGCGCCCAGCAGCTGCAAAATGCCGATCAGCGCGTGGACGTCGTCGATGTCGGGCAGATTCTCGATGGTGCTGGGTTCGTCGCTCAGCAGCGTGGCCGGGATGATCGCCATCGCCGTATTCTTGCCGCCGCTGACCGTAATTTCGCCCATCAGGGGTTTGCCGCCCGTGATGAGCATTTTGTCCTTGCCGAACGTCATGGGTCGTTCACTCCCTCGCAGGTACGCACGGCTACGCGCGCGACACCAGCGTTTATTATACACAATCCGCCGGGGGTTGACAAGCGAGGCGCCCGGGCCGGCGCGGCGGGCCCTGCGGCGGGCGGCGGACCGAAAGGAGGCTTCCCGAAAGCCGGAAAGAAAGCCGCCGTCGGCAAACCTCTTGCCGGCTCCCGGGCGCGGCTTGCATAAAGGTTCGGATACCGGGAAACGAGGGCGGCAAGAGATTGAGCTTACCGTTCGTAAGCGATACTCCTTGCCATCCCGCAGCCGACAACGCAAGTAGGTCATTAAACAAACTGAAACCGCCGTAACCCCCGCACACGCGGGCGATACGGCGGTCTGTTCGTCTGTGCCGGTTCCGGTTATCAGCAGGGGCGTTCCTTCCCCATGAAGCAGGCGGCCACGGTGCCGGGCCCGCAGTGCGCGCCGATCACCGGCCCCACGAAATACTGCTCCACGCCCTTAAGATTCGGCACCCGCTCGCGGATGAGCGCCTCCAGCCGGTCGGCGTCCTCCTTGGCGTCCGCGTGCAGGATCACCAGGTTCTGCTCCTCGGGATTCTCGATGTTCTCCACGGTCTTGTCCGCCAGATAGCGCAGCGCCGCCTTGCGGCCGCGCACCTTGTCCACGGCGGCCATGATGCCTTCGCGGTTCTCGATGATGATAGGTTTCAAATCTAGCATCGTGCCCATGGTGGCCGCGATAGCGCTGATGCGGCCGCCGCGCTTGAGGTACTTCAGGTCGTCCACCGTCAGCCACGCCTGCGCGCGCATTTTGTTCTTCTCCACCCAGTCGGCGATCTCGTCCATGTCCTTGCCCTCTTCGTAGAGCTTATAGGCGTGGTGCAGCAACAGCGACATCGGCGCGGAGATGCTCAGCGTGTCCACCACCAGAATGCGGCGGCCGGGGTACTTGGGCAGCAGTTCGTCGCGGGCGGCGAACACGTTTTGGATGGTGGAGGACATACGGCTGGAGAAGGCGATGAACAGAACGTCCTTTCCTTCTTTCAGGATGGGTTCGAAGTATTCCAGGTAGGCGGGCACGGGCAGCAGGGAGGTAACCGGCGCAACGCCGTTGCGCATGTTCTGGAAGTACTCCGCCTGTTTACCGTTGCGGCCCAGATCATCGAAGTATTCCACGCCGTCCACGACGTAAGGCATGTAGACCATTTTCAGGTCGTACCTGTCCACGTACCGGTAGGGCAGGTCGGAATCCGAATCGGTCATGAAGACGTAGGATTGCATAAGATCCTCCTTTTCCGAATGAAGACGCTATGATGATTATGAGTGGTTCTCGACCGTTCGTCAGCGGTTTCATTGTAACCTGTTTACCCGGTTTTTGCAAGCGAAGGCGGGCGGCGGGCGCCTGCGGGAAAAGGCGCCGGGCCGCCCGCCGCCCGGGGGTCACAGCAACACGGTTCGGGGGTTTACTCGTATTCCTCGCGTTCCCGTACGATCATCACGTCCGGGTCGTAGCGCTTGCCAAGCACCCGGCTGGCCTTGCGGTTTTCCACCGTATCGAAGATAACGGAAAAGTCGTAGTCCGGCGGATACAGTTCCGAGGCGGGCACCACCAGCCGGAGGCGCGTGTGCCTGACTTTACGCTTGACGCCCTTCACCTGCACGATCACGTCCCCGTTCTCGTCCGCGGGCCGGTACACGATGCCGGCTTCCTTCTCGGGCCAGACCGTCACGCTGTCCCCCATGCCGAACTTCGCTGCGGGGTCCGTCGCAGGTTTCGCGATGATCAACCGTTTCAGTTTGCTGCGCGGCGCGGGCATGGCGACGGCATCCGTTTCCTCCGGCCCGCCGTACACCTCGCGGCGGGCGCGGGCGAGCAGCCCGGGCGCGAGCCCCAGCCTTTGGGCGATGTCCAGCGCGCAGCTCTCCCCGCTACGGCCCATTTCCAGCCGGTACAGCGGCGCGAGCGTCGCGCGGTCGAAGGCCATGCGCGCGCTGACGACGCCCGCCGTTCCTTCGGCGTAAACCTTGACGCGCGGATAATGCGTGGTGACCACGAACATGCACCCTCTCCGGCGCAGTTCCTCCAACACTGCCACGGCGATGCCCTCCCCCTCCGCGGGGTCGGTGCCGCTGCCAAGCTCGTCCAGCAGCACGAGGCTGTCCGCGCTGGCGTTTTCCAGAATATGCACGACGTTGGTCATGTGCCCGGAGAAGGTGGACAGGTTCTGCGCGATGTTCTGGCTGTCCCCGACGTCACACCAGTACCCGTCCTGCATGGCGACGTAGCCGCCTTCCGCGCAGGGTACGTGCAGGCCGCACTGGGCCATGAGGGACAGCAGTCCCACGGTTTTAAGCGTAACGGTCTTACCGCCCGTGTTGGGCCCGGTAACGATCACGCCGCGCGTTTCGCCGCCCATTTCAAAATCCAGCGGCACGCAGGTTTCGGGCGCCAGCAGGGGGTGGCGCGCCTGCCGAAGGGAAACGCGCCGCTCGCCGCCGATTTGCACGGGCCCGGCCTTCATGGCCGCGCTGAGCTTGGCCTTGGCGAACAGGAAATCCAGTGTTTCCATCGTTTTGCGGTTGCGGCCGATCGCCTCCGCCCGTTCCGCCACGCTCGCCCCCAGCGTGTAGAGAATACGCCGGACCTCGGCGTCCTCCTCGGCGGCCAGCAGCGAAAACTCCTGCTGCATCGCCGAAACCGAGTTCGGCTCCATAAAAACGGTCGCACCCGTGTTGGAAGCGTCGATTACCGTGCCGCCGAACTGGCTTTGGTACTTGCGCTGCACGGGCAAGACGTAGTGCCCGTTGCGCCTGGTCACATAGCCGTCCGCAAGGTACTGCTTCCGGCTTTGCAGAATCTGGTTCAGTTTTTCCTTGATCTTGCCTTCCGTGTGCTCCATCTTCCGACGCAGGTCGCGCAGGGCGGGGCCGGCTTCGTCCAGCACGCGGTCGTCGCCCACGCACCGCTCGATCTCCTCCCTCAGCCCGTCCAACGGCTCGACGCCGTGCCCGTAGCTGGCGATTTCAGGAAACTGGGCGGCGTTACGCAGCAGGTAGGCGGTCAGCCTGCGGCAGGCAGTGGCGAACAGCGCGACGCCGCAAAGCTGCTCCGTCGTCGGCATGGCCCCGGCCTCGCACAGGGACACGGTTTCCGCCAGGTTTTTCATCATCACGAGCGGCGGCGCGCCGAACGTATCCAGCATCCTGCGCGCGTCGGTCGTCTCCGCCATGCGGTTTACGCAAACCGCCTCGTCGGGCGCGGGGCTCAGGGCGCCGATTACCTGTTTGGCCGCGTCGGTCACGGCGCATTCCGTCAGTTTTTCTAGGATCGCCGGAAACTCCAGCATTTGATAATTCGGATTCAAGGCTGTTCTCTCCTCATGTGTTTGTCGTTTGACGCGCATGAGTGAGGAAAGGGCGCCGGTTCCATACAAAACAAAAAGACACGGCTTTCGCCGATGCCTGCGTTGCGCCGGGAGGCGGGTTGCAGCCATCGTTCCGTATGAAACACGTTACGCAAACAAGCGATCATGCGGTCGCTATCCTGGTTTTACGCAACGCGCGCCCTTACGGAACCGACAACAAAAGCACACCTCCAAGCATTTACGGCGTTATTATAGGGCCGGAAAGGCGTTTTTGTCAACCGGAAAACACAGGCCGGAGGTCAAACGGTCGTCTTTGCCCGCGCCGCCTGTTTCCTGCGCTTCATCAGCACCACAACCACCATCATGACCACGGTGACCGCGTAAGGGGCCATGCCGGTTAAATCCGAGGGAATGTATTTCTGCAGCCGCAGCCCCAGCGCGTCAATGAAGCCGAACAGCAGCGCCGCCAGAAACACGCGGGGCGGGTTGCTGCCGCCGAAGATGACGCACGCCACCGCCACGAACCCGCGCGAGGCGCTCATGTTCTCGGAAAACATCGTCAGGTACCCGAGGCTCAAATGCGCGCCGGAAAGCGTGGCCAGGATGCCGCACAGCACCGAAGCCAGCCGCTTCATCTTTTCGGGGCTCCTGCCGCTGGCGCGCAGGGCCTCCGGGGCCTCGCCGGAAGCGCGCAGGTGGAAGCCCAGCGGCGTTTTATACAGGAACAGCCAACCCGCCAGCACCAGCACCCAGCTCGCGTACACCAGCAGCGTATTGCCGCTCAGCAGCGGGCCCAGCACCGGCACGCGTTCCAGCCATGGAATCGTGATCGTGGGCAGCGGCACGATGCCGGGGCCGCTGAAGGAGCCCTTGACGCCGAACAGCGTGCGCAGCAGGAACACCGTAAGCCCGCCCGCGAGGATGTTCAGCGCCACGCCGATAATGAACTCGTCGCTTTTCAGCCTGACGGAGAACACGTAATAGAAATACCCCAGCAGCACGCCCAGCACGGTTACGAACACGAGGCCCATAACCCAGCTGGAAAACAGGTAACTGCCCAGCACCGCGAAGAACGCGCCCATGAGCATCATGCCGTCCACGCCGATGTTCATAAAGCCCGCCTGGTCGGTCATCAGGCAGCCCAGCGCGCAGAGCACCACGGGCGTGGCGGTGCGCAGCGTGTTTTGCAAAAGCAGGATGTTGAAGATCTCGCTCACGCCGCCGCCCCCTTTTCCGCCCGGCGCGCGGCGCGCCGTACCCGCCTGGCGGCGGCGCGGCTGCGCGCCATGTCGCTGATGCCGCCTTCCGCCGCCATGAAGAAGATGATCACGCTCTGGACGATCAGCATCACCTCGCTGCTGATGCCAGCGGTCAGCTCCATGGCGGAGCCGCCGATGTTCAGAACGGCAAAGAAGAAGCTCATCAGGATGACCCCGAACGGCTGGTACCGCATGATCATGGCCACGAGCATGCCGTCGAAGTAGAACTCGCTGCTGATGGTGGTCAGGAACCGGTGGTGAATGCCGAACACTTCCAGCAGCCCCACGACGCCGCAGATCATGCCGGAAAGCGTCATGCCCCAAAGCGCCAGTCGGTCCGCGCGGATGCCGCCGTAGCGGGCGAAACGGGGGTTGGTGCCGGTAATTTTCATTTCAAAGCCAACGGTGGAGCGCGTCATCAGGTACCAGACCAGCAGAGTGATCCCCGCGGCGTAAAAAACGCCCGTGGTGAGGTTGCTTAACCGGATGAGCGGCGTAAACTCGGCGGCCGCGGCGATACTGTCCGTGCCGCTGGCGATGCCGCGCTCGGCGGTCTTAAGCGGGCCGTTGGCCATGTAGCTGCAAAAGTAGATGGCCGCGGAGTTAAGCAGGATGGTGGTGACCACCTCGTTGACCTTCAGCTTCACTTTAAGCACGCCCGGCACCCAGGCGTACGCGCCGCCCGCCGCCATGGCCGCCAGCAGGGAGCACAGAACGATCAGCCACGCGGGGGAACCGTCCATGCGCGCGCCCACCGCCGCAGCCGCCAGCCCGCCCAGAAAAAGCTGGCCCTCGCCGCCCACGTTAAAGATGCCCGCCTTGGCCGCCACGCTCATGGCAAGGCCGGTCAGGCACAGGGTCACGGTCTTGGCCAGCGTGTTTCCGAAGGCGCGCGGCTTGCCCAGCGCGCCTTTGAACATCGCGGCGTAGCAGGTTACGGGGTCGTACCCGCACAGCAGCATGATGCCCGCGCCCACCAGAAAGGCCAGCGACACCGCGATCAGCAGGGAAAGCAGGTATTGCGCCGTGAGCCGCTGTTTGGGTTTAAGCGCGACCAGCGCGCGGACGCTTGCCAGAAAGCCCGTGTTCACGCCTCCTCCGCCCCTTCCTGCCGCCCGCCGGTCATGTAGTAGCCGATCTGCTGCATGGAAACCGCCCCCGCGTCGAAGCGGCCCGTGATCCTGCCTTCGAAGATCGTCACCAGCCGGTCGGAAAGGCGGAAAAGCTCGTCAAGGTCCGCGCTGATCAATAAAACGGCGCAGCCCGCGTTTCGCTTTTCGATGATTTTCTCATGAATGAACTCGATGGCCCCGATATCCACGCCGCGCGTGGGCTGGCTGACGACCAGCAGGGACGAATCGAAGCTGAACTCCCGCGCGAGGATGGCCTTCTGCATGTTGCCGCCGCTGAGCGAGCCGACCGGAAGCTCCACCCCGCCGGAACGGATGTCGAACGCGTCGGATAGCTTTTGGGCGTAGCTCCGGGCGTTGCGCCGGCGGTAATGGACGCCGAAAAGCGAAAACTCCGGCAGGCGCTGCTTGCCCACCAGCAGGTTTTCCGTAACCGTCGCCTTTTCGCTCAGCCCTGTGCGCAGCCGATCCTCCGGGATCCAGCTCACGCCCATGGCGCGGATAGCGCGGGGGTCGAGGCGGCTGACGTCCTTCCCGTTCAGGGTTACGACGCCACCTTCCTGCGGCCGCATGCCCATGATGCACTCCGCCAGTTCCGTCTGCCCGTTCCCCTCCACCCCGCACACGCCGACGATCTCGCCCTCGTGCACGGTCAGGCTCACGCCCTTCACGGCGGGCAGGCCGCGGTCGTCCCGCGCGGCAAGGCCGCGCACAGCCAGCACCTCCCGCGTGCCGGGCGCGCCTTTGCGCAGATCGTCGAAAATCACGTCCCGCCCTACCATCATGGCCGCCAGCGCGCGTTCGTCCGTATCGGCGGTTCGGAGCACCCCCAGCAGTTTGCCGCGCCGCATAACGCCCACGCGGTCGCTTAAGGCCGCCACTTCGCCCAGCTTGTGGGTGATCAGGATGACCGTCATGCCTTTTTCCGTCACGATTTTACGGATGACCTCGAACAGCTCGTCCGTCTCGTGCGGGGTGAGCACCGCGGTGGGCTCGTCCAGCACCAGCACGTCCGCGCCGCGGTGGAGCGCTTTTAAGATCTCCACGCGCTGCTGCAGGCCCACGCTCAGCTCCCCCACGACGTCCGAGGGGTTCAGCGGCAGGCCGAAGCGTTCGCACAGCGCGCGCACGTCCCCGTCGGCGCGGCGCTGGTCGTAAAACACGCCGCTCCTTTTAGGTTCCCGGCCCAGCGCGATGTTCTGCGCGACCGTAAAGCTGGGCACGAGCTTGAAATGCTGGTGCACCATGCCCACGCCCATCGCCATGGCGCGCAGCGGATCGTGGCGCGTGCCCACGGACCGCCCTTTGATGTAGATTTTCCCCAGCGTGGGTTTCTGCAGGCCGTACAGCAGGTTCATCAGCGTGGTTTTGCCCGCGCCGTTCTCGCCCACCAGCGCGAACACCTCCCCCGGCAGAACGTCGAGGCTCACGTCGTCGTTGGCGAGCACCCCCGGGTATTGCATCGTCACGTGCTCGAAGCGGACGATGGGGGCGGTTTCCTGCATGGTCACACCTCGTTCCAGCCCTTGCACACGTCGATCCAGCCGACGGCCTTTCCGGCGGCCGCAAGCTCTTCCGGCGTCAGCCTGACGGCGCTGTGGTCGTCCCCCGCGGCGGGATAGACGATATCGAACCGTTTCAGGGATTCGTCCAGATAGACGGGGGCGGAGACGGCGAAGGGGCAGACGCCCCCGACCTTCAACCCCAGCAGCGTTTCCACCTCGTCGTGGGAGAGCATAGCGGCTTTCTGGTGGAAACGCGCCTTGTATTTGGCGTTGTCGATCTTCGCGTCCCCCGCCGCCACGATGAGCATCGCGCCTTCGTTCGTTTTAAAGGAGAGCGTCTTGGCGATCTGCGCGGGCCGGCAGCCCACGCATACGGCGGCCAGTTCCACGGTGGCGCTGCTGTCGGTAAAGGTCATCACACGGTCTGAAAGTCCGAATTGCTTCAAATAGTTCGTTATCGTTTCCACGGACATCGGGACGTCCCTCGCTTCCGGTTCGTTTGTCCTCCATTATACTCGAAAACAGGGGAAAAGCAAACGACGCCGCGCTTTCCCCGGCCACCTCCTTCTTCTTGACAGCCGCGCGCCGGCAACCGTATAATGATCGCGTCCGGTCGGAGCGCGCCCCGCCCGTTTCCCAAGAGGCGCGCATCCGTCCCCCAAAGGAGCACCCATGACTGAAGCGCGAAAACGAAGCCGCCCGAAGTGGAAAAACGTCGTCTCCACGGCGCTGTTCCTGATTCTGCTGGGGCTTTTAATCTGGTACGTCCACGAGCACTGGAACGAGATGAAAAAGCTGCTGGCCCTCTCCCCCGGCACGGTCGCGGCGCTGTTCGCGCTGGGGCTTGCCAGTTGCGTTTTCAACTGCCTGTACCATTTGCAGATTCTGAATACATACAATTTAAAACTAAGCCTGACGGACTGGATGGGCGTGGTGTGCATGAGCAACGTTATCGCCTTCGTGCTGCCCATGCGCGCCGACCTGGTGTTCAAGGCGACGTACTACAAGCGCGTCAAGGGCCTATCCTATACCAACAGCGCCTCCATCGTCGCGGGCAACGCCGTGTTCGGGGTGGCGTTCTCGCTGATTCAGATCATCATCGGGCTGCTGTGCATGGGGTGGATCGACGGCCAGTGGCCTGCGCTGCTTTGGGTGCTCACCGTCGCGGGTACGGCGGGCTTGCTTGTGTTCCTGTGGTTGTCCCGGCAGGCGGAAAGCCGCCTGCGGGAGCGCCTGTCCAAGGTGAGGGCGCTTAACGACATCATCGCGGGCTTCAACGCGTTGATCCGCAACCGGAGCCTGCTTTGGCGGCTGCTGATTTACATGACCTGCGGCATCCTGGTGCGCCTGTTTCTCAACATGGTCTGCTTTCAGGCCGCCGGGCTGCCGATTACCCTGTACGAATCGCTTTTCTATTCCAGCGTATCGTGGCTGGCGAGCGTGGTGGCGGTGGTGCCCGGCAACGTTGGGCTGCGGGAAAGCGTGATGGGCGCGGCGACGCTGGCGCTGGGCGCGCTGTTTTCCGAGGGCGTGGCATCGTCGCTGCTTAACCGCGTGACCATGATGTTCGTCTATATTTTCATGGGCCTGATCTTCGCCGTGCCGGTGCTGCGCCGGTTCAACCGCGGCAAGGGAAGCCTGGCCATCGGCAGGGAAAACGCTGCGCCCGATGTGGAAAACACGGAGGATTCAGGCCGGGCCTGACGCCTGCGTCCCTTTGCGCAGGCCGTTTTGCACATCTTTTACATTTTCTTGACAAAAACGAAACGACCGTATACAATATCCATGTCGGCTGATTGGGATTGCGCCTCCATGTCCGAAGGCGCCCCAGCTGGATTGGAATCAATTTCCATGGATCGGCTTCCCCGCGGCGCGCACGGGTTCCTTTGCCCGGTTGCGCCGGCCTATGGCAGCGGGTTTTACGAAAGGTGGCGCGTGCGCCCCTCCAAGTATATGTTTTGAGCGTCGATAACGCTTGTGCGGAAGCGTGCGGCCCAGGCCGTGCGACCGTATGCGCGTGGAACCACGAACGTCGGAGCAAAAGGCATAACGCCGTCCCTGAAAGACGATACAGCAGCCGCGCGGGCACAGCCCGGGGGCTTTTTCTACGTATGGCGGCCCCCCGTGCCCTTATGACATGATAAATCATCAGCTGAAAAAATCGCAAAGAGGGAGCGGATCGACATGAACCCAATTCTCGGGATTGTGATCGCGGTTATCACCGCGGTCTTGGGCGCGGCGGGCGGATACGTCTACCGCAAGCAATCGTCGGAAAAAAAGATCGGACGGACGGAAGAGTACGCCAAGAACCTGCTGGACGACGCCATGCGCAAGGCGGAAGCCAAGGAGGAAGTGCTGAGGCTCAAGACCGAGCTGGATCGCGAATGCCGCGACCGGCGCGCGGAGGTGCAGCGCAGCGAGCGCCGCATCATCCAGCGGGAAGAATCGCTGGACAAGAAGCAGGACTCCCTGGAAACCCGCGAAAACCAGCTGAACGGCCGCGCCGCGCAGTTGCAGAAGGACGAGGAAGATCTGGAGGCGAGCAAGGGCAAACAGAACGAGGAGCTTGAGCGCATCGCCGGCATGACGCAGGACGAAGCCTGCCAGATGCTGGTAAGCCGCATCCAGAAGGAAGCCTACCACGACGCCGCAGCCATGGTGCGGGACATTGAAGGCAAAGCCCGTGAGGAAGGCGAAAAGAAGGCCCGCAACATCATCGCGCTGGCCATCCAGCGCTGCGCCGCGGACCACGTGGCGGAGAGCACCGTATCCGTCATCACCCTGCCCAACGACGACATGAAGGGCCGCATCATCGGCCGCGAGGGCCGCAACATCCGCGCGCTGGAAACTGCGACCGGCGTGGACCTGATCATCGACGACACCCCCGAGGCGGTTATCGTGAGCGCGTTTGACCCCGTACGCCGGGAGATCGCCCGCATCGCGGTGGAAAAGCTCATCGCGGACGGCCGCATCCACCCCGCGCGCATCGAGGAAATGGTGGAAAAGGCCAAGAAAGAAGTGGACAACCAGATTCGGGAAGCCGGCGACCAGGCCGTGTTCGAGACGCATCAGCACGGTATCCACCACGAGCTGGTTAAGCTTCTGGGCCGCCTGAAGTACCGTACCAGTTACGGCCAGAACGTGCTGAAGCACTCCATCGAGGTCAGCCATCTGGCGGGCATGATGGCCGCGGAGCTGGGCGCGGACGTGGCGCTGGCCAAGCGCGCGGGTCTGCTGCACGATATCGGTAAGGCCGTGGACCACGAGGCCGAAGGCACGCACGTGACGCTGGGCGGCGAGCTGGCCCGCAAGTACCACGAGAGCCCGGACGTGATCCACGCTATTCTGGCCCACCATAACGACGTGGAGCCCCAGACCATCGAGGCCGTGCTGGTGCAGGCCGCCGACGCCATCAGCGCCGCGCGCCCCGGCGCCCGCCGCGAGAGCCTGGAGAATTATATCAAGCGTCTGGAGAAGCTGGAGGAGATCGCCAACTCGTTCCAGGGCGTGGAAAAGTGCTTCGCCATCCAGAGCGGGCGCGAGGTGCGCATCATGGTCAAGCCCGAAGACGTAACCGACGAGGGCACCAAGCTGCTGGCCAAGGATATCGCCAAGCGCATCGAGAAAGAACTGGAGTATCCCGGCCAGATCCGCGTGAACGTGATCCGGGAAACGCGGTCTACGGAGTACGCCAAGTAAAGAAGGGGCGTTTCGGCGCCCCCTATGCCCCGGCCGAGCGCCGAGGCGCCTAAGGGCCTCTTCCGGGTTGGAGGGGGCCTTTTTACTACGTTCATAGACTTGGCGGGTGTGCCGATATCCTACTGGGGCTAATTATTTTCAGTTTTCTTTGTTTGTCCGGGAATCGCGCCTGTGGGGCACAGCAGGGGCTTTCCGCTCGCCCCTTTCCGATCGCTCAAACTACGCAGG
>CAZCCZ010000057.1:0-16115 GCA_964497495.1 uncultured Oscillospiraceae bacterium
TCGTGGCCAGCGTGAAATCCGCCAACCCCGGCGGCGCCGTGAAGAAGGGCGACGTGGTGAAGGCCGTCATCGTGCGCATGCGCAAGCAGAAGCGCCGCCCTGACGGCAGCTACATCCGCTTCGACGACAACGCCGCCGTGCTCATCGGCGAGGACAAGATGCCCAAAGGCACCCGCATCTTCGGACCGGTCGCACGCGAACTGCGTGAGAAGGCCTACATGAAGATCGTCTCCCTCGCACCCGAAGTGCTGTAATGGAGGTTCGACAAATGATTACGAAGGTCCATGTAAAAAAGAACGACCAGGTCGTTGTCATCTCGGGCCCCGAAAGCATCAAGGGCAAGCAGGGCAAGGTGATGAACGTCTTCCCCAAAACCGGCAAGGTGATGGTGGAGGGCGTGGCCTACGTCAGCAAACACCAGAAATCCCGCAGGCAGGATATGCAGGGCGGTATTTACCAGAAGGAGCGCGCGCTGGACGCTTCCAACGTAATGCTCATTTGCCCCAAGTGCGGTAAAGCCTCCCGCACCGGCCACAAACACACGGAGACCGAGAACGACAAGGGTGAAAAGATTCGTAAGAACGTCCGTGTCTGCAAGCGTTGCGGCGCGGAGATCGAGTAAAGGAGGTACGGCCGGATGGCAACCCGAATCAAGGAGAAATACCTGACCGAAGCCGTGCCCGCCCTGAGGCAGAAGTTCGGTTATAAGAACATCATGGAAGTTCCGCGGCTCCATAAGATCGTGATCAACATGGGCCTGGGGGACTGCAAGGACAATCCCAAGAGCCTGGAGCTCGCCGTTTCGGAGCTGGCGCAGATCAGCGGTCAGAAACCGCTGGTTACCAAGGCCCGCAAGTCCATCGCAAACTTCAAGGTGCGCGAGGGTATGAGCGTGGGCGCGAAAGTGACCCTTCGCGGCGCCCGGATGGAAGAGTTCGTGGATAAGCTTTTCAACATCACCCTGCCACGCGTGCGCGACTTCCGCGGCGTAAGCCCCAAGGCCTTCGACGGCCGCGGCAACTACGCCCTGGGCCTGCGCGAGCAGCTGATCTTCCCCGAAATCAACTACGATAAGGTGGAGAAGGTCCGCGGCATGGAAGTCATTTTCGTCACCTCGGCCAAAACCGACGAGGAATGCAAGGAACTGCTCCGCCTCCTCGGCATGCCGTACGCTCAGTAAGCGGGAAGGAGAAAAAACAGTGGCTAAGACAAGCATGAAGGTCAAGCAGGCAAGAGCCCCCAAGTTCTCCACTCGGGCTTACACGCGCTGCCGCCTGTGCGGGCGTCCGCACTCGGTGCTGCGCAAGTACGGCATCTGCCGCATCTGTTTCAGAAATCTGGCTTACAAAGGCCAGATCCCCGGCGTCCGCAAGGCCAGTTGGTAAGCGGGAAAGAACGGAAGGAGGTTCTATCATGGTAGTGAATGATCCCATCGCCGATATGCTGACCCGTATCCGCAATGCGCAGGTGGCCAAGCATGATTCGGTCGTCCTCCCCGCCAGCAACGCCAAGAAAGCAATCGCCAAAATCCTGCTTTCGGAAGGCTATGTCAAGGGCGTCGATTACATCAACGACGGCCCGCAGGGAAGCATCAAGATAACGCTCAAGTACGTGAGCGGCAAACAGCCCGTGATCGCGGGTCTCAAGAGGATCTCCAAGCCCGGCCTGCGCGTTTACGCCAAGGGTGAGGAATTGCCCAAGGTTCTGGGCGGACTGGGCATCGCCATCATCTCGACCAGCAAAGGCGTGATGACGGATAAGGAAGCCCGCAAGCAAATGATCGGCGGCGAAGTGCTCGCCTACATCTGGTAACCGACACGCAATGGAGGTGTAAGGAAATGTCTCGAATCGGAAAACTTCCGATCAAAGTCCCTGCGGGCGTGACGGTCCATGTGGACGAAAGCAACACCGTAACGGTGAAGGGGCCCAAGGGCACGCTTTCCCAGGCGGTGAACCCCGACATCACGCTGAAACAGGAAAACGGCGTGCTTACGCTCACGCGCCCGTCCGACGCCAAGCCGCACAAGGCAATGCACGGGCTGTACCGCAGCTTGGTGCATAACATGGTAGTGGGCGTGACCGAGGGCTACGCCAAGACGCTCGAGCTGGTGGGCACGGGCTACCGCGCGCAGGCCGAGGGCACGAAACTGAACATCAACATCGGCTTCTCCCACCCCGTGGTGCTGGAAGCCCCTGAAAACATCCAGTTCGAAACGCCTAACCAGACCACCATCGTGGTCAAGGGCATCAACAAGCAGCAGGTGGGCAACCTTGCCGCCGATATCCGCGCCATCCGCAAACCCGAGCCCTACCTGGGCAAGGGCATCAAGTATGCGGGCGAGCATATCCGCCGTAAGGAAGGCAAGGCCGGCAAATAATCGAAAGGGGAGTGAACGCGTATGTATAAAACCCGTGATCGCAACGCGGATCGCGTAATCCGCCATGCGCGCGTGCGCAAAAGAATCAGCGGCACCCCGGAGCTGCCGCGCCTTAGCGTGTACAGGAGCCTAAATAATATTTACGCGCAAGTGATCGACGATACCAAGGGCGTCACCCTGGCCGCGGCCTCCACGCAGGAGAAGGCGGTTATGGAGCAGATCAAGGACGTGGACAAGAAGGGCGCCGCCAAGATCGTCGGCAAGCTGATCGCCGAGCGTGCGACGGGCGCGGGTATCCAGCAGGTGATCTTCGACCGCGGCGGTTACGTATACACCGGCCGCGTGGCGGAGCTGGCCGCGGGCGCCCGCGAAGCCGGACTGAAATTCTAACGGAGGAGGACGAACGCATGCAACGCATGGAACAGGTCAGCGAATTCAAAGAGAAGCTCGTCGCCATCAACCGTGTAACCAAGGTGGTTAAGGGCGGCCGCAACTTCCGCTTCGCTGCGCTGGTCGTCGTAGGCGATGAAAAAGGCCGCGTGGGAACGGGCATCGGTAAGGCGGCGGAGATTTCCGAAGCCATCCGTAAGGGTGTGGAAACCGCCAAGAAACACCTGATCACCGTACCGCTGACCGGCACGACGATCCCGCACGAGTCCGTAGGGTATTTCGGAACCGGCAAGGTCATGCTGATGCCCGCTCCGGAAGGCACGGGCGTCATCGCAGGCGGCGCCGCGCGCGCCGTGCTGGAGCTGGCGGGCGTGAAGGATATCCGCACCAAGAGCTACGGCACAAACAACCGCATCAACACGGTCAAAGCCACGCTGGAAGGCTTGAGGCAACTGCGCTCGGCCGAGCAGGTGGCCAAGCTTCGCGGTAAGACCGTCGAAGAAATTCTCGGCTAAGGAGGAGACGACGAACATGAAAATACAGATTACACTGAAAAAGTCGCCGATCTCCAGCCTGAAGGTGCACCGGGATACCGTCGCCGCGCTGGGCCTGCACAAAGTGGGCCAGACCGTGGTGAAGGAAGACAACCCCTGCATCCGCGGGCAAATCTTTCGCGTCAAGCATATGATCGACGTTCAAGAGATCAACGACTGAGGAGGGAATTGCCAATGAAACTGCACGAGCTGCAACCCGCCGCAGGTTCCACCACCGCACCCAAGCGCCTCGGCAGAGGCACGGGCTCCGGGCTGGGCAAAACCTCCGGTAAGGGCCACAAGGGTGCCAAGGCACGTTCCGGCGGCGGCAAACGCCCCGGCTTTGAAGGCGGCCAAATGCCCCTGTACCGCCGCATCCCGAAGCGGGGCTTCTATAATCCGTTCCGCGTGGAGTACGCCACGGTCAACGTCGGGAGACTGGAGATCTTCGAAAACGGCACTGTCGTAACGGCCGAGATGCTCAAGGAAGCCGGCTTGATCTCCAAAGAGATGAACGGCGTGAAGATCCTGGGCAACGGCGAGCTGACCAAGAAGCTCACCGTGGAAGCCGCCAAGTTTACCGACAGTGCGAAAGAGAAGATTGAAGCCCTCGGCGGGAAAGCCGAGGTGAAGTAACATGGCCAGGGTCAACAAGAACAATCCCTCCATCTGGGATTCGCTCCGTAACGCCTGGAAGGTGGACGACATCCGCAAGAAGTTGATCTACACCTTCATGATGCTGTTACTGTTCCGTCTCGTGGGTGTTATTCTTGCCCCGGGCGTGGACTACGCGCTGGTAAAGACCAAAATGGCCACCAACAACCTGCCGTTGCTGGATCTGGTCAACATGATGACGGGTAATAACTTCCAGAACATGACCATCATGGCCATGGGTATTACCCCGTACATCAACTCTTCGATCATCATGCAGCTGCTGACCATCGCCATCCCGGCGCTGGAACGGATGCAGAAGAGCGGCCAGGAAGGCCAGAAGCGCATCGCGCAGATCACCCGTTACGTCACCGTGGGCCTCGCGCTGTTCCAGGCCATCGGCCTGGTGTCCAGCCTAGGCGTAATCAAGTCCGGCTGGTATAACTACGTGCTGGTCGGCGTGAGCATGGCGGGTGGTTCCGCGTTGGCCATGTGGATCGGCGAACGTATTACCGAAAAGGGCATCGGCAACGGTATCTCGCTGCTGATCACTGCCGGTATCGTAAGCAACCTGTTCAACGGCGTTGTGAGCCTCGGCAGTAAAGCGGTCGGCGCCAACAGCCTCGGCCCGTGGACGACGCTCTTCGCCGTGATTATCGTAGCGCTGGTGATGACGGCCATCATCACCTGGGCGGATATGGGCGTGCGCCGTATTAACGTGCACTTCGCCAAGCGCGTGACCGGGCGCAAGATGTACGGCGGCCAGAACTCGATCATCCCTCTGAAGGTAATCGCGGTCGGCGTTCTGCCCCTGATCTTCGCTTACTCCTTCATGGCGTTCCCCAGCACGATTATCCAGCTGGCTGGCGGCACTTCCACCGGCTTCGGCGCCTGGTGGGCACGCTACATGTACAGTACGTCTCCCTGGTACCAGTTGGTGACGGCGTTGCTGATCTTCGCCTTCACGTTCTTCTATACGTCTATTTCCTTCAACTCCGACGAGATGGCCAAGAACATCCAGCAGCAGGGCGGCGCGGTACCCTCGGTACGCCCGGGCAAGCCGACTGCGGATTATCTGAAGCGCATCAATAACCGTCTGACTCTCTTTGCGGGTCTTTTCCTGGCCGTTCTGGCCACGATTCCCTCCTTGTTCGCGCGCGGCACCTCGCAGTCCCTGCCCTTCGGCGCCAGCAGCCTGCTGATCGCCGTGAGCGTTATCCTGGAGACCAAGCGCCAGATGGACGATCTGCTGATTAACCGCAACTACGACAAGATTTCCTAAGGGTAAGCGCGGTCGTCAACACTCCCTTTGGGAGGGGACGCGGTCGCTGAAGCTCCCTTTGGGAGGGGGATTTACGATCCCCCTCCCAACCGCCCCCTGGGGACAGGAACGGCGTCTATGACCAAGGTTAAGCCGTTTAGTTGTTAGGCCGTTCGCTACTGCGGACGAGGGCAAAGCGGGGAACGGGAGAAACGATCCCTTTGTGAAGCAACGGAATTCGAACGGGAACGGCGCTGTCAGGCGGCCGTTCTTGTGAGAAACGGGGAATTGTGGTATAATCAGCCTGCGCGCTCAGGTGCGCGGGTTGGGAGGGTTCGCATGAACATCATCTTTTTGGGGCCGCCGGGCGCCGGGAAAGGCACGCAGGCGCAGATCCTGTGCAAAAAGCTCGGTATTCCCCAAATCTCCACGGGAGATATGCTCCGCGCCGCCGTAACCGCCGGGACCGAAACGGGCCTGAAGGCGAAGGCGTTCATGGACGCCGGCCAGCTGGTGCCGGACGAAGTGATGATCGCTCTTGTAAAAGAGCGGCTGGCGGAAGCGGACTGTGCGGACGGCTATGCGCTGGACGGGTTTCCGCGTACGGTGCAGCAGGCCGAGGCGCTGGCAACGTTCGCCGCTATCGACGTGGTGCTTAACATTGACGTGCCCGACGAAACGCTGGTCAAGCGGCTGTCAGGCCGCAGGGTATGCCCGCTGTGCGGCGCGCCCTATCACGTGGATCGCCTGAGCGGGGAAACCCGCTGCGGCGTGGACGGCACGGCGCTTATCCAACGGAATGACGACAAACCCGAGACGGTTCTGAACCGTTTGATCGTGTATCACCAGAAGACCGCCCCCCTGATCGATTATTACGAGAAGGCGGGCAAGCTGCACACGGTGGACGGTTCCGCGGGCCTCGATGCGGTCAGCCAGAACATCGTAAGAACGCTAGGGGCGACTAAATGATCTATCTCAAGAACGCGCAACAGCTGGACCTGATGCGCAAGTCCGGCGCGTTGCTTTACGAAGTGCTTTGCAGGCTCAGGGAAGCCGTGAAACCGGGCGTTAGCACAGCCGCGCTGGACGTGTACGCCGAGCAGCTGATCCGCAAGCACAAAGCGACCCCTTCTTTCCTGCATTACGAGGGATACCCGGCGTCGCTGTGCGTTTCCATCAACGAGCAGGTGGTGCATGGCATCCCTTCCGAAAGCGTCGTGCTTAAGGAAGGCGATGTGGTAAGCATCGACTGCGGGTTGATCCTGGACGGCTGGCAATCGGACAGCGCCTTTACCGTAGGCGTGGGAAAGATTTCCCTGGAGAACCGCCAGTTGATCGACGTGACGGAGAAGAGCTTCTTCAAAGGCGCGCGGCAAGCGATCAACGGCAACCATCTGGGCGATATCGGGCACGCCATCCAGACTTACGCCGAAAGCTTCGGGTACGGCGTAATCCGGGAGCTTACGGGGCACGGCATCGGTCGCGCCATGCACGAGGATCCCAGCGTTCCCAATTATGGTACGCCCGGCCACGGCGTGAAACTTCGCCCGGGCATGACTATCGCCATCGAGCCGATGATCGCTTTGCGGGATTATCACATAAGCCAGCTTGAAGACGGCTGGACGGTGGTCACCGACGACGGCAGCGTTTGCTCCCATTACGAGCACACCATCGCCGTCAACGAGAAGGGGCTGCCAGAGCTGCTGACTTATCCGGGCTACGAACTGACGCCGGAGGAACCCAGACCGTGAAAGCGAATCCGCATGAAATCGGCCGCGTGGTGATCTCCGCACAGGGACACGACAAGGGACGCTGGTTTCTGGTGGTGGGGCTCGCGGACGAACGATACGTGCTCATCGCCGACGGGGACACGCGCAAGCTGGAGAAACCCAAGAAGAAGCAGGTGAAACACCTGCGGACCGAACCGGTTATCGCGCAGGAAGCGCTTGGCGAGATCACCGCCCACGCGAAAACCGCGGACAGTGCCATCCGCAAGGCGCTCAAGGCGGCAAAAGTAATGTTGGCTCCTTCGGGGGCCGGACGGAATACCGACGAGGAGGAATGCGTACTTGTCCAAGAGTGACGTCATTGAAATGGAAGGCACGGTTGTCGAGGCTCTGCCCAACGCGATGTTCCAGGTGGAGCTTCCCGGCGGCCACCGGATCATGGCGCATATATCGGGGAAGATGCGCATGAACTTCATACGCATTTATCCCGGCGACAAGGTCACCATCGAGCTTTCGCCCTACGATCTCACACGGGGGCGCATTACTTGGCGCAGCAGGAACTAGCGTGCGGGCCCGAAGCCCGATAACGAAGGCACACCAACCGGCCGCCGGCCGTATGAATGGAGGAAATCAATATGAAGGTTCGTCCCTCGGTCAAACCCATCTGTGAAAAATGCAAGATCATCAAGCGCAAAGGCCGTGTGATGGTCATCTGCGAGAACCCCAAACACAAGCAGAAGCAGGGCTGAGCCGCAGGCATTCCGGTGCCCCACGGCCCCTTCGAGCGCTGCGGCGCGCTATAGATCTCTTCCTCAGCGGAAGGGGTCTTTCTTCTTAGGGAAAAGTTCCTGAAGGCGGTGGGGGAACTGCGTGCGCGGGTACGCCGTCTCCGCTTCGCGCCGGACGATGCTCTTCACATCCGCATAGTAAAAAGAGCTTCTTCGTAAAAGAAGCTCTACTTTCAGTAAACGGAGGGTTCCATAGGACGTCAGACCTTCGACTTTGCCTTTCGGCGCGGAACGACATCCGGCAGGTCGTTTACCGTGGCGTCCAGCATGGCTTGGAGTAACTCCCGGTCGTCGGGGTTGTCGATCCGGTAGTAATCTTTCGCGCCGTCGTAGGGCGGGGCGCATGCCAGCGCGTCGCCTTCAACCAGCAATGCCTTCCCGGCTTGTGTGGGCTTGAAATAAAGCGTATCATCGCAGATGACCGCGAAGAACTTGCCGTAGCAGTGCAGGCCGTATTCGCCGAACATCTTCCGGCAGGTCACCCCGCGGGCAACGCCGCCCAGCTGTTCCGTGATATAAGCCGCGAAATCGGGGCTGGTCGCCATAGGCCGCGCCTCCCAACTGTTTAGTAGAAAAAAGGGAGCGGGCCGCCGCGGGAATCCCCTTCGGCAGCCCGCTTAAAGCGGTACGAAGAGCGCGTTACTCGTCCAGCAGCGCCAGATCGGGGTCTTCTTCCGCCATCTGGCGGTCGTCGTCGGCCAGCTCTTCCTCGATGTTACCGGGGGCGGCGCCGGACGCCTTGCCGGCGATCTCGGCCATCGCCTCCGTACGGATGATCTTGTCGATCTTGTCCGCGACGTCGGGGTTGTCCTTTAAATACTGGCGGGCGTTCTCGCGCCCCTGGCCGATGCGCTGGTCCTCGTAGCTGAACCACGCGCCGCTCTTGTGGATGATGTCGCGGTCCACGGCCATATCCAGAATCGTGCCGTACTTGCTGATGCCTTCCCCGTAGATGATATCGACTTCCGCTGTGCGGAACGGCGGCGCGACCTTGTTTTTGACCACCTTGATGCGGGTGCGGTTACCGATAATATCCGCGCCGTTCTTCAGTTGCTCGCCGCGGCGCACGTCCAGCCGGATAGTGGCGTAGAATTTTAACGCCCGACCGCCGGTGGTGGTTTCGGGGCTGCCGTACATCACGCCCACTTTCTCGCGGAGTTGGTTGATAAAAATCGCCACGGCGTTGGTCTTGCTGATGATGCCCGTGAGTTTGCGCAGCGCCTGGCTCATCAGCCGGGCTTGCAGGCCCACGAAACTGTCGCCCATCTCGCCTTCGATTTCCGCCTTGGGAACCAGAGCGGCCACGGAGTCCACCACCACGATATCCACGGCGCCGGAACGTACCAATGCCTCGCAAATCTCCAACGCCTGCTCGCCGTTATCAGGCTGGCTGATGTATAGGTTGTCGATATCCACACCCAGCTTCTTGGCATAGGAGGGATCCAGCGCGTGTTCCGCATCGATGAACGCCGCCACGCCGCCCGCCTTCTGTGCCTCGGCGACGCAGTGGAGCGCCACGGTGGTCTTGCCGCTGCTTTCGGGGCCGAATATTTCCACCACGCGGCCGCGCGGCAGGCCGCCCACGCCCAGCGCGAGGTCAAGCTGCAGGTTGCCTGTGGTGATGACTTTCAGGTTCTGTATGGCGGCTGCGTCGCTGAACTTCATCACGGCGCCCTTGCCGTAAGCTTTGTTCAGTTGGTTGAGGGCGTTTTCCAGCGCCTTCATCTTTTCTTCCCGCAGCGCCGCCGCGTCCGTGTTATCCGGGTTTGTGACGCCGATGGTCTTTTTCGACGTTTCTTTCTTGACGGCCATACCGCAGCAACCACCTTTCGTATTATGCTTCCATTGTTTCCAGCATCATTTCCAGCGCGCGTTTCACGGCCTGTTCCCGTACGGATTGCCGGTCGCCGGCGAACAGGCACTTCTCTACCTGCGTGCTTCGCGCCGTGGCGCAGCCCAGATACACGGTGCCCACCGGCGTTTCCGGCGTCCCGCCGGAAGGCCCCGCAACGCCCGTGGCGCTGACCGCGATATCCGCCTTGAGCGCCCGGCGCGCGCCCTCGGCCATCTGCCGGGCGCACGGCTCGCTTACCGCGCCCGGGCCGTCGATCACCGCCTGCGGCACGCCCAGCAGGTTCCGCTTCACGCTCGGGTCGTAGCTCACCACGCCGCCCATCAGCACGCGGGATGCGCCCGACACGTCCGCAATCGTCGCGGAGATCAGCCCCGCCGTCAGGCTCTCCGCGGTACCCAGCGTCAGCCCACGCTCCGAGGCCCGGAGGACCAGCTTCTCCGCAAGTTCGTACAGGCCGCTCATGCCTTGCCCTCGCCCTGCTTAAGCACCGACCCGTTCCGGATAAAGTAATCCGCACCCGACCACAGCGTCATGGCGACCGCGGCGTAGATCAGAATCCGATCCGCGGGGAAAGCGCCGAAAGGCCAATTGTTCAGCAGAACGGCCACCACCGCCAGCATCTGCACCGTCGTTTTGATTTTTCCCAGCTTTCCCGCGGCGATCACGCGACCGCGTTCGATAGCCGCAAGC
Source organism: uncultured Oscillospiraceae bacterium (assembly GCA_964497495.1). Lineage (GTDB taxonomy): Bacteria > Bacillota > Clostridia > Christensenellales > Aristaeellaceae > CAXXOK01. Next base: position 10,274 of record CAZCCZ010000057.1, read on the forward strand.
CTTAGGCCGTCCACCGCCAGTTCCCGGAAAAGCACCACGACGCACACCCAAGCGGGGAAGCGCCCCGCCCCGCACAGGGTGATCATGGTGGAAAGCACCAGCAGCTTGTCGGCCACGGGATCCAAAAACTTTCCAAGGTTGGTCACGTCCCCGTGCTTGCGGGCCAGATATCCGTCCAGCCAGTCCGAAGCGGACGCGAGCACGAAAACGACCAGCGCGAACGCGTTGCAGACCGGCGAAGGGAATTGCAGTAAAACGACGATCACCGGAATCAGCGCCACGCGGATCAGCGAGATCCGGTTGGGCCAGTTCATACGATCACTCCCGTCAGGTCATACGGCTCCGCGCCGGTAACGCGTGCCGATACGAAATCACCGGGCTTGACGCCCTCCCCGCCCCGCAGGTACAGGAGCCCGTCCGAATCCGGTGCTTCGGCGGCGGTACGGGTGACGAAGGTCCCGTCCTCCCGTACGCTCTCCACCAGCGCGCGTTCCGTAGTCCCCACGCGCAGACGGTTGCGCTCCAGCGAAATGCCCTGCTGCAGGGTCATCAGCCGGTCCAGCCGCCGTTTCTTTTCCGCCTCGGGTACCTGATCGCCCATCAGGGCGGCGGGGGTATCCTCCTCGGCGGAATAGGGGAACGCGCCCAGCCGGTCGAACCGAACCTCGCGCACGAAGTCCAGCAGGCGCTCGAATTGCTCTTCCGTTTCCCCCGGGAAGCCCACGATCATCGTGGTGCGCAGGGTAAAGCCCATGCCGCGCGCTTTCAGGAGGAACGCGCGTACGGCGTCGATATCCCCGCGCCGGTTCATGCGGCGAAGAAGAAGCGGGTCGGCGTGCTGCAAGGGCAGGTCGATATACCGGCAGATGTTGGGATGGGCGGCCATGGCGGACAGCAGGCGGTCGTCCGCCTCGTCGGGGTAACAATAAAGCACGCGCAGCCACTCCACCCCCGGTATGGCGGAAGCCCGTTCCAGCAGTTCCGGCAACAGGGAGCGGCCGTGCGTATCCACACCGAAGCGGGTGGTATCCTGCGCGATCAGCACGTGCTCCTTCACGCCCTGCCCGGCTAGCGTTTCGATTTCCGATAGCACGTCGTCCATGGGGCGGGAACGGAACGGCCCGCGGATGAGCGGGATGGCGCAATAGGCGCAGCGGTTGTCGCAGCCGTCCGCGATGCGCACATAGGCCGTCCACGGCGGGGTGGTGAGCACCCGTTCGCCCGACAGGATGCGGCGGTCGTCCGCACAGTAAGCGGCGCGTTTTCCCTCGAAAGCCTCTTGCAGATACCGGGGGAGCTGCGCATACTGGTTCACGCCCAGCAGCAGGTCGATTTCCGGCAGTTCTTTGAGCAACTCCCGCTCGTAACGCTGCACGAGGCAGCCGGTGGCTACCAGCAGCTTCAAGCGGCCGGTTTTCCGGTACCGGTTCAGGGAAAGCAGCGTGTCGATGGATTCTTCCTTGGCGGAATCGATGAAACCGCAGGTGTTGACGATCAACACCTCCGCTTCCGCCTCGTTTGGAGTGAGCTCGTAACCGTTCTTGCGGAGGATGCCAAGCATTAGTTCCGTATCAACCCGGTTCTTGGCGCACCCCAGCGAAACCACGCCCACCTTGACCATTTCCACGCCTCTTTCGCACGTTTTACCAACCGTATTATACCATACCCGCCCGGCAAAGGAAAGCGACGAGCCCCCCGCACGGCCCCGAAGGAGCGACGTTCAGCGGAACGGCAAAGGCGCGCCGGGGTCGAGCCGCAGCTTCGCCAGCGCCGTCAGGAATGCTTCCGGCGGGGGCGCCGTGAAGCGCATCCGTTCGCCCGTACGCGGGTGGGTGAAGGCGACGGTATGCGCGTGAAGCATCAGCCGGGGCGCGTTCACGCCGTGCTTTAAGCCGTAGATCGGGTCGCCCGCCACGGGGTGCCCCACGCTTTGCATGTGCACGCGGATCTGGTGCGTGCGGCCCGTAAGCAGGTGCACGTCCAGCAGGGAAGCTCCGCGCAGCGCCTCCAGCAGCGTCCATTCCGTGCGTGCGGGCCGTCCGCCTTCCACCGCCGCCATTTTCTTACGGTCGCGGGGGCTGCGCCCCACGGGCCGGTCGATCAGGCCGTCCGGCTCCTTCATCGCGCCTTCGACTACGGCCAGATAGTGCTTTTCCATCGTGCGGTCTTTCAGCTGCGCGCTTAGCGCCGCGTGCGCCGCGTCGTTCTTGGCTACCAGCAGCACGCCGCTGGTATCCTTGTCCAGCCGGTGTACGATGCCCGGGCGCTTCACCCCGCCGATGCCGGAGAGCCCGTCCAGCGCGAAAAGCAGGGCGTTAACCAGCGTGCCGGTCTCGTTGCCGCCCGCGGGATGGACCACCATGCCGCAGGGCTTGACTACCGCGGCGATATCCTCGTCCTGGTAGAGAATTTGAAGCGGGATCTCTTCTTTTAGCACGGGGGCGTCCACAGCGTCCGGCTCGTCCAGTTCCAGCAGGTCGCCCGCGCGCACGGCCGCGCCCGCCTTGGCCGCCGCCAGTCCGTTCACGCGGCAGAGACCCGCCCCGATCCATTTGGCCGCCTGGGAGCGGGAAACGCCGCAGGCGGCCGCAGCAAGCACGTCCAGCCGGCCGTCAGCTGGGGCTGCGAGCGTCGTCCGCTTCACGGGCATTCCTCTCCCTTTTCAGCCGCCAATCCTGCGGGCGGAACAGAAGGCTGATCACCAGCAGCGCCACGCCCATACAGATGGCGATATCCGCCATATTGCAGATGTACCAGGGCATCCACGGGAAGTAGATCATATCCAGCACGTAGCCCGCGGTGACCCGGTCGACCAGATTGCCCAGAAAACCACCCAGTATTAGCGCGGACGCCAGCCGCGTGTAGGGCGTAGCCCGGTAGCGGCGCAGGACGAAAAACCCGACCGCCACCACCAAAACCGGAAGCACCGTAATGGCGGCGATATGGCCGGACAGCAGACCCAACGCCATACCCCGGTTCTGCGTCAACCGCCATTCCAGCAGGCCGCGTAGCGCGGGCACCGGCTCCCCGAAGGATAGGAATCGGACCGCAACCATCTTCGTCGCCCTGTCCAGCGCGAACGCAATCAGCGCCGCGGCCCAGAATACCGTCATGTCCGCCATCCTTTACGTACAATGAAGTCTTTATAGAATAACACAGGTATCATAACAGAAGCGGCGCTCTTTTGCAACGATTTACGAACGTTTGTTTCGGTTACGCGTACGGATTTCTGGAGCTTCGCGGCGCCCGATATTCGCGGACTGGGAAGGATTGATACGAATACCGTGCCGGGAACCGTAACAGGGGCGGAGAAGCGCATACTCCGGCGATCTGCGAGGGTTCGACTAAACGTACGCTGTGCGGACTTTCCCGACGGGCAAGCATTCCTGCGTTTCGGTTAAACAGGCGTCCATTGTTTTCCGGAAGCCGGGAGGCTACAATGGAACAGACGACGGAGAAGGGGGAGAACGGCATGGACTTGAACATCGGCGAAATCATCGCGGGAAAACGGAAGGGAAAACGCTGGACGCAGGAACAGCTGGCCGATACGGTGGGCGTTTCGGCGCCGGCGGTGAGCAAATGGGAGAGCGGCGCGACCTACCCGGATATCACGCTGCTTTCGCCCATCGCCCGGGCGTTGGATACCACGGTGGACGCGCTGCTTTCCTACCGGAGCGAACTGACCGCCGACGAGGTGAAAGCCCTCGCGGGGAAAGCCGCAGGGATTTATGAAGCGGAAGGTTTCGACGCGGGCTGGGCTTTCTGCGCGAAGCTCTATCGGGAATATCCCAACAGCATACCGCTCAAATTCTCGCTGGGCAATCTGTATCAGCAGTTTCTGATCCTGAAGCCGGGGCTGGACGATGCGAGCATCCAAATCTACTACCGGGAGACCGCCGAACGGTACGAGGAGGTGCTGGCAAGCGGCGCGCCGGAGTACGCTTACCGTGCGACGACGATCCTGATCAGTTGCTATATCGTCCTTAAGGAACTGGATAAGGCCGAAGCGTTGCTGGAATGTCTGCCGCGGGAGTCTGATCCTGATTTTTGGTATTTTTCGATCTATGCGCTGCGCGGGAAAAAGGAAGAGTCGATCCGGCTGATCCAGAAGAACCTGCTTCGGACCCTTCCGCAGATCAGCCAATCCCTGAACCTGCTATGCGCCTTCGCCCTGGAGGACGGCGACACGGACACGGCTTTCTCGCTTGCCGAAACCGGCGTTCAGCTATCGCGGCTTTTCGGCATTCAGGAGTACCTGCCCTGCCTGAACAGGATTAAGGTGCTGCTGGCCAGGGGCGATGCCGGGCGCGCGCTGGATGAGCTGGAAGACTACGCAAACAGGATCGTCTCGTATCGCTGCGAGTATCCGCAGACACCCGTGTTCCGCGGCCTTACCAACGAAAAACAGGATGTTTCTTTCTTCCGGAAAGCCCTGGCGAAAAGCTTATTAATCGACCCGCAAATCGCGCAATTGGAAAACGAGCCCCGTTACCAGGCGATCATGGAACCGATTCGCGCGCTTGCCGAAGAGGAAACCCATACGTTCCGATCTTAATGACGGAATAGACGCCCATTCCCGCACCCGTACCTATCCCCGGCAAACGAACGCGCCTCCTTTGCATTTCAAAGGGGGCGCGTCGCAGGTTTTATAACCATGTATTATAGGCGACGCCGGAAGGCCGAAATTCCGATCGCTCCGTCTTTATCGTATTCATAATCGTTCTCCGATTCGTCTCGTGCGTACGGGACGCTCGCAGTTTCGATGTGGCGTGCGCTGCGCACGTATTTACCCGCGGTATCTCCGACGGTATTCGCATCGCACAGCTTTCCGGTTCGCTCCGTCGCCAACGGACTTACAACCGATCGCCGGTTGGTTTCGCTTCTTAATCTACAAGTCGCTTACCGGCTTTGCCGCAGCGCACGCGCTTCCTCTCGGCACCTGACGGCAGGGGCCGTTTGCGGGCCTGCCGCAAACCCGATCCGTGACTCCCTAAGCGGTTTGACCGCTGCAATATACAGGAAGCGCCCCCTTTGAATCTCAAAGGGGGCGCGCCAGACGACCGCCGTTTACAGAATCTCGATAAGGCACATCTCGGCGGAATCGCCGCGACGGGGACCGAGCTTGTAGATGCGGGTATAGCCGCCTACGCACTTCTTGTCCTCGTTGCGCTTTTTAAACTTGGGGCCGTACTCGCGCAGAAGCTTTTCCACCACCGGGTATTTCACGCCGGCGGTGCGCTCCTTGTAGTCGTCCCTGTCCTCGTCCTTCTTGCGCATGTCCTTGAGCTCGTACAGGTAGCTCAGCATCACGCGGCGGGCGGCGAGCCGGGAAGGCGCGTCGTTGGTGACGGTCAGGGTCGTAAGCTGGCCCTTCTCGTTATGGGTTTGCTTGGTGGCTTCCACGGTGTTTCCGCACTCGTTGACGGCCAAGGTGATCAAACGCTCGGCGGCGCGGCGCACTTCCTTGGCGCGGGCCTCCGTCGTCTCAATCCGGCCGTACCAGATCAGGTTGGTCACCTGATTGCGAATCAGCGCTTTGCGCTGGTCGGCGGTGCGGCCCAGTTTACGTTGAGCCATGTTCGGGTTCCTCCTTCGTCGGACGGCCCGCCAAACACGCCTTCGGGCGGTGCGGGCGTTGTTGCTTTACTCGTCGCTGGGACGCAGCGAAAGGTTCAGGGCTTCCAGCTTCTGCTCGACCTCTTCCAGGCTCTTGCGGCCGAGGTTGCGGACTTTCATCATGTCTTCCTGGTTGCGCTGCACAAGTTCCGCGACCGTGTTGATGCCCGCGCGTTTCAGGCAGTTGTAGGCGCGTACGCTCAGGTCCAGCTCCTCGATGGTCATC
>CAZCCZ010000058.1:0-15848 GCA_964497495.1 uncultured Oscillospiraceae bacterium
ATCGCCGCCGCATCCCATATACGAAAAAGCACCTGCTTACAGCAGGTGCTTTTTCATATGCGGTAAACCTATGCGGGCGGGAACGTATGCTTTTCCGGATGTTACCGGGCAAGGACGAACCGTAGAAACAATAGATTTCTATAAACATGAGCGCGTTATAAGACCGACGCGTACCGTGCGTGAAAGCCAGTAAACCGCGAATGAATAATCCCGGAAGTTGAACGCATTTAAGCGTTACGGCGTGCGCGAAAGACCGCTGAAAGTTTCTTTGAAAGCAACACAACCAACAGCACGAATACGGAGACCAGCGCGGTAAAGCCGCCGGGCGCCACGTTGAGATAATAGGAGGAGAACAGACCCAGTAAGATATCCAGCATGCTGAACAAAATAGAATAAAGAAGCGTTTGCCTGAAACCCTTTCCAAGCTGAAGCGCCGTCGCGACGGGAAGCGCGATCATGGAACTAAGCACCAGTACCCCGACGATTCGGATCGACGCGGAAATCGCGGAAGCCACAAGGATGGAGTATACGTAATTGATCAGGCGCACCCGCACGCCCGCGACCTTCGCGGCTTCTTCGTCGTAAGCGATGTATACCATCTGGTGATACAGAAGAATGAGCGTCAGTACGGAGATCACGCTTAAAACCGCCACCATGACCATATCGAGACTCGTGACGGTCAGAATGCTGCCGAACATAAAGGCGTCCGCATTGGCGTGCAGCTTCCCGGAACTGATGATGGTAATGGCGGTGCCGACGCCCAAAGCGAGAATGATCGACAGGATCAGGTCGGTGTTTTTTTTGAAATAGCTGCGCAGAAACTCGATGAGAGCGCCGCAGACGGAAGTGAATACGAAGGCGCACAGGATCGGGTTCTGATTGGAGGCAAGTCCCACCGTAATTCCCGCCAGCGACGCGTGGGCCAGGGTATCCCCGATCATGGAGTACCGGCGGAGAACCAGAAAAATGCCGATGCACGGACAGAGAATCGAGATAAAGACGGAAACGAAGAGCGCGTTCTGCATGAATCCGTAGCTGAGTATGTTCATTTTTCCGTCCCTCCGTTGATAAACTCATCCAGATAATGCTGCGGCGTGCACAGATGGCCGCGACCCTCGCGTAAATGATAGATCTGGGTCGAGTTGGAGATGGCGGCGTCCAGGTTGTGCTCGACGGAAACGATCGTGATACGGTTTTCCTGGTTCAGTCGTTTGATAAAGCCGTAAATATCCTTCTGGCTGTTGATATCCACGCCGGTCGAAGGCTCGTCCAGAATCAGCAGGTCCGGATCTCCCATCAGTGCGCGTGCGATTAAAATCTTCTGGCTTTGACCGCCCGAAAGGGTGCCCATCAACGAGCCGGCGCAACCGGACATGCCCACCTTCGCCAGAGACTCCGCGATCACGCCTTTGTCCTGGATTTTCAGCAGGCGCCGGTATGAGTTCAGCGCCTCGTATACCGTAATGGGGAACCCCGAATTGGAGAAATCGTTTCGTTGCGGCACATAGCCGATGCGCCGTGCGCGCGTTTCGATGCTGCCGCTCGTCGGTTTGATGAACCGCAGGATCAGGCGCATCAGCGTGCTTTTTCCGCTGCCGTTTTCACCCACGACCGAAACGTATTCGCTGTCCTGAATGTTCAGGTCGATCCCGTTGAGGATGTAGGGCGGCGCGCCCGTGTAGGAAAAGAAGAGCTTGTTTGCCTGAATCATGAATAACGTTCCTTTACGGCGTTCCGGCCGTCATTTAATTGCAAACGCGTGTCATTTGCACTTGACAAATTACATTCCGCGCGCTAGTATATTATAGATGCAAATGGGTCGCATTTGCAAGATGTTTTTGGAGGTTTGTCGGATGGCTAAGAAATGGGCGGCGGTAATCCTTTGTATGGCAGTGATTTTCAGCTTCGCTGCGGGCGTCGGAGAAACGGCGGGGACAAGCGGCGCGACGGCTGAGCCAGCCGCTGCGACTAAAGCGGCGGCGAACGCCGCGGAACAGGCGCCGGTCAGCGTGTACGTTACCTTCGACGCCATGCGGGAATTTACGGCGGCCGTAGGGAAGGAGCACGTGGTGATTACCACGATCGTCCCGACCGGCACGGAACCGCACGACTTCGAGCCCAAAGCGCAGGACCTCGTCGGGTTGAGCGCCGCGAAGGTGTTCGTTTACAACGGACTGGGAATGGAAACGTGGACGGAAGACGCGATTACGGCTGTCGGCAACGCGGGCCTCATCGCGGTGGACGCATCCGAAGGCGCGGACGCGATCGTCAACACGGAAGCCGGGGAGATTCAGGAACACGGGCAGTACGACCCGCACCTCTGGCTCAGCCTGAAAGGCGCCGAACTGGAAGCGACGAATATCAGGAACGGGCTGATCAAGGCGGACCCGGTTCATAAGGCGGATTACGAGCAGAATTGCGCCGAATTCGTCGCCCGGCTGGAAAGTCTGTTTATGAAATACGACCAGCTTTTTCAAGCCGCTCCGAAAAAGAGCTTCGTCACGGGGCACGCGGCCTTCGGGTATCTCTGTCGGGATTTCGGCCTGGAGCAAAACAGCGTGGAAGACACTTTCGCGGAAGGCGAACCGACGGCGCTGCAACTGGCCTCGCTGATCGACTTTTGTAAAGCCAACCAGGTGACCACCATCTTTTCGGAAGCGATGGCCAGCCCGCTCGTATCCCAGACCCTGGCCGACGAGGTCGGCGCGCGCGTTGAAACCATCTATACCATCGAAAGCGCGGAGGACGATCTGTCCTACCTGGAACGCATGGAGAGCAACCTGGCCAAGATAGACGAAAGCCTGACGAAGTAAGAAGGGGTATACGAACGCAGAGGCCGCTTTCTGCAGAAAGCGGCCTCTGCGTTCGTATGAAATCCGGCTGCGTATGCCGGTGGAGAGTATCCGACCGGAAACGATGCGGAAATCCGCCGTGCTCGTTGCCTCACGCGAAAAAGATCATGCTGTACGGCAGCGCCCGTTTCTTACCCGTCGAAACCCACGGGTTCGAAATCCGATGCCGGGTGCTTGCAGACGGGGCAGATGTAATCCGGCGGGAGCACGTCGTTTTCATAGATATAACCGCAGATTTTGCACCGCCAGCCGCGAACCTTCTTTTCGGGGGCTTTCGGCTTGGGCTTGACGAAATCGAAATAATCCGCGTAGGTCACGCTGGGCTCGCCGGAGAGCACCTTGGCCTCGGTCAGCTCGGCGATAAAGAGCGTGTGGGTGCCGTAATCGTGCGTGGCGACGATTTTGCAGGAAATAAAGGCGTTGCAGTGCGCGGTAAGGTAGGTCAGCCCGTTCTCGCTGCGTCGGACGCCCTGCAGCCCCGCGAACTTGTCCGCTTCGCGGCCGCTCTGAAAGCCGAAACGCTGATAAAGGGGGAATTCCGCGCTTTTGGTAAGAACGCTTACGTTGAACACCCCGGTTTTCAGCATCAGGTCGTGGGTGTAGTCCATCTTGCTTACGGCCACGGCCAGCCGGTTGGGCACGGCGGTGATCTGGTTAAGCGTGTTGATCACGCAGCCGTTGTCCTTCTCCCCGTCCCTTGCGGTGAGAACGTACAGCCCGTAGCCGATCTTGAACAGCGCCGTTAGATCGACCGGCGAAGCCGCGGGGGCAGAGGCGGTAGCGGACGCGGGTTTCGCCGCGGGGGCTGAGGACGCGGCCATGTCTGCCGCCACGGCGTCCGCAAGCTGGTCCAGCGCTGCGCCCTGGTCGTCGCGCAGCGCGGAGCGGATGCTGACCGTCGGCTCGATCAGCCGAATGTTTTTCATTTCAGAAAGATGTTTCCGTATCAGCTTTCCGGCGGCGGGCGCCCAGGAACCGTTTTCGATCACGGCGAAGGCGCGGTTTTCCAGGTTGTGGGCTTTCAGATCCAGAAGGTATTGCTCGACGGGGCTGTACAGGCCCGCGTTGTAGGTGCAGGAGGCAACCACGACGTGGCTGAAGCGCCAGGTCTCGGCCAACAGTTCGCCGACGTCCGTCACGGACGCGTCGTAAAGCCGCACGCGTACGCCCCGGTCGGCCAGGCGGCCCGCCAGCGCCTCGGCGACGTTCTGCGTATGGCCGTAGATGGAGCCGTACACGATCAGCGCGCCGGTTTCCTCCGGCTCGTACGCGCTCCATTGCCGGTACTTGTCCAGATACCACCGGATATGCTCGCGCCAGACCGGGCCGTGGAGGGAGCAGATGCGCTCCACGGCCAGCGCGTCGACCTTCGTAAGCAGCGTTTGCACCTGCGGGCCGTATTTCCCGACGATATTGGCGTAGTAACGCCGCGCGTCCGGCAGCCATTCCGCCTCGAAATTCAGTTCGTCGGCGTACAGGCAGCCGCCCAGTGCGCCGAACGTGCCGAACGCGTCCGCCGTGAAAAGCGTGCGCCCCAGCGGGTCGTACGTCACGATGACCTCCGGCCAGTGCACCATGGGCGCGGCGACGAACGTAAGCGTTCTGCCGCCCACGTCCAGCGTGTCCCCGTCGGAAACGACCCTCGTTTTCAGCCCTTCGATGGGGCCGAAAAACTGCCCGATCATTTTGAACGCCATCGGGGAGCAGACCACGGTCGTTTCCGGGTGGAGGCGCAGCAGCGTGCGCAGGGTCGCCGCGTGATCCGGCTCCATGTGCTGCACCACCGTATAGTCCAGCGCGCGGCCGCCCAGCCCGGCTTCGAGGTTCTCGAAGAACACCTCCGCAACGGCGTGATCCACCGTGTCCAGCAGAACGGTTTTCCGATCCAGCATCAGATAGGAGTTATATGCGATGCCCCGCGGCAGCGGAAACAAATTTTCGAATTTGGAAAGCCTGCGGTCGCTTCCGCCGATGTAGAGCAGATCGTCCGTGATATGGCGCACACAGTTCATCGGATACCCTCCCTTGGCAAACGTCCTCTCTATTTTACACCGGGAAGCCGCCGCTGAAAAGGGGGCGACGGGCCGAACCGGGAAAAAGGCGCGGAAACGCGTTGAAATTCGACGAGATAAGCGTTTCGCGGGCTTGACAGGCACCCCGTGTTATGGTAGAATTCCTAATCGTCAGCGGTTTGAACCGCGGATGTGCCGAGGGGAGCGCGAAGGCGCCTGCGCCTGTAGCTCAGTTGGATAGAGCAACGGCCTTCTAAGCCGTGGGTCAGGGGTTCGAATCCCTTCAGGCGCGCCAATATATGGTGGGTATAGTTCAGTGGTAGAGCGCCAGATTGTGGCTCTGGAAGTCGTGGGTTCGAGCCCCACTACTCACCCCATCTCCCTTTATTGGGGTATAGCCAAGCGGTAAGGCACGGGACTTTGACTCCCGCATTCGTAGGTTCAAATCCTGCTACCCCAGCCAGAAACCGCCGCTTGGGTGAAGACCGTCGCCTGCAAGCGGCGGTTTTCTCGTTACATTGTATTGCGACGGCCCTATCGGCTGCCGGTTTCAGTTTTCCATCAGAAAGTCCTTTACGGTACGGTTGAACGCTTGCGGATTCTCCCGGGCAACGGCGTGGCCGCCTTCGACGAACATAAGCCGGGCGTGCGGCAGCGACCGCGCGATGAGCCGCGTGTGACGCTTGCGGATCACGTCCCTCGTGCCCGCGACGACCAGCGCCGGGGCGGTGACCGCGCCGAGCGATTCCGCGCGGATATGCGGCTGTACGGCCATCAGGCCGTACAGTTCCCGGCGTCGCAACGCCTTATCGGAGAAGGGTGCGATGGCGCACAGCAGCGCGTAGCGGACTTCCACGGCCAGCCACAGGGGCAAGCGCATGCCGGTGGGGTACAGGTTGGCGCCGCAAAGCACCAGCCTGCGCACACGTTGCGGGTAGCGGAGCGCGAACAGCAACGCTACGTTGCCGCCGTCCGAATAGCCAAGGATGTCCGCGCGGGAGATGCGAAGCCCGTCCATGAAGGCGGCGAGGTCGTCCGCAAACTGCGAAAGCGTAAACGGGGCGCAACCGCGCGGGCTTCGGCCGTGCCCGCGCGTATCTACGGCGACGACCCGGCGAAACGCCGAAAACGCGCCGATCTGACCGCTGAAAAAACCGCCGTCTTCGCCGTTGCCGTGAAGCAGCAGCAGGGGCTCGCCCGCGCCGGTTTCCGAAAAGAACAGCCGGATATCCATCCCAGCACCCCCTTATGCCGATTATTATATAGTAAAAAGCGTCTGTCCGCACGCGCAGCCGACGGCCCGCGGGCGGGAAACCCGCCGTAAACGGCTTTTCCAACGTTTTCAAACCGTTCATAACTCGCGCTTGCCATTCCGCGAATGCTTTGCTATAATCAATTAATGTAACAGCCGATATATGGAAAGGGGTTCACAACAGATGTTGAATTTAGCGCAAACGCTGCTCGGCCTGGAAGGCGCGGCCGCCGGCACCGCAGCCGATACCACGGCGGCGACTCCGGCAGGCGGCGATATCCTCACCCTGATCGTCCCCATGGTGCTGATGTTCGCGGTGTTCTATTTCCTGCTGATCCGCCCGCAGCGCAAGAAGGACAAGAAGGTTAAGGATATGCTCTCCGCGCTTAAGGTGGGCGACCGCATCAGCACCATCGGAGGCATCTTCGGCACTATCACCGCCATCAAGGACGAAACCATCGAACTGACGGTCGGCAAGGACAACGTGAAGCTGATCCTGGCGCGCTGGGCGATCCGCCAGGTGGAGGACGGCCCCGTGGAGAACGACAAGGAAGTGCTCAACTGACCCTCGGCCTTTGACCTACAGCCCTTGCGAGCATCCGCCGCAGGGGCTTTGTGCGGCGCAAAGTTACGCGCCGCCATTGAAAAGGCCCCGGCGCGGGTGTATAATACCGTTGATAAACGAACGAACGTGGAGGGATCAACCGATGAAACATATCAAGACCGTCGCAGGGCCCTGCCTCAGCCAGTCTTTGGCTCACGGCGGCTGCGGCGAATGCCAGAGTTCCTGCCAGAGCGCCTGCAAAACCAGCTGCACAGTCGGCAACCAGAGCTGCGTGAACCGCGAGCAGCAGGCGCTGGCCGGCCGCGACGGCAAGACCAACCGCCCCGCCGCGAAGTAAAGCGGTTTCGGTTTCAAGCGGGTCAAGTCCCTGCTGCGCGCCGGGTTCGCAAGCGTTAGCCTGCGGATGCGGTGGAGCGGCGGGGATTTTTTCAGGGGTACCGGGGCACGAAACGCACCCCGCTTTCACCCGAAGTAACGAGGAGGACGAACGATGATCCATCTGTTCCGCGCGCTGGGCAGGCCCATGGCGCTGGATGTGGGCAGCGGCGCGGTGCACGCGCTGGACGAGATTGCTTACGAAGCGCTTTCCTGGCGGGAAAGCAACCCCGGCGCGACGGACGAGGAAATTACCGCCGCGCTTTCCGGGAAATACCCGGAGGCGGACGCGCGGGAAGCCGTAGCGGAGTTGCGGGAGCTGATCGACGCGGGCTGGCTGGACACGCCGGACGATTACGGCGCCGTAAAACCGGCGGACGCGGGGGTGGTAAAGGCCATGTGCCTGCACGCCGCGCACGATTGCAACCTGCGTTGCCAGTACTGCTTCGCGGACAAGGGCGAATACCACATGCGCAACCGCTCGCTGATGTCCCCGGAAGTGGGAAAGAAAGCGCTGGAATGGCTGGTGACGAAAAGCGGGAAACGCCGCAACCTGGAAGTGGATTTCTTCGGCGGTGAGCCGCTGATGAACTTCCCGGCCGTGCGGGAAATCGTCGCCTACGGCCGCGAACTGGAGAAAACGCACGATAAACACTTCAAGTTCACCACCACTACCAACGGCGTCAACCTGACGCCCGAAATCATGGATTTTCTGAACCGCGAGATGGACAACGTAGTTATCTCCGTGGACGGCCGCCGCGAGGTGCACGACCGGATGCGCCCCACGCCCAGCGGCAAGGGCAGTTACGACCTGGTCATCGACAAAGCGAAGGAATTCGTGAGGCGGCGGGAGCAGAAACAGTATTACCTGCGCGGCACTTACACCCGTTATAACCTCGACTTCGCTTCCGACGTGCTCCATCTGGCGGACGAGGGCTTTCAGCAGCTTTCCATCGAGCCGGTCGTCACCACGCCGGACAAGCCCTACGCCATCCGCGAGGAAGACCTGCCGCGGGTTTTCGCGGAATACGAGCGGCTGGGCGACGAATACCTCCGGCGCCGCGCAGACGGGCGCTGGTTCAGCTTCTTCCATTTCGTGGTAGACCTGACCGGCGGCCCGTGCCTTAAAAAGCGGCTTACCGGCTGCGGAGCGGGCAACGAATACGTAGCCGTGACGCCGGAGGGGGACATCTACCCCTGCCACCAGTTCGTAGGGCGCGAAGGCATGAAAATGGGCTCCGTACTGGACGGCGGCTTTGACGCGGAGATGCAGAAGCGCTTCCACGACAACCACGTGCTTTCCAAGGAAAAGTGCCGGGAATGCTGGGCGCGCTTCTATTGCAGCGGCGGCTGCGCGGCCAACGCCCACGCTTTCAACGGCGACATCGGCAAGCCGTACGACCTGGAATGCAAGCTGGAACGCAAACGTCTGGAATGCGCCATGGCGATCTTCGCCATCGAACAGGAGAACCGCGCGCCGGGGGCCGCGAACGCGGCGCCGGAACCGCCGCCCTGTTTGTGAATGACGGCGGCGCCCGGATTTGCAATTAGGTTATATATTCTTCATGGGCCGTTCACGATGCGGACAAATATGGATGGTATCATAACCTCGTGGTAAAGGAGGGAACCAACCATGAGAAAGATATCAAAGAAAGGTCTCTACGGATCCATTGCGATTGCCCTGGCACTATTGCTCTCCGTCGGCGGCGCCATCGCTTTTCTCCAGACGAACGGCGAGGCATCCGCGGAAGCCGTAAAGGTTTCCGAAAACGCTACGGTCGTCACCAGCCCCTTTACGGAAGCGGTCGCCAAGGTGAAGGGCAGCGTGGTCGGCGTCAACAACTACACGAACTATTCCCCGAATAGTTACTTCGGCTACGGTTTCGGCTTCGGCGGAGACTTCGGCGGCGATAATTACGGCGGGGACTCCAACGGAAACAGCAACGGTACCAGCCGCGAAGTACTGCAGTCCAGCGGCAGCGGCGTAGTGGTCGCCGACGGCTACGTGCTGACCAACTACCACGTCGTCAAGGACGCTTCCTCGCTGGAAGTGGTCTCCGGGGACAAGACCTACGCGGCTACCGTGGCGGGCTCCGACGAGAACCTGGACATCGCGGTGCTGAAGGTTGACAAGCTGGACATCGCGCCCGTGACCCTCGGCGACAGCGACCTGCTGAGCGTCGGTGACTGGGCCATCTGCATCGGCAACCCGCTGTCCTTCGACGGCACGACGACCGTCGGCGTCATCTCCGCGCTCAACCGCGAAGTGACCACCGGCGACAACACGGACCAGTACGGACTTAAACAGGCCGTTACCAATTCCATGATCCAGACGGACGCGGCCATCAACGCCGGCAACAGTGGTGGCGGCATGTTCAACGTCGCGGGCGAACTGATCGGCGTGCCGAGCATGAAGTACACCGGTTCGTATTACTCCACGTCCTCGGTGGAAGGCATCGGAATGGCGATTCCCATCAACGTGGCGAAGCCGCTGATCAACCAGGTCGTTTCCGGCCAGGTAACCAGCGCGCAGAATAACGCCGGTACCAACTCCGGCTCCGCTCCCGCCGACAGCAATACGCAGGCCAAACCCCGCACCGGCATCAGCGTGACCAACGCCAGTTCCATTTCCAGCTACGCGGTGCAGGAGGGCATCATCCCCAACGGCATATACGTTAACGAAGTGGAAAGCGGCTCCCCGGCCGAGAAGGCGGGCCTGCTGGCCGGCGACATCATCGTGGAGGCGGACGGTACCGTCGTCACGAGCACGTCGCAACTGCAAGGCATCATCAACGCCAAGAACGTAGGGGACACCGTGCAGTTGAAGGTGTACCGCTCCGAAGGCATCACCGACGCCAAGAGCGTGGATGATATCAAGGAAGGCACCTATATGAACTTCACCGTGGAAGTCGCCATGCTGGACAACGTGAAGCAGTAAACAAAACGGAACGAACGCGAACAGCGTAAAGCAGGCCGCCGGTTTAACCGGCGGCCTGTTTGCACATAATTAAGTTCCGTCATTCAGGTTCATCGATCGTCTGTTTCAGGGATTCGACCCGCCGCACGTCTTTTCGGCGTTCGCCAGTTCGCCGTCCATACGCGCGAAGAACCGGCGAACGGTGTTCCGGTCGCCGGAACTGCCGTACAGGTTCACGCACAGCGTCATCCGGTCGCCGAAAGTGGAGGCGGACATCTGAAAGTACGGCCGGTACTTAATGGAGCCGCACAGATAGGCGTCAAGCACCGGGGCGTCCTGAAAGGCCAGCCTGGACGAATCGAGCACGCCGATGTTGGTAATGCCGATTTTCGGATTGCGCAGCGACCGGGCCAGAATGCCGTAACCCAAAGGCCCCGCGCACCTGAACAACGCGGAGAGCTTAAGGAAGGACCCCATGCCAAGATATCCGGCTTTCTGAAACCCCGTTTCCGTATGAACCCTGACGAGCGTCCGCGCAAAATCCTCGCCGGGCGGCACCGCCAGTTCGAGCGCCGACGTGGACGACAGATTGGTGAGCGCTTTAAAACTCTTGTCCGGCAGATACCTTCGCATGTCGATCATATACGAAACGCCGAGCGTCCGCCCTTCCAGGTTCAGGGTTTCCGATAAGGCGCGGAAATAGGCGGCAAGCAGAAAGTCGTTGACCGTAACGTCTTCCCGGTGACAGTAAGTCCGGATCGCGCGATACCTTTCGGGCGGAACCGAATGCGTCAGGATGAACGGAGAAACCTCGCCGGTCTTTTTCAACGGAAACTCTAGGACGTTTTCACGGCGTGGAGATTCGCCGTCTGAAAGGAGCAGCCTGATTTTGGATCGGAAATCCGCGTCCCTGAGTATCTCGGCGAAGCCCCTGTCCCCGTCGACGGAGAGACCGGGTAAAAAGTCCGGGTTCCCGAGCAACTGCGAATAGAAACCCGAAAGCAGATAAACGCATTCTTTAAGCCCCGCCGCATCGCAGACCATATGGTTGACGATCACGGAAAGCGCGTCTTGTTCCGCTTGCAGCAGACAGACCCTGATCTGGGGGCCGGTCGCTTCGTTTGTTTTGGACAGGGTGAAGGCATCGAAATCAGCCTGCGCCCCGACTGCGGTGAAAAGATCGGCCTGTCCGGCGTCTTCGGCGTCGCCCCAGAACGCTTTCCCTCCGCGCCGAGCGTACGCGCGGGCCAGCATCGGCACGGCTCTCACAAGCAGCCGCACGGCCTTTTCCACCGCCGCGGCATCCACTTTACCTAGAAAACGGATCACGCAATGGAGTTGATGGTCGTTATACCGGGTAACGTAAAACAGATCCTGTACCTGATCGAAAATTTCCGCTTTCTGCCCCATGAAGTCAACCCGTTTCAAAAGCCCTGTCCCCGTCGTTTCACCGACGGCGGCACGCGTATAGCGTTTACTATCGGCTATCCCCGCCGGAAGAGGGTATGCCTTGCTTGGTGCGTTTCTGTTCGTACATGCGGTGGTCCGCCTTCGCCAGCAGTTCCTCCACGTTCGCTTCGCCGGCGAGTGTGCACAGGCCGACGCTCATGGATAGGGTGATGGAGCCGCCGCCTGCGGGCAACGTAGAACAAAGCAACTCGCCTTCGATTCTCTCCACCGCCAGACGCGCCGTTTCCGCGTCCCCGTTACGGAATACGATCACGAATTCGTCCCCGCCGTAACGTCCCAGCAAATCGTCTTTCCGGATCTGGCCGCGCACGATCCCGGCAAATAATTTCAGCGCGGAATCGCCCGCGATATGGCCGCAGGTATCGTTAATGCCTTTGAAACCGTCGATGTCCAGCATGGCGATGATCAGGTTTCCGCCGTACGTACGCGCGTGCAGCAGAGCCTGCTCCAACATCTGCAGCAGATACTGGCGGGACAGCACGCCCGTCAGGCTGTCCGTCTGCGCCATTTCTTTATAGCTGGAGCCCTCCACGCGCTCGGTCACGTCCATGCAGCTTCCGATGTAGCCCGCGAATTCGCCCGCCTCGTTCCAGAACGGCACGCCCCGGTCGTTGATCCAGCGCCACAGGCCGTCGAAACGGCGCAGGCGGTACTCCATTTCGAACGGCTTGCGTTGCTGGAAAGCGGCCAGATAGGTATCAACGCAGCGTTGCAGATCGTCCGGATGCACCCCTTCGGCCCACCCGTCCCCGTATTCCTGATTCAAAGTGCGCCCCGTGAAACGCAGCCACGTCTTATTGAAATAGTCGCATTTGGCGTCCAGATTGGCGCGCCAGACCATGTTCGGCGAATTTTCGACGATCGCGCGATATTCCGAAAACGTTAAGTTCATTTTCATCCCTCTTTTGTCCGAAGGCGGTCATGGAAAACAGGAACAAAGCCGTATATATTGATGCCGGCAAACATTTCCAGCGATCGGTTTGAAAGGAAGAAAGAAACCTGGAGGGATAAACGTCGATCTTAGGCGGGATATTGCCAGATTTACGGAGAAACGGGGACGGGAGTGCCCGCCGCTTCGGCGGTATCGGTTCCGTCCGTCCGCATATGCGTAAGCAGATAATTAACAAATTTGATGGAATACTCGTCGTTGCCGTTTCGGGCCAGCACGCAAAGCACCCCGTCCGAGGTCCGCAGGCCGTACGCCGCAAGCCCGGTCAGGCTGTCCGCGGGGATGCCCAGCAGTTCGCGGGCGCCCGTGTCGGCGTTCTTCGCGTAGCCGCGGGAAAGGTCGATGCCGTCCGTTTGCAGCGTACCGTCGGCTAAATAGGGGGAAAGGTCCAGCAACGCTTCTTCCTGCGTCAGGGAGGTAAAGCGGTCTTTGGAAAGCAGGTACACGTCCCCCTGGCCCGCGCTGACCCAGACGATGAGCTGCATATCGCCGTACGTGTCGTCGTACGTTATGGACGAGGCGGTAACCTCCTCCATTTCCGGCATTACCTGCGCATGGATGGTATCCGCGAGCGTCTGCACGTCCAGACCGTTCATCGAAGCCGCCTCGGCGATGAACTCCACCTTTTTGTCTTCCGGAGGCCGGTAGCGGGTGGTGGTATAGAGCAGGTTCCAGCCGAAAAGGGCGATGACCGCCAGAAGAAGATATTTCCAAAAGCCGTAATGGAAATGGTTGCGGATGATCCGCTTTGTGATCGGCATTTTCAAGCTCATGGCAATCGCTCCGTCCCATAAGGAGAACCGCGCACGAACGCGCGGTTCAAAGAGAGGTTTATTTCAGCGGTTTCATGGTGGGGAACAGCAGCACGTCGCGGATGGAGGCGTTGTCCGTCAACAGCATCACCATGCGGTCAATGCCGAAGCCGAGCCCGCCGGTGGGGGGGAGGCCGTATTCCAGCGCGGTCACGTAATCCTCGTCCACCTCGGCGCGGATTCCCTCGGCGGCGCGGACGCGCACCTGCTCCTCGAAGCGGCGGCGCTGGTCGTCCGGGTCGTTGAGTTCGGAAAAGGCGTTGCCCATTTCGTGCCCGCTGACGAAGAACTCAAAGCGTTCGGTCAGGTCGGGGTTTTCAGGCTTGCGCTTGGCCAGCGGGGAAATATCCACCGGATAATCGGTGACGAACGTGGGCTGCACGAGCGCGGATTCCACGTATTCGTCGAACAGGGCAGCCAGACAGTCCCCGCGCTTTGCGTTCTTTTCGCAGTGCACGCCGCGCGCGGCCAGGCACCTGCGTGCGGCCTCGTCGGTTTCCCAATCCCCGTAATCCACGCCGCATGCGTCCTTCACGGCCTGCGCCATGGTAACGCGCCTCCACGGCGGGGAAAGCTCGATCATCTGTCCCTCGTAAGGCACGCAGGTGCTTCCGCATACCTTCAGAGCCACGGTGGAATAAAGCTGCTCCACCATTTCCATCACTTCGTTGTAATTCACGTAGGCCTGATAGGTTTCGACGCTCGTAAACTCCGGGTTGTGCGTCGCGTCCATGCCTTCGTTGCGGAACAGACGGCCGACCTCGTACACCTTGTCAAAGCCGCCCACGATCAGGCGTTTTAAATACAGTTCCGTCTCGATGCGCAGGAACATATCCAGATCCAGCGCGTTCAGGTGGGTCTTGAAGGTGCGTGCGGCCGCCCCGATCTCCAAGGTCTGGAGCACCGGGGTGTCCACCTCCAGAAAACCGCGGGCGTCCAGAAACTCGCGCACGGCGGAGATGATGCGGCTGCGCTTGCGGAAGGTATCCCGCACTTCGGGGTTGACGATCATATCCACATAACGCTGGCGGTACCGCAGGTCGGGGTCCTTGAGGCCGTGGAACTTTTCCGGAAGCACCTTCAGGCTCTTGGAAAGCAGCGTAAGCGTCTGCGCGTGCACGCTGATCTCGCCCTTCTGGGTGCGGAAAACCGTGCCCGTGACGCCCAGAATGTCGCCGAGGTCGTAATCCTTGAACGCCGCGTAGGCTTCTTCGCCCACGTCGTCCCGGCGCACATAAAACTGCAGCTGTCCCTGCGCGTCCAAAAGATGGGCGAAGCTAGCCTTGCCCATGACGCGCTTGCTGACCATGCGCCCCGCCACGCTCACCGTTTTTCCTTCGAGTCCTTCGAAATCCGACAGGATATCCGCGCTCGAGCGGGTGACGTTAAAATGGGTGATCGAAAAAGGGCTTTGACCGCATTGCGCCATCTTCCGTAACTTTTCCCGGCGGATCGCCTCCTGCTCGCTCAGCTGCTGGGCGGTCAACTCAACCGGCTGCGGGGCCTGCGGTTCATCGTGCATGTTTTTCATCCTTTCCAATCCGTGGGGCTGCGCGGAAACAAGCCGCGCTCAGCGGCTGATCTCCAGCACTTTCAGCTTCATGACACCGCTGGGAGTCTCCACCGGCACCACCTGGCCGACCTTTTTCCCGAGCAGCGTGGCCCCGATGGGGCTTTCGCTGCTGATCTTCATTTCCTTGGGGTTGGTTTCGTTGGCCCCCACGATGGTGAAGACCTGCTCTTTTTTCAACGTCTGGTTCAGCACCTTTACGGTATTGCCCACGCCCACCGTTTCGGTGTTCACGTCGTCGTCCTCGACGACCACGCAATTGCGCAGTGTATTTTCCATCTCTACGATTTTGGCCTCGATACGGCTCTGCTCGTTTTTCGCTTCGTCGTATTCGGCATTCTCGCTGAGATCGCCAAAACCGCGCGCGACCGCGATCTGCTCCGCGATTTCGTTACGGCGCACGCTGATATAATAATTTAACTCGGCCTCCAGCTTTTTGTAGCCTTCCTTGGTCAGTACGGCCTTTTTTTCTTTCGGTTCCGCCATGGTGTTACCCCTTTCTCGATACGCGCTTGGCGAACGTCGCGGCCGCGTTGCGTCCGTCGGCCGCCTCACGGCGGGCGGACGGCACCGACGGTTCCGTGCGGCGCAGAATACGCACCGTTGCGGGCGCGGCATGAAACCGCACGTATGCAACGGTGCCTACAAATAACTACGATATTATACTGCATGTCCCCTGTAAAGTCAATCATCCGGGTACACGAACACCGGTTTGCCGTAAACGGGCCGCGCCGCCGTTGCGAGAGACGCAGAAACACCGTTCCCGCTTGACAAGGCGGCCCTTCAAAGCTATGATAAGGAATGATTTTTTATTGGCTGGAGGGAAACGAATGGCGGCTTTGACCATGGACAAGCTGGTGGCCCTGTGCAAGGGGCGGGGTTTCATCTTTCCGGGCAGCGAGATCTACGGCGGTTTAGCCAACGCCTGGGATTACGGGCCGCTGGGCGTGGAATATAAGAACAACATCAAGCGCGCCTGGTGGCGCAAGTTCGTACAGGAAAGCAAGTACAACGTAGGGCTGGACAGCGCGATCCTGATGAACCGCAACGTGTGGGTCGCCAGCGGCCACGTGG
>CAZCCZ010000059.1:0-677 GCA_964497495.1 uncultured Oscillospiraceae bacterium
CACCAGCTCGCACAGACGCTGGGGATGGGTGGAGCCGCAGTTGTCGTTGATGTTGGTGCCGTCCGGCTCGTGGTAATAACAGCTCACCTGCGCGCCCAGTTCCCGGAACGCCATGGGCGCGACCTCGTAGCTGGCCCCCTGCGCGCAGTCCAGCACCACGTGCAGGCCGTCCAGCCGCGCGTTGGTGGTTTCCTTGACGAAGTCCACATACCGTCGCGCCGCGTTGCGCTGGCGCACGGGGCGGCCCACGCCGTCGCCCACGGGCATTTCAAAATCCTTGGGCAGGCCGTTGAGCACGATCTCCTCGATCCTGTCCTCCAGCGCGTCGGGCAACTTATAACCGTTCTTGTCGAAAAACTTGATGCCGTTGTATTCCACCGTGTTGTGGCTGGCGCTGATCACCGCGCCCGCGTCCGCCTCGTAATAGCGGGTCAGGTAGGCGATGGCCGGGGTCGGCATTACCTCGATGAGCACGGCGCGCGCGCCGACGCTGCAGATACCCGCAACCAACGCACTTTCCAGCATTTCGCCGCTGATGCGCGTATCGCGGCCCACCAGAATGGTGGGGCGGCGCACGTCGCTGGCGAGCACGGCGGCGCTGGCCTGCCCCAAACGGTAAGCCAGATCGCAGGTCAGTTCCGTATTGGCGATGCCGCGCACCCCGTCGGTGCCGAACA
>CAZCCZ010000059.1:687-15442 GCA_964497495.1 uncultured Oscillospiraceae bacterium
CAGTCGGGCCATGTGTGCATCTCTCCTCGCTTAAATTAGGCGCATCCGTAAAACCGCGCCGCCGGACGATAAACAACAGTATACGCCCCGGACCTCCGTTTTTCAAGCCGGACGGTCCGCGCACGCCTCCGCGAAGGTTTGCCTGTCCCGCGAAGGCTTACCGGAATTGGGATACGACATACGCGACGTTCCCGGCGGTAAAGTCAAACCAGGTTGGCCGCTTCCTGCTTTCGATCTCGCCGGTAAAACGCAGGTATTCGCTTTCGGTCACTTCGTTCTCCCCGATAAAGTACTGTTCGTACCCGTTGACGCTCTGCATCCGGCAGGTTTCGATCCGCTGAACGTCGGCACCCTGAAAGAACAGCGTGTACCAGCCGTTGTCGCCAGCACCGTCGGATGCGTATACGTCGCCCTCCAACGTGATCTCCTCCAGCGCGCGCAGCACGAAACAGTAACCGTTGACCGCCCCGTTCTCAAACCGGAGCAGCTCGTAGCCGAAGGGATACCCCTCCGAATCCCATAGCTCAAGGAGGGTTTCCGGGCTGTCGTCCGCGTCCAGATCCGTTACGCAGAAGCGTTTGTAGGTGAACGCGGCGTTGCTTTCGTAACCGTCCCAAACGGATACGGAACCTGCGAAATAGCCCTCTCCGTTCCCGTTTTCCCCGCACTGGACATAACTCCGGTTTCCGGACAGAACTTCCTCGTACGCCCGCATGGCGGTTTTCGCGTCGTCGCCGGCCGAGGCGAACGCCGCGCAGGGAAGAAGCGCGAGAAGGCATACGAGGGCGTACCGTGTGATACGTCTCATTTTTTCCCGCCCCCTTTCCGTTCGCGCTGCACCCGCTCGATCAGTTCCAGCACCGCTTCGGTGCCGTCCCTCACGGGGCAGGCTTCCGCCGCCGCCTGGAGCACGGCCCTGTCCCGGAGCAAGGCCCGCAACGCGGATGTAAGGGACTGCCGGCTCAACTCCTCCTGCGGCAGAACGCGCGCCAGTCCCTGCTTTTCATAGCAGCGCGCGTTCTTGATCTGGTCGCCGCGGCTGGCGCTTAAGGGATAAGGCACCAGCAGCATGGGCTTGCCCAACGCCAGCAGCTCGCTGAGCGTGTTGCTGCCCGCACGGCTCAGCACGATGTCCGCGGCGGCCAGCGCGTCCGGCATTTCCGCCCCTAAAAACTCGATCTGCCGGTACCCGGCAAGGCCGTTCAATCGCTCGTCCGTATTGCCGCGGCCGCACAGGTGCAGCACGTCCATCGCGGGCAGCAGGTCGGGCAGGCATTCCCGCAGCACGGCGTTCACGCTTTGCGCGCCCTGGCTGCCGCCGGTCATCAGCAGCACCGGCTTTTCGCCCGTGAAGCCCGCCAGCGCCAGCCCCTTATCCCGGCTGCCACGAAACAGCTCCGGCCTGAGCGGCGTGCCGGTTACCACGGCCTTTCCGCCCAGCGCGCAGGCGCAATCCTCGAAGGTGGTGGCCACGTAATCCACAAACCGGGCGCTGATGCGGTTGGCCAGCCCGGGGGTGAGGTCGCTCTCGTGGCATACGGTGGGCACGCCCGCCAGCCTCGCGCCGATGACCACCGGCACGCTCACGAACCCGCCCTTGGAAAAACAGACGTCCGGCCTGAGACTGCGCATCAGCGCGACGCTCGTCAGCGCCCCGTGCAGCACGCGAAAGGGGTCGACAAAGTTTTGCAGGCTGAAATAGCGGCGCAGTTTGCCGCTTTTCACCACGTGGTAGGTCACGTTCGGGATTTTTCCGATCATTTCCCGCTCGATGCCGCCCGCGGTGCCGATATAGTGGATGTCGTACCCCGCTTGCGCGAGGCGGGGAATCAGGCTCAAATGCGGCGTCACGTGCCCCGCGGTGCCGCCGCCCGTTAAAACGATGCGCTTCATTCGTCGCGCTCCTTTATGCCTTGGTCGCATCCCACAGTATACACGAAACGCGCGCCGATTTCCAGCGCGGGCGGCAAGGGCGGTTTCCGCCGCCGTTCCGGGACGGCGCGCCCGCCCGCGCCTTCGCGCGCTTGCATTGCCGCGCGGCGCGCGGTATACTGACAACCGAAAAGCCAAAAGGAGGACGGCCTCATGAAATACGTTCTGGTCATCGGGGACGGCATGGCGGACACGGGTTTGAAGGAACTGGAAGGGAAAACCCCGCTGGAAGCCCTTTCGCTTCCGGCGTTCGACCGCGTGGCGGGCTGCTTCTGCGGCCGCGCGCGCACCGTGCCGGAGGGCCTCGCGCCCGGCAGTGACACCGCCATTTTAAGCATTTTCGGCAACGACCCGCGCGTTTGCTACACGGGCCGCAGCGTGCTGGAGGCGGCGGGTATGGGCGTAACGCTGCCGGAAAACGGCATCAGCTTCCGGGTGAACCTGTGCGCCGTGGAGGATACGGCCGCCGGGCTGGTGATCCACAGCCACAACGGCGGAAATGTGCACGGGGCGGAAGCCGAAACCCTGATGAACGACCTGATCGCTACGCCCGCGTTTGCCGCGAAAATGAAGGACGCTGGGCTGACCATCCACGTAACGGACACTTTCCGCCACATCGGCGTGCTGGTGAGCCAAGCGAAGGACCTGAAGGCCGTCCGTTTCACCGAACCGCACAACGTGCTGGAGCAGCCGGTGGCGCCGCACCTGCCCGCCATGGTCGCCGATACGGCGGACGAAGCCGCCTTGAAGTTGTGTGCGAATATCCGGGAACTGATGCTGCTGAGCTACGACGCGCTCAAAGACCATCCGGTCAACCGGGCGCGCGCCGCGAGGGGGGACTTGCCCGCCAACCTGATCTGGCCCTGGGGCGCGGCTACGGCCATGAAACTGGAGAGTTTCGAGGCGAAATACCGTAAAAAAGGCACCGTGGTCAGCGCCGTGCCGCTGGTGTGGGGCATCGCGTCGCTGGGCGGCCTGAAAACACCGCGCGTGGAAGGCGCCAACGGCGACCTGGACACCAACTACGAGGGCAAGGTGGAGCGCGCGCTGCGGGCGCTGCTTTCGGAGGGCGACGATTTTGCCGCCGTGCACGTGGAAGCGCCGGATGAGATGGCCCACGCCGGAAGCCTGGAAAGAAAGATGGAGGCCATCCGCCGCATCGACGCGCGCGTGGTGGCTCCGCTGCTGGACCGCCTGACCGATAGCGGCGAGGCCTTCCGCCTGCTGCTGTTAAGCGACCATCCCACGCTGCTGACCACGCGCACCCACGACGGCACGCCCGTACCCTATGCGATCTACGACAGCCGCGTCGCCGCCGCGGCGCTGGCCGCGGGCAAGCCCGCGCCCACGCGCAAGTTCTGCGAGCGCGAGTGCCTGCGGGAACCGCTGATGGAGGACGGCACGCGGCTGATGAACGCGCTTTTCAATGCGGAGTGATCCGCGCGGATTCGTAACAAGCGCGTGCGCCCGCCTTGCCGCGAGCGTCGGTTTCCTGTTATAATAGCCGTGGGTCGAAACCCGCCGGAAGGGGATCACCGCCATGGCCAAACTGCGCCGCTTCATCTGGTACCTGGCAAGCAGGCTCCTGCTCGTAATCGTGCTGCTGGGGCTGTTTACCGTCACTTTTTACTACGCGATGAACGCCGCCAACGTCTACGTCGTTCTCAAGGACGGCATGGCCAAGCGCGCGCAGGTCATCATGATGGGGGAGAACCCCTCGGAGCTCAATAAGTTCTTCCAGAGCAGCTATTTGCAGCGGGACGAAAACCTGTTGCAGGCGGAAAGCGGCCAGAGCCCCTACCTGTGCTACACCGTCCGCGGCATCGACCACAGGCTCAGCATGACGTGGATGTGGTGCTGGCCGTGGGAAACCACCGCGCGGGCGGAGTTTGTGGAGCGCGTGCCCCGCATCGACGGGCGGCTCGATAAAAAGTATACGGAAACGGCCAAGGCCCTGTACGGGGAGAGTTACGAAACCCCGCCCAAATGGCAGGCGGCGCGGTATAGCGCGACGCTGGTCAAGGAAAACAACCAGTGGCACATCAAGAGCATCCTGCTGAAAGAAACGCTGAACGATACGGAAGAATAGGCAGATAATAAGCCGCGGGCCGGAGCAACGCTCCGGCCCGCGGCCCGTATAGCGCCCTGTTTCACGTTCCGGCAGATCGGCTTACTTCGCCGCGTTCAACCGGTCGATCAGCGGGCAGAGTTCGGCGAGGCTCGCGAGGCAATCGTCCACGTAGGGGCGGAAACGCTCGCCGTACGGTAGCATATCGGGAATCATCACGCACCGCGCGCCGGATGCGCGCACCGCCCGAACCCCGTTCAAGCTATCCTCAACGCCGAGGCAATCCGCCGGCTCGCACCCCGCGGCGCGGGCCGCCGCCACGTAGATATCCGGCGCGGGCTTGCCGCGCGGCACTTCCCCGCAGCAGACCCTGACGCCGAAATACGCGGCCAGATCGGGCGCGGTGGCGAAATACTCGTCGACCCGCGGGCGCGTGGTACTGGTGGCCAGCGCCACGGCGATTCCGCGCGCTTTCAGCCCCGCGAGGCATTCCGAAAGCCCCGGCTTGCGCGGCATGGGGCGCGCGCCGCTGTACTGCGACATGAAATCGCCGAAACGCCGCGTCGCCACGTCGTAAGGGAAATCCTGGCCCAGCGCGGAAAGGTACACGTTCCTGCATTCGGTGTCCGGCAGCCCCAGCGTGCGGGTATAGATCGCCCGGTCGATCGGCGCGCCCAACTCCGTCGTGATCCGGCACATCGTCTGAAAACCCAGCGCCTCGGTGTCGAACAGCACGCCGTCCATATCGAAAAGAACCGCTCGGATCATCCGTTCATCCTCCGTTTTCTGCGGCGGTCACGCGTCCAGCGCCGCCTTCAGCCCGTCCACCGCGGCGCTGACGATTCCGCCCGCGTACCCCGCGCCCTCGCCCAGCGGATACAGCCCTTTCAGGGCGCTTTCCCGCCGCGCGTCCCGCAGGAGCCGCACCGGCGAGGAGGAGCGCGTTTCCGGCGCGGTCAGCAACGCGTCCGGAGCGTCGAACCCCGCCAGCCGCTTGCCGAACTCCGGCAGGGCGCGGCGCAGGTTCTCCGTAAGGAACGCCGGTAGGCATTCGCCCACGTCGGCGGGAAACACGCCCGGCCGGTAGCCCGGTTTTACACAGCCGAACCCGGAGGACGGCCTGCCCGCAAGAAAATCCCCCACGCGCTGGCAGGGCGCCAAGTATCCGCCGCCCATGCGGAAGGCGGCGCGCTCGATGCTTCTTTGCAGCGCCACGCCCGCCAGCGGGCCGTCCGCGCCGAAGTCCGCGGGGAAAACGCCCACCAGCAGCGCGGCGTTGGCGTTTTCGCCGTCGCGGGCGTGCAGGCTCATGCCGTTCACGTTCAGCCCCTCCGGTTCGCTGGAGGCGTTGATCACCCGCCCGCCCGGGCACATGCAGAAGGTGTAGGCCCCGCGACCGTCCGGCGTGGGGACGTTCAGTTTGTATTCGGCGGGCGGCAGCGCCGGGTGCCCGGCGAACGCCCCGTACTGCACCCGGTCGATCAGCGCCTGCGGATGTTCCACGCGCACCCCCATGGCGAACGGCTTGGCCTGCATGGGCGCGCCCAGCGCGTTCAGCCATTCGTAGGTGTCCCGCGCGCTGTGGCCCGAAGCCAGATAGACGGCGTCGGTTTCCAGAAACACGCGTGCGCCGTTCACGCCCGCCGCGACCTCCACGCCCGCCACTCGGCCGTCCCGCACTTCCAATCCCGTGGCTTTATGACCGAAAAGAACTTCCCCGCCCAACGCGGCCAGCCTTTTACGCATCTGTACCAGCACGCCGCGAAGCCGGTCGGTGCCGATGTGCGGACGCGCGGAAACGAGGATGTCCCCCGGCGCGCCGCAGACGGCGAAGGTCTCCAGCACTGTGCGGATCAGCGGGTCGTTGAGCCCGCAGGTCAGCTTGCCGTCGCTGTAAGCGCCCGCGCCGCCTTCGCCGAAAAGCACGTTGCTTTCGGGGTCGAGGACGCCGCTCCTTTCAAGCGCTTCGATGTCCGCGGCGCGCTCCTCCACCGGCTTGCCGCGCTCCAGCAGGAGGGGTTTGGCGCCTCGTGCGGCCAACCCCAGCGCACAGAAAAGGCCCGCAGGGCCCGCGCCGACCACCACGGGGCGCGGACGGCCCGCCGGGTAAGGCGGCGGGGCCAGCGCGAACACGTCGCGGTTCCCGGTGTCGCCGTCCGGCACGAACACTGCCTGATTGGGCTTGAAACGTGAGGCCAGCGCCTTCTCCGCCCTGGGGGAAGCCAGGCGCACCGCCAGCGAAAGGGTGAAAAACACGTCCCCCTTATCCCGCGCGTCCACGCTGCGGCGGGCGACCTCCGCGCTTGCGATCTCCGCTTCCGGCACGCGCAGACGTTCCGCCGCGAGCCTGCGGCACAGCGTTTCGCCGTATGGCGCCGCTTCGGAAAGCGGCAGCCGGATCTGGTGGATACGAAGCATGTGGCGCCTCCCGGCAGAGTAGTGGGAAAAGGCGCGGCTGCGCGCCGCGCGGACGACGTCCCTATCCTACCATATCCGGGGGTCCCGTCGCAAGGGCGGGGGAGGACCTGTGAATATCTCCAAATCCGGCGGGGACGATTGACAGTCCCCGGCGCGGATGATAGACTGAAAAAAGGACGGTCGCCGGAATTCCGGCCGGCTGTCTGCGATGCCCTCGCCTTTGCGCGGAAACGCGCCCGACGCCGGTGGAAGGGGGCCCGCCCGATGCGGTTTTGGGAAGAGGACAGCGGCGTGGTCTGGCTGGCCAGAAACACGCGCCTGTATCCGCATATGCCGAAAAAAGAATTGCTGAAAGCCTGCGCGAACCTCACGGGAAACGGCGCGGAGGCGGAGGCGCGCGCCGGGGACGCCGCCGTGGCCTTTCCGTCGTTCGCCGTTCCGGGCGGAAGGCTGGCCTGCGTGTGCCTTTTGCGCGCGGACAGGCTGCACGCGGCGGAGTTTTGGGTGTCGGCGGTGGGCAAACGAAGGCGCAGCACGGCGGACCAGCAGCGCGCGTTCCTGTTCGAGTGCCTGCGCGCCACCGACCCCGCGCCGGACAGCAAGAAGAACGTGCTTCTGCGCTGTCCCTTCGGCGCCGCGCTGGTAGCCACCGACCCGTTGAGCGGGGACGCAACGCTCCGCCTTACCTACCGGTAAAATACGCGGTTCCGCGCCGGACGAACGCGCGGATACCCGAAAGTTTTTAGGAGGGAACGGAATGCAGAGCTCGCTGACCCCGATCATGCGCGACTATCTGATCCGGTTCCAGCAGACCGCCATTAAGGAAACGGGGCGCAGACCGCTGACGTACGCGCGCTCGCCCCTGGACGCCAAACTGGTACTGCCGGGCTGCCAGCGGCCGGGCTATGTTTTCTGGCAACCCATCGCCTGGAAGGACGGCGCCGCGCCGCTGGGGAAAAACGCGGAGCAGTTCCACCGCAGCGTCGTGGAATACCTGTCTATGTGCCAGTTTCTGGAGATGCGCTTCCGGCTGCCGGTCGCCCCGCTCAACAGCCCGCTGAGCTTCCTGTTCGGCCGCGTGTTCGAAACGTACCGCAACACCGAGGCCGCCCCGCCCTCCCAGGCGCTGGAGGAGGCGCTGCTATACCGGAAACAGCACCCCGACGAGCCGCTGGCGTACTGCATGGCAGCCACCTGCGACGGCGCGAAGCCGCTGCTGCTGATGCTCCGGGCCGAGGACGGGCAGGTGTACGTGCAGCACGCGGACGGGGACGCGCCCCCCATGTATTTTAAGCTCACGATCGATCGGCTGCTGCCCAAGCTTCAGTTCGTATACGACTTTTAACGCCGGAGGGGCCGGCTTTGCGATCGAGTGAAAAGGAGTTGCCCATGGAGTATAACGCATGCGGCACCCTCGCCTACGCGGGCTTTTCCGCGGGGGCGCTGCTTGCCTGCGCCAGGACCGTCTTCGCGCAGGCGCAGCCCGCCGCGCCGGAGCGTTTCGACGCCTTTCTGCCGCTGTTCCCGGCGGAACTGACCGTGGACATGGAATATACGGGCACGGGCGGCGGCCGCAATTCCTGCGCGGCGGGCAACGGCTTTTCCATCGACCCGGCCGAGTATTTCGCCAAGCTGTACACCCGGATGCCGGAACTTTACGCGGGGGAGAACGCGTTGCGCAACTTCACCTACGAGGGGCATTACGTGGGCCGGGGCGTGTTTACCGTGGACGCCGTGTGGGCGGACCGTTTTCCGCAGTACAGGCCCTTTATGGGCGAGAAGCTCGCGGTCTACCTGATCGGCGGGGGCAGCCAGGCCACGGCCGTACCGGAGAGCGTGTACCCGCGCGGCGGCGGGGTGCTGAAAGCCGCGGAGGAAAAGATGGGGGTCGCCGAACGCGCCGGAGCGTACGTGGCGTACGCGGTCAGGCGCATGACGGAAGGCGAACTGTACGACGCGGAGGCTTTCGGGAAGGATTATCTGCGCTCCGCCGGGCTTGCGCCGCTGGCCTTCGGGCAGCGGGAACTGGAGCGCGCGATGCAGGACCTTTCCGTGGTGAAAAGCCTGCAAAGCGACCGCGCGAGCGTGGGGCACTATACCGAGAACGCGCGCCGCGCCGGGCGAGTGACCCAGTACGTGCCCATGCGCTACGCCTGCGACCGGTTCGTGGAAGCGGAGGCGGACAAGCGCACCTCTTGGCTGATGCAGCCGTACTGGCAGGACGGGGAATTTATCGGCGACCTGTGGATTCCGTATCCGGATTTCTTCGCCTGCGTGGACAAACACACCATGACGCTGGACGTACGCAGGCTGTGCGAAGCCTACCAGATCGCGCCGCGATACGACCCTGAAACGGGCGGCGGCTGCTACCCGGACGCGGTGCGCGTGGCGTCGGTGCGGGATCGCGAATATACGCTGCTCGTGGGCGAGACGATCAACAACCCCGCCTACGGGGACGGACAGAGCGCGGAAGCCGGAACAGGTGCGCTTGTGTTCATCGCCGACAGCCGGGAAATGATCCGCCAGCACAGGATGGTGCTGGAACGGGCCTCCATCGCCTGCGAGAACCGCGCGGTGCCGCCGGAGGAATACCGCAGAATGCTTGCGCTCGCGGCGCTGCAGGAGCATAAGGGGCGGCTGACGGACGCGATGTACCGTTGCGAAACGGCGCTGCGGCAGATCGACCCCGGCGCGCCTGTGTACGAAAAGGCCCGCGCCCTGCTGACCGAGCGGGTGGACAAGCTGGACGCAGTGGTCACGCGGGAGGCGGAGGAAGCCGGGGACGTGCGGCCCAGCGGCTACGACGCGGACATCGCCTACCTGCGGGAAGTGCGGTGGGCGCGGGAAAGCGCGGACGCCGGGGAAGAATCCGGCTTCGTGCGGGACGCGCGGCGGGAGGAGAGCATCGAGGGCGGCTACGCCATGCGCGCGGGGCTGCTGCGTCTGATGTACGCGGACGCGGCCCTGCCGCTGCCGCCCGAGGAACAGGACGTGGGCGCGGACGACAGCGAGGACGAGGCGGAGGAACCCCTGCCGCCGATCCCCGCCGACAGCCGCCGGAAGGATACGCCCAAACCGGACGCGGTACCGGCGGCCCGGACGCCCTCCGGGGAGCCGCAGCCGAACGCGGAAACGACACCGGAGATATCGGAAAACGGCGAGCAAGGGCCTGAAACCGCGCCACCGCAGCCCGAAACGGGGGAAACCGAACCCACGGTTCAGGCGCCGCCCGAGGAAACGGACGAACCGCCGCGGGCCGGAACGGGCGAGCCGGAAACGGCGGATGAACCCGGCGACGAAACCGATGCCGGAGCCCAAGGTGTTGCCGAACCCGAAAACGGAAGCGAAACGGCACAGGAAACGGAACACGGCGGCGGCGGCAGTAATGAAGCCGCGCCCGCGCCGGACGGCGAAGGAACGCCGCCCGCCGAAGCCGCACCAACCCAATCCGCGCCGCGCCGCGGGCCCGTGAGCCTGCGGGAACTGGCCGGGAAGCTGGATGAAAAAGCGGGATCGACGCCCGCCGCGCACGGAAACGGCACGACGATGGCCGAATGGCTACAAAAGCACGGCGGCCGATGAAACCCGCCGCAGACGGAAGATAAACCGGCATGCCGGTAAGGAGAAACCATGCAGCAGCATACCGCGAACCCCAAGGGATCGCCGATTCTCAGGGAGGTACCCTGCCGTGACCCGGAGGCGTTCTTCTCGCTCGTGGGTACGGACGGCAACGGCAAGAACGCCTTCCTGCCCGTGGGCGACGCCATGCTGGGCGGCCACGTGCTGCTGCTGGGTGATCAAGGCGCGGGCAAGAGCAACCTGATGCGCCACTTCCTGCGCAACCTTCGCGTGAATCTGGGTGAGAAGGACGTTCTGGCGGCGTTCGACCCGTCGGGGGAACACCAGGCGGCGCTGGGACAGGCGGGGGACGTGATTTTTGCGGACGACGCGCGCGCGTCCGACGGTGCCGGGGAGGCGCAGTGGAACCTTTTCGGCGAGCTTGCGGACGGCGACCGCCCGTTGGAGGACGCTTCTGCGCTTTGCAACATGCTTTTCGGCGAGCGCATCCGCACCGCGGCGGACTCTTTTCCCGTGCAGGCCGCGCGGGACCTGACCCTCGCGCTGATCGTTTCCCTCCTCCGGCAGGACGACCCGGGTCTTCGGAACAACGAAACGCTGCGGGGGCTGATCGACGGCTTCGACGCGGAGAGCATGCGCGCCGTTCTGGGCGCGCTGCCGGAATTCCGCGCCATGACCGCGTACCTTTCGGAACAGGGCGGGCGGACGGCGAGCGTCGTGGCCGCGCTGCAACAGGCGGCGCGGGAATTATTGCAGGGGCGCTTTGCCGCCGCCGGAACGCTGTCCGTGCGCGGCGTGCTGCGCCAGAGAAAGAGCAAAACGGTTTTCGTCTGCGGCGATCCCCTGCGTACGGGCGAAACCGGCCCGGTGTTCGCCGCGCTGCTCGATTTATGCCTGCGGGAAGTCCTTTCCCGCACGGAAAACGAGGGCAACGTTTATCTGCTGCTGGACGACGCTTGTGCGCTGCCGAAGCTCGACCATCTGGAAAGCGCGCTCCGGTACGGAGGCGCGCGGGGTCTGCGGGTGATTCTGGCCCTGTCCGATATTCCGAGCCTGTACGCCCGCTACGGGGAGACGACGGCGCGCGGGATCCTGGGCGCGTTCGGCACCGTGATCGCCTTCCGCCTGCGCAACAGGGCGGGGCGCGAGTTCGTCAAAGACCTGTACGGCCGCCGCAGCACGGCGGAGTCTTCCGCCCCGCAGGGACAGACTCCCGGCCCGGCCCGAAGGCCGGAAAGTGTCCGCGTTATCGAGGACGACGACCTGACCGGCCTGGCCACGGGTGAAAGCATCGTCGCCACGGGCCGGTACGCCCCCTTCTATTTCCACATGAAGCCCTACGGAACGAAAAAGTAAGCGTCACCCATCAACGCAAGGAGGGACCCGCCATGAAACTGACCCCGCACGATATCGCCAAAATGCTCGACCACAGCACCCTGCAACCCTACCTGACGCAGGAGGATATCCGTAAAGGCTGCGAACTCGCGCTGAAATACGACACCGCCAGCGTCTGCGCACGTCCCGCCGATATGAAACTCGTGGCATCCATTCTGAAGGGCAGCGACGTGCGCGTGTGCACGGTCATCGGCTTTCCGCACGGCAACCACCTGCCGGAGATCAAGCTGGCGGAAGCGAAAGCCGCGCTGGACGACGGTTGCCAGGAACTGGACATGGTCATCAACGTCGGCCGCCTCATCGCGGGCGAGGATAATTACGTGCAGGGCGAGATCCGGTCGATCTGCGAGCTGGCGCACGGCCGCAACGCCAAAGTGAAGGTCATCATCGAGACCTGCTACCTGACCGACGAGCAGAAAGTGCGCGTTTGCAAGCTCGCCACCGCCGCGGGCGCGGACTGGGTGAAAACCAGCACGGGCTACGGCTCGGCCGGCTGCAAGGTGGAGGACGTGCGCCTGATGCGGGCCAGCGTGCCCCCTGCCTGCCAGGTGAAGGGCTCCGGCGGCATCCGCGATCTGGACACGGTGCTGGCCGTGCGCGCCGCGGGCGCTACCCGCTGCGGCGTATCCGCCACGGAGAAAATTATGGCGGAAGCCGAGAAGCGCTACGCCGAAGGCACCTTGGCGGAGGGCGCCTACGTACAGGGGGAGAATACCCCCGCAGGGTATTAAAGGGCCGCGGAACGCCGATTAAGGGGAAGGGCATACCCTTCCCCGCCCAACTTCATTCATACGAGACGAGGCTTTGCTTTGGCAAAGCCTTTTCTATTTTGGGGAGGGAGGCTGTGCCTTCGGGCGCAAGGAATACCGTATCTACGGATGCGGGCAGGGGGCTTTCCGCTCGCCCTTGCACCCTTTGGGCAGCTTTATTGGTTTTTTACTTCTCGTTTGTCAGGGAATCGCGCCTGTGGGTGTAACCAAAAGCACCGAAGGGGAGCGCGTGCCAGTGGGCATTGTTTGCCGCGACGGTTTTGAAGCTGTGCAATAGATTTATAACGAAGTCTCGGCGTTGTACGTTTCTGCACTACAAGAGAACGTCCGCATCCCTATACAAAGCAGCGTTGATTCTATAAGGGCAAGCACAGAGCTATTTGGCCTTATCGGAAATACTTCGCCTGGGTGCGCGTTTGCGGCGTGAGCATTTCGCTGTTGGTCACGCTGCGGTTGCGCACCACGTTTAGTACCAGCCCGATGCCCGCCATGTTTGTGATCAGGTTGCTGCCCCCGTAGCTTAAGAAAGGCAGGGGAATGCCCGTAACCGGCATCAGCCCCGTGGTCATGCCGACGTTCTCAAACACGTGGAACAGCATCATGCCCATCACGCCGATGATGACCATCTGCCCGAAGCGATCCGCCGTATAGCGCGCAAGGTACAGAAGCCGGAGCACGATCAGCAGATACATGCCCACCACGAACATGCAGCCCCCAAAGCCGAACGCTTCGCCGATGGTGGAAAAAATGAAGTCCGTCCAGTCCTCCGGCACGTAGTCCAGCTGGCTGAAACTGCCCGGTATAAAGGTGCCGATGCCGTTGAGGCCGCCGGAGCCGATGGCCATTTTGGAGTTGTTCACCTGGTAGGTGGCCGCCTCGCCCGCCAGCTCGGGGTTCACGAAAGACAGGATACGCGTGATGCGGTAGTTTTCGATGCCGGAGGAAACGGTGACGACGTAGAGCACGGCCAGCGCCACCACGCCCGCGGCGATGATGCCGCCCAGGATTTTCAGCCGGATGCCGCCGAAGTACAGCATCACGCCGAAAACGAAGATCATCACCAGCACGGAGCCCATTTCGCCCTGCGCCACCGTCAGCACCCAGGGGATCACCATCAGCAGCGTCAGGCGCAGGGCGCCGCTCCACGTGCCCATGGGATTATCGTTCTTTTCAAGGTATTTCGCGGTAACGATGATGCAGGCAAGTTTTACGAACTCCGAGGGCTGCAGCGTGTAGCCCCATAAAATATCGATCCACGCCTTCACACCCACCGCTTCGCCGCCCAGCGCGACCAGCAGCAGGCCGCAGGCGAAGTAGTAGAAAAGCTGGGAGCGGCGGCGGATAAACTCGTACGGGAAGAAGGTGATCACGCCGATGACGATGGGGGAGATCAGAAAAAAGATGGCCTGTCTCAGACCGTAGTGGGAAGCGACGATGTAGTTGAGCAGTGTGCTCTCCGTATCGGAGGATGTGGAAAACGTGGCGACGGCCACGCACAAAACGCCGAAAGCTGCCAGAATATAGACCAGCGCCGTAAGCCAAAAGTCGAAATGCGCCTTGGAGCGCCGCGACTCGGTGAGCATCATGGGACATTCCCCCTCGTATAGCCGATTCCGAAGCCGTTGCCGAAGCGCCGCGGTAAAAGGTCAGCCGCGGCGCAGAAAGAAGAAACGTCTGCGCAGCAGCGCCGGCATGGGCACGTACTCCCCAAGAAAACGCTGGCTGATACGCGTAAGCGCGTCCCGCGCCGGACAAGGCATATCCATCACGGTCTGGTGACGGGCCAGGGCGCGCAGTACCGCCTGATCCTCGGGCACGTAGCCCAGCAGAGGCACGTCCAGCGTGTTGGCGACCACCTGCGGGCTGTACATATCCCCGCTTCGCACCAGCTCGGGGACTACGCGGTTGACCACCAGCATCGGCCGGGGTTTACGGCTTGCCTCCAGCATGGAGGTCAAGCGTTCCGCGTCCCGGATGGCTACGTCGTCCGGCGTGACCACGAGCAGCGAATGGTCCGCGTTCTCCAGCGCGCTCACCACCCCGCGCTCCAGCCCTGCGGGCGCGTCCATTAGCACGTAGGAAAAGCGTTTCTTCAGCTTGCGTACGATCCGTTCCATCAGCTCGGGCGTCAGGTCCGCGGAGGAGCCCAGCTGGGACGCGGGCAGCAGCGCCAGCGCCGGTGCCTGCATATACTGCACCAGCGCGTAACGCAGCTTGCAGTCCTTATGGGCCACGTCGATAACGTCGTAGACGATGCGGTTGTGCAGGCCCAGCAGCATATCCAGGCTGCGAAGGCCGATGTCCATATCCACGACGACGGTCGGAAGCTGACGTTTAGCCAGCGCAACGCCCAACGCCGCCGCGACGGTGGACTTTCCCACGCCTCCCTTGCCGGAGGCGATCATCCAGGCCTGACTCATCGACTTCCCTCCCGATGCGATAACCGATTGGTTGGCCCTGCGCCCGCGACGGGGCCGAAACGGGCGAACGCGGGCGGAATTTACCCGGCGCTCCCTTACGGCGAAAGCATGTTGCCCCCGGGGAACGTGCCGTTGTCCGTGCGCAGCGTCTTCTGGTCCAGGTACCATTTCAC
>CAZCCZ010000060.1:0-15340 GCA_964497495.1 uncultured Oscillospiraceae bacterium
GATCTCGTCGATGTAGATAATGCCGCGCTGCGCGAGCTGGATGTCGTAATCCGCGTTCTGGATCAGCCTGAGCAGAATGTTTTCCACATCCTCGCCCACGTAGCCCGCTTCGGTCAGGCTGGTGGCGTCCGCGATGGCGAAGGGCACCTGCAGGATCTTGGCCAGCGTCTGCGCCAGAAACGTTTTGCCGCAGCCCGTGGGCCCCAGCATGAGAATGTTGCTCTTTTGCAGTTCCACGTCGCCCTGCGCGGGCTGCGCGTCGATGCGCTTATAATGGTTGTATACGGCCACGCTCAGCGCGCGCTTGGCCGCTTCCTGCCCGATCACGTACTGGTCAAGGACATCCTTGATTTCCTTGGGCCGCGGCACGTCCACGGGGGTGATCTCGTCGTTGGCGGCGAAATCGTCGTTGATGATCTCCTGGCAAAGCATAATGCACTCGTCGCAGATGTGCACGTTGGGACCCGCCACCAGCCGCCGCACCTGTTCGCTGGTCTTGCCGCAGAAGCTGCAGCGTTTCAGTTTCGGGATGCGGGGGTTCATTTCATCCGTCATTCGGTTCACCTGCCTCTTTACTTGGCTTCGTTGGACTGGTAGATTTCGTCGATAATGCCGTACTTGAGCGCTTCGTCGGCGCTCATGAAGTAATCGCGCTCCACGTCCTTCTCCACCTTGTCCAGCGGCTGACCCGTCATGCCGGAAATTAAACGGTTCATCTTCTGCTTGGTCTTCACCAGCCACTCCGCGCGGATCTGCACGTCCGTCGCCTGGCCGCTCGCGCCGCCCAGCGGTTGGTGGATCATCACTTCGCTGTTGGGCAGCGCCATACGCTTGCCCTTCTCCCCCGCCATCAGCAGGAAAGCGCCCATGGAAGCGGCCATCCCCACGCACACGGTGCGCACGTTGGG
Source organism: uncultured Oscillospiraceae bacterium (assembly GCA_964497495.1). Lineage (GTDB taxonomy): Bacteria > Bacillota > Clostridia > Christensenellales > Aristaeellaceae > CAXXOK01. The sequence goes on from CAZCCZ010000060.1 coordinate 909, forward strand.
CTTGATGTAGTTCATGGTGTCGAAAATCGCCATGCCCGCGGTCACGCTGCCGCCGGGGCTGTTGATGTACAGGGAGATATCCGCGTCCGGGTTTTCCATGGCCAGAAACAAAAGCTGCGCGACCACGACGTTGGCCATGTCGTCGTCGATTTCCCCGCCCAGAAACACGATGCGGTCTTTCAGCAAACGGGAATAAATGTCGAAGGAACGCTCACCGCGGTTGGTCTGTTCAACGACGATGGGGATTAAACTGCTCATTCCAGACTCCTGTTCTGTGCGCGGGCTTCGTTTCGTCGCCCCGCGCGCGTCGGTTGGGTACGGTCGGTACGGTGGAAGGAGGGTTACTCCTTCTTGGCTTTGGCGGTGGTCTTCTTGGGGGACGCCTTCGGCTTTTCGTCGGCTTCGAACGCGGCGGCCTTCGCCTTCTTGGCGGCGGGCTTATCGTCTTCCTTTGCCGGGGCGGTCTTCTTGGCGGCTTTCTTGTCGGGCTTCTCGTCGGCTTTTTCTTCCTTGGCCGTCTCGTCGGTCACCTTGGCCGCGTCCCACAGCATGTCCAGCGCTTTGTTGATCTTGGAGCGGTGCTGGAAGTAAGCCGTCTGCGCCTCGCCGAACTCCTTTTTCTGTTCCTCGGCCGTCTTGCCCGTCGCCTTGGCGTAATCCGCGATCATCGCGTCCACGTCCTGCTCGTCGGGCTGCACGTCCTCCGCCTTGATGATCTCGTCGATCACCAATTCGGTTTTAAGGTTGTTTTTAGCTTCCCCGCGGTACATCTCCCGCATCTGCTGCTCGGTCTGGCCGGTGAGCTTCAGGTACTGCTGCATGTCGAAGCCCTGCTGCCGCATCCGCCAGTTCATATCGGCGAGCTGATCGTTGAGCTTTTCCTCGACCATCGGCTCGGGGATATCGATCTCGGCGGCGTCCACGATTTTCTGCACCAGGCTCTGCTTGGCCGCCTCGGTGGCCTGCTCGTCCGCGGTTTGCTGGAGCTTGGCGCGGATATCCTCGGAATAGGCCTTGAGGGTGTCGAAATCGCTTACCTCGCCGGCGAACTCGTCGTCCAGCGCCGGCAGTTCCTCACGGGCGATCCCGTTGAGCTTCACGTGAAAAACGGCTTCCTTGCCTTTCAGGTTTTCGGCGTGGTACTCGGCGGGGAACGTGACGGTAATATCCTTTTCCTCGCCGATCTTCATGCCGGCTACCTGCTCCTCGAACCCGGGAATAAAGGAGCCGGAGCCCAGAAGCAGCTTCTGCTTTTCGGCCGTGCCGCCTTCGAACTTCACGCTGTCCACGGAGCCGCTGTAATCGATGTTCGCCTCGTCGCCCGTTTCCGCGGGGCGGTCGGTCACATCCACGCTGCGGGCCACACGCTTCTGTTCCTGCTTCAGCCGTTCGTCTATCTCGTCCTGACCGACCTTGCGCACCGTGCGGGTAACCTCCACGCCTTTGTAGGCGCCGAGTTTAACTTCCGGCTGCACGAAGACTTCGCAGGAGAATTTCACGTCCTGACCCTTCTGGATGGTCTCGTTGTCGAACTCCGGCTGGCTGACGGGGTGAAGGTCTTCCTTCTCAACGGCCTGCACGTATCCCTCGCGGAAAAGCATCTCCAGCGCGTCGTCATAAAAAACCGTCTCGCCGAACATCCGCTCCATCAGCCCGCGGGGCGCCTTGCCCTTGCGGAAACCGGGCACGTTGATACGGCCGCGGTTTTTCAGGTAGGATTTTCCTACCGCTTCTTCAAAATCCGCAGCGGGTGTGACGAAAGAGATCTTGACTTTATTGCCGGACAGTTTTTCCACGGTATGTTCCATGCGTTACCCTCCCGGGCGCGGTTTTGCCATCAAACCGGCGCCTTTATCAAATTGCACCATTTGTTAGTATACCATCAATCGCGCGGCGGCGCAAGCTTAACGGGCAATCCCCGCGGTAAAATGATATCCCGCTCACACCGTAATGAATCCGGATTTCGAAATTTTACAGAATCAGCACCAACGGCTTAACAGGCGGTTTGCATTGCCCCGATAAGGGCCTGTTACCGGCAGCGCTTGTAAGCGCATCGAAAGCGTACAATATGAAAAGGCGGTTCCGCGTACCTGCGCGGAGCCGCCTTTTCGTTCCCCGGTTTATTCCCTCTGTTCGCGCCGCATCGCCCGGTAGCCGATCCACACCGTCCACACATAGGCGCAGGTCTTGGGCACCATCAGCGCGCCCAGCGCCGGAACGGCGTCCGCGAACAGCACGACGGGCAGGTAGAAAGCGAAGCTCAGCGTGATCGTAAGCCACATCCACCGGAAGGCGGCGTCTCCCGCCGTTTTCGCGCTCCGGTAGTACAGCGCGATCAGCAGCGCGCCCAGCAACGCGAACGGCACGTTGCGCAGGATGTCCCAGTCGTGGGGCGGGTTGGGGCTCGTCCAGGCGTTCTGGGGTAACAGGCACAGCGCCACGCGCGCCGCTGCCAGCAGGTATACGGCTGCCGTCAGGCCCGCTCGTCCCTTCACGCCGTAACGCGCACGCCACACATGGTATAGAAGCACGTAAAAGACCGTCATGGTAACAGAGGTAATCAGCTTCCCCACGCCCAGCGGCCCGGCGAAGGCCGCCAAGCCTACCGTGTTGAGCGCGTACGCACGCGGCAGCAGGTGAAACGCGTCCCCCGCGCCCAGCACCACCGCCATGACGCCGAACAGCCGGTACTGCTTCCTGCCCCGTATCACCATCAGGACGCCCAGGATCGTGACCCCGACCAGATAAACGGCGTCGAAAGCCGTCTCGAAAATCGCCTGCATGCCGTCCGTCCCCCTTCCCGGCAAAGCCCTGAAAATCCGGTTCGGTTTTGCCCGCCTGTGTTATAATAGAGTATACGTTCGCGCCGTTCCTTCGAAACGCCTTTCGGCGGCGCACGGGGAGCGGAACGTTTTTCGCAAAGGAGTGGTTGCCGTGAAGCCGCCGGTGTTGCTGGCCTATAACCTGCCGGATGAAAGAGCGAAGAAAATCCGGGGAATGTCCATGCGCCTTTCCGTCCGTTTCCGCGCCGTGGCCCCGGATGAATTCGGGCAGACGCTCGCGGTCCTGTGCGGACTGGAACCGTCCGCGCAAACGCCGCCGCCCGCGGAACCGTTTGCCGACGAAATGCTTGTGCTGGCGAACTTTCCGCCGGAACTGCTCAACCGTTTCCTGTACGCCTTCCGCAAGGACGGCGTGCCGTCCGTGGCGTTGAAAGCCGTCCTGACCGAGACCAACATGCGCTGGAGTTCCGCCGCGCTTCACGAGCAACTGAAAGAGGAGCACGAGGCGTTGAAGAACGCCCGGCCGCCGATACACGAACCGCAAGACAAGTGAATCCGTTCCGGCCCGAAAGGAGCTGATCGCATGTCCATCGTCGCAGCCTATGCCGTACCCCATCCGCCGATCATCATTCCCGCGGTTGGCCGCGGGGAAGAAAAAAGGATCGCCGCCACTTCGGCGGCCTACGCCGAGGTCATGCGCCGCGCCGCGGAGCACCGGCCGGACGTGATGATCGTCACCAGCCCGCACACGGCTATGTATGCGGATTACTTTCACATTTCGCCGGGCGCGGAAGCCTCCGGCAGTCTGGCGCAGTTCCGCGCGCCGGGCGAAAGCTGCCGCGTGCGGTACGACGCGGAGCTTGCCAAGCGCATCGAGATCCTCGCCCGAAAGCACGGCTTGCCTGCGGGGGAACAGGGCGAACGGGATAAAAACCTCGACCACGGCACGCTGATCCCGCTTCTGTTCCTTGCCCGAACGGGCTTCGCCTGCCCCGTGGTTCGCATCGGGCTTTCCGGCCTGCCCGCGTCCGCCCACTACCGGCTGGGGCAGTGCGTCGCGGAAGCCGTGGAGGCGCTCAACCGCAAGGCGGTGTTCATCGCCAGCGGCGACCTGTCCCACAAGCTGAAAGAGGACGGCCCGTACGGTTTCGCGCCGGAGGGCCCGGAATTCGACAGGCAGATCACCGCCCTGTTCGCTTCGGGCGATTTCGGCGCGATGCTCTCCCTTTCGCCGGAGCTTGCGGACGCGGCGGGCGAGTGTGGCCTGCGTTCCTTCCAGATCATGGCGGGCGCGCTGGACGGCAGGGCCGTGACGCACGAGCTGCTTTCCTACGAAGGGCCTTTCGGCGTAGGGTACGGCGTGGCCGCCTTCGAGGTGACCGGGGAGGACGAAACCCGCGCCTTCGGCGTCCGTCACGAGGCCGCGCGCCGGGATGCTATTGCGAAAATGAAAGCGAACGAGGACGCCTTCGTGCGTCTGGCACGGCTGAGCCTGGAAACGACCGTGCGGGAGGGCCGCCGCGCCGCGCTGCCGGACGGGCTGCCCACGGAGCTGGCGGACGTCCGCGCGGGCGCGTTCGTGTCGTTGAAAAAGGAAGGGCGGCTGCGCGGGTGCATCGGCACCATTTCGCCCACGGCGAAAAACCTCGCGGCCGAGATTATGCAAAACGCCGTTTCCGCGGGCCTGCACGACCCGCGCTTCGACCCCGTGCAGGCGGACGAATTGGGCGACCTCGTGTACAGCGTGGACGTGCTGGGCGAGGCCGAGCCCATCCCCTCCGAAAAAAGTCTGGACCCGAAGCGCTACGGCGTAATCGTGGAAAACGGCAGCCGTCGCGGCCTGCTTCTGCCCGATCTGGAAGGTGTGGACACGGCGGCGGAGCAGGTGTCCATCGCCCGGCGCAAGGCAGGCATCGGCCCGGAGGAGCCCCTACGCCTTTCCCGTTTCGAGGTGGTGAGGCACCGGTGAAGGCAGTCTGCGGCATCTGCCCGCACCGGTGCGCGCTGGAGGAAGGGCAGACCGGTTTGTGCCGCGCGCGCGCCAACGTGAACGGTACGGTCACCTGTATTAACTACGGCAGGCTTACTTCGCTGGCGCTGGATCCCATTGAAAAGAAGCCGCTGGCGCGCTTCCGCCCGGGCAGTTTCATCCTTTCGGCGGGCAGCTTCGGGTGCAACCTGCGCTGCCCGTTCTGCCAGAACAGCGACATCAGCATGGCGGACGCCCGTATACCCACCTCGGAGGTTCCGCCCGAAGCGCTGGTTGCCAAAGCGCTTGCGCTGAAAGGCCGGGGCAACGTCGGTATCGCTTACACCTACAACGAGCCGCTGGTCGGCTACGAGTACGTGCGGGACTGCGCCGTGCTCGCGCATGAAAACGGGCTGGTCAACGTGCTGGTGACCAACGGTATGATTCTGGAAGAACCGCTTGCCGCGCTGCTGCCCCTGATCGACGCGATGAACATCGACCTGAAAGGTTTCACGCAGGCTTTCTACGATTTCGTGGGCGGCGATCTGGAAACCGTGAAAACCGCCATCCGGCTCTCGGTCGCGGCCTGCCACGTGGAAGTGACCACGCTGGTGATACCCGGCCTCAACGACGGGGAAGCCGATATGGAAGCGGAAGCGGAATGGCTGGCGTCCGTGAACCCGGAACTGCCCCTGCACATCAGCCGTTTCTTCCCCCGCTACCGCCTTACCGACCGGCCGCCCACCCCGGTGGAAACCATCTGCCGGCTGCGGGACGTAGCGAAAAAGCATCTGGAATACGTGTATACGGGCAACTGCTGAACGGCGCGGCTTTAACGGCGGCGGGCCTTCCCTTCCGGGAAGGCCCGCCGCCGTTAAAAGTGTGCGTTACCGGTGTTCCTTGCAGGCCATTTCGCTCACGTCCAGCCGCAGCACCGTCACGCGCGCGGCCTCCGCGTCCGTAAAACGCCAGTTTCCCGCGCCGCCGTACTGCGAAACGATCAGCGCGAGCGCCTTCTTCTTTTCCTGCGTGTCAGGAACCGTCGCCACGGTTCCCTTACCGATCACGCTGCTGTACCGGAAGGAAAAATCGCACCCCTTTTCCGCGCGCACGGTTTCGTGGTTCGTATCCAGCTCGAAGCCCGCGTTGGGGTTGGCCTTCAGCAGTTCCAGCTTGCGCCCTTCCCCGGCGCAGTGGAAATAGAAGGCCCGCTTTCCGTTTTCCGTTTCATAACCGAAGCTCATGGGCACCACGTATACGCCGTCGCCGTCCCTAAGCCCCAGCCGGCAGCAGTCGCAGGCGCGGATCACCTCGTCTATCCGCTTTGCGTCCGTCACTTCCCGGTCCGTTCTTCTCACGTCTTATTCCTCCGCATCGCGCCGCGCGGCGCCTATTCGTTTTCAACCGCCTTGCCCGCCGCCTGCCCGGCGATGTCACCGCGCGCCTTGAGATCGCTCAGGATCTGGGCGTACCGCTGCTCGTCGATTTTGTATTTCCGCATATAGACGACGTATCCGGCTACGATGGCGGCCAGCGGCAGGATCAGCATGGAAAGCTTCATCGTGGTGATCCCGTCCGCCGTCACGTCCGCCGGGGTTGCCGCGGCGTTGATGCCGGAAACGATGAGGGTAAGCCCCAGCACGCCGTTGGCCAGCGCCCCGCCGATCTTGTTGATGAACGGCTGCACGGAGAAGGTGACGCTCTCGTTACGCTTGCCCAGCTTCCACTGCCCGTATTCGATGGAGTCCGCCAGGAACATGAGCATCAACATCTGGATGAACGCCTCGCCCACGAAGATCAGCACGCCCGCCACGCCGATGAAGGCCATGTTCATGGGCGAAAAGAAGAACAGCAGGTAGCCGCCCACCACCAGCCCCGTGGCCCCGGTGTACAGCCTGCGGCGGGTGAAACGCTTGCGGAACCACGTGAATACGCTTAACGCCGCCAGCTGCGAAACGCCCAGTACCAGTGCGAAGACGGAGTACATGTTCTCGTTCCCGTAGGCGTATTTGAAGAAGTACACGCCGAAATCCGCCGTGGTGGTGTAGCCGATCATAAACAGGCTCATGGCTACGGCCACCCACAGAAGCTGGTCGTTCTTGAACAGCACGCCGAACATCTGCCGCAGGGTCGTCTTTTCCTCCTGCTTGAAATAGCCTTTGCGTTCCTTCACGCCAAAAAGCGTGATCATCTGGAAGCCGAGCATCAGCAACGCGACGATCACCGCGAACAGGAACCAGCCGCGCGTGGCGCTCCCCGTGGCGGCTGTCAGCGCTTTGGTCGCGGGGATGATGCCCACCACGACCGAGAACAGGCCGACGTTGGCGCAGATGCGCGCGAAGGAGCCGATTTTTTCCCGTTGTTTCTGGTCGGTGGACAGCGACGGCATCATGGACCAGTAGGCGATGTCGTTCAGGCCGTAAAAAACGTCCCACACCAGATAGCAGGCCGCGAAAGCCGTCGCGTAGGCCGCGCCGGTAAGCCCCATATCCAGAAACATCAGCACCATGGCGACGCCGCCGACCAGCGCGCCCACCAGTATCCACGGTTTGAATTTCCCGAAGCGGGAACGGGTATTATCCACCACCAACCCCATGATGGGGTCGTTGAAAGCGTCGAAGGTGCGCAGCACCAGCAGTAATGCCGTCATCACCGCCAGGGTGGAATCCGAAACGTTGAGCACCTCCGTAATGTACACCATCACATACATGCTGACCATCGTGTAGAACATGTCCCTGCCGATGGTGCCCAGCCCGAAACAGTAATGGTTGCGCCGGTCGAAGTTCTTTTCCATACCGTTCCATCCCCTCTTCTCAGCCTGCGGCCGGCTGTTCGTTTCCGTTATCTTCCGCATGGATCACGTACAGGTTGGAGCCGTAATCCCCCAGCATCCGGGTATCCCGGTTATAGCCGGTGCCACTGAACTGATCGTTGAGCAGCACGCCGTCCGCCAGTGCCCCGCCGTACCCTTCGTAACGCTCCACGCAGTCCGTCAGGCAGTAATACCGGTCGATCAGGGTCAGCAGAAGGCTGTCCGGCCTGACGGCGAAGGGCAGCACGTGCCCGGCCAGGCTGCGGAAACGCCCCACGTAGAGGTCCTGGGGGCGCGTCTCCACCCGGTAGCGGCGTTCCGGCGCGAGGCCCGGCAGCTTCAGCCGGTCCACCCCGCCGCCCACGGGCGTACTCCGCTGGAAAAAGCCGCTAACGGCGGTTTTCCCGTCCGCGTCCGCGCAGTGCCATACCGTGCGCCCCGGCTTCTCCGGCTCTCCCCGCCGGAACGTGCCGTACTGCATCACGCGGCGGTAGCGTTTGTAAAAAGCGATCTGCTTCTTCACGTCCCGGCGCTGCGCGGGGGACAGGTCTTTCAGGTCCAGTTCGTACCCCAGGCACCCGAACGCCGAAACGTTGAAGCGGGTGGAAAGGGGTGTGTCCCGGAGCGTCTGCTGGTGGGGCGCCTGGGATACGTGCGCGCCCATGGCGGAAAGCGGGTACAGGTAGCTTAACCCCCCCTGGATCAGCAGCCGTTCCACGGGATCGGTGTTATCCGACGCCCAGATCTGCGGGGAGTAACACAGCATGCCCAGGTCGAAGCGGTTGCCGCCGCTGGAGCAGCTTTCCAGCAACACCCGCGGACGCGGCGTGAAGATGCGGCCCAGCACCTCGTACAACCCCAGCGTGTAGCGGTGGAAAAACTCCCCCTGGTTCGTCAAGCAGGCGGAGCAGGCGTCGCTGATATGGCGGTTGTAATCCCATTTCACGTAGTCCACGCCGCATTCGTCCAGGATACGGGACACGTTTTCCACGATATAATCCCGCACCGCGGGGTTGCATAAATCCAGCACCAGCTGGTTGCGCCCCAACGCGGGCGTTTTGCCGGGCGTGGCCAGCGCGTATTCCGGGTGCGCGCGGTAAAGGTCGCTGTCCGGGTTGACCATCTCCGGCTCGAACCACAGCCCGAACAGAAGCCCCATGCGGTGGATACGCCCGGCGAACTCCTTCATGCCGCGCGGAAGCTTGCGGCGGTTCACGGCGTAATCCCCCAGCCCGGCCCGGTCGTCGTCCCGCCGGCCGAACCAGCCGTCGTCCAGCACGAACAGTTCCGCGCCGATCTTCTTCGCCCGCCTGGCAAGGCGCAGGAGCTTGCCCCGGTTGAACTTGAAGAAAAAAGCCTCCCAGTCGTTCACGAGCACGGGACGCTCCTTGCCCTTCCAGTCTCCGCGCACCACATGCCGGTTGACGAAATCGTGGAAGTGCCGGGACAGGCCGTTGAAGCCGCCGTCGGAAAAGCTCATGACCGCTTCGGGCGTTTCGAAGGTTTCGCCCTCTTTCAGCGTCCACTCGAAGCAATAGGGGTTGATCCCCAGCCCCACGCGCACCAGATCCATATTCGAGAGTTCCGCGGCCCCGTAATGGTTGCCGCTGTACAGGAGGTTGAAGCCGTATACGGCCCCCTGCGTCTCCCCCGTTCCCGCCGCGGCCAGCAGAAAGCCGGGGTTGTGGCGGTGGCTGCTGTCTCCCGTGGTGGAGGAGTTGACGAGGATGCCGTACGCCAGCGGCCGGTCGTGCCGGTGCGCTTCCTTAATCCACGCCCCGTCGAAGGTGATCATGCGGAAGCCGTCGTCCGGCATATCCAGCATCAGGCTCAGCAGCCTGCGAACCGTCAGCGGCTTTTCGTTCCCGTTGGTCAGCACCGCGCGGCGCGTGATTACGTCCGCTTCCCCGTATACGGTGTAATAAAGCGTGAGCGTTACGCCGTTGCTCTCGTCCGTCAGCGTGACGGCGAGCGTTTCGCATTCCTCCGCGCCACCGTACGCCGTTGGCAACGTTTGCATGGCCGCGCTTCCCGGCGTGATTTCGTGCGAACGGTAATGGAAATCCGCGGTGAAGGTACCGTCCGGCATTTTGATCTCCGCAGGCGCGTCCCGGTAATCCCCCTTGCCGATGCCCGACCATTCCAGACACATCGTATCCAGACAGTAGCGTTCGTCGGAAGGATCGTAAGCCACGCCGCCGCCCAGAACGGCCGTACGTTTGACCGCGAACGGCTCCAACGGCTGATCGTCCGGCAGGCGCGCGCCGTAGTACAGGTGTTCCAGATGCCCGAACTTCGTAACGCGAAAGCCGTAACTCGTTTGCTTGGTCGTCAGGCGGAACTCCCCGTTCCGATGCTCGATCATGCCTTTTCCTCCCCTGCGTTCTGCTTGAGCACCACGGCTTCCCACGGGCTAAGCCGCCCGCGGTATTCCGATATCCCCGTGTTGGAAACCGTCACTTCCCCGGTAAAGGCGGCCTTTACCGGTTTCGGGGAGAAGTTGAGCAGCGTCACGTATCGCTCGCTTCCCAGCCTGCGCGCGTAGGCCATTACGCGGCGGTTGGCGAACAGGGGGGCGAAATTCCCGTACTTGAGCGCCTCGCTGCCCGCGCGCAGGGCGATCATCTTCTTATAATACGTAAGCACGGAGTCCGGGTCGCCCTCCTGCGCCGCGTAGTTCACGCGCGTATGGTTGCCGTTTACCCCCAGCCAGGGCGTGCCCGCGGTAAAGCCCGCGTTGGGCCCCGCAGTCCACTGCACGGGCGTGCGTCCGTTGTCCCGGGAGGCTTCCCGTATCCACTTCCAGCGCGTTTTCGCGGGGATGTTTAGCTTCTTCATCAGCGCGTCGATGTTCCTGCTTTCCACGTCGTTGAGCTGCGAAAGATCGGTGAAATCGAAGTTCGTCATGCCGATCTCCTGCCCCTGATACACGAACGGCGTGCCGCGCAGGGTGAACTCCATCGTCGCCAGCAGCTTGGCGCTTCGTTCGCGGTACTCCCCGTCGTCCCCATAGTGGGATACGATGCGCGGCTGGTCGTGGTTTTCCAGATAGACGGCGTTCCAGCTCAGCCCCTTCTGCCATTTGGACAGGACGCGGAGCAGGTTTTTCGCCCTGAATTTCTTACCCACGTAGCGCGACACGCGGCGGTCCGTTTCCAGATGGTCGAAGTAGAACACCATATCCAGTTCCCGACGCTCCGGCTCGCAGAGCAGGCGCGCCTCGTCCACGTCCACCATCACGGTTTCGCCCACGGTGAAACAGTCGTACCCGTCCAGCACGTCCCGCCGGAACGCCTGTAAAATCCGGTGGTTGCCTTCCTGCGACTTGTAATGCTCGATGCCGCGCACGGCGATCCTGCGTTTGCCGTCCGCCAGCGAGGTTTTGTAGATCACGTTGATCACGTCGCACCGGAAGCCCGCCGCGCCCTTATCCAGCCAGAAGCGCATGACGTTTTCCACTGCCCGGATCACTTCCGGGTTATGGTAGTTAAGGTCCGGCTGCTTTTTATGGAACAGGTGCAGGTAATATTCGCCGCTCCGTTCGTCCTTCTCCCACACGGAGCCCATGAAAAAACCTGTCCAGTTATTGGGCGGGCTTCCGTCCGGTTTAGCGGGGCGCCAGATGTAGTAATCGCGGTAGGGGCTGCCTTTATCGCGGCTCTTTTGGAACCACTCGTGCTCGTCCGAGGTATGGTTGATCACCAGATCCATGATGACGCGGATGTCGCGCTTCTTCGCCTCGGCAAATAGCCGTTCCAGATCCTCCATGGTGCCGTACCGGGGATCGACGGAACAATAATCGCTGATGTCGTATCCGTTGTCCGCGTCCGGCGATTGATACAGGGGAGACAGCCATATGATTCCCGCGCCCAGCGCTTTGATCTCGTCCAGCCGGGAAATGATGCCTGGAATATCCCCGATGCCGTCGCCGTTCGTATCCTGAAAGCTGCGGGGATAGATTTGGTATACCACCCGTTCCTTCCACCAAGGCGCCATATCGTTCATCCTTACGTCAATCGTTCGTTCGGTAAACCTGGTTCTTCACGTATTCCTCGTAGATGCGTTCGTCCACCCCGTGCGCGGCGATCACGTCCCGGAAGAAGAGTCCGCTCTTTTTCACCGTTCGCTTTTGCGTGTCGTAATCCACATGCACCAGTCCGAAGCGCGCGCTTTCGCCCTCCGCCCACTCGAAATTGTCCAGAAAGCACCAGTGGTAATACCGCTTGAATGGCAGGTTCGACTGGCTCAGCGCCTGCAGGTGGTCAAACAGATAACGGCTGCGGAACAGGTCGCGGTTGTCGCAAGTTCCGTTTTCCGTAACGTACACCGGCAGCGGATGGATGGCGTACAGCCTGCGGGCGCACTCCACGATGCCACGCGGATAAATCTCCCACCCCAGGTCGTTAACCGGCGCGCCCTTGCGCACGCCGTTGGAAAATCCGGAAACGGTGGAGCGTGTGTAATAGTTCACGGCGATGAAATCGCAGTACAGCCCGCGCGGCGCGCGGGACAGGTTGCGGATGGGGTACGAGAACCGGCCCACCCCCATGGCCCGCGAAAGGCTTCCCTGAAAGAACCGTTCCAGCGTCCTTGCGCCAAGCCGGTGAAAAAGGTTCTTCGGGTCTTCCGGCGCGAATACGCGCACGTGGTTGGCGTAACTCACCCGCGTGCCGGTCACGCCCATCTTCCTTTGCATGGCGTGGATCAGCCCGTAGGCTACGATGTGCGCCTCCACGAGCACGCTCATCACGTGCGTTGCCCGGCTCAGGGAATTAACCCCCGGCGGCCAGATGCCGAAAAAGTAGCCGTTGGTGGCGTACACGTTGGGCTCGTTGATGGTGATGTACTCCGTCACCCGCGGGCCGAAGGCCGTAACCATTTTCTCCACGAAACGGATGAAGCAGAAGATATTCTCCTTTTTCTCAAACGCGCCCTTGTTTTCAAACCACATGGGGTTGGTGAAATGGTGCAGCGTCACCAGCGGCCTGATGCCGTGGGCGTTGAGCCATTCGACTTCCTTTACGTAATGGGCCACCGCTTCCTCGTCGTATTCGCCTTCTCTAGGCTCCACGCGCGCCCATTCCACGCCGATGCGGGCGATTTGAAGACCCAGTTCCGCCATCAGCGCGTCGTCCTGTTCCCAGCGGGCGTAATGGTCGTCCGCGCGTGCGGGGGCAGAACCGTCGCGGATGTGCCCCTTCTTCGCCCAGTCGTTCCACGAGTGGTCCAGTTCTCCGCCTTCCACCTGCGTAGCTGCGCTGGCGGTGCCCAGCAGCATCCCGTCCTTCAATGAAAACGTCGTCACGGCGCACCTCCAAACGGATTTGATGACGGTCGACCCGCTTTGTTTTTCTCTGCGAACGATAGCTGATTATACCACGGATACCGCCCCGTATGGAAGGGTTCGGCGCGTCCGCGGCGCGTAAATTGCGAAAAGCCTCCGCGTCCGAACGGAAGACCCGTTGCGGAACGCGGAGGCTTTGTCTGTTTGCACGAAACTCGTTACTTGCTCTTGATGGCGGCCTGTGCGGCGGCCAGACGCGCGATGGGCACACGGAACGGGGAGCAGCTTACGTAGTCCAGCCCCGTCTTGTGGCAGAACTCGATGGTGCTCGGGTCGCCGCCGTGCTCGCCGCAGATGCCCAGCTTGAGGTTCGGGCGGGTCTCGCGGCCCAGCTTGGCGGCCATCTTCACCAGCTTGCCCACGCCGTCCTGATCCAGGCGGGCGAAGGGATCGCTTTCGAAGATCTTGTTGTCGTAGTAACTGCCCAGGAACTTGCCCGCGTCGTCGCGGCTGAAGCCGAAGGTCATCTGGGTCAGGTCGTTGGTGCCGAAGGAGAAGAACTCGGCTTCGCCGGCGATCTCGTCCGCGGTCACGGCAGCGCGCGGGATCTCGATCATGGTGCCGATGTGGTAATCCATCTTCTCGCCCTGCTCGCTGAGCACCTGCTCGGCGGTTTCTACCACGATCTTCTTGACGAACGCCAGTTCCTTGACCTCGCAAACCAGCGGGATCATGATCTCGGGCACGATATCGTAGCCCTTGTTCTTACGTACCTTCAGGGCCGCCTGTATGACCGCGCGGGTCTGCATGCGGGCAATTTCCGGGAAGGTGACGGCCAGACGGCAGCCGCGGTGGCCCATCATGGGGTTGAACTCGTGTAGCGCGTCGATCTTTTCCACGATCTTTTCACTGGTGGTGTGCAGTTCGTGCGCCAGCGCCGCGATTTCTTCCGTCATGTACTTCTGCGGCAGGAACTCGTGCAGGGGCGGGTCGAGGTAGCGCACGGTCATCGGGCGGCCTTCCAGCGCGATGTACATGGCTTCGAAATCACCCTGCTGCATCGGCAGGATCTTGGCCAGCGCGGCTTCGCGCTGCTCTACGGTGTCGGAAAGGATCATCTCGCGCACGGCCGCGATGCGGTCAGCGTCGAAGAACATATGCTCGGTGCGGCAAAGGCCGATGCCCTCGGCGCCGAAGGAAACCGCCTGCTTGGTGTCGCGGGGCGTATCGGCGTTGGTGCGCACCTTCAGCTTGCGGGCCGCATCCGCCCAGGCCATGAGGCGGGCGAAATCGCCGGTCATGGCGGCTTCCACGGTGGGCAGCATCTCGCCGTACACGTTGCCGGTGGAACCGTCGATGGAGATATGCGTGCCTTCGCCGTATTCCTTGCCGCCGACGGTGAGCACCTTGCGGGCTTCGTCGATGTGCAGCTCGCCGCAGCCTACGACCGCGGCGCGGCCCATGCCGCGCGCGACGACCGCCGCGTGGCTGGTCATGCCGCCGCGGCAGGTGAGGATGCCCTTGGATTTATCCATGCCTTCGATGTCTTCCGGCGTGGTTTCTTCGCGCACCAGCACCACGGCG
>CAZCCZ010000061.1:0-14274 GCA_964497495.1 uncultured Oscillospiraceae bacterium
TCACCCCCATCGCCATCGAGCAGGGCCTCCGCTTCGCTATCCGCGAGGGCGGCCGTACCGTCGGTTCCGGCGTCGTGGCCAAGGTGATCGAGTAACAACCAACCAATGCCGCTTTCGGGCCCGGGGCGCGTCGCTTCGGCCCGAAAGCGCGAGAACCGATATAGGAGGTGGCGGACGTGGCAAGCGTTGCCCGCAGTAAGATCATGCTGGCCTGCACCGAGTGCAAGCAGCGCAATTATAACTCCATGAAGAACAAGAAGAACACCCCCGACCGCGTGGAGCTCAATAAGTACTGCCGTTTCTGCAAGAAGCACACGCTTCACCGCGAAACGAAGTAGCGCGACCGGACGGGAAGGAGTGGATACCATGGCGAACGAAAAGAAGGCTGTGGCCAAGGGCAAGAAAGAAAACTTCTTTGTCCGCTTCGGGCGCGGTTTCGTCGGCTTCTTCGTGAAAATCGGCGTCGCGTTCAGGAACATGTGGCACGAGCTGAAAAAGGTCACGTGGCCTACCCGGGAAAAGCTGGTCAACTACACGATTATCGTGGTAGTGGCGATGGTTTTCCTGATGGTGGTCATCGGCCTGCTGGACATGGGCGCGTCCTCGCTGGTCAACATCATCATGTCCAACTAAAAGGAGACCGAAATGGCCGAGAAGCGCAAGGAGCCCTGCTGGTATGTGGTGCATACCTATTCGGGCTACGAGAACAAGGTGAAGGACAACATCGAAAAGTCCGTGGAAAACAACGGCATGCAGGACTTGATTCTGGACGTCCGCGTACCTGTGGAGGACGTGGTGGAAATCAAGAACAACCGCCGTGTGAAGAGCCAGCGGAAAGTATACCCCGGGTACGTGCTCGTTCATATGATCGAGACCAGCGAAAGCTGGTACCTGGTGCGTAACACCCGCGGCGTAACGGGCTTCGTGGGGCCGGACAGCAAACCCGTGGCGCTGACCCCCGCGGAGGTGGAAATGATGCTCTCCACGCAGGAGAACAGCGTGGAGTTCGGCATCGCCATCGGCGAGGAAGTCCGAATCCTTTCCGGCCCGCTGGAAAACTTCACGGGCATCGTGGAGGACGTGGACACCGTGCGGCAGAAGCTGACCGTGAAGGTGAAGATGTTCCTCGGCCGCGAAATGCCCGTGGAGGTAGACCTGCAGGAGGTCGTCAAAGTCTGAACCAGGGCCGCCGGAAGGCGGCTGAAGCCGCGCGGACGGAAACGTCCGCGCGAGGGGCGCCGGCAGAACCCGTGCCCCGGCGTACCCCGAACCTCAAAGAAACGGCCCGTCCGTTTCTTTGGCAGCGCGCAAGCGCGTGGGAGGAACGAAACCGTTCCGCATCACCACAATTTGAGGAGGAACCAGAACCATGGCTAAGAAAGTCGCATCCATGATCAAGCTGCAAGTTCCCGCCGCCAAGGCGACGCCCGCGCCGCCCATCGGCCCCGCGCTGGGCCAGCACGGCGTGAACATCCCGGGTTTCTGCAAAGAGTTCAACGAGCGCACGGCCAAGGAAGCGGGCATGATCATCCCCGTGGTGATCACCGTGTACACCGACCGCACGTTCACCTTCATCACCAAGACGCCGCCCGTGCCCGTGCTGATCAAGAAGGAACTGGGCCTGGAGACCGCCAGCGGAAAGCCCAACCGCGACAAGGTGGGCATGCTCACCAAGGCGCAGGTTCGCAAGATCGCTGAGATCAAGCGCCCGGACGTGAACGCCACGGACATCGAAAGCATCGAGAGCATGGTGCGCGGCACCGCGCGGTCGATGGGCGTAACGGTGGAAGAGTAACCAAGCGTATTTTGTGGGAGGACGTTGTGCCGTTAACACCACAGGGAGGAAATGAACGATGAAACACGGTAAGAAATACGTAGACAGCGTAAAGCTGATCGAGCCCCTGAAGGTATACGACCCCGAGGAGGCCTGCGACCTCGTCTGCAAGACCAGCAAGGCCAAGTTTGACGAGACCATCGAGCTCTCCTGCCGCCTGGGCGTAGACCCCCGCCACGCCGACCAGCAGGTTCGCGGCGCGGTGGTGCTGCCAAACGGCACCGGCCGCGTGGTACGCGTGCTGGTGATCACCAAGGGCGACAAGGTGAAGGAAGCGGAGGCCGCGGGCGCGGACTTCGTGGGCGGCGAGGAAATGGTGCAGAAGATCCAGACCGAAAACTGGTTCGGCTACGACGTGATCGTCGCCACCCCGGACATGATGGGCGTCGTGGGCCGCATCGGCCGCATTCTGGGCCCCAAGGGCCTGATGCCCAACCCGAAGTCCGGCACCGTGACCATGGACATCGCCAAGGCGCTGCACGAGATCAAAGCAGGTAAAGTGGAATACCGCGTGGACAAGACCGCCATCATCCACTGCCCCGTGGGTAAGGCGTCTTTCGGCGCGGAGAAGCTGAACCAGAACCTGACGGCCCTCATGGACGCCGTCAACAAGGCGAAACCCTCCACCGCGAAAGGCACCTACGTGAAGTCGCTGTACATCAGCGCCACCATGGGCCCGGCGGTCAAGGTGAACCCGCTGAAGTTCTAAGGGTTGGCTGAACAGAATAACGAACGCCCCCCGGACGCGTAATGCGTCCGGGGGGCGGTTTATATTGAAGGACAATTTCTGTTTAGTGTATAATATTGTATGATCTCTGTTGGAGGTATTATTATGTGGATATTTAACACTCCTGAGAATTACACTGAGATGATAGAGAAAATATCAAAATCAGTATCATTCATCCTTTTCTTCATGCTCTACATCTTTTGCCAAATTAATGCAAACTTTTCGAATTTATTAAAAACCTTTTCTTTTGGAGCTATATATAACTTCGCGGGTATTGAACTTAATCTTGCCATTATCTATTTACCCTTAGCAATGGGGATTCTTGAACATATGTTTAAGATCCATGATGTAATATCAAGGATGCTGAGAATCCGTAAGCAATATGATAGAAAAGTTATTGTGTATGGTATATTAAGCGCAACTGGAATATGCTACGATAAAGTAATAAGCAATGCCCAAGTCGGGAAGATCATGAGCTTTGCTTTTTATAAATATGCGAGTTCTACAAGCCCCGTGATCGATAAACACTATATTACATTAGCCTTGAATGAATGGTGTTGGTTTTGGATTGTTCTTGACACGGCTGTATTGGTTCTGTGTGTATCAATCCCATTTCTTATCATTAATTATAACATACGTAATTTTATTTTTATCATATGTATTCACTGCTTCATGGCGATATTACTCTTTCTCATATATAAACAAACCAAAGTCTATACAAAAAAAGAAATACAAGCAATCTTATCCGATAGTGATAGAAAAGAAAAAATAAAAGAGGAAATTAATAATGCACTATTTAATAGCTGATTCATTAGTAGAATCCGAATTAGCTGCAAAGTCCACAAAACAAACAAATAAGTATATGTTGAATTATATTTATCATTTATCAAACACTTCTCTGGTATTAGATTATGGGTGTGGAAAGTTACGATATACAATACATTTAGCAAAAAAAGTATCCAAAGTAATTGCAATAGATTCGCTGTTTCAGCTTGATAAAAAACAAGTAATCGACGGCATTTATACGACTGTTCGGCTTTACACTAACGATTATCTTAACAATACAAGTATATTCGATGTAAATTCTGATGCATGGCAGCAGATTCGATATGATATCGTATTCTGTATAAATGTGCTGTCCGCTGTCCCCAATGATGAAGACCGGTTAAAAATACTTAGAAACGCAAGGAGCGTTTTATCAAAAAACGGTTATATTTTTATATCCGTTCAATATAGAAATTCATATTTCAGTGATTATAATAAAAGAGCGAATGTAAAAACATATAATGATGGATGGCTTATTCAACGAAAGGGAAGAAGCTACTCATTTTATGGAATTTTATCTGAGGAAAAGCTCAATAATTTATGTGATCAATCCGGATTGAGTATAAGAAAGATAAAAAAGCATGATGGAAGCATATTCATCGAAGCAATTTCATGTAATTAAGTTGTTTATTTAGTACACTACCCCCGTCTCCAGAAACGCCTCCGGCAGGTTTTCGTACCCGTCGTACGTTTTCCGGCTCCGTAAAATCCCCCACACGGCCTGCCGCTCCGCCGCGTCCGTGACCTCGTAGGGCCGGTAATCCCCGGAACCCTGCGTTTTACAGGGAATCACGGTCAGGCTTTTCAGCGTTACGCCGTCCGCGGTCTTTTCGTACCGAAGCTGGAAGATGCCGGTGGAGGGGTCTACCTTGCTCATGGTGCCGAAAATGAAGTTGCCGGTGCTGAAAAAGACCGGCTTGCCCTTGTAAAACTGGATGGGCTGCAGCACGTGCGGGTGGTGGCCCCACACCACGTCCGCGCCCATGTCGATGATTTTGGCGGCGTAGGCGGGCTGGCCGCTGTTGGGCGTGCTGTAGGTTTCCCGGCCCCAGTGCAGGCTGACGATCACCACGTCGCACCCGTCGGCCCGCAGGGCTTGTATCCGCTCGCCGATGGCGGATAGCGTCTTTTCCTGCGGGTAGCTGTAGCCGATGAAGCCGAAGCGCACGCCCTTCACGTCCGTCATCAGCGTGAGGTCGGAGTAGTTCTTGCCGCCGCGCAACGCGGTGCCGAAGTGCTGCACGCCCGCCAGATCCAGCGTGGAAAGCGTATCGTCGTAACCGTCGGCGCCGAAATCGAAGCTGTGGTTGTTCACCGTGTTCACCACGTCCACGCCGCCCAGCGTCAGCACGTTCGCGTTGACGGGCGGCGCGACCAGCGGGTACACGATGTCGATGTGTTTGCTACGCTCCGTCAGCGTCACTTCCAGGTTGGCGGCAGTCAGGTCGTCCGCGGTCAGGTACCGGCTTACCAGCGAAAACGGCCATTCCGGGCCGTTTTGGGCGATCACGCCGGTCACGCCGCTCGCCTGTTTGCGGTATTGGTACGCGTCGCCGATGCTCACGTCCCCGATCAGCGAGAGCGTGACCGTTTCGCCGGTCTCCCCCGCCTCCGCGGACGGCGCGGGCGTGGAGCCGGGTAATACGGAGGGCGACGGCGTGGGGTCGGTGTCGAATGACACGGAGGGCAACGGCGTGGTGAGCGGGGCGGATGCGGCGGTTGTCGCCGGTGTCTCCGCGGGCACGGACGACGGCGAGGCCGTTTCCGTCCCATCCGCGGCGGTTCCCGGCAACGGCGTAGCGGTTTCCGGCTGCGTCGCGGAGGCCTGCGCCTCCCCCGCTTCCGGGGCCGCCGCCGCAGGGCTTGCGCCGTCCTGCTTCAAAGCGACCTGAAAAGGCGAATTCTCGCTGCCGTCGCCGCCCGTGAACGTACAGCGGGACAAATCCAGCGTCATCGCGGGGCGGATGCCGATATCCGTGCGGGTGTACGCGCCGTAGCTCAGGTGCCCGTCGTAGCCCACGATCTGCATTTTATAACCTTCCGCCGCCTTGACGTTAGCCACCCAGTAGGGGGAGCTGCGGTTGCTCAGCTGGCGGTACACGCCTGCGCCGAGGGCGTATTCCGTAGGCGAGGCGCAGCGCACGGGGTTAACCCCGTAGCGCGCGGAGCTGAAACCGTATTCCGGAATCAACAGCTGCTCGTCCGTCGGCGGGTACAGCAGGCCGTATTCCCCCGCCACCAGCGCGGCGGCAAGCCCGGTATCCCCCATGATCTCGGGCAGCATCACGCCGTTCATCCACGCGCACAGGTCGCTTTCGGCAAAGCTCGCGATACGGCGGTATGCGTGCGCCGCGATAACCTCCGCGTCGCTTTCAAAGAGAATCTGCTTCGCGTCGATCACGTATTCCGTCAGCAGCAGCGCCCGCCCGTCCTCCACGGACAACGCGCGCCAAAGCAGCGGCTTCACCTCGCCGTTCTTCCCCTGCGGATAGGCGCCGATTGCGTAATACTGGTAGCCCGCGCCCTTTCGATATCCGCGCGGCGCGTCCGCGGCCAGGGCGGCCGTGCCCAGCGCGAGGGCGGTCAGCAGGGTCAGCAGGATGACGGCGGCTTTTCTCATGGCGTTTCCCCGTCCGTTCCCGCGGGCAGGAAATCGTACTCCCGCCAGGCGTCCGTCTGCTCGTAGGCCACGGTCTGCACGCCCGTGTTGTCGAGGGTTCTGCGGATCGTTTTCACGTCGTTGCGTTCGCCCGCGTTATCGTTGTCCACGCGCGCGAACACCGCCTCCGCCGCGTCCCCCGTAACCAGCCGGGGCTGGTAATCGTTCTGCGTCGCGTTTCCGGAAATGTCGGCCGGGTATAGCCGCACCTGCTGCCCCAGGTAGTTGCCGTCGTCGTCGAACGTCAGGGTGACGCGCGGCACCAGGCATCCGTTGGCGCGCACGGACTCGTTGCCGCCGAAGAGGAAGTTGCCCAGACTATAGAAGATCGTGCGGGAATGGTACGCTTCCACCCCCTGCGCCACGTGGGGGTGGTGGCCCACCACCAGGTCGGCCCCGGCGTCGATCACCGAGCGCGCGGCCTCGATCTGCGCCTTGCTGTGGAAGGTGGCGTATTCCTCGCCGAAGTGCAGCGCGCACACGACGGCGTTCGCGCCTTCTTCCCTGAGCCGCTGTATGTGGGCGGCGATGTCCTTGCGGTTGTTGAAGCCTACGCCCCAGAACCCGCAGAAGGCGATTTTCACGCCGTCCTTCTCGAAAACGTAGGTATCGTCGGAGTCGAAGTATCCCACGCCCGCGGCCGACAGCGCGGCCATCGTCGTAACGCGGCCGGTCTGCCCGAAATCACCGGTGTGGTTGTTGGCCAGGTTCACCGCCTCAATGCCGCCCAGCGTCAGAATCCGCGCGAAATCCGGCAGGCCGCGGAAACAGTAGGTCTTGTTGGCGGCGCGGAAGCCGTTCTCCTTCAGCACGCCCTCGAAGTTGGCCACGGTCAGGTCATCCTCGGAAAAAAAGTCCCTGACTTTCGCCAGAAAATAGTCGTACCCCTCGCGCAGGGCGTATTGGTAAAACGAGGTCTCCTTGGGGTACAGGCGGTCTTCACAGCCCACCGTGCAATCCCCCACGAAGGTCAGCACCACCTGCTTCTCGGCCAGCGCGCCGCCGCCCGTGAGCATCAGCATCGCCAGCGCAGCCGCGGCGAACCTACTACGCCATCGCATGACCCGTATCCCCCTTCGCGCTTCGGTTTCGCAGGGCGAGCCCCGTCCATGCCAGCAGAAGGAGCACGGCGGTCATGACGGCGTACAGAATCCCGTTGGAGATCGAAGATTTATCCAGTCCGAATTCCACCAATATCAGCAGCGCCACGCAGGCCAGTGCGCCCCCGCCCAGCGCGGCGGCAACGAGGGGACGGGGTTTCAGCCGCGCCGCCCAGACGCCAGCGGCGGCCAACGCGAGCGCGATCCCCCACAGCTGGTTGACCCGCACGAACCCGAAACGCAGGTAATCGTCCGCGCGCAGGCTTTCCAGCAGGATCTGGCAAAGACCGAACAGCAACATGCCCGTCAGCGCCGCGTCGCCGCGCCTGCGGGGCGCTTTCCCCATCCACCGGACAAGCCCGGCGCACATCAGCAGCGCGGCCAGCGCCTCCCAGAAAAAGATCGGCGTAACGAAATCCCCGTAGGTATCCCGCACGGCCAGCGGAAACCATTGCAACGCTTCGTTTTCCACGTATCCGCCCACGCCGTCCAGCGTGAAGCGTTCCGCCAGCCGGAGCCCCGAAACGACCAACAGCGCCGCGGGCGCGGCCAGATCCAGCGCCGATGCGAACGGCGTTTTCGTCACTTTCCCGAACAGCCAGGCGGCAAGCAGAAGCCCGACGAAGCCGCCCGCCAGCGAATAACCGCCCAGATCGAAACGGAAAGCGAAATCCCCGCCGAAATCCACGGCGATGAAACCCGCGCGTACGGCGCAGTACCCCGCGCGCGAGAAAAGCAGGCAGCAGGGAACCGCGTACAGCGCGAACCGGAGGCCGTTCAACGGCTTTCCGGCATGTTTCTTCCACAGCCAAACCAGCAACAGGCACCCCAGCCCCGCGGCCGCGGCGGCGCACAGCCCGTACGGGTACACGTCCAGGCCGAAAACGGAAAAAAGTGCGGTCGGTTCGTTCATTGCATCGGCTCCCTTTGGTTTCGTTGCCGTATGGCCGCCCTGCGCGGCGCCCCCGCGCGGATCACTCGCCCGTCACCAGCGTAGCGAAATACAGGATATCCCAGATGGGCCGCACCTTGTGCGTGCTCAGCGCGTTGATCTTCCGGTTGTCCAGCACCATGGTGGAGGAACTTCCGCCGTCCAGGTTATAAGCGTTCCGGCTGCCCAGATCAACCATCAGCTGCACTGTTTCCGCAAGCGTCAGCCCCACGGAGCCGGGGTTTTCCGGCCCCTCGGTCGCCACGCAGAGGTAGGAAAGCGGGCCGGTCTGCGCCACGACCATCCGCTGGGTCGGCTTGTCGGAGGCGATGTGCAGGTTTTCGTCGATGTTCATGGCTTGGCCGTCCACCACCAGCGCAGGCCCGAAGCTGAACGAATTGACGACCGTCCCTCCGACGGCCGCGATCTTCTCGCTGGTCGCGTCCCGCACGATGTGGAAATCCCCCCGGTCGTCGATCAGCAGCACGTCCGAACCCACGGCGGGGTTGTCCCGGTACAGGGTGCCCTGCCGGACGATATAGCCCTCGTTGTTGAAGTTGAAGTAGTCGCCGTTGATGGCCAGCACGGCGTTCACGCGCTGGGCGATCTTCGCGCCGGGGATATCCCGCGTGGAGCCGAACTTGCCCGCCATCGCCGTGCGCAGCTGGGAAGCGTCCCTGATCTCGATCCGTGCGATCTGGATGGTCGTGTCGTATTCCCGGATCTCGTCGATGGTCACGGACAGGCTCGCGTCCCGGTAGCCCTTGCCGTCCGCCAGATAGTTGGCCTCGTTCGGCGCCGGGCCCGCCGAATCGTCCACGGGAAGCGCCGAAAAAACGTCCGTTTCGGCGAAAGCTTTCGAAAGCGGCGCCGACGACGGCAGTAAAAGCGCCAGAATAACCAGCATGGCTAAAAAAAGAAGCACGCGCCAGAGAACCTTCATATCTTCCCTCCCGGCCGTCCTCCGCGGGGCCACCGCGAAAAACGAATAGGGTAGTATTCTCCCCCGGAGCGGCTTCCTCCTTTGCCGTCCGCCGCTTTCCCCGCCGCGCGATAAGGCCGCGGGCGGCGCGCGGCCTCGCTTGCGGCCCTAAACGCCCCGCTTTGTAAAAGATATCGGTCTTTCCGGATTTGACAGCGTCTTCCCGCCCGTTTATACTGCAAACATACGAAGCTTCATCAACGGAAAGAACCATAGTAAAGCCGTAAGCAAGGAAGGTGCTCGCCATGTGGAAACGAACGGTCGCCCTGCTTCTGCTCCTCCTGATGATTCCGACGTGCGCTCTGGCCGGGCGGCAGTACATCATCCCGGACAGCGACACCCGTTCCCTGACCGAAGCCGAGCTTTGGGAATGGAACTACGAATCCCTGGGCTATATCCTCAACGAAATCTTCGCCCGCCACGGCTACTGTTTCAAACAGGGCGGGAAGTACGACAACTTCTTTTCCGCCTTGCCCTGGTACACGCCCAACGCGAACACGGACAATTCCGCTGCCTGTTACCCGAAGCTGAGTTCACGGGAATGGGCTAACGAAAAGCTGGTCAAGGACGTGCGCGCGGAAATGCGGGCCCAAAAGACGACCAATCCCGGCGGGAAGAACTATCTGGACTTCATCAGCTTCGACCACTTCGACGTCCTTTCCGGCTTCCTGTACACGGACATCAAGGCCGGACAAAAGCTGGCCGTGTATTCCGCGCCCGATTCCTCGTCCTGGCGCGGCGCCAACGGCAAGGCGCTGGTCAGCACCAACGGCAGCGTGTACGCGGCCGGGTGGGAAAGAGGCTGGCTGCTGGTGATGTACGAAACCAACGGCGGCGGCGTGCGCGTGGGATACGTGGACGGCTCGAAAATCAAGGGCAGCGTAAGCGCACCGAACCTCGATTTCGCCTATACTTCCGTGCAATGCACCCGCTCCGTGTCCCTGACGGACGACCCGGCCGCCACGCTGACCGCCGTGCGCACCCTCGCCTCCGGCGAGGCCGTCACTTACCTGTCCACGTTCCAGAACCGATCTTCCTGGGCCTACGTGGAAACCACCGTGGACGGCAAAACCGCGCGCGGCTTTATCCCAGCGGACGCGCTTTCCGCCGGTACGTCGGCGGATGAGAACGAGTAAGTCGAACCGACGGATTTCAGCGTTATCCGCGCTTCATCGTACGCATTAGGCAAGGGCGGCAAGTTCCCGGCAGAGGGCCGTCCATTCCTCGTACGATTGCGTAATCGTTTCACCGCGCGCGCCGAGTGCGACGATGTTCAGTAAACGTTCGGCGCAGCGCTCCGGCTTGAGGGAAAACGTTTCGAGAAACGTCGCCGTACGCTTTCGGCTTGGAAAGTAGCATCCGTTCAGCGCGAACAGCGCCTGCAGGAAATGATCGAGCGCAAGATCCAGCGCGAAGTGGAAAAACAGCGTGTCCTTCCGGCCGACGGCGCGCTCCAAATCCTCGACGTCGGAAAGCTGATCCATGTGATAACGGGTCAGCCGGGCCGCAAGCGCGTCGGGGTAGACGCGCAGCCTTTCCTGCATGGCCGCGATGTATCCCCGCTTGTCGCACAGAATGTGCATGTTCAGAAACGACGCGCAGCGGCCGGTGGGATAAAAGTAATTATCCTCTTTGTCCGGACGGTCGCCGGATAGTGTCGATTCGATCTCGGCGTTCATCCCGGCGACGTCGAAGTACATCAGGCAGATTTCCGTTTGGCCGAGAAGAACGCTGTCGCATATCCCCCAGTGTCCGCCGGGCGCCGAGCCGACGCGTAAATCCGCAACGCAATCGCCCAGTAATTCCACCGTTTTGCGTCTTACCTCCGTACCGGGCACCGCGTCGCAGAAAACAAAGACGTCGACGTCGCTCTCCCCCGCTTCCGGCAGGGCCGCGCCGCCGCTTTTCCCGATGGATTGAACTTCCGGTATCGCGGCGACCGCCGTGACGAGCCTGTGATAGTTCTGTACGGTTTCCTGATGCATATCGCCTTCGCCTTCCTTTGACGGCAGTATAGCATATCGCGCGCGGGGCGGCAATTCCGGCCGCGATCCGCAAAACCGGGCGTCGCCCGCCGTTTTCTTTGCTTTTCCCGGCCTTTTATGGTATGATATGGGTTCCGTGCGGCTTGCGCAAACCACTGCGCACAGGCCGCTCGATGGAAAGGATGTTTGAATGAAGTTTACCGAAATGCCGCTGATCGCGCCCATTCTGAAAGCGACGCGGGAAGCCGGCTACGAGGAGCCCACCCCTATCCAGCGCGAAACCATCCCCCACGTTCTCGCGGGGAAGGACGTGCTGGGCTGCGCCCAGACCGGTACGGGCAAAACCGCCGCGTTCGCCCTGCCGATTCTGCAAAAATTGTATACGGTCCCGGCCGCGGACGGCGAGCGCAAGCCCCGCGTGCTGATTTTGACGCCCACGCGGGAGCTGGCCATCCAGATCCAGGAGAATTTCCAGCTGTACGGCGCGCACCTGCCGCTTAAGTCCTGCGTGATATTCGGCGGTGTCAGCCAGGTGGGGCAGGTGGAGCAGCTGAAACGCCGCCCGGAAATCCTGATCGCCACGCCCGGTAGGCTCAACGACCTGATCGGGCAAGGATACATCACCCTGTCCCGCGTCGAGATATTCGTGCTGGACGAAGCCGACCGGATGCTGGATATGGGCTTCATCCACGACGTGAAGCGCGTGATCGCCCAACTGCCCAAGAAGCGGCAGACCCTCTTTTTCTCCGCCACCATGCCCGGTGAGGTGGAAACCCTCGCCATGAGTATTTTAAACGACCCCGTATCCGTCAAGGTCGACCCTGTCAGCAGCACGGTGGACGCCATCCGCCAGACGTTGTATATGGTGGATAAGAACAACAAGAAGTTCCTGCTGGCCGACCTGCTGAAGAAGCCGGAAGTGGAGAACGCGCTGGTGTTTACCCGCACCAAGCACGGCGCGGACAAGGTGGTGCGCGAGCTGGAGAAAATGGGCGTGCCCGCCATGGCCATTCACGGCAACAAGAGCCAGAATGCGCGGCAGGCCGCCATGGGCCAGTTCAAGAACGGGTCGCTGAAGGTGCTCGTTGCCACGGATATCGCCGCGCGCGGCATCGACGTGATCGGCCTTTCCCACGTCATCAACTACGACATGCCCAACGAACCGGAAGCCTACGTGCACCGCATCGGCCGCACGGGCCGCGCGGGGTTGGGCGGCGACGCCGTGAGCTTCTGCTGCATCGACGAGATGAAGCAGCTTGCCGCCGTGGAAAAACTGATCGGCCGAAAGATACCGCGCAAGGAAAGCGCATGGCCTATGGAAGTATTCACCGAATCCGTGAAGGAGCCGCGCCCGCCGCGCCCCGCCCGCGTGCGGGACGTAAACGCCCGCGGCGAGGCCGTACTGCCGCGCAGGCAGGAAACGCACGGTTTCGGCCGCTTGGAGAGGCCGTTACGCGGCGCTCCCGCCGCACCCCGCGCGAACCGGCCGTCCCAGCCGGAACGCACGCCACAGCAGCAGCCGGAACGCCCGCCGCAACGGCAACCGGAACGCCCGCCGCAACGGCAGCCGGAACGCCCGCCGCAACGGCAGGAAGAGCGCCCGGCGCAGCAGCGCCGCGCGGAACCGCCAAGGAGACGGAAATACGAATCCCGGTAGGCCTCGCGGAAGCCTCCCGCAGGATCGGGAACACCCGAAGCAATGGTACCCGGTTTCACACGCGTCTACCCCGACGCGCACGAAACCGGGTTCTTTCACGTTTTCCCTCGCCGGGCCGTCACGGTTTCTCCGTCAGGGACCGTGCGAACGCGCGCGCGTCGGCCAGGTCCCCGTCGTCGGGCTTGCCGCGGTTGATGCCGCCGAAAAGTTTCAGGAAGCTGTTGGTGTTGAAGCCCGTGCAGGTGAATTCCCCGACGATCTCAAAGCCTTTGGAAAGCAGGATATTGCGAAGCGCAGCGTGGTCGTTTCTCATCTTTCTGTCGCCTTTCACGCCGCACGTGGAGAAGAGGAAAGCCCTCCGTCCCTCCGAACGGGGAAGTTTTTCGACGAATTCCAACAGAGGCGCGTAGTGCCTTCCGCTGTCGATACCCGCCCCGAAACCCGCGAGCGCGTACCCCGAAACGTCCTCGGGGCGAAACGTCTGCGGCTGTACCACCTCCGCACTCAGTTCCTCCGCCATGGCCCGCGCGATCTTTTCCGTGTTGTGATGATGATACGAATACACAACGATCAGCGTTTTCCCGCTCGCGTCCGTTTCCGAATCCTTCACGGCAAATTCCTCCTCTTATACGGTTTGATTATTTGTATGGAACGTATCGTAAACCCCAGACTTTGTCATTATAAACCGTCTCAAAGAAGTGAAACTCCGTCCGTAAACCGAAAAAACGGCGTACGACGAAAGCGCGGAACGGCGTTCGTCCGTTCCGCGCTTTTTCATCCCGCCCGTCAGTTCGGCGACGGCAACTTGATGTTCAGCTCCCCGGCCAGTTCCACCAGCTTGTCCAGCGCCTCCACGATCTGCTCCGGCTTGTGCTCGCTGATTACGCAAAAGCGCAGCCTCGCTTTGTTTTTCGGCACCGCGGGGTATACCGCGGGCGGCACGAACACGCCGCGTTCCCGTAGTTTGTTGGAAAGCAGGAAGGCTTCCTCGTCTCCGCCCACCAACACGGGCACCACTGCGGTGTGCCCGGCCAGACAGATGTCCAGGTTGCGCTTCTTCGCCTCCGAAACGAAACAGTCGATGTTGCGGCGCATATCCGCCATAATCTGCGGGTTGTGCCGAAGCTGGCGAACGCTTTCCAGCGTGGCGGCGGCCAGCGGCGGGGAAATACCCACGCTGAACACGAAGCCCGGCAGGTTGTAGCGCAGGTACTCGATGAGCAGGCGCGAACCCGCAAGGTACCCGCCGCACGTGCCCAAGCCCTTCGACAGCGTGCCCATCTTGATGTCGATATCCGTGGGTCCCAGCCCGAAATACTCGTCCACGCCGCCGCCCGTTTCCCCGATGACGCAGGAGCTGTGCGCCTCGTCCACCAGCAGGAAGCAGCCGTATTTCTTTTTGAGGGCCACGAAGGCGGGCACGTCCGCGATGTCCCCGTCCATGCTGTAGGCGCCCTCGATGATGATGAGCACCTTGGCGTAGCGGCTGCGCTGCGTGCGCAAAATACTTTCCAGCGCCTCCGGGTTATTGTGCGGGAAAGGCTTGGCCGTAGCGCGGCTGAGGCGGCACCCCT
>CAZCCZ010000062.1:0-13526 GCA_964497495.1 uncultured Oscillospiraceae bacterium
TGCTCTACTGGCGCAGCTACGGCTATATCGACGCGGCGCTGCTGACCGATCTGGTGGTCGTGTCTCCCACGGACGAGCCCATGAGCGACGACACCCCCATTTCCGCGTTCAGCTCCTTTTTTAAGTATAACAACGGCGTGGAGCTCAACGACGGGCGCGTGAAGAACATCGTGCGCTCCTGCGAGCTGATGACCCGCGTGATGCAGCCGGGGGAACAGCTGGACTTCAACGCCCAGATCGGCCCCTATAAAAAATGGAACGGCTATTTCCCCGCGCCGGTGCTGATCGACGGCGGCAGCCAGCCGGGTTACGGCGGCGGCACCTGCCAGAGCAGTTCCACCCTGTACAACACCGTGCGCAAGCTGCCGGGCGTCACCATCGTCTACCGCCGCCCACACGGGCCGGGCTGCGCCCGCTACCTGCCCATGCACCAGGACGCCGCGGTGGGCAGCGACAGCCTTAACTTCATCTTCCGCAACGATTACGATTTTCCCATCCGTATCCTCGCGGAAAGCACCGGCGAGGGCGTGATCACCATCCAGATCTTCAAGGGCGCGGAGTAAGCCTTCGCGGGTTTTTCCGCCGGTTTACGTGGCGTTTGCCCTGCGGGGCGCGCTCCGCGGCGGGGCCGCGCAACCGGAATCGGGCCGTTTACAGGGCCGGGAACGCGTTCCCGGCCCTTTGCCGTTTCCCGAAGGCGCCGCTGAAACGGGGGCTTTGAAACGATCAGGTTTTTGCCTCACGGCATAAGAATTTACATGTTTATTACCGAAACTGCGGAAGCGTCTAACCTCGCGCTGTTATCCTTTTTCCGTACTGATGAGAAAGGATGATGAAAACCATGAAAAAAACCCTGGCTCTCCTGTGCGCGCTGGTACTGATGCTCGCATGCGCGCTACCCGTGTACGGCCTGGCGGAGGAAACCGCGAAGGCGCCCAAGTATGTGTTCATGTTCATCGGCGACGGCATGGGCAGCCCGCAGATCACCGCCACGCAGTATTACCTGGGCTCCATCCAGAACCCCGACGCCGCCGTACCGGTGCCCGCAGCCCTTTCCTTCACCGGCTTTAAGAACGTCGGCACCGCGACCACCTACGACCTGTCTTCCTTCTGCCCGGACAGCGCCAGCACGGCCACGGCCATGGCCTCCGGCAACAAAACCCTTTCCGGCGTGCTGAACTTCAACGCCGAAAAAACGGAAAGCTTTAAGCTCATCACCGAGTACGCCAAGGAAGCGGGCAAGAAGATCGGCGTGGTCACCACCGTGTCGCTCAACCACGCCACGCCCGCCGCGTACTACGCCAAGAACGAGAGCCGCAACAACTACTACGACATCGGGCTGCAGGCGCTTACCGGCACCACCGTGGATTACCTTGCCGGCGGCGCGCTCCACCATGCCACCGGCGACGATAAGGCCAACCCGCAGGAAAGCCTGTACGACGTCGCGGCCGCCAACGGCTGGAACTACGTGAACACCAACGAAGGCATCCGCGCGCTGAACGCCGAATCCGGCCGCGTGCTGGCCGTCAACCCCGATCTGCAGGACGACGACTCCGTCACCTACGAGATCGACCGCGAGCGCCGCGCGAACGCCGGCGAGGACGTGCTTTCCCTGGCGGATTTCGTGAAAGCCGGCATCAGCGTGCTGGATAACGACAACGGCTTCTTCATGATGTGCGAAGGCGGCAAGATCGACTGGTCCTGCCACGCCAACGACGCTGCCACCAGCATCTACGACACCGTCGCCTTCTCCGACGCGGTGCAGGCCGCCGTGGACTTCGCCGCCGACCACCCGGACGAAACGCTGATCATTGTGACCGCCGACCACGAAACGGGCGGCATGACCATCGGCTTCGCCACCACCGCCTACTCCACGCACTTCGGCTACCTCGCCAACCAGACGACGTCTTTCGTGGATTTCGACTCCGTGATCGACGACCTGCGTACGAACGGCGCCACCTTCGAGGACGCGCTGGCCAAGATTCAGGAATACTACGGGCTGACGACCGAGCAGGGCAAAGACCTGAGCCTGACTGCCGACGATCTGGCCGCGCTGCAGGCCGCCTACGAACTGAGCATGCTCTCCGCCGACGAGCGGCCCGCCAAGGACAGCGAAGGCTACGCCGAATACGCGCTGCTGTACGGCGGATACGAGCCGCTGTCGATGGCGGTAAGCCACATCGAGAACAACAAGGCCGGGCTCAGCTACACCTCCTACTCCCACACCGGCCTGCCCGTTCCCGTGTACGCGCAGGGCGTGGGCGCGGAAACGTTCTCCGGCACGTACGACGACACCGACATCTTCGCCAAGACCATGAGCGTCATGGGCCTTTCCAAGTAAAAAATCAAGCTTCGCGCCGACGGGGCCGTCCGCAAGGGCGGCCCCGTTCCGGCACGCCGGAGGAACCATGAGGAAAGCAACGAAACAGAGCCTGATTTTCAGCGCCGTGATGATCGCGGTTTGCGTGCTCCTGTGCCTGCTCCCCAACGACAGGCTCAACGAATATTCGAAGATTCCCCGCGCAAAGGTGCGCGTGGACGCGGTGGACAACTCCGCCTTAAGCCCCATCGGAATCGTCAACACCGGCGCGCAGACGTGCACTGTCACGGTGCTGACCGGCGCGCACAGGGGCGAAACGGCACTGGCCGCCAACTACCAGAACGGCGCGCTGGACAAGGACAAGCTGTTCGTCCCCGGGGACACGGCCTACGCGCTGATTCAGGGTGGAAACGGAAGCCTTTCGGTCACCCTGATCGACCACAGCCGCGCGGATACGGAACTGCTGGTTTTCGGCGCGCTGGCCGTGCTGCTGATCGCCGTGGGCGGCGTCATCGGTTCCGGCGCGCTGATTTCGCTGGCCGCCAGCGTCGTGATCATCTGGAAATTGCTGATCCCCCTGCTGCTGGACGGCGTGAACCCGGTCGTATCCTCGTTCGTCACCGTGCTGGTGCTGACTGCGCTCATCGACCTGCTGGTTGCCGGGTTTACGAAGCGGTGCGCGGCGGCCCTGCTGGGTTCGCTGGCGGGCACGCTGGTCACGTTTGCCATGGCCCTGTTGATGACGCGCTGGCTGAAGCTCGACGGCGGGGACATCCCCTATGTGGTGCCGCTGCTTTCGCAGTCCGCCCTGCAGATGAATACGCGCGACCTGTTCATCGGCATGATGTTCGTCGCCAATTCCGGGGCGCTGATGGACCTGAGCATGGACGTGTCGGTGGGCTGTCAGGAGGTGCAGCGGCACTGCCTTACGATCTCCTACCGGGAACTGCTAAAAAGCGGTATGAACATCGGCCGCGGGGTGCTGGGCACCATGGCGACCACCCTGCTGCTGGCCTATTCCGGCAACTACCTGTCGATGCTCATGTACTTTCAGGGGCAGGGCACGCCGCTGCTGGACGTGATCAACCTGAAATACGTCGCCAGCCAGCTTGCCAACACGCTGGTCGGCAGTTTCGGGCTGGTGGCCACCGCGCCGCTCTCCGCGCTGATTTCCGCCACGGTCTACACCCGGAGCCGCCGGAGCGGAAAGGCCGCCGGGAACGCGGGAAAGCTGGTTCAAACGCCCGCGGATGCGTTATAATGTAAGTAAGGGTTTTCCCGAAGGCGCGGGGCGCGCCGGAAGCCCTTCACCGTATGAACCGCAGGACGACCCTCAGCATCGGAGGTTGAGCCTATGACGTATTCCATTCACAAGATACACGGCCGCGAGATCATCGATTCCCGCGGCAACCCCACGGTGGAAGCCGTGGTGACACTCGAAAACGGCGCCGAAGGCACGGCGGCCGTGCCCAGCGGCGCGTCCACCGGCCGGTTCGAGGCGCTGGAACTGCGCGACGGCGACCCGGCCCGCTTCGGCGGCAAAGGCGTGTTGAAGGCCGTAAGCCACATCGACGGGGAGATCCAAAAGGCGCTCGTCGGCGCGGACGCCTCGCAGACGGCGGCCATCGACAAGGCCATGCTGGAACTGGACGGCACGAAGGATAAATCCCGCCTGGGGGCCAACGCCATCCTCGCGGTGTCGCTGGCCGCGGCCCGTGCGGCGGCGCAGGCGCAGGGCCTGCCCCTGTACCGCTTCCTGGGCGGCGCGGCGGCCCACACCCTGCCCGTGCCCATGATGAACGTGCTGAACGGCGGCGCGCACGCCGCCAACAACATCGACATTCAGGAATTCATGATCATGCCGGTGGGCGCGCCCACCTTCGCGGAGGGCCTGCGCTGGAGCGCCGAGGTGTTCCACGCGCTGGCGGGCATCCTGAAAAAGGACGGGCTTTCCACCGCCGTGGGCGACGAGGGCGGCTACGCCCCCAACCTGCAAAGCGACGAGGAAGCCATCCAATACCTGCTGCGCGCCATCGAGAAGGCGGGCTACAAGCCCTACGAGCACTTCATGCTGGCCATCGACGCCGCCTCCAGCGAGTGGAAGGCCGATAACGGCTACCTGCTGCCCAAACACGGCACCCGCTACACCGCCGACGAGCTGATCGCCTTCTGGAGCAGACTGGCGGACAAGTACCCCATCGCCTCCATCGAGGACGGGCTGGACGAGGAGGACTGGGAGGGCTGGAAGAAGCTCACCGCCGCCCTCGGGAACAAGGTGCAGCTGGTGGGGGACGACCTGTTCGTCACCAATACCGAGCGGCTGAAGAAAGGCATCGAAGACGGGGCCGCCAACTCCATCCTCATCAAGCTGAACCAGATCGGCTCCCTGTGGGAGACGATCAAGGCCGTGCAGACGGCCCACAAGGCGCATTATACGGCCGTTATCTCCCACCGTTCCGGCGAGACGGAGGACACCACCATCGCCGATCTGGCCGTGGCCCTGAACGCCGGGCAGATCAAGACCGGCGCGCCCAGCCGCAGCGAGCGGGTTGCCAAGTACAACCGTCTGCTCCGCATCGAGGAAGAGCTGGGCCGGGCCGCGACCTACCCGGGCCGCGCGGCGTTCAACCGGTAAGGAGAGGCGCGCACTGCCGAATACAAACGGGGCCGGAGGCGAAAGCCTCCGGCCCTTTGCCGTGTAATCATTGTATATCCGGGGCGGAAACGGTTGACAACCGCGCCCCGTTCTGCCTATACTGCACCCGACGCGGACGCCGGCGGCCGTCCGCCGAACCGTTCCGTTTCCGTCGCCCCGCTTTTTCCGAGGGGCTTTCCGCCGGACACAGGAGGCAGCATGACACAAAACCGCAAAATTCCCGCCTACGCCGTCTGCGGCGCGAACGCCGAAGACAGGCGCGCATTTTTCCGGGATTTCTGTAAAACGAAGAAACCCTTTTGGGTCGCGTTCGGCGGCGAGCCTTCCGCCGTTGCCCGGCCTCCCGAAAACGTCCTGCGCATTCCGGCGGACGCGACGGCGCGGGCGGCGGGGGATGCGGTCGCCGAAGCGTTACGGCAAACCCCTTGTGATTCCGTCTGGCTGGACTGGCCCGACGAACGGCCCGTGGAGGAGCTTT
Source organism: uncultured Oscillospiraceae bacterium (assembly GCA_964497495.1). Lineage (GTDB taxonomy): Bacteria > Bacillota > Clostridia > Christensenellales > Aristaeellaceae > CAXXOK01. The sequence continues at coordinate 5,455 of CAZCCZ010000062.1, forward strand.
TGGCGGTCTTTCAGGCGGAGAGCCTTGCGCGGCTGTGCGGGCTTCGCAAAATCGTGCGCTGCGGAGACGGCGCCGCGGACCGGGCCGCCTTCGCCGACCCGGACGGTTTTGCGGCGCGGCAGCTTTCCCAGTGCGACCTGTACGTGACCGGCGGGAGCGACCGGCGGGCGCTCCGCAGGCTCCGCCGTTCCATCCTGCCGTTGCAGCCGAACATCGAGGCGGTGTCCCGCGAGGACCGCGGGGAGGTCGCCGCGGTGCTGTACGGCCGCAACGCGCTGCAGGGCGTGCGCTTCGCGTTCACGCTGCTGGCCGTGGCGGCGCTGCTGGCGGCGCTCAACCGCCTGAAATTCTCCGTGCCCGATTCGATGGCCGTCTTTCTGGGCACGTACCTGCAGGCGCTTCCGTTCCTGCTGCTGGGTATCCTGCTGTCCAGCGTGATTCAGGTGTTCGTGCCCGCGGATTTCCTGCAGCGCGTTTTCCCGAAAAAACTGCTGGGCGGGATGCTGTTCGGCGTGTTGGGCGGCTTCGTGCTGCCGGTGTGCGACTGCGCCTCCGTTCCCGTTTTCCGCAGCCTCGTGCGCAAGGGCGTGCCGCTGCCCGCCGCGGTCACGTTCATGATCGCCGCGCCGATCATCAACCCCGTGGTGATGCTGTCCACCTACTACGCCTTCGGCGCCAACCCGCGCGTCATGTTGGCGCGCATGGGGTTCGGCGTGGTGTGCTCGGTGCTCGTGGGCCTGTGCTTCGCCTGGGATAAGCGGGACGCGCTGCTTCCGGGCGCGGCTTCGCCGGCCTGTGCGTGCGGCTGCGGGCGCGAACACGGGCGCGGCGAACCGGAAACCCGCCGCGGGATGAAGGCGAAATGGCTTGCCCTGTTTACGCATTTCCGGGAGGAATTTTTCGAGGTCGCCCGCTTCCTGTTGATCGGTATCGGCGTATCCACCGTTTTACAGCTGGCGATGGGCAACCGGCTGACCAATCTGGACTTCTCAGGGCTTGCCGCGGGAATGCTGGCGATGATGGCGCTGGCGTTTTTCCTGTCGCTGTGCTCCTCATCGGACGCCGTGGTGGGCAAGAACATGGGCGCGTCGCTGCCGATGGGCGCGGTGATGAGCTTTATGGTCTTCGGCCCCATGATCGACGTGAAAAACGTGATCCTGATGTCCGGAAGCTTTACGAAGCGATTTATGGCAAAGCTGCTGATCGTCACGTTCGCCGTGAGCTTCGTCACGGTGTACGCGGCCTTTTCGCTGGGTCTGGGGGCGCTGATCGCATGAAAAGAACCGTAAATCCCGCAAGGCTCGCGGAAGGGTGCGTGGCGCTGCTGGCGGCGCTGGGCCTGCTGTGGCTGGCCGTGACGCAGAATTACCGGCATTACGTCACCCCGCGCACATTGCCGTATCTCTATTTCGCGGCGGCGGCGCTCGCGGCGGTCGCCGCGCTGGATTTAAAGAACCTGTTCGAGGTTTCGCACGTGCGCCGTTACACGCAACTGCCGGCGCTGCTGATTCCCTTGATGCTGCTGGTCGCCTCCGTAAGCGCCGAGGGCCTGTGGAACGCGCCCCTGTTTCCCGCGGGCGGCGATGCGGCGGAAAACGCCACGCTGCAGGAACTGACCTACGAGATGAAGGCGGACGGGTACGCGGGGCGGGTGTTGCACGGCTACGACGCGGCGCGCAGGACGCTGACCGTTCCGGAAGACGAAACGTACTTCTGGCTTACCGAAATTTACACCGACCCGACCCCGTTTTTAGGATTCACGGTCACCACCGTGGGAAAGGTGCTGAAAACCTCGGGCCGCCTGGCCGCGGATTGTTTTTCGCCCGTCCGCGAGCTGATGACCTGCTGCGTGGCAGATACGTATCCCATCGGCTTCAAGTGCCAGTACGATCAGACGCAGGCCCTTGCCGAGGGGGAATGGCTTTCCGTAACCGGCACGCTGGCCATGGCGGCCGCGGATGACGGCACGCAGGAACTGCGGATTCTGGTGGACCGCGTGAATGAATGCGCGCCGCCGGAGGAACCGTACGTGTACGCGTATTGACGAACAGGCGCCCTCCGCGTTGCCGCGGAGGGCGCCTGTTCGCGCACCGGGGTTACGCCAGCGCTTTCCGGCTTTGCCGGAACCGGAGCAGCGCGAAACCGCCTGCGGCGGCCGCCAGCAGCCCGGCGGAAACCAGCCAGAGAAAACGGAAATCCGTAAACCGGGTGACGAGATATCCGCATAGGGAGGCGGCCAGCCCACCCGCCTGCAACGTGAAAGAGAACAGCGAAAGGATGCTGGCCCTTTGCGCGGCGGGAGCTTCCCGGTTGAGCAGCGTATCCTCCGCCACGCCCGCGCTGCCCAGAAAGAGGTATGCGCCCGCGTAGCTCGCGACGAACGCGGCCTGCCGCCCCGAAAACGCCAGGCAGGCGAGGCAGCCGCCCGTAAGCGCCTTTTGGGAAAGCATCAGCGCCGCGCCCGCGCGCGGCCTGCGGGTCAGCAGGCGCTCGGCCAGCCGGCTGCCCGCCATCACGCATACGAACCCCGCGGAGCTTACCGCGCCCAGCATCCACGCCGGGGGATTCATCGACGCGAGGGCCGGTTGCCAGTAGGTCTCCACGCCCAGCATGGCGAAGCCGGAAACGAGCGAAAACGTCAGCAGCATGCGCACCGTCCCCGGACGTTTGAGAAAAGACAGGCTTTCCTTCACGTGGCGGCCCAGCCGTGCTTCGCCCCCGGGCCGGGCTCCGGCGCGCGGGGCCTCCCGGACGGTCAGAAGGGTCAGCGCGGCGAGGAGGCTTGTAAGCACCATCGCCGCGATCAGGTTGCCCGCGTAGCCGTCGCCGACCCCCGCCAGCGCCCCGCCCGCCAGCGCGCCCCCGGCGAGGCCTGCGCTTTGCAGAATGGAAAGACGGGACGTCACCTTGACCAGCGCGGCGTCGTCCGCCGCTTCGTCGATCGCCAGCGCGTCGATGCTACCGGAGGCAAACGCGCGGCCCAGGCCGACCAACACCATGGAAACCGCCAGCAGCGGCGTGGAACGGGAAGCCAGCAGCGTCGCGTAGCCGCCCAGCGAAAACAGCGCGGAGACCAGGAAGGAACGCTTGCGCCCGCGCCAATCGGCAAAAACGCCGGTGGGGAACTCGGCGGCGATCACCGTGGCGGAATACAGGCCGATCAGCAGCGACACGCTGCGGAGGGTCGCGCCGTGGTAGAGAATCAGCAGGGTCAGCACCGGCACCACGACCCCGGTGGTCAGGTTTTTCAGAAATATGATCGCCTGCAGGCTCTTACGCACGGTCGCCCTCCCGAACCGGATAGGCGACCAGCACGTATTCCCAGGGGTCGCCCTCGCCGTCCACGCTGTCGTGTTCCTGTAAAAAACGCCTCACGAGGGCTTCCAGCTGTTTCGCTTCGTCCTTTTTCAAGCGCGCGATGCCCCATAAACAGTCACCAGCCGGTTTTTCTTCCGCTCCGGTTTCGGGAGTCGCCTGTATGCGGCCGATAAAGCCGTTGAGCACGGCGTTGACGCCTTCGCGGATCAGCGCCGTCCGCTGGGGAACGAACTCGTCTTTCATGGCGCCGCCCACGTTCACGTCCCTGGACAGCACGCGGTAATAGTGCGCCGTGATCCCGCGGACGACTTCGGTATGGCTCAGCTCCACGAGGCCCAGTTCCGCCAGCTTGCCGATGTGGTGCTGCACGGCGGAGGGCGAGATGCCCATTTCAACGGATAACTGTTTGGGGGTCGCGGGTTTTCCAATCAGGGTCATCAGCCTCAGCAACCGCTGACGCGTGGGGTTTACGTAAATATCCAGCTCTTTCTTGCCGGAAAGCACGACGGGTTCCATGCCAAGCGCCTCCTTCCTAACGTTACACAAATTATAACATAACAATAAGTATAACGTCAAGAGGAGGCCGCGAACAGTAACGCGGCCCGCACGGGCGCGCACGGGGAAGAACGGAACGTACCGACCGCCGCCGCGTGGGTATGAAAGATGCGCGCGGCCCGGATACCGGCGCAGGGAAGGTGCCCGGGAAAGGCGGTTTTACAATTACTTGCCTTGTTTTATCACGAAATCCGATATGGGGCGATTCAAAAGGAGGGATATCGACCATGGAAAATTTTGTTGGTGCCGTCAGGCTGTTCGCGTTTTCTTTCGCGCCTGCGGATTATCTGCCCTGCGACGGGCGAACCCTTTCCGCGGGGGAATTCACCTCCCTCTGCTTCCTGCTGAAGAACCGGTACGGCGGGGACGACCAAACGTTCCGTTTGCCGGATCTGAGGGGGGAAAGAACCGATGCCGGGCATGCAATCCTGCATATGCGTCGACGGCGTTTATCCCGTCGAGCCATAGACGGCATGGAAACGCCCTCCCGCCCGGCCTTTCGGCCGGTCGGGAGGGCGTTCTATCGTTGCTTTCGGTCAGTCGACGATGCTCTCGATTTTCGATATGGTCGCGTTGCCGGACAGGTCTTCGTAGATCGTAAGCACCATGCAGCTTTTCACGGGCGGGTTGGTCGCCGCCGTCGTTTTGCAGACGATGCAGTAGTTCATCCCCGCGACCAGCTGCGAGGCCACGTAGAGTACCGGTTCGTAGCGGACGCCGATGATTCCGTGGGTCGCCTTCGCAAACGCCGTCGCCACTTTCTGCGGCAGATCGCAGACCTTCATTTCGTCGGTATGATACACCCAACCGCCAACACGTGTTTCGCTCATCCTGGACAACCCCTTTCATCAAGAATTATTTGCATCCGTTACCATAAAAAACCATTTATTGGATTCGTTCAAGCGGTTTTCGCGCCGGAAGAAAAGTTTACAGGTTCGATGAACTGGGGGAGCGGGTTATTCCTTCGGCAGCGTCACGGGAATCGCGTAATCCCACAGCGGCTCCCCGGCGCCGGACTCGTCGCCGGACGGCACCAGAAAGATCGAGGCGGGTCGGCCCGTCAGCGGGCCCAGGTTCAGATTCACCCGGTACACGAGCTTGCCGTCCGGCTGCTCCTCCAGGCCCGCGCCGTTGGAAACGACGATCCGCTTCCGGAACCGGATCAGTTCCTTCTGTTCGTCGTAGACGGTAAAGCGCCTGTAAATCCGCCGGATGTCTTCGTTGGTAAAGCCGCCCGCCTCGGGCGTGATGCTCAGACAAATGTCCGTGGACAGCGGGGTGACGCGCACCTCGTCGAAGACGATTTGCACGCGCCCGTCACGAATGGCCGGGTTCAGCTCTTTCGTCTGCGTCAGGTCGGCGCCGTTGCCGCCCACGGAAAGGGAGAAATCCAGCGAGAAACTGTCCAGCACCGTCATGTTGGCGTATTCCACGTACAGGTCGGTGTTCCCGAGGGCGAGCGTCACGGGTTCGTCGGCGTTAAACTCGTCGCCCATCGCCGCGCTTCCCGTAAGTACCTCGTACGGCTCCATCGAGGAAACGGGCGTCTCGCCCGCGGCCACGGCGTCGTCCACGGCCTTCCACACGGCCGCCGTATCGTCGCCGTAAATATCCACGGCCGTCAGCTTTCCTTTGGGAACCAGCAGCACGACGCCGACGCTGCAATCCACCCGGCCGTCCTCCTCGACGGCCTTGTAGAGCTGCGGAAGCGCCTTGCGCTCCTCGTCGCCGAAATAAGCCCTGTCGATGGTCACCGTAAGACCGGCCGGGTAAGCGCCCTCGCAGGCCGCGAAGGGATCGGCCAGCCACATATCGCTGAAATCGTCGCACAGGACGTAGCTTTTCACCCCGTTGATCGTCACGTGATCGATAACGGCGAATACGTTTTGCTTTACGTCGAACCGCAGTCCCACGCTCAGTTCGCGGCCGTCGAACACCGCGTCCGTAACCGTCGTGGTCGCGCCGTTACTTTCGTGCGACGTTCCGACGGTTTGCACCATTTCCTTCTGGCTTTCGGAAGGCTCACCGTTTCCGAACAGGTATTTCAGCACGCCGCTCTGGATGGCGGCGTAGGCGGCGCCCGCCAGCGCGAGGGTCAGAACCGCCGCCAGCACCAGCGCGGCGACCGGCTTTGCTTTCTTCATGGTTTTTACTTCCTTCAGCGTTTTTTCGACCCGTGAATGCACCGCGGGAGGCACGGCCGGGAACGCGTTTTCAAAGCGAAGGTCGTTCACAGGGAAACCTCCTTTTCCAGCAGCTTTTTCAACTGCCTGCGCGCCTCGTACAGACGGCCTTTCAGCGTGCTTACGGGCAGACGCAGCATCGTCGAAATTTCTTCCAGCGAATACCCGTCCATGTGGTGCAGCAGCAGCGGGATCCGCAGCGGCTCCGGCAGTTCCCGCAGCGCTTCCCGCAAGCCGAGATCGGGCGGTTCCTCCCGCGACGCTGCGCAGGCGGCTTCGTCCAGGCTCAGGGCCCGGTGCCGGTTGCGGCGCTGGCAGTTCCGGCATTCGTTCAGGAGGATGCGCGTCACCCACGCGTCGAAACGACTTTCGTCCCGCAGGGAATCCAGCTTGCGCCACGCCTTGACGATGCACTCCTGCATGGCGTCTGCCGCGTCCGCGTCGTTCCACAGTACGGCGTACGCCGTTCGGTACAGCTTGGGTTCCAGCCGCAGCACGGCCTGTTCGAACGTTTTCTCGTCCACGGTTCCGTTTCCCGCCTTTTCTGGTTTCATCGTTGCAGCGACGCTAATATTGACGCCAAGAAACTGCGCGGCGTCAAAACCCGCGATCCATTTCTTTGTTATCATACCACGGTCGCACTCCGGGGCGTACGGGAAACAGGCCGTATGCCGTGCGCGGCCTGACGTTGACGCTTATTCGGCCTTCCGGTCCACGCAACGGACGGAAACGCGATTTCTGATAAACAACAGCGGCGCGCGCCCTTGCAGGCGCGCGCCGCGCAGCCGTATTCGGTTTTCCAGTTCCGTTACTCCACGATGCCTTCGGCCCGCACCGGCTCGCTTTGCGCGGGCGCGCCGTCGGCCACGAACAGCCTGCCTTCCGAATCCGCGTCCACGGTAACGACCTGGCTTGGGAACAGCTCGCCCGCCACCAGCTTGCGCGCGATCAGCGTTTCCAGATGGCTCTGGATGTAGCGCTTCAGCGGCCTCGCGCCGTAGGCGGGGTCGAAGGCGGCGTCCACGATGGCGTCCACGGCCTTGTCGGTCAGGTTCAGGTGGATTTCCTGCTGCTCCAGACGTTTGGCCAGGTGGCCCGCCTGCAGGCGCACGATCTGCACGATCTCGTCCCGTTCAAGGGGCTTGTAGAACACGATGTCGTCGATCCGGTTCAGGAATTCCGGGCGGAAGCTGGTCTTGAGCATGCGCAGCACGCCTTCGCGCGCCTCGTCGCCGATGTGCCCTTCCTCCAGCCCGTCCAGCAGCAGCTGGCTGCCCAGGTTGCTGGTCATGATGATGATGGTGTTCTTGAAGTCCACGGTGCGGCCCTGGCTGTCCGTGATCCGGCCGTCGTCCAGCACCTGCAAGAGAATGTTGAACACGTCGGGGTGCGCCTTCTCGATCTCGTCCAGCAGCACCACGCAGTAGGGCTTGCGGCGCACGGCTTCCGTCAACTGGCCGCCCTCGTCGTAGCCCACGTATCCCGGAGGCGCGCCGATCAGGCGGCTGACGGAGAACTTCTCCATGTACTCGCTCATGTCGATGCGCACCATGTTCTTTTCGTCGTCGAACAGGCTCTGCGCCAGCGCCTTGGCCAGCTCGGTCTTGCCCACGCCGGTGGGGCCCAGGAACAGGAAGCTGCCGATGGGGCGGTTTTCGTCCGCGATGCCCGCTCGGCTGCGCAGGATGGCTTCGCTGACCGTCTGCACGGCTTCGTCCTGCCCGATCACGCGTCGGTGCAGCTCCTCGGGGAGCTTCAGGAGCTTCTCGCGGTCGCTTTCCCGCAGCCGTGTCACGGGGATGCCCGTCCACCGGCTGATGATGCGGTTGATCTCCTCCTCGGTCACCTTGTCGCGCAGCAGGGAGTTTTCCCCGCGGTTCTTCTCCGCGATCTCCTCCTCGGCGGAAAGCTGTTTCTGTAGTTCCGGCAGTTTGCCGTATTGCAGTTCGGCGGCCTTGTTCAGGTCGTACTCGCGCTGCGCTTTCTGGATCTGCGCGTTGACCTGCTCGATTTCCT
>CAZCCZ010000063.1:0-13506 GCA_964497495.1 uncultured Oscillospiraceae bacterium
CCTTCGTCGCCCCGGGCATCACCTCTCAGTATGCCACCACGATGACCCAGGAAGTTCTGGACGGCAGGGCGTACTAAGAAACCGAATCCCTGAACGTACAGGCATACGGGAACAACGGATAAGTGGGAGAGGCCTTTCAGCTCCTCCCACTTTTCCTCATGAGAGGCACGGACGGCATGACGTCTGTCCTTTCACTACACAACGAAAGGAACGGATGACTATGGAAAAGCAGGTCGTCCTGACCATGCGCGGAATCACCATGACCTTTCCCGGGGTCAAGGCGCTGGATAACGTGGATTTTACCCTACGCCGGGGCGAGATCCACGCGCTGATGGGGGAAAACGGAGCGGGTAAGTCCACGCTGATCAAATGCCTGACAGGCGTGCACGACTTCGACAGCGGGGATATCCGCGTGGACGGCATCGAAGGCACCGTGCGCAACCACTCCACGCTGGAAGCGCAGAGGCGCGGCATTTCCACCGTGTATCAGGAAGTCAACCTCTGCCCGAACCTCAGCGTGGCTGAAAACCTGTATATCGGCCGCGAACCGCTCACGCGCGTCCACGCTATCGATCATAAAAAGATCAACGAGCGCGCGCAGGCTCTGATGAACCGGTTTGAACTGAACATCGACGTTCAGCAGACGCTGGGTTATTATTCCATCGCACTGCAGCAAATGATCGCGATCGCCCGCGCGGTGGATATGGACTGCAAGATCCTGATACTGGACGAGCCGACTTCCTCGCTGGACGACAACGAGGTGGGAAAGCTGTTCGACCTGATGCGCAAGCTTCGCGACCACGGCGTTGGCATCATCTTCGTCACGCACTTTCTGGAGCAGGTATACGCGGTCTGCGACCGCATCACCGTGCTGCGCAACGGAGAGCTGGTGGGCGAATACCCGATCACGGAACTTCCGCGGGTGAAACTGATCGCCGCGATGATGGGCAAGGATATCGACGACCTTGCCAACATCAAGCCGGAGAATTGCCTTGACCAGTGCGGCGAAACGCTGATCGACGCCGAAGGGATCAGCCACGCGGGCAAGATCAAGCCTTTCGACCTGACCATCCGCAAGGGCGAAGTCGTGGGCCTCACCGGGCTGCTGGGTTCCGGACGCAGCGAACTGGCGCGCGCCATCTACGGCGCCGACCGCGCGCAGACGGGCACCCTGAAGGTAAAGGGAAAGACGGCGCACGTCAGCCAGCCGATCGACGCCATGAAGCTTGGTATGGGGATGCTTCCGGACGACCGTAAGGCGGAGGGGATCATCGCCGACCTGTCCGTGCGGGAGAATATCGTGCTGGCGATTCAGGCGCAGCGGGGGATCATGAAGCTGCTACCGATCAAGGATCAGTACGAGATCGCCGATAAGTTCATCGAATTGCTGGATATCAAAACCCCGAGCCGGGATACGCTGCTGAAACAGCTTTCGGGCGGTAACCAGCAGAAGGTGATTATCGCGCGCTGGCTGGCCACCAACCCGGATTTCCTGATTCTGGACGAGCCGACCCGCGGCATCGACGTCGGAACTAAAACGGAGATACAGAAACTGATCATCCAGCTGGCTGAAGAAGGCAAGAGCATTCTGTTCATTTCCTCCGAAATCGAGGAAATGCTCCGTACCTGCAACCGGCTCGCAGTGCTCCGCGACGGGGAGAAGGTCGGCGAGCTTTCCGGGAACATGACGCAGGAAAGCGTGATGCACGCTATCGCCGGAGGTGACAAACAGTGAGAAAACGGGTTAAAAAAATCACGAAAATGAAGCTGTTCCTACCCATTTTCAGCATGCTGCTGGTGATGGCGATCAACATCATATTCGATGCCGTCAACGGCAACGCGATCCTCGGCTTCTTCAACATCAGCGTCAGGAACGGCGTACTATACGGCCGCCTTATCGATATCCTCAACCGCGGCAGCGAGGCGGCGATCCTCGCTATCGGCATGACGCTGGTGGTTTCCTCCTCCGCGGGCGTGGATATTTCAGTCGGTTCGGTCATGAGCCTTGCGGGCGGTATGTGCTGCATGCTGCTGGCCGGCTTCGGCAACGCGAACGTTTCGTCGTACGCCATGCCGCTGTGGGTGGGCCTTGTGGCCGGCCTTGCGCTCGCCTGCCTGTGCGGCGCGTTCAATGGTTTCCTGGTTTCCTACCTGAACATCCAGCCGATGGTCGCCACGTTGATTCTGTTTTCGGCTGGGCGCGCGATCGGCTTGCTGCTGTGCAACAGCACCATCGTCTATATCCGCGAGCCCTCGTTCCAATTCCTGGGTGGTTATTTCGGCTTTATTCCTACACCGATCGTGATTGCTGCGCTCTGCATAACGCTGATGGGCCTGATCCTGAAATTTTCGGCGCTGGGCATGTACGTGCAGAGCGTGGGCATCAACCGCAACGCGGCGCGCATCGCCGGGTACCAGTCCAAACGCATCATCTTCACCACCTTCGTCATCAGCGGCCTGTGCGCCGGTATCGCGGGGCTGGTAGCCACCAGCCGTATCTACTCGGCGGATACCAATAACATCGGCCTGAATTTCGAATTGGATGCTATCCTGGCAGTCGCGCTGGGCGGCAACAGCCTGGGCGGCGGGAAGTTCAGCCTGGCGGGTTCCGTCATCGGCGCGTATACCATACAGGCGATCACCACAACGCTCTACGCGTTGGGCGTCAGTTCTGCTCAGGCACCGGTATTCAAGGCGGTTATCGTGATCCTGATCGTGGCTATCCAATCGCCTGTTGTCAAGGCATACTTCTTCAAGCGTGCAGCGCTGAAGCAACTGGGCGGCAGGAAGGAGGCGGTCGGGGCATGAGCAGAAATCCACTTGAAAGGCGCGCCCGCAGACGGATGCACGACATTACGGTGCTGTTGCTGATCACCATCGGGCTGTTCGTGGCCATGTACACGGCGGGCTGCATCGTGTATTCCCAGAAGGGCTTCGACCACCTGCAGACGTTCCTGAACATCCTCATCAACAACTCGGGCCTCATCTGCATCGCGTGCGGCATGACCTGCGTGATGCTGACCGGCGGCATCGACATCTCCGTAGGCGCGCTGATCGCTATGGATTGCATGTTCCTGGCTGTAGGCATCGAGTTCTGGACCATGCCGTCGCCCATTCTGATGCTTCTGGTTTTAGCAATCGGCGTCGCGTTCGGGTTGATCCAGGGGTTCTGCGTGGGTTACCTGGACTTGCAGCCTTTCATCGTCACCATCGCGGGTATGTTCTTCGCGCGCGGCATGACGGCTGTAATCAGCACGCAACAGGTGACTATTAAATCGGACGCCTTCTTCGTGGGCCTGGCCAACCTGAAGTTCTATATGCCGTTCGATATCGGGGCGTATGTGAATAACAAGGGCAAGATGATGGTCCCCTATTTCCGCCTGCCGGTGATCATCGCTCTCGCGGTGCTGATCGTCGTATTCTTGCTCCTGCGCTATACACGGTTCGGTCGCAGCCTGTACGCGGTCGGCGGCAGCCAGCAGTCCGCCGCCCTGATGGGGCTGGACGTGAAAAGGGTGAAGCTGAAGGCGTACGTGCTTTCCAGTTTCCTTTGCTCCATAGGCGGTATCTGTTATTGTTTGAACACCATGGCCGGTACCACCACGCAGGCGTCCGGGCTTGAAATGGACGCAATCGCCTCTGCGGTTATCGGCGGTACGCTGCTCACCGGCGGCGTGGGCAACGTTATCGGCTCGTTCTTCGGAGTCCTGATCAACGGCACCATCTCCAGCCTGGTCAAGACGAACGGAAAGCTGATCTCTTCCTGGGCCAACGTGGTATCCGCAATGCTGCTGTGCTTCTTCATCGTCCTGCAGGCGATCTTCGCTAAGATTAAGGAAAAGAGCAAACTCTGACGAACAAAAGGCGCATATCAAACGGCCTGCGTTGATCAACAACGCAGGCCGTCTGATATGCGCCGGCGATCCGTCCGCGTGCTACGCTTTCACCCACAGCAACACGTTGTCTGTAAACGATGCGGTCAGCGCGCCCTTGTCCTTGAGCCAGGAGAGGAAAGAGCGCACGGTGCTGCCTACCAGCGCGTACTGCTCCATGTTCATGGTCAGGTGGTAGTGATCGAAAACACCCTTTAGAATGATTTCGAAAGAGACGGGCGAAGCGCACAGCGAAAGCACCGTATCCGCGGCGGCCAGCATTTTTTCACGGTTCAGCCGGGCCAGCGGCGCAACGGTTTCCACCGCGTCCGCGTGGGCGGGCACGAACATGCGCGCCCGCATACCCGCCACTTTCTCCAGCGTGTCCAGATAGGCCTGCACGTCGTAAATAAATGGGATGCCGTATTTCTCCAGCGTCGTTTCGCTGCTGAGGCAGTCGGCCAGAAACACCACGTCGTCCGGCGTGCGGAAACCGACCATGTCGAAAAAGTGGCCGGGCAGGGGAATAACTTCCAGCGCCTTCGGGAAATCGGGATGCGAGAAGTCTAACGCTTCGCTTTCCTGCGCCAGCAGGAATTTGTGCCGGAGCTCCGCGCACGGGTAACCGCCGTAAAGGAAAGACGGTTCCAACACCGGGTGCCGCGTAAAATCGGCCTCGATGCCGTTGGCGAAAACCCGGCAGCCCGTCTGGCCCTGCAGGTATTTATTGCCGCCGATATGGTCGGCGTTGGAGTGCGTGTTCACGACGGCCGGCAACGCCCACCCCTGGCGATCCAGCACCTGCCGCACCTTGCGGCCCGCGTCCTTGTCGTTGCCGCTGTCGATGAGAATCACGTTCGCCGGGTCTCCCGCCCAGACCCCGATTTTCGCGGGGCATTGGATATAGTAGCTGCTTTCCGCAACCTGCACCAGTTCGTACACGACGGTCGTCCTCCTTCGTGTGAAAAATCAAACGTTCAAGGATATACCGCTCCCCCGGCGAAATGGGTTCGCCGGGGGAGCGGCCATGCGCATAAGGACCGTGAGCGTTAACCGCCGGTTACGCCTTTTCGTCCGGAGCCGGTTCGGCGGGTACGGGTTCTTCGGCGGGCGCGGAGGCCTCCGGTTCCGGTTCGACGTCTTCCAGTTCGCAACGGGCGGCTTCCTCGTGCCCGCCCGTTTCGTCCCCGACCGTGCAGGGCACGGGCACCGCGGGCTCCGGCTCGGAATCGGACGCCTGCGCGGGCTCCGGTTTGATATCCGGCGTGCAGACCCTGGCGTATTTCTGTGCGCGCAGCACGCTCAGCTTGTCCTCGATCTCGCTCAGCTCCACGAGCATCTCGGAAAGCGAGGCGGGAAGCTCCACGCCCTTTTGCCACAATTCAAAGGCGCGCAGGCTGAAATTGGTCAGGATCTCGCGCCTGCGGTTTTCCAGATTGATCTCCGCCGCCTTGAGCTTGGCGTTGCTGGCCAGGTTGAAGGCGGAGGTGCCGATGACCTCCATCCATTTCAGGAGCGTCAGCCGGACTTGGTTCAGAAAAGACCCTTTCGCCATGAAAGTCACTCCGTTTCCGTATAGCGGTAGAGATCGTCGCGCAGACGGTAAAGCGTCGCCCCGCGATTCTTCCGGTTGAACACCCGCACCCACCAGCCGATATCCGCGCTCGCGTCGTATTGCAGGTAGCCCCAGCGTACGCCGTTGATCCGCGTGCCGCGCATGTTGCTGTCCGTCCAGTGGATGAGCTTCGTTACGGGGTCGTAATCCCGGATCACGTACAGGCTGTGCGGGCCGTTCCCTCCGCCGTAATACCCCACGATCTGGAGAAAATCGCCCTTCCTGACCTGTAAGAGTAGATTTCGCGCTATGTCGGCGTTCTCCTCCTCGGTAAGGCCGTTATCGTACTTGAACTGCGCGGCGATCTGGAACGGGCTGCCGTCCGCGGCGTCCTCCGGTTTCCACTCGATGCCGTAATCGTAAGGCGCGCAATCCTTCTTGCTGTTGTTCTTCGGCATGTGCAGGGGCAAGTCCGGGTAGGCCAGCATCCGGTAACCGGAGGAATAGGTGTCGAACAGGCGCATAACGAAATTCTTGCACACGCCGATGTCGCTGTCGCTCTCGGCGGGCGCGAACCGGTAGCGGCTGTCCGTGGAGTTGGCGCACGCCAAAGCGATCATCTTCTCGATCAGCTCTTCTTTGGGCGAAAGCACCGTAACCGTTTGCTCCGCGCAGGGGGTGCTCGGCGTTTTGGCCGCGTCCGCGTAGCCGCGCGCCGTAAGCGTGGCGCCTTCGGTTTGCGGGCCGTCGAAGGTAAACGTGTGCGCCAGCCGGTCACCCTCGGCCTCGAAATACAGCGTGCGGCCGGACAGCGCGAGTTCCACCGTAATCAGCGCCACGTTGCCTCCCTGCACCTCCACGGCGAGGGAATCGCTTCCGCCGTAGCTTTCGTGCCCGGAGGGCGAGGCGATGTAAACATAAGGCGAAGGGCGGGCGTCGTCCAGAGAAACGTCTTCCTCGGCTTGCGTGGCCAGAGCGGCGGAAGCGGGAAGAAACATAAGAACCAGCGCAAGGGCGGACAGACGGCGCAGGCCCGCGTGCACGGCGCTCACCTCCCCCCGTTTCTGCGACCAGTATACCATAAAACGGGCGTAAAAAAACGGGTCGGGAGGAAACCCGGGCCCGTCGTAATGTAAAAAATACGGAGGACGCGGCGTTTATCCGCGCGCGGGCGCGGGCTTGCCGGGCCAATGCGCCAGTATGGAAGTGGGGTTGCACTCGAAACGCGCGCTTTCCATGGGGATGATCTCGCCGTCCAGATTCAGCCGCATTCCGGGGGAAGCGAGCGCGCAGCGAGCCGCCCGGTAATGGTGCGCGATCTTCTTTCTCATCAGCCTGCCGCTTAACAGTGCGGGCAGGTAAAAGGGGATGCGCCAGTTGGGCAGCGTGTCCACCACCAGTACGTCCAGCAGGCCGTCGTCCACCTCTGCCGCGGGCATGATGGGGATGCCGCCGCCGATATAGCGCCCGTTGGCGATGGTGCAAAGCATGTATTGGCCCTTCAGCCGGATCTTGTCGCCGATTTCCACCGCCATTTCAAAGGGCTTGAACGCCTTGATGGCGGCGACAACCCCGTACAGGTACGGCCAAATGCCGCGCATGTGCTTCTTGGCTTTCAGCGCGTACTCCAATACCATCACGTCGAAGCCCGCGCCGCAAACGTTGATGAAGAACGAGCCGTTGATAACGCCCGTATCCAGCGGCAGCGCGGGATGATCCAGCACGTATTCCAGCGCTTCTTCCCAGTTGCCGGGCGTGCCGATGGCTTTGGCGAAATCGTTGCCCGTTCCGGCGGGGATTACGCCCAGCGCGGTTTTCGTGCCCACCAGCCCGGCGGCCGTCTCGTTGACCGTGCCGTCCCCGCCCACGGATAGCACCGTGGCAGCGCCGTGCAGGGCGGCGTCGCGCGCCAGCTCCGTCGCGTGGCCGACGCCCCCGGTATACAGCATCGCGTGCTCCACGCCGCGGGCTTCCAGAAAGGCGTCCACTTTCTTCCCTACGGTATCCGCGTACCCGCTGCCCGCGATGGGGTTGACGATGACTGCGATCATGGGGACCGCCCTCCTCGATGAAATCCACGCCATTGTACCTTGATTTGTGTTAAATGTAAAGAGAATGTAAGGCCCGGAGCGCGGGACGGGCAAAAACCGGAACCCGCTTGTGCGCGCGGCGAAAAACGGCTATACTTGGCTTAACCTTTCGCTTAAGGGGGATACCGTATGTTTAAGACGGGCGTCTACTTTGGGCGCTTTTGCCCGCCCCACAGGGGTCACCTGTACCAGATCATCGAGGCGTCCACCCGGTGCGAAAAGCTGGTGGTCGTCATCTCCGACAACACGGAGCAGACACGCGAAATCTGCCGCAGCGCGGGCCTGCCCACCATCACCTACCAGCTTCGCAAACAGTGGATTTCCCAGCAGGTGCAGGACATGGAGCACATCGTGGTGCGCGTGCTGGACGAAACGGATATTCCCGCCTACCCGGACGGCTGGCAGCGGTGGAGCGAGCGCATGAAACAGGTGGTGCCGGAGAAGATCGACGCCTTCTTCGTCGGGGACTGCGACTACCAGGCGACGCTGGAGACGTATTTCCCGGAAGCGGTGGTGGAGCTTTTCGACCCCGCGCGCACGCGCTACCCGATCTCCGCCACCGACATCCGCAACGACATTCTGGGCAACTGGCACTACATACTGGGTTCCGCGCGTCCCTTCTTCGCCAAAAAGGTGCTGATCGCGGGTACGGAAAGCTGCGGCAAAACGACGCTGACCAAATGTCTGGCGAAGCTCTACAACACCTCCTGGTCCGAGGAAGTGGGGCGTTACTACGCGCGCGATTATTTGGGCGACGACGAGACGATCTTCACCGATACGGATTTCGTGCGCATCGCCCACCTGCAGTACGAGCAGGATTACCATGCCCTGCGCACCGCCAACAAGGTCTGCTTCTTCGATACGGACGCTACTTATACCGACTATTTCAGCGAAATTTACCTGGGCCGCCGCAACCCGCTGGTGGAGGCGTACATCGACCATACGCGCTACGACCTGATGCTGTTCCTGAAGCCGGACGTGCTTTGGGTGGCGGACGGCCAGCGCCTGAACGGGGAACAGGAGAAGCGCATGATGCTGAGCGAAAGGCTGCTTAACATGTACCAATACCACGGCTTCGGGGAGAAGCTGGTGGTGGTGGGCGGCGATTACGAACAGCGGCTGGCCAGGGCCATCGAACTGGTGGACAAGCTGATGGGCGGCGCGCAGCCGTAAAGGCGCTTCACGCGGAATGCCCTGAAAAGAAATATGGAAACAGAATCGGACAAAACGCCGCGCAGACGCAGAAAGCGCGGCGTTTTTCGCATCCGGGGAGGGAGGCGCGGCGTCGTAAAACGGTATTGACAGCCGCGAACTCGGACTCTATAATGTTAGTGCACTAACAATATGCCGGGAGGAAGCCGCATATGGAGAAGAAAGAAGTCACGCTGGCCGTGCGGATGCTGTTCAACCATATCAGGCGAAGGATGGACAACCATATATACCGGAACAGCCGCGTGCCGCCCGCGCAAGGCAGGATCATCGGGTACCTGTCGCACCATACGGATACGGACGTATTCCAGCGCGATCTGGAACAGGTGTACCAGATACGCCGCTCCACCGCCAGCGCCATCCTCAAGTCCATGGTGCGCAGCGGGCTGATCACGCGCGAACCCGTGCCGCGGGACGCGCGGCTGAAAAAGCTGGTGCTGACCCCGCAGGGGGAAGCGTTCCACGACAGCTTCAGGCAGGAAATTGAGCGCGCGGAAGCCGTCATCACGCGCGGCGTGAGCCGGGCGGAACTGGACGCCTTCTTTCAAACGGTGGCTAAATTCGAGGAGAACCTTCAAAACGAGGAATCCCGGGCGGACAGCACGGCGCAGGCCGACCGCGGGGCGGAGGGGAAAGCATGATCAAACGGTTTGCCGCGTGCGTGCGGGAGTATAAGAAACCGGCCATTTTGGCGCCGGTCTACGTGATTTTTGAAGTAGTGATCGAAGTCGTTATCCCCCTGTTGATGGCAAAACTCATCGACCGGGGCATCACGGCCGGGAACATGGGACAGATCGGGTACTACGGCCTGCTGCTGACCGCGAGTTGCGTGATTTCGATTCTGTTCGGCGGTCTTTCCGGCCGCAGCGCGGCCTACGCCTCGGCGGGTTTCGCCCACAACGTGCGCAGGGATATGTACGAAAACGTGCAGCGCTTCTCTTTCTTTAACATCGACCGGTTTTCCAGCGCCAGTCTGGTTACCCGGCTGACCACGGACGTAACCAACGTGCAAAACGCCTTTCAGATGATCATCCGCATCGCGGTGCGTTCGCCCGTGATGCTGGTTTTCTCGCTGTTCATGGCATTTCAGGTCAACCCGGAGCTGGCGCTGATCTTCCTGGCCGCCATCCCCGTGCTGGGCGTTGGAATGTATCTGATCATCAGCCACGCGCACCCTATTTTCGAGCGCGTGTTTAAAACCTACGACAAGCTGAACCGCGTGGTGCAGGAAAACCTGCGCGGCATCCGCGTGGTGAAGAGCTTCGTGCGCGAGGACCACGAGGTGGAGAAATTCGGCAAGGTATCCGAAACCATCTATCAGGACTTCAGCCGGGCCGAGCGGTTGCTGGCCTTTTCCAACCCGCTGATGCAGGCGACCATGTACGGGAGCATTCTGCTGGTGTCCTGGTTCGGCGCCAAGCTGATCGTGGGCGGTGACATGAGCACCGGCCAGCTGGTAAGCCTCATTTCTTACGCAACGCAGATACTGATGAGCCTGATGATGCTTTCGATGGTGTTCGTGATGCTCACCATTTCCCGTGCGTCGGCGGAACGCATCGTGGAGGTGCTGAACGAGAAAACGGACATCGCGGACGTGGAAGCCCCGGTGACGGCCGTAAAGGACGGTTCCCTGCGCTTTTCGCACGTGGGTTTCAGCTACGCCAAGGATCCGGATAAGCTCTGCCTGAAGGACATCAACCTTTCCGTGCCTTCCGGCGCGGTGGTCGGCATTCTGGGGGAGACGGGCAGCGGCAAATCCTCGCTGGTGCAGCTGATCCCGCGCCTGTACGACGCCACGCTGGGCACCGTGGGGGTGGGCGGCGTGGATGTGAAGCGCTACGATCTTACGGTCCTGCGGGACGCCGTTGCCATGGGGTTGCAGAAGAACGAGCTGTTTACCGGCACCATTAAGGATAACCTTCGCTGGGGCAACGAGGAAGCGACCGACGAAGAACTGGTGAACGCCTGCAAACTGGCCCGGGCGGATGATTTTATCACGCAGTTCCCGGCCGGGTACGACACCGTGATCGAGGAAGGCGGCACCAACGTCTCCGGCGGGCAGAAACAGCGCCTTTGTATCGCCCGCGCGCTGCTTAAGAAACCGAAGGTCCTGATTCTGGACGATTCCACCAGCGCCGTGGACACCGCCACCGACGCGATGATCCGCAAGGCCTTCCGGGAGGAGATTCCGGATATCACCAAGCTGATCATCGCCCAGCGCGTGGCCTCCGTGCAGGACGCGGACATGATCGTCGTAATGGACGGGGGGCGCGTGGCTGCCTGCGGCACGCACGAAGCGCTGATGGAAACGAGCGAAATTTACCGTGAGGTTTACGAATCCCAGACGAGGGGAGGCGACGCGGCATGATGCGGGGACCGATGCGCGGACGCGGTATGGGAAAGCCGCTGGAAAAGCCGGACAAGGGCGTGATCCTGCGCCTGTTCCGATATCTGAAACCCTTCCGTTTACGGCTGAGCGTGGTTATCCTGTGCATACTGGTCAGCGCCATGAGCAGCGTGATGGGCGCGCTGTTCATGGAGAAACTGATCGACGGATACATCGTGCCGCTGCTGCTGACGGATCACCCCGTGTTCGACGGCCTGCTGCGAGCGGTGCTGATGATGGCGGGGGTCTACCTGTGCGGCGTGGGCGCCACTTTCCTGTTTAACTATCTGATGGTTGCCGTGGCGCAGAAGACGCTTAAAAACATCCGGGACGAGATGTTCACCCATATGCAGCGCCTGCCGATCCGGTATTTCGACACGCACACCTTCGGCAACGTGATGAGTCACTACACCAACGATGCGGATACGCTGCGCCAGATGATCAGCCAGAGCATGCCGCAGACCCTCAGCTCGCTCGTTACGGTGCTGACGGTGTTCGTAGCCATGCTCGCCACCAACCTGATCCTGACCGCCTTCGTGGTGGCCACGGTGGCGCTGATGATGTTTCTGGCCCAGAAGATCGGCGGGAGAAGCGCCGGGTATTACATCAAGCAGCAGAAAACGCTGGGCGAGCTGAACGGCTACACCGAGGAAATGATCAGCGGGCAGAAGGTCGTAAAGGTCTTTAACCACGAGCCGCAGTCGCTGGCGGGGTTCGACCGCCGTAACGACGAGCTGAACGAGTGCGCGGCCAAGGCCAACACCTTCGCCAACATCCTCATGCCCATCATGGGCAACCTGGGCCACCTGCAATACGCGCTGATCGCGGTGCTGGGCGGGGCGCTGGCCATCAACGGCGTGGGCGGGCTGACGCTGGGCGTCATCGCCGCTTTCCTGCAGCTGAGCCGCAGCTTCACCATGCCCATCACGCAGGTAAGCCAGCAGATCAACTTCATTGTCATGGCGCTGGCCGGCGCGGGGCGGATTTTCAAACTTATGGACGAGCCCGCCGAGGCGGACGAGGGTTACGTGACGCTGGTGAACGCGGAAACCGGCGTGAACGGCGCTTTGACCGAAGCTCCGGCGCATACGGGCGAATGGGCGTGGAAACATCCGCACGGGGACGGCAGCGTGACCTACCAGCGGCTGAAAGGCGACGTGGTGCTGGAGAACGTGTATTTCGCTTATGAAGAAGGTAAGCCGGTGCTGCACGATATCAGCCTGTACGCCCGGCCCGGGCAGAAGGTTGCGTTCGTCGGGGCCACCGGCGCGGGCAAGACCACCATCACCAACCTGCTCAACCGCTTCTACGACATCGCGGAGGGCAAGATCCGCTACGACGGCATCAACATCCGCAAAATCCGCAAGGACGACCTGCGCCGCAGCCTGGGTATGGTGCTGCAGGACGTGAACCTGTTCACCGGCACCGTAATGGAGAACATCCGCTACGGCAAGCTGACCGCTACGGACGAGGAGTGCGTGCAGGCCGCGCAGCGCGCCAACGCCGATACCTTTATCCGGATGCTGCCCAAGGGGTACGACACGGTGCTTTCCGGCGACGGTTCCGGCCTGAGCCAGGGCCAGCGGCAGCTGATTTCCATCGCGCGCGCCGCCGTGGCCGACCCGCCCGTGATGATCCTGGACGAGGCTACCAGCTCCATCGACACCCGCACGGAGTCCATTGTCCAGAGCGGCATGGACAGCCTGATGCACGGCCGTACCGTGTTCGTTATTGCCCACCGTCTCAGCACCATCATGAACGCGGACGTGATCATGGTGCTGGAGCACGGGCGCATCATCGAGCGCGGCAGCCACAAGGAACTGCTGGCCCAGAAGGGCAAGTATTACCAGCTGTACACGGGGGCTTTCGAATTGGAGTAATGGGGCGGTGAAACGCCCGGTTTGGGGAAGGGGAAACCCTTCCCCGGCCTTATTCTTTCCGCTGATGGGAGACTTCATATGGAGTCTCCTTTTGTTTACGAGGGAATCGCGCCTGTGGGCACAGGGGGAGGAGAGCCATGCCTGCGGGCATGGGCAGGGGCACCGAAGGGAAGCGTGTGCCCGGTGGGCACCGTTGCGAAGCAACGAGCGACCCGCAGGTGAAGAGCGAAACCAGCAGGCAAACGGCAGTGCAGCCTGCGCAGATTGAGCGATCGGAATTTCCGCTCGCCCCTGCACCCTTCGGGCGATTCTTTTGTTTATTATGTTCTTTGTCTGGAAGAGAATCGCGCCAGCGGGCGCGACCAAAGGGCTTTGCGCTCGCCCTTTGGGAACCTTCGCGGCTTGCGTTCGCATAGGGGCGCGAACTCCCTCTCGGAGTACAGGAATGTACAACGCCGAGACTGCGTTATGAAGCTGTTGCACAGCTTCAACGCCGTCACGGCGTTGTACGGTC
>CAZCCZ010000064.1:0-12210 GCA_964497495.1 uncultured Oscillospiraceae bacterium
CGTCTGACAGGTTTTCGATCTTGTCTTTATACTTGTCGATGAAGGGATGCTCCGGGCTTACCACCATGTAGGTCGCGCCGAAAAGCGTGTCCGGCCGGGTGGTGAACACGCGCAGCTTGTCGTCCGTGTCCGCGATGGCGAAATCCACTTCCGCGCCCTCGCTGCGGCCGATCCAGTTGCGCTGCTGCACCTTCACTTTCTCGATGAAGTCCACGGTATCCAGCCCGTCCAGAAGCTTCTGCGCGTAATCAGTGATCTTGAGCATCCACTGACTCTTGACCTTGCGCACTACCTCGCCGCCGCAGCGCTCGCACACGCCGCCCACGACTTCCTCGTTGGCCAGGCCGCACTTGCAGCTTACGCACCAGTTGATGGGCATTTCCGCCTTATAGGCGAGGCCGTTTTTCAATAATTGTAAGAATATCCACTGCGTCCACCGGTAGTATTTGGGGTCGGTAGTGTCCACCTCGCGGCTGTAATCGAACGAGAAGCCGAGCTTGTGAAGCTGTTCGCGGAAATGGCTGATGTTCTGCTGCGTGACGACGGAGGGGTGCACGTGGTTCTTGATGGCGTAGTTCTCCGCCGGCAGACCGAAGGCGTCGTAGCCGATGGGATAGAGCACGTTGTACCCTTCCATGCGGCGTTTGCGCGCGATGATGTCCATGGCCGTATAACTGCGGGGGTGCCCCACGTGCAGCCCCGCGCCGCTGGGGTACGGAAACTCGATGAGCCCGTAAAACTTGGGTTTATCGCTGGGAAACAGGGCGTTGAAAGTACCCTCCGCCGCCCACTTCCGCTGCCATTTATCCTCGATCGCCGCCGGATCGTACGCGGGTCGCTGTTCCTGAATCATGTTCTCGACTCCTTACCTGTCCGTAACGCTTTCCAGCCTGGTTACGCCGTCGTCCAGCCGCCGGAGCGTTTCTTCCTTCCCCAGCAGGTACGCGATCTCTGTCGCGCCCCCCGGGGTGCTCTGCAGGCCGCTCAGCGCCACCCGCACCGGCCACATCATCTGGCCGGTTTTCATTCCTTCGGCCGAGGCGAGCGCCATCAGGCAGTCCTTCAGCTTCTCCTCGGTAAAGTCCGTAACCCCCGCCAGCGCGGAGCGGGCCAGTTTCAGGGCCCGCAGGCTGACGCCGGGGTCGGTCTTCATCTTCGGGTGGGTATACAGGGCGGCGTCGTACTCCGGCAGTTCCGCCAAGAAGCGCACCATGTCCGGCACGCGGTTAAACACCTCGGTACGGCCCTGCATCAGCTCCGCCAGGCGGCGGTAATCGAACCGCTTTCCGCCCAGTGCTTTGTCAAACCACGGCGTGGCGGCGGCTAGATAATCCTCGAAAGGCATCTTCTTGATGTACTCGCCGTTGAACCACACGAGCTTTTCCATGTTGAAGATGGCGGGCGATTTGGAAAGCCCGTCCAGATCGAACGCCTCCACCAGTTCGGGGAGGGTGAAGAACTCCCGCTCCTCCTTGGGGCACCAGCCCAACAGGGCGATGAAATTGATGACCGCTTCCTTCACGAACCCCTGGCCCAGCAGGTCCTCGAAGCTCGGGTCTCCGTAGCGCTTGGAAAGCTTGCGCGTGGCGTCCTTCATGACCACGGGCAGGTGTACGTACACGGGCGCTTCCCAGCCGAAAGCCTCGTAAAGCAGGTTGTACTTGGGGGTGGAGCTAAGGTATTCGGTGCCGCGCATCACGTGCGTGATCTTCATCAGGTGGTCGTCCACGACGTTGGCGAAATTATAGGTAGGCAAGCCGTCCGCCTTAATGAGCACCCCGTCGTCCAGCGTGTCGCAGGGCACTTCCACGTGGCCGAAAAGCGCGTCCTCGAAGCTTGCCGTGCCCGTTTCCGGCACGTTCTGCCGAATCACGTACGGCTCCCCGCTTTCCATGCGGCGTTTGGCCTCGGCCTTCGGGATATGCAGGCAGAGCTTGTCGTACTTGAACTGTTCGCCGCGCGCCGTGGCCGCGTCCCGCCGCTGCTGCAGTTCCTCTTTCGTGCAGAAGCAGGGGTACGCTGCGCCGGACTCGATCAATTGCATCGCGTACGGCAGATAGAGGTCTTTCCGCTGCGTCTGGATGTACGGCCCGTAGGCGCCGCCCACGTCCGGCCCTTCGTCGTACAGCAGCCCCGCCTCGCGCATGCTGTGGTAGATCAGGTCGATCGCGCCCGGCACTTCCCGTTCCTGGTCGGTATCCTCGATGCGCAGGATAAACCTGCCGCCGTGCTTTCGGGCAAACAGGTAGGCGTACAGGGCCGTGCGGAGGCCGCCCAGGTGCAGGTAGCCCGTGGGGCTGGGGGCGAAGCGGGTGCGAATTTCAGACATTCGTTCGTTTCCTTTCGTGTATGAACGGAGGCGGCGGCTTACGCCAGCACCTCTTTCTTGAAGCTGTCCTTTAGCCCCACGACACGGTTGAACACGGGCAGCGCGGGCGTGGAGTCCGGGTCTTTGCAGAAGTAACCCATGCGCAGGAACTGGAATTTATCCCCCGGCGCGGCGTTCCCCAAAGATCTTTCCATTACCCCGCGGCATACCGTGAGGCTTTCCGGGTTCAGGCGCTTGAGAAAATCCTTTTTAGGCGCCGCTGCGGGCGTAACCTCGTCGCCGGGAGAGTCCTCCGCTTCGGCCTCCGCCGCCTGTTCGCCTTCTTCCAGCAGCAGCGGCTCGTACAGGCGGGCCTCCACGGGCAGGTTTTCCGTCGCGCTCACCCAGTGGAGGGTGCCCTTCACCTTACGGTTGGCGCCCTCGGTGCCGTTGCGGGTATCCATGTCCACGGTGCAGTAGACGCAGGCCGGTTCCCCGTCGGCATCCTTGTCGCATCGCTCGGCTTTGATGATGTAGGCGCCTTTCAGGCGTACCTCGCCGCCGATAAACAGCCGGAAATATTTCCTGGCGGGCACTTCCATGAAGTCCTCCCGCTCGATGTAGATCTCGCGGGTCAGCACACTCGTATGCGTACCCATTTCGGGATGATCGGGATGGTTTTCCACGGGCAGCTCGTCCCGCCTGTCCTCCGGCCAGTTGGTCAGCACGACTTTCAAAGGCCGTAGCACCGCCATGGCGCGCGGCGCGGTCTGCCCCAGGTCTTCGCGCACGCAGTGCTCCAGCAGCGCCAGGTCGGCTACGCTGTCCGCCTTGGCCATGCCGATACGGTCGATGAAATCTCGGATGGCCGCGGGCGTGTAGCCGCGGCGGCGCATGGCGCAAAGGGTGGGCATACGGGGGTCGTCCCAACCTGCCACGCGCCCGGTTTCCACGAGCATTCGCAGATAGCGCTTACTCATAATGGTGCGGGTGAGGTTCAGGCGGCTGAACTCGATCTGCCGGGGGGAACTGGGCAGCAGGTTCTGCGCGTGATCCACCACCCATTCGTACAGGGGGCGGTGGTCTTCGTATTCCAGGCTGCACAGGCTGTGGGTCACGCATTCCAGCGCATCCCCGATGGGGTGCGCGAAATCGTACATGGGATAGATGCACCAAGTCTTGCCCGTGCGGTGGTGCTCCTTAAACAGAATGCGGTACATGGCGGGGTCGCGCAGGTTGATGTTGGGGCTGGCCATATCGATCTTCATGCGGAGGATCATGCTGCCCTCGGGGTGCTTGCCCGCCTTCATTTCTTCGAACAGGCGCAGGCTTTCCTCCGCCGGGCGGTCGCGGTAAGGGCTGTTCCTGCCGGGCTCTGTCAGCGTGCCGCGGTATTCCCGTACCTGGTCGGCCGTAAGCTCGTCCACGTAGGCCAGCCCGCGCTTGATCCAGTCCACGGCGATCTCGTAGCACTGCGGGTAATACTCGCTGGCGAAAAACAGGCCGCCTTTCCAGTCGAAGCCCAGCCAGCGGATATCCTCCTGAATGCCCTCCACGAACTCGGTTTCTTCCTTGGCGGGGTTGGTGTCGTCGAAGCGCAGGTTGGTCATGCCGCCGAAGCGTTCCGCGGTCAGAAAGTCCGCGGCCATCGCCTTGCAATGGCCGATGTGCAGATAACCGTTGGGCTCCGGCGGGAAACGGGTGTGCACTCGCTGGTAACGTCCGCTCTTTAAATCTTCTTCGATGAAATCCCAGATGAAATTGCTTTTCTTAGCGGGCGTTTCCATTCGGCGAACCTTCCTTTCTCTGCTCAAACGGCCTTTACCGACCGACGGCATTATGTCATTATAGAACGAAACCGCGGCGTTTTCAAGGCCCGCAGGCCGGTTTCAAGATTTTTAGAGCCTGCCCGCGCGCGCCCCGAAACCCCCGCTTTTCCGTTTGACTTTACCCCCCGTCTGCCGTATACTGACCGTAACAACTGAACAGGTGATTCGGTAGAAGGTTTGGGGAGAGCGCGGAACCGTCCGCCGCCGAAGGGGCAAGCTCGCACAAGCTCTCAGGCAAAAGGACCCGAACCCGACGAAGCTCTGGAAAGCAGCGATGCACCGAAGAGGCAATCCGCCCGGTTCCCGTACGGGCGGCGAAACTTTCAGGTAAACGGACAGAGGCGCGAGAGAGAAGGCCGTCCACGGCCGCCTTTCTTTGGCGCCTGTTTTGATGCCGCGGAACCGGTGCGCCGGTTCCAGCCTGAAAGGAGTGGGAGAACTGTGAGCGAGACGGATACGCCGCTTCAAACGCCGCTGTACCGGCGGCACGTGGAACACGGCGGGAGGATGGTGCCCTTCGCGGGCTATCTGCTGCCGGTGCAGTACGAGGCCGGAGTGGTGAAGGAGCACAACGCCGTTCGGCAGAACGCGGGACTTTTCGACGTAAGCCACATGGGCGAGGTTTTCTTCACCGGGCCGGACGCCCTCCATAATATCCAGCGCCTGCTGTGCAACGATTTCGGGTCGCTGGCGGACGGGCGCGCACGGTACAGCCCCATGCTCAACCCACAGGGCGGGGTGATCGACGACGTGCTGGTGTACCGCTTCTCACCTGAAAAGTACATGATGGTCGTCAACGCGGCCAACCGGCATAAGGACGTCGCCCACATCATGGCCGAAAAACGCGGGAACGTAACGGTCGAGGACGTTACGGACGGCGTGTGCCAGCTGGCGCTGCAGGGGCCGAAGGCCGAGGCGATCCTGAAAACGCTCGTACCGGAAGCCCTGATTCCGCAGAAGTATTACAGTTTCACGACGGACGTGGACGTGGGCGGCGTTCCCTGCCTGGTCAGCCGCACGGGTTATACCGGGGAGGACGGCTTCGAGCTCTACGCCCCCGCGGAGGACGCGGAAAAGCTGTTCGACGTATTGGTGAGCGCGGGTAAGCCTTTCGGCCTGCAACTCTGCGGCCTGGGCTGCCGGGACACCTTGCGTCTGGAAGCCGCCATGCCGCTTTACGGCCACGAGATGGACGATACCGTATCCCCGCTGGAAACCGGGCTGGAGCGCTACGTGAAGCTTGCCAAACCGGAGTTCATCGGCCGGGAGGCGCTGTTGGCCGCGGGCGAGCCCCGGCGCGCGCGCATCGGGCTTGCCATCGTCGGGCGCGGCATCGCACGCGAGCATTTCCCCGTCTACGAGGAGGACAGGCTCGTGGGCCATACCACCAGCGGCACGCATTGCCCCACCGTGGGCCCCGTTGCCATGGCGCTGGTGGAGAAGCCGTACCCCGCGCCGGGCGGCAGGCTGGCCGTGGAAATCCGCGGCGCGCGCGTGGAGGCGGAGGTCGTGCCGCTGCCCTTCTACACCCGGAAAAAGTAACTCCCGTTCCGACGCACCGCCTGATTGATAGAAGGAGGCATCCCCATGGAAATCAAAACCGACCGCAAGTACTCCGCCAGCCACGAATGGGTGCTTTTTGAAAACGAAACTTCCGCGACCGTAGGCCTGACCGACCACGCGCAAAGTGAGCTGGGCGACATCGTATTCGTGAACCTTCCGCAGCCCGGCGACGCCGTAACCGCGGGCGCGCCCTTCGCCGACGTGGAGAGCGTGAAGGCCGTGAGCGACGTGTACAGCCCCGTTACCGGCGTTGTGGCCGCCGTGAACGAAGCGCTGCTGGATACGCCCCAGAAGATCAACGAAGACCCATACGGCACGTGGCTGGTGAAGGTCACGGGCATCACCGCCGGCGCGGAACTGATGGACGCCGACGCCTACCGGGAACTGACGAAGGAGTAACCCGGCCCTTTCAGGCAAAATACTGAAAAACGAATAAGAGGAATGCGCCATGAGCCATTATCAACCGCACACCGAAGCCGAAACGGGCGCCATGCTCGCAGAGCTCGGCCTTGCAAGCGTGGACGCGCTGTTTTCGGACGTGCCGGAAAGCGTTAAACTCGCTTCCCCCGTGCCCCTGCCGCCGGGGCAAAGCCAAATGGAGACTCTTCGCGCCATGGAGGAGATGGCGGAAAAGAACACCCGCTACCGCCTTACGCTGCGCGGCGCGGGCTGCTACGACCACTTCGTTCCCCCGCTGGTTCAACAGATCGCGGGCAAGGAAGAATTCGTGACCGCGTACACGCCTTATCAGGCGGAGCTTTCGCAGGGAATTCTGCAAAGCATTTTCGAGTACCAGACGCTGGTGTGCGAGTTGACCGGCATGGACGCAAGCAACGCGGGCGTGTACGACGGCGCCACCGCCGCCGCCGAGAGCGCCGCCATGTGCCGGGAGCGGGGCCGCACCGTTACGCTGGCCTCCGCCTGCGCCCACCCGGACACCCTTGCCGTGACGCGCACCTATTGCTACGGCTCGGGGGACGAACTGCGCCTGATCCCCGAAAAGGACGGGCATACCGACATGGACGCGCTGAAGGCCATGCTGACCCCGGACGTGGCCTGCGTGCTGATTCAGCAGCCCAACTTCTACGGCGTGCTGGAGGACGTGCCCGCGCTGTTCGCGGCCGCGAAGGCGGCGGGTGTGAAGTGCGTGCTCAGCCAGAACCCCCTGACTTTCGCGCTGTTGCCGGGTGGAAAAGAAGTCGGGGCGGATATCGTATGCGGGGACGTGCAACCCTTCGGCATCCCCATGGCCTTCGGCGGGCCGTCCGCGGGCTACATGGCCGCCACTTCCGCGCTGCTTCGCAGGCTTCCCGGCCGCATCGTCGGGCAGACGACGGACGCGCAGGGCCGCCGCGCCTTCGTGCTGACGCTGCAGGCGCGGGAACAGCACATCCGCCGCGAAAAAGCGTCCAGCAACATTTGCAGCAATCAGGCGCTCTGCGCGCTGACCGCCTCCGTATACCTCACCTATCTGGGGCTGCGCGGCCTGACGGCCGTGGCGGAAACCTGCCTGACCAACGCGCACTTCTTCGCGGGGGAACTGGGTAAGATCGATGGCGTGCGTCTGCGCTACCCCGGCGAGTTTTTCCACGAGTTCGTAACCGTTTTGCCCGTGCCGCCGGAAAAAGTGGAAGCGGCGCTGGAGGCCGACGGCGTGCTGAGCGGCCTGCCCGTGGAGGGCGGCATGCTGTGGTGCGTGACCGAGAAGGCGACGAGGGCGCAGCTGGCCCGCGCGGCTGAAGTGGTGAAGGAGGCGTGCGCGAAATGAACGAAACCGTGCTGCTGAGCTTTGAAAAGAGCGTGAAGGGCCGTTACAGCGACGTGGTGCCCGCGCCGGAAGGGCCCGCGTACGAATTGCCGGAAGCCTTCCGCCGTAAAACTCCGCCCGTCCTGCCGGAACTGGCGGAAACGGACGTGGACCGCCATTACACGCAGCTTGCCCACCACGCCTACGGCGTGAACTGCGGGTTTTATCCGCTGGGAAGCTGCACCATGAAGTACAACCCTGCCGTCAACCAGGCCGCCGCCGCGCTGCCCGGCTTCGCGGATACGCACCCCCTGGCGCCCGCGCGCGCCGTAACCGGCTGTATGGCCGTGATGGAGGAGCTTTCCTCCGACCTGTGCGAAATCACCGGCATGGACGCCTTCACCCTGCAGCCCGCCGCGGGCGCGCACGGGGAATTGACCGGGATGCTGCTGATTAAGGTTTATCACGAGAGCCGTAGCGATGCGAAGCGCGTGAAGATGATCGTGCCGGACAGCGCACACGGCACCAACCCCGCCAGCGCCGCTATGGCGGGGTTCACGGTCGTAAACCTGAAAAGCCGCGCCGACGGATGCGTGGATACGGACGCGCTCGCCGCCTGCCTGGGGGACGACGTGGCCGGTATGATGATGACAAATCCGAACACGCTGGGCCTGTTTGAGAAGGAAATCGTTCACATCAGTCGAATGGTACATGAAGCGGGCGGTTTGATGTATTACGACGGCGCGAACCTGAACGCCGTGCTGGGCGTGGCCCGGCCCGGAGACATGGGGTTCGACGTGACGCACCTGAACCTGCACAAGACCTTTTCCACTCCGCACGGCGGCGGCGGCCCCGGCAGCGGCCCCGTGGGCGTGAAAGCGCCGCTTATCCCCTTCCTGCCCGTAACCGCGAGCCTGGGGCAACGGGGAAAATTGCAGATGAAAGCCTTCCACGGCAACTTCGGCGTGATGGTGCGGGCACTGGCCTACCTGAAGGCGCTGGGCGGAGAGGGGCTTGCCGGAGTGGCGGAACACGCGGTGCTCAACGCCAACTACCTTATGAAGCGCCTTAAAGATGTCGGTTATATCCCCGCCGTGGACGCCCCCTGCATGCACGAGTTCGTGCTCACGCTGGAGGATCTGAAGGAAACCTGCGGCGTCAGCGCGCTGGACGTCGCCAAGGCGCTGATCGATCTGGGCATGCACCCGCCCACGATGTACTTCCCGCTGATCGCGCACGAAGCGCTGATGTTCGAGCCGACCGAGACGGAAGCCCGCGAAACGCTGGACAGTGCGGTAGAAGCGATGGCCGCGATCCTCGCGCAGGCGAAGACCGATCCCGAGCCCCTGCGCTCCGCCCCCCACAACGCGGTCATCGGCCGCCCGGACGAGGTGAAAGCGGCGCGTGCGCCCGTGCTGCGCTGGACGCCACAACGATAGGATTCCCGTTTTCCGATGCTTCGGCCCCGCCGCGCGTTGGTGATCGGGTATCGCCCATTTCGACCACATCGGCGGTGAAACGATGATCAAACGCACGGCCTGCCTGATTGCCCGGGGAACGGACCCCTACCGGAACTTCGCCATCGAAAAGCATCTGATGGATACGCTGCCGGATGAGACGGCGGTTCTTTACCTGTGGCAAAACGCGAACACCATCGTCATCGGCCGTAACCAAAACCCGTGGTACGAATGCCGGGTGGAGGAGTTTCTGCAGTCCGGCGGGAGGATCGCCCGGCGTTTAAGCGGCGGCGGCGCGGTATACCACGACAAGGGCAACCTGAACTTCACCTTCGTCCTGCCAAAAACGGAGTTCGATGTGCCCCGCCAGCTTTCCGTCATCCGGCTGGCCGTTTCCGCCTTCCGGCTGGAAGCCTTTTTAAGTGGACGGAACGACCTGCTGATCGGCGAACGGAAATTCAGCGGCAACGCCTTCTACAAATCCGGTCACAGCGCCTACCACCACGGCACGCTGCTGGTGGATTGCGACATGGCCACGATGAGCGAATACCTGACCCCCAGCAGCCAGAAAATGCAGTACCACGGGGTGCAAAGCGTGCCGTCCCGCGTGGTGAACCTGAGCACGCTGGCCCCGGAAATGACGGTGGAGCTGCTGGAACGGGAGCTGTTCCGCGCCTTCGCCGCCGTATACCGGTGCCAGCCCGCGGTGCTGGACGAGCGGATGCTCGACCATCCGACGCTGAACCTGCTGACGGCGCAGTTTGCCGATCCGGAGTGGATCTACCCGCGGGAACTGCATTATACCTTTTCCGTTTCGGAACGTTTTCCCTGGGGCGAGGTAACGGTGAAGCTGCTGGTGGAGGACGGCGTGATCCGCAACGCGCGCCTTTTTACCGACGCGATGGAAGCGGGCCTGTTCGCGGCGCTGGAGCAGACGCTCGTCGGCTGCCCCTACCTGATTTCCGCCATCAACGGAAGGCTGAAACAGAAGATGGAGCTGATGCGCGACCAGCAATTGCTCCAAATGACCAACGACGTTTCCGTGCTCATCTGCGGCCGCATCCGGGAACTGGATCGCTACGCCCAGCACGATACCGCCGCCGACAGCGGCCGCCGTCCCCCGGTCAGGCCCTGAGCCCCGTTTCCCTTCCTTTTGGTTGATACGGGCGTTATGGTTTCCATTCGTCCATGCATAAGGAGATTGCCATGTTTGATCTCATCGTGATCGGCGGCGGCCCGGGCGGGTACGCCGCCGCGGAATTTGCGGCTAAAAACGGAATGTCCACGGCGCTTGTGGAGCGGGACAGGCTGGGTGGCACCTGCCTGCACCGGGGCTGCGTGCCCACCAAGGCCTACTTGCACGCGGCGGAAACCGCGCACGCGGCCTCCGCGTACGCGCCGGAGGCGCTGTCCGCCTTCGACCGCCGGAAAATGTTCGACGAAAAGAACGCGGTCGTGGAAACGCTGGCGGGCGGCGTGGCGATGCTGATGAAGGCCGCGAAAGTATCCGTTTACACAGGCAGCGGAACGCTGACGACCGCCGCGTCCCCCTTCGGCGTCCTCGTGACGGGCGCGGGCGGCGAAGCGCAGACGCTGGAAGGCCGTAAAGTGATCCTTGCCACCGGCAGCGCGCCCGCGCGCCTGCCCGTGCCCGGCTGCGACGACCCCGCCGTATGGACGAGCGACGACATTCTCGGCCCCGCCGGGGCGGAGCCTTTCACCAGCCTGCTCCTCGTGGGCGGCGGCGTGATCGGCGTGGAAATCGCAAGCGTATACGCGCGGTTGGGCGTCGCCGTGACGATCCTCGAAATGGAGAACCGCTGCCTGCCCATGATGGATACGGAACTGGGCCGCAGCGCGGAGATGCTGCTAAAAAGCATGGGCGTATCCGTGTTGACGGGCGCGCGCCTGCAAAGCCTTGCGCATACGGGCGAAGGCTTCGTCGCGTCATACGAGCGCAACGGGGAGACCGCCTCCGTCGCCTGCGAGCGCGCGCTGCTGGCCACGGGGCGCGTGCCGGTGACGGACGGGCTTTTCGCAACCGGTGTGGCGCCCGCCATGAACCGCCGCCTGATCGCCGTGGACGAGCGTTTCCGCACCAGTCTGGACGGCGTGTACGCCATCGGGGACGTGAACGGCCGCTGGCAGCTTGCGCACGCCGCGCACGCGCAGGGCGTGGCCACCGTATGCGATATGCTGGGCGTCCACTCCCCCGTGGATCCTTCGCTGGTGCCCGCCTGCGTGTATACGTCCCCGGAAATCGCGTCCGTGGGCCTTACGCAGGACGAGGCGAAGGCGCGGGGGCTTGACATCGTCGCTGGCAAGGCCCCCACCACGCAGAACGCCCGCACGCTGATCGAAGGTCTCGGGCGCGGCTTCGTAAAACTGATATTCGACAGGCGTACCCGCAAGTTGCTGGGCGCGCAACTGTTTTGCGGCCGTGCCACGGACATCGTGGGCGAGCTTGCGCTCGCCGTCCAAGGCGGCCTCACAGCCGGCGATTTGCTCCGTCAGGTGCGCCCGCATCCCACGTTCGAGGAAGCGATATCCGACGCCGCGCAGGCGGCGAGGTTTGAGTAGCCGCAGGGAGTTGCGGTTGCTCAAACGCATACTCCGTATGCGGGGCGGGGATTCGCGCCTGTGGGCGCGAGTAAAGGGCTTTGCACTCGCCCTTTGGAAACCTTCGCCAGCCTTCTTAGCAAGAAGCTAATCTTTTATTAAAACAGGGTGTGCGCCTGCAGGCGCAGCAGGGGCTTTCCGCTTGCACTTTGGAAATTTCCGCACGCCTTCTTAGCAAGAAGTTAATCTTTTAGGGTGCGCGCCTTCGGGCGCGAACAAAGGCACCGAAGGGAAGCGTGTGCCCGGTGGGCACCGTTGCAAAGCAACGAGCGACCCGTAGGTGAAGAGCGAAACCAGTAGGCAAACTGCAGTGCAGCCTGCGCAGATTGAGCGATCGGGTCTTTGCGCTCGCCCTTTGGAAACCTTCGCCAGCCTTCTTAGCAAGAAGCTAATCTTTTATTTAATACAGGGTGTGCGCCTGCGGGCGCAGCAGGGGCTTTCCGCTCGCCCCTTTTATGCGGTTTAATCGTCGCGCATGACATTACCACGCCATACGCTCGTTAAACCGCTCACCTGCGGGTTGCTCGTTGCTTCGCAACGGTGCCCACAGGGCACTCGCTTCCCTCCGGTGCCTATCGGGTCGCCATCTTGCCCGGCGGTCTACGCACGAGGGGATCGCACTATGAATACAAGACAGTCGTCCGCCGCTACCTGCGGTAGCGCGACCGACAATCCTGTCCGTCTGTC
>CAZCCZ010000065.1:0-11804 GCA_964497495.1 uncultured Oscillospiraceae bacterium
CGTTGCAGGAAGCGATCGCGCATTGCGAAACCGTGCGCGACTACAACAGCCGCGAGCTATTCGAAGCCATCCTCGACAGCGAGGAAGAGCATATCGACTTCCTCGAAAAGCAGTTCGACCTGATCGAGCGCATGGGTGGCACCCGTATTCCCTTCCTGCAGGAGGACGGGCACTGGTTGGTGAGCTATGTGCTCATCGGCGTCTGGCAATCCATGGGCTGGGGTACGATCGTCTATCTGGCGGCGATCACGGGCATCAACCCGGAATTGTACGAAGCCGCGATCGTGGACGGCGCGAACCGCTGGAAGCAGTGCCTGCACGTGACCGTTCCCTGCATACGGCCCACGATGGTCACCCTGTTCATTATGCGGCTGGGGCAGCTGATGGGCGGCTCCTTCGAGCGGGTGATCGCGCTGAAAAACGTAGCGACCAAGGAGTTTACCTACACCATCCCCGTGATGGTGTACGATATGGGCCTTCAGTCCGGCACCTCGAAAATCGCGCAGGCGACTGCGCTGGGGCTGTTCCAGTCGGTCATCGGCGTGCTGCTGGTTATCGGCGCCGACCGTCTCGCTAAAAGCCTCGGCGAAGACGGCCTGCTGTGAGGGGGCGGTGAAGAGATGATCGCCTCCCGAACCGTTAAGTGCCGCGGGGCCGTCCGGCGCGGGCCGGGGTACGCGGCCGCCTCCGCGCTGATCTACGCCTTCGTCGTTTTCATGGCGTTGATCTGTTTGCTGCCCTTCCTGCACGTGCTGGCTAAATCCATTTCCGCCGAATCCCTCGTAGCCGCGCGTAAAATCGTGCTGATTCCGCACGGCGTAACGCTCAACGCCTACCGTAAAATCTGCGCCGACGCCAGCATCTTGCAGGCGATGTACGTGTCGGTGGCCATGACCCTCGTGTTTACCGCGCTGGGCCTGTTGCTGACCCTTCTGGCGGCTTATCCGCTTTCTCGCAGTTATCTGCGCGGACGCCGGGGCCTTTCCTTTCTCATTATGTTCACTTACTATTTCACGGCGGGCATCATCCCGGATTACCTGCTGGTGAGCAGCCTCGGCTTGCTGGAGAACTTCTGGGGGCTCATCCTGCCGCTGGCGTTCAGCCCCTGGAACCTGCTGATTATGAAGACCTCCATCGCCACCTCGTTTCCCGAAAGCCTGGAAGAATCCGCGCGTATCGACGGCGCGGACTACTTCCGCATTCTCTGGCGGATCGTCGTGCCGCTGTCGCTGCCCATCCTCACCACCATCGCGCTGTTTCTGGCCGTGGGACGCTGGAACGCCTACCAGGACGCGCTGTTTTATATTAAGCAGCGCACCGACCTGCGGCCTATCCAGCTTAAGCTGTACTACCTTGTGATTCAGGCTACCGAATCCTTCCAGTCCTCCGAAAGCGTCGTAACCGTGCAGACCAACCCCGACGTGCTGAAAAGCGCCTGCGTAATGTTCGCCACCCTGCCCATCGTATGCGTTTACCCCTTCGTGCAGAAGTACTTCGTGCAGGGCATCATGATCGGCGCGGTCAAGGGCTAGCCCGTAAACCGCGCGTCGCTCCGGGAGGGTCGGAGGGCCGCGGCCCTCCGAATGAAATCGTATCGACCGGCTTTGCCGGTCGGGCGGGGAGTTTGCGGCAAGGCCGCAAACAGTACCCGTAGCCTCAAAAAAGTTGCGAAGCGACTTTTTTGAAAGCGCAGCGCAGCGTATTTAATACCCGGCTAAGGGTATTGGATAGAATAGAGAAGGAGGGTTATTCCATGAAAAAGTTGCTTGCCCTTGCGCTGACCGTCGCGATGATCCTTGGGCTGGCGAGCGTCCCCGTCGCCGCGTCCGCGGAGAATGCCGTGACCATCAAGATCCCGGTATACGACCGGGGCTTCGAAGGCTGGAAACCGACGGATAACTTCTACACGCAGTGGATCCAGTCCGCGTTCGGCGACCCGAACGGGATCAACGTGCAGTTCGTCGCCATCGGCCGCAGCACCGAAGTGCAGGACTATTCCCAGATGCTGGCCGCCGGCAACGCCCCGGATATCATCTTCCATTATGATATGCCGCAGGCCGTCGCCTACCTCAACGAAGGCGCCATTCAGGCGCTGAACCTGGACGAAATGAAGACCAACGCCCCCACCTACTACGCCATGACCTCCGCCATGATGGACGAGTATGGCTATATGAACGGCACTCCGTATTTCTTCTTCGCCGAGCGTCCCAACACCGGCTACAACTGGGTTACGGTCATCCGTCAGGACTGGCTGGACAAGGTGGGCGCGGCGATGCCCGCCAATATCGACGAGTTGAACGCCGTGCTGCTCAAGTGGAAGGAAGCCGGACTCGGCGTGCTGAACCACCAGCTGATCAAGGACAACTTCACCTACTCCTACCCGTTCTGGAAAATGCCCGTGGACGCCACGGAGCATGCGCTCTATCTGGATCTGGGCGTCGCGGACATGACCGACGCGGCCAGCGAA
This sequence comes from uncultured Oscillospiraceae bacterium, assembly GCA_964497495.1. Classification (GTDB taxonomy): domain Bacteria; phylum Bacillota; class Clostridia; order Christensenellales; family Aristaeellaceae; genus CAXXOK01. Next base: position 2,468 of record CAZCCZ010000065.1, read on the forward strand.
GCGTACCTGAAGAACCTTAACTACGAATACAACAACGGACTGATCGACAAGGAATTCTACCTGAATACCGACACCAACGCCGCCCTGGCGGACTTCCTGGACGGCACCGCCGGCACCTACTCCTTCTACATGACCAGCGGCACCACCGTGATTTCCTCGCTGCTGGCCAACTTCCCGGATGCTAAGGTGTCGGTGCTGGACCCCGGAGCGCTGGCCTCCGCGGACAGCGAACACTACGGCCGCAAGTATTACCCCTTCGGGATGATCATGGGCATCAACGCCCGCGCCGATGAGGCTACGCGCGTCGCCCTATGGAAGTATCTGGAGTGGATGCTTCAGGCCGATCACCTCTACACGCTGGAGAACGGCGTGGCGGGCGACAACTACAACCTCGACGGGGAGGGCCTGCCGGTTCAGGTAGCGGATTACGCGGGGGACGCCAAGCGTTCAAACAATAACAATAAGGATTACTGGTGCCTGTGGGAGGAAGCCGCGCGCTACGGGTCCGACGACCTCAACTACAAGGCGAACCTGCGCAACTATGCGCCCGCCGGGTACGAAGACCTCATCGCCGCCAGCTACGATTATTTCGTCCGCGACCAGGCAATGGCCCAGACCGAAGCGTTATGGACGACCAACATCGAAAGCCGCAGCAACTACAAAGCGGACCTGAACACCCTGTTCCAGGAACTGTACGTGCAGTGCGCCATGGCCTCGGAGGCGGACTTCGCCGCCACCTATGCCGACGCCTGCAAGGAGTATCTGGACGCCGGTTACCAGGAAATTCTCGACGAAAAGACCCAACTGATGGCTCAGGGCCTCTACCGCTAAACGCCGTCTGCCGGGGGCGGGCGGGCGCCCGCCCCCGGCCCGTTGATAACTTCCTCTCTTTTCGGGCCGATCGTTCGCGCCCCAACCTTTTGCAATCAAACCGTTCTCTTCCCGGCATTGGCACGGCGGGGAAAGATCGGATGAAGGACTCATGATATGCCCGTTATTTACATCATCGGGGATTCCACGGTGGAAAACGGCGCGGAACCGTTTCACGGCTGGGGCTGGGCCTTCGGGGAATACGCGGCGGCGCGGGTGGACAACCGCGCGCGAGGGGGGTGCAGTTCCCGCAGCTTTCGGGACGAAGGCCTGTTCGAGCCGGTGCGCGCGGCGCTGGCGCCCGACGACGCGCTGTTGATCCAGTTCGGCCATAACGACGAAAAGGATGATCCTGCCCGTCACACCGACCCGGAAGGAAGCTTTCCGGAGATTCTTTCCGAATACTGCGACGCGGCGCTGGCTGTGGGCGCGGTGCCGGTGCTGTTTACGCCCGTATGCAGGCGTTATTTTCTTGGCGACGGCAACCTGTTGTACACCCACGGCGAATACCCGGCGGCGGTCCGGCGGCTGGCCGCCGGAAAGGGCGTGCCGTTATGCGATCTGCAACGGGAAAGCCGCGCCCTGTACCGGAGCCTCGGGCCTACGGAAACCGCGAAGCTGTTCGTACGGTTAACCCCCGGGGAACACCCTGGCTTTCCGGCCGGGCATGACGACCCGACTCATTTCAACGCCGAAGGCGCGCGGAAAATCGCGGCGCTGGCGGCGGAACTGATGGCGCGGGACGCGCGCCTGCGGAAATACGTTCGCGCTACGGAGGGAAACGCTTGATGAGAACGCGGGAGGAATACGAGGCGCTTGCCGGCCGGGTTCTGGCGATGCTTCAAAAGAACCACGGGGAGGACCCCAGCAACGGTCATCTGACCATGGATAATTGGGAGTGGCCCAGCGGTGTGGCGCTCTACGGCATCTGGCAGCGTTACCGGCAAAGCGGGGACGAGGCGGCGCTCGCCTACCTGCGGGGCTGGTACGACAACCGGCTCGCTGGGCCCGCGCCGCACCGCAACGTGAATACCGTGGCCCCGATGCTCGCACTGAGCTGCCTGTATGCCGACGGGAAGGACGAGCGGTACCGCGCCCCCGTGGAAGACTGGGCGCGGTGGGTGATGCGGGAGATGCCGCGCACCGAGTACGGCGGCCTGCAGCACTGCACGGTCTGGAACAGGCATTACCAGCAGCTCTGGTGCGACACGCTGTTCATGGACTGCCTGTTTCTATGCAGGGCCGGGCTGGCACTTGGTATTCCCGAATACGCGGAGGAGGCCGTATACCAGTTTCTGCTGCACATCCGCTACCTGCAAAACAAGGTGACGGGGCTTTGGTATCACGGCTGGACATTCGACCGGCGGCACAATTTTGCAAACGCCTATTGGGCGCGCGGCAACGCGTGGTTCGCCGCCGCCGCCGTGGAACTGCTGGAGATGCTGCCGAAGGCCGACGCTTCGCTGCGGTTCATCCGCGCCGCGTTGGAGGATCAGGCATTGGCGCTGTGGAAGCTCCAGCGGGAGAACGGCATGTTCACCACCCTGCTGGACGTGGAAGAGAGCCCCTGCGAAACCAGCGCCACGGCGGGCATCGCCTACGCGGTGCTCAAGGGCATCCGCCTGGGCCTGCTGGACGGGCGCTTCCGCGAGATGGGGGAAAAAGCCTCCGAAGCCGTGGTGGGGCAGATCGACGGGAACGGCGCGGTGCAGGGCGTAAGCAACGGCACCGGAATGGGATACGACCGCAGCCACTACATGAACATCCTCGTCACGCCCACCGCTTACGGGCAGGGACTGGCCTACCTGATGCTGGGGGAGTGCGCGGCGCGAAGCGACGGTTGATCCCGCGCTGCCCGCCGGTGAACAAAACCGCCGGATTTTTCCGGCGGTTTTGCGTTTTCCAACGGCGCGACGTCCTTTCGGCAGTAATAAAAATGGGCCGAAGCCCCGAGCCGGCCGTTCTTTTGCTTTCTGCGCGTCAGGATTGCACGCGTCTTTTCGAGACCCGGAACCGTACCAGCGTGAAACCCATGATGATCAGAAACAGCGCCGCCGAGGAAACCAGATCCGCGCCGAAGCGCAGCAGGGGTGCGAGCATACGGGACAACGGGTTGACGATCCGCGTCTTCATGCGCTTCCTCCTTCCGCGTTTCGCCGCCGTTCGGCCCCGGCTTTTCCGGCTGGCCGCTGCGGGCTTCCGAACCGTCCGTTCGCTCCCGTTCAAACCGGATTCCCCACGGTATCAGCATACCGCGCGAATGTTAAAGGTCGGGGGCTGTTCGGATGAAATCCGCGTAAAGGCGGGCCGCCCGTACAGTTTCAGTACAATTTTGGAACGTCGATCCGCTTGACAACGGGAATACGAATGGATACAATAAACGTAATTTCATAGCACCGATACGCCGCAATGAAGCGCAAGCTCTTGCGGCGTGTTGCTTTTATTTTCTGGAGATGATTGCATGAACGGCGAAACCATCCGGGCGACTCTGAAACGGTACAACCTTCAGTCCTGGAGCAAGCAGCGTAACGTCAACCCCATCCCCGTGGAAAAGGCGGAGGGTATCTACTTCTGGGATACGGACGGCAGGCGTTACAGCGATATGTCCTCCCAGTTGGTCAACCTCAATCTCGGCTTCGGCAATAAGGCCATCGCGGAGGCGATCAAGAAGCAGGTGGACCAGTACTGCTTCCTGTCCCCGGGGTACGGCGCGGAATCGCGCGCGCTGCTGGCCGAAAAGATCATCAGCCTCATGCCGGACAACATGGGCAAGGTGTTTTTCACCAACGCGGGCGCGGACGCCAACGAGAACGCCGTGAAGATGGCGCGCATGTTCACCGGGCGCGACAAGGTGTTCAGCCGGTACCGCAGCTACCACGGCTCCACCTACGGCGCGGGCAACCTGACCGGCGAACCCCGCCGTTACCCTCTGGAACCAGGCATACCCGGATTTATTAAGTTTTTCGACCCTTATATTTACCGCGAGGCGGTTTCCTTCCCCTCGGAGGAGGAAGCCACGAAATACTATCTGGCCAAGCTGGACGAGCAGCTTCAATACGAAAATCCTTCCGCCGTGGCCGCCATCGTCATGGAAACCGTCACCGGCTCCAACGGCGTCATCATCCCGCCCAAGGGGTACCTGCCCGGCGTGCGCGCCCTGTGCGACAAGTACGGCATCCTGATGATTCTGGACGAGGTCATGGCTGGCTGGTGTCGCACGGGTAAGATGTTCGCTTTCGAGCACTTCGGCGTCAAGCCGGACATCGTCACCTTCGCCAAGGGCGTTACCTGCGGCTACGTGCAACTGGGCGGCGCGGTGGTCAGCAAGGCGATCGCGGAATACTTCGACGATCATCTGCTTTCCTGCGGGCTCACCTACAGCGGCCATCCGCTGGCCTGCGCCGCGGGCGTGGCGTGCGTGAATTACTACGAGCAGGAGCATATCGCCGAACATGTGACCGAGGTCGGCGCCGTGCTCAAGGCCCGTCTGGAAGCCATGATGGCCAAACACCCCTGCGTGGGCGACGTGCGTTCCATCGGCCTGTTCGCTGCCGTGGAGCTGGTGAAGGACAAGGCCACCCGCGAGGCGCTGGTGCCCTTCGGGCGCGACCCGGACGGCGTGATGTCCGGCATCAACAAACAGCTCGCCGCCAAAGGTTTCATGACCTACACGCACGAAAACTGCATCCTCGTAGCCCCGCCGCTGATCATCACCGTGGAGCAGCTGACCGAGGAACTGGCCAAGCTGGACGAGGTGCTTGCCTGGGTGGACGCCTCGCTGTAACGGAGGAATACGATGACTCATACGTTTGTAACGCCAGGACGGACGCTGATCGGCGCGGGCGCGCTGGAGGCGGCGGAAAAGGACTTCGCGGCTCTGGGCGACCGGGCGTTGATCGTGACGGGTAAAGTGGTGGAGAAAAGCGAGGCCTTTGAGAAGCTTGCCGCGCTGCTGGGCCGCTGCGGCGTCGCCTTCGTCGTTTTCTCCGATATTCCCGGCGAACCGGACGACCGGATGGTGGAAGCGGGGCTGGCCGCCTACCGCGCGGGAGGCTGCGACCACCTGATCGGCCTGGGCGGCGGGAGCCCGCTGGATTGCGCCAAGGCGATTGCCGCAAGCCTCGCGCTGCCCGGCGGAATCTGCGATTACGCCGGGAAAGAAATCTCCGTACCCACGCCGCCGCTGGCGCTGGTACCCACTACGGCGGGCACGGGTTCCGAAGCCACGAAATTCACCGTGATCACCGACCGCGCGCACGGCGCCAAACTGCTGCTGAAGGGCGAATCTCTCCTGCCGCGCCTGGCGGTGGTGGATTACACCCTGACGCTCTCCGCGCCTCCGGGGCTTACCGCGGCCACCGGCATGGACGCGCTTACCCACGCGGTGGAGGCGTACACGTCCCGCCGGGCTATGCCGCTGACCGACCCGTACGCCGTGGACGCCGTGAAGCGCATCTTCGCCAGCCTGCCCTCCGCGTACCGCGACGGCGGCAACGAAGCGGCGCGGGAATCCATGGCCGTCGCCGCGTACGAGGCGGGCGTGTGCATCAACAACGCCTCGGTGACCCTCGTTCACGGTATGAGCCGCCCCATCGGCGCGAAGTTCCACGTACCGCACGGGCTTTCCAACGCCATGCTGCTGGCACCCTGCCTCTCCTTCGCCGCGCGCGGCGCGCCGGAACGGTTCGCCCGGCTTTCGCGGGCCGCGGGCCTCGCCAGCATCCGGGAAAGCGACTCCCATGCGGCCTCGGCGCTGGTGGACAATCTGGCGGAACTGGCGACGGAGCTGGATATCCCCACCCCGGGCGGCTTCGGCATCCCGGAAGCGGCCTTCCGGGAAGCGATCCCGCAGATGGCGCGGGAAGCGATGCAAAGCGGAAGCCCCGCCAACACGATCCGCGAGGTGACCGAGGCGGACGTGGCCGCCATCTACCAGGGCCTGTACTGAAACGAATTCCTTCGCATTCGGCGAAGAACCACAACCGCATACCGCGCGTTACAAAGGCGTAAGGCGAAAAACCTTACGCCTTTGCGGTTATCCGGATATCGAAAGGGAACAAGAAACGGGAGGAAACGCGATGCAGAACGCAGGGAAACTGCCCCGAACGGAAACGGGGTACGACGAAAGCGCCGAGATTAAGATCGAAGATCTGTCCGTCCGTTTTCCGGAGAAAAACGGCGACGGGTACGTAAACGCCCTGGTCAACGTGAGCTTGAATATCCGCAGGGGAGAATTCGTATCCCTCGTGGGGCCTTCGGGCTGCGGAAAGACGACGCTTTTAAGGACGATCGCCGACCTGCAACAGCCCTCTTCCGGCTCGATCACCGTCCGGGGGCAGACCCCGCGGGCCGTTCGGCTGCAAAAGAAGTTCGGCATCGTGTTCCAGAGCCCGGTGCTGTACGACTGGCGCACCGCGCGCCGCAATGTGTGCATGCCCATGGAGCTGATGCGCCTGCCCAAGCCGCAGCGCACCGAAACCGTGACCGAGATGCTGGACATGGTTAACCTTCTGGGCTCCGGCCATAAATACCCCCATCAGCTTTCCGGCGGCATGCAGCAGCGCGTGGGCATCGCGCGGGCGCTGGCCATCAAGCCGGAGATCCTGCTGATGGACGAGCCGTTCTCGGCGCTGGACGAATTCACCAAGGAAAAGCTGAACGAAGAACTGCTTTCCATCTGGAGCAAGGCGCAAAAGACGGTCGTATTCGTAACGCACAACATCGCGGAGGCGGTGTTCCTCTCCGACCGCGTGGTGGTGCTCTCCCCGCACCCCGGGCGCGTTTCCGCGGTCGTGGAGATCGACCTTCCGCGCCCCCGACACCTGGCCGTGAAGGACAGGCCGGAGTTCGCCGCGCTGGTGTCGAAGGTGCGCAACAGCTTCGAAGGGGTGTGAACGCTTGAAGAACCTGAACCGGAAGCGGTTTTTCTCATCCCCCCGATGGGTCACGGTCGCGTGGGTGGCGGGGCTGATCATCGTGTGGGAAATCGGCGCCACGGTGGTGGCGGGCGTGAAGCGCACGCCGGAAAACGTGCTGCCGCACCTGTACCAGATTATCGGCTCCGTGTTCAGCACCCAGAAGGTGAACGGCACGCAGACGGCCACGCAGATTGTGCTTTCCAACGCGTGGATCACGCTGATGCGCGCGGGCATCGGCTTTGCGCTGGGCGCGGCGGCGGGCTTCCTGCTGGCGTTGCTGATGAGCCGTTTTTCCACGCTGGAAAAGATGATCTTCCCGTATCTGATGATTATCCAGATGATCCCGATCCTCGGCATGGCCCCCATCGTGCTGGCCGTGACCAAGGATATCGATAAGAGCCGCATCGTCATCGCCGCCATCCTCACGTTTTACCCCGTGGCCACCAACACGCTTTCCGGTTTTAAGGCGGTGGAACGGGAGAAACGGGAGCTGATGTATTCGCTGGCGGCCAGCCGGTACGACCTGTACCGCAAGCTGCTGATTCCGTCCGCCATGCCCTACCTGTTCACGGGCCTGAAGATCGCCGCGCCTATGGCCATTACCGCCTCCATTCTGGTGGATACGCTGCAGGGAGGCGGCGGCCTCGGCTGCATGATGAGCCAGAGCCTGAAACACGCCATGACCATCTACGTATTCTGGCAAATCGTGTTCCTCAGCGCCGTCATCGGCATTCTGAGCTATCAACTCATGGCGCTGCTGGAGAGGCGCTTCTCTCCCCTGCGGCATACCGGCGACCTTTCCGCGGCCCCCGGGGGGAACGCGCCATGAAGATCGTTAAAATTCTCTGGAATAAGGTTTCTTCGGCCGTTTATCCCGTCGCTTTCGGCGCGCTGATCCTCGTTTTATGGCAGACGCAGATTCTGCATAAGCTGCTGGGGGCGGACACCTTCACCCTGCCGCTGCCGGGCCGGATCCTGACCATCATCGAGGACAACTTTCCCACCATCATGGTCAACGTTCAGGCCACGCTGACTGTGGCGCTGGGCGGGCTGCTGCTGGGGTCGCTGCTGGGCTATGCGTTGGGCGTTATTGCGGCGGTGTTTGGGAAATGGGGCAAAGGCGGGCTTACGCTGGCCTCGGCCTTCAACGCCATCCCGATCATCGCCATCGCCCCGATCCTCAACAACCTGACCAAGGACGTAAGTTCCGTGGCCAGCGTCCGCAGCATGGTGGCCAAGATTCTGGTGGTCACCATCACCTCCACCGTGGCCATGAGCGTGAACGCTTACCGCGGGCTTACGGAACTCAAGCCCTTCTCGCTGGACCTGATGCGCTCCTACGCCGCCACCGAGCGCCAGATTTTCTTCAAGCTCCGGCTGCCAAACAGCGTGCCTTTCATCTTTACGGCCCTTCGGGTCAGCGTTCCGGGGTGCGTGATCAGCGCGTTGGTCAGCGAGTATTTCGCGGAGTACATCGTGGGCGTCGGCCGTATGATCCGGGAAAACATCGTACTGGCGCAGTACGCCACGGCGTGGGCGTACATCACTGTGGCCTGCGCGATGGGCATCGCGCTGTACGTGGCGCTGCTGTTCTTCGAGCGTATTCTGCTGAAAGGGCGAAAATAGCGCCCTTCCGGTTGGAATAAAATCCCAAACCGTTTAAGGAGGAAAAATGGTATGAGGAATGCGAACAAGGGGTACCTCGTCCTGACGGCGCTGGTGATGGCGCTGGTATTGGCGGTTACCGCGATGCCCGCTCTGGCGGAAACCTACTACAGTCCGGACGCCACCGCCGAGGAAGTGGTGGTGGACGCTGCCACGCAGGGCAAAGTGGGCAACTGGGGCCTCGGCAACGAGTACGAGATTCAGGCCCTCCTGTCCAAATACGGCATGCCCACCACCTACCTGAGCCAGGCTTTCGACATGGACGGCTTCGACGACGATTCCATCCTGCTTGCGTCCGCTATGACCTATAACGAGCTTGGCCTGGTGAAGAACGCTTACCAGGGCGGCTACAGCTACGGCGACGGCGTCAAGACCATCGACATGAACGACGAGGGCGTGGCGATGTTGGAAGACAACATCTTCACCACCGCGGCGTTTGCCAAGGCGAACCCCAACACCGTTAAGGCCTTCATCGCCGCGTCGGTCAAGGGCTGGGCGTACGCTTGCGCCAACCCTGAAGAGGCCGCGCAGATCGTGTACAAATACGGGTCCTCCGTCTCCAGCGACCACCAGCTCTATATGGCGGGCGAGGTGAAGAAACTGGTGGAGACCGATACCAAGGGCGAAACCGTAACCGCTTACGGCAAGATCGACGACGCGGCCATGCAGCAGACGCTCGACCTGGCCAAGACCTACATTCAGCTTTCCGACGCCGTGGCGGCTGAAAAGCTCGCGGCCCTCACGTTGGACGACATCCGCGATTCCTCCTACTTCGACGCCGCCACCGCCGAGGGCGCGGTGATCGGCGCGCCGGAAAAGACGGACGTGTCCATCCAGCTCAAGTGGCTGCCGCAGGCGCAGTTCATGGGCTACTACGTGGCGCT
>CAZCCZ010000066.1:0-11758 GCA_964497495.1 uncultured Oscillospiraceae bacterium
AAATCGCATTTCTGGCCAGCCGCGTGGAGGATTCGGCGCTCAGCGACTATCTGGGCATTAACACCCCCACCGAGACCTACCTGCAATGGAAAGCGGCCCAGGTGTACGACGATTTCGGAGCCTATATTTTAATCGTGGACCGCAACGGTAACGTGAAGGATAACATGAACACCGCCATCCAGAACAACCCGGATACGGTGGAAAGCCTTTCCGCCTCCGACGTGGAGGACGCGCTGCGCGAGGTGCTGGCCGGTAAGGAGATCAAAACCCGCATCACCAACGCGGCCAAGGGAACGGTGTTCACCGTGGCGGTGCCGTGGGTGCAGAACAACAACGTGCTGGGCGCGGTGTTCATCCATACCAGCGCGCAGATCATCGAGGCGCAATACCGCGGCATCGTGCTGCAGATCGTCGGCGTTTTCTCCATCGCGGCGATTGTGGCGGCGGGCTGCGCGCTGCTGTATACCCGCAGCATCGTCAAGCCGCTTACGGTCATCACCCGGGCGGCGGAGGACATGAGCCGAGGCCGGTTTGAGGCGCGCGCGGCGGTGACCGGCGTCAACGAGGTGCGGCAGCTTGCCGGCGCGTTCAATGTGATGGCGGACAAGTTAGCCCAGGTGGAGGAGAACCGCCGGGAGTTTGTGGCCAACGTGAGCCACGAGCTCCGTTCGCCCGTTACCAGCATCCACGGCTTCGTGGAAGGGATGCTGGACGGCACCATCCCGGCGGAGGAGCGCGACCGTTACCTGCAGGTGGTCAGCGACGAGACCAACCGGCTGAAAAAACTGATCGCCGACCTGCTGGAACTCAGCCGCATGGAGAAGGGCGTGGTGGCGCTTACCTATGCCAATTACGATATCAACGAGACGATCCGCCGCGTGATCATCGGCCGAATGAACGAGATCGAGCAGCGCGGCATCGCGCTGCACCTGGATTTTCAGTCGGAACCGTGCCTGGTGCGCGCGGATCAGGACCGCATCGCTCAGGTGGTGTACAATCTGGTGGACAATGCGCTGAAATTCATCAACGACCGCGGCAACTTGACAATCGGCACCGCTTTAGTGCATGATAAGGTCACGGTGACCGTGGTCAACGACGGCGCGCCCATCCTGCCGGAAGACCGGCCGCATATCTTCGACCGGTTCTATAAGGCGGATAAAGCCCACACGGTGGGCAAGGGCGCCGGAACGGGGCTTGGGCTGAGCATCTGCCAGCGCATCATCCAGCAGCACGGGCAGTCCATCCGGCTTCTGCCCACGGAAACCGGCGCTGCGTTCGAGTTCACGCTGGAAGCGGGCGGAAGGCCGATGTCCATCGGCGAGGGGAACGCCCGGCGGGAGAAGGAAGAGGCGGGAAGGGAGTAACGGCATGGAACGGCACATATTCCTGGTCGGCATGCCGGGCAGCGGCAAAAGCGCCCTGGGGCGCCGCGTCGCGATGAAATTGCAGACGCCGTATCTGGATACCGATTCCTATCTGGCCGAGATCACCGGCATGAACACCGCGCAGATCTACGAAACGTACGGCGAAACGGCCTTCCGGGACGGCGAGACCCGCCTTTTGCAGGAGCTGATCAACGCCACGCCCGGCATCATCTCCACGGGCGGCGGTACGGCGCTGCGGGAGGAAAACCGCCTTCTCATGCGCACGCACGGCTACGTGGTGCTCATCGACCGCCCGATCGACGATATTTTGCTGGACATCCGCGCCGAAAAGCGCCCGTTGCTGGCGCAGAAGGGGCGCGAGGAGATCGAGCGGATCTACAACGAGCGCATGCCCGTCTACCGCGGCGTGGCGGACGTGGTGCTGGACAACGGCAACGGCTTCCACAACGGGCTGGCCGCGCTGGAGAACGTGGCGCGCCAGCTGGGTGCGAGGGGATGACGGAAAGCGCGTTCGGTTTATATGAATAGTAACGGGCCCGCCGGCGATGCCGGCGGGCCCGTTACTATCCGTCCTGTTTATCCGTTACGTCTGCCCGTCCGAGGGCGCGTCCTTCTCGTACATCGTCCCCACGGTGTTTCCGTAGCTTTTCAGTTCGAAAAGCACGTGGTAGCCGTCCGGCGGCTCCTTGGCCCGGTAGATATAGGCGTAGGTGGCGTTGTAGTACAGGTATTCCTCGTCCGTCCCCGTCGTGATCTCCAGCCGGTCGTTGACCGCCTCCGGCAGCTTGAACGAGCCGATCCTGATGTCGTTGAAGTAGCAGCCCACGCGCAGGGGGCCGGGCAGATCCTTCTTCAGGTCGCAGAGCTTCAGGAACGCGGCGGAATCGCTGATGTTCCAGTAATCCAGATCCATGATGTGCCTTGCGTCGCGGGGCTGCAGGAAGTTGAAATAGGCGTACTCGAGCGGGTGGTTGAGCGCCAGGCCGACGCCGGTAACGCCCAGGCAGCCTGCCACGGCGACCGCCGCGACGGCCCGGAGAACTTTGCGGTTCCGCACGGCCGCCCAAAGGAGGCTCAGGCCGTACCCGGCCAGAATAACCACGCCCGCGTAGACGAAGTAGAAGTGCCGCCAGCCGTTGTACACCAGCGGCCTGCCGACGATCGCGTACAGCACGGGCACAGCCCAGGAAAGCGTGGCGACCATCAAAAGCAGCGGTTCCTCACGCTTCACGCTGTCCGAGATGCGCCCGAACCACACGCGCAGCGCGCCGAGTTGCCCGACGGCGGCCAGAACCAGCGTGTACGGCGGAAGGGTCACGAGCATGTAATAGGGGATATAGTACCTGGGCAGCGGGGTCTTCCCGCCGATGTCGTAAAACTCCGCGCCGCGGAACAGCACCGTGCCGCCGAAGCGGGAGAAGGAGGTGGCGTTGGCGATGAGATAGCGGAAAAACGCGAGCGGGTCGCGCCACGCGGCGGGGGTGAGCAGCAGGTAGAAAACGACGAAACCGGCTACGGTGACGGCCGCCACGCCCGCCATCCGCAGCGACCAGCAGCGGTTGGCCGTGAGGGATACGATCACGGCGGCGCCGATCAGCCCCCACGGGAAAACCCCTGCGATTTTCGTGTTGGCCGCCATCGCCCCCGCGAGGGAGAACAGCAGGCCGCGGAGGAACCCGGGTTTCTTCAACAGCCCTGCGCCCTGCCAGAGCGTAAACAGCGCGAGGCACAGCAGCACGACGTCCTTGTTGTTGTAATGGCCCTCCGCGAAGAAACGCGGGGCAAGGTACAAAAGCAGCGTGCCGGCCGCGGCCACGGCGCGGGGCGCGGACAGCGCCCGCAGGAACCCGTACAGGGACACGCAGCCCAGCATGAACCACAGCCAGGTCAGCACGCTCCAGCAGTAGGAGTAGGCGCGGTCGTCGCCGTGGATGCGGTTCAAAATCAGCGCGAGCGGGTAATACGCGCACATGCCGTGGTCGCGTTCCTTGCTCTGGGAAATCCGCGTGGCGTCCAGCCGCGCGAAAAAGCTGTCCGGGGAAGCCCCGAAGGAATCGGCGTATTCCACGAAGTTCGATTCCAGAATGTCCATTTCAACCAGTTCGTCGTACGTCGCACCGTAATCGCGCACCGTCGCAAGACCGATCACGGTCAGCGCGACGAAGAAAAACGCGACTAACGTCCTGGAAACGCGGTCCGGAAGAGTCCGTCGCATGATACGTCCACCTTATTCGGGCGCGCGGGCGCGCGCCTGTGCTGTAACGGGTCAGGAAACCGTTTCGTCGAATGGAAGCGGAATGCGGTTGTTGTCGTGCTCCCACAGCCTGTCCAGCCGGTAGAACTCGCGCTCCTGCGTATGGAACACGTGCACCAGCACCGTGCCGTAGTCCAGCACGATCCACCGCGCGTCCCGCTGGCCGTCCTTGCGCAGGGGGTCGAGACCCGCCGCGGAAAGCTTGTCCTCCACCTCGTCGGCAAGGGCCTTGACCTGCAGAACGTTACGGCCGCTGGCGATCACCATCGCGTCGGTGATCACGGTCAGGGCGGTCACGTCCAGCGCCACGATATCCTGCGCTTTCTTGTCGTACAGGGCGTTGGCGGCTTTTAAAACGATTTCCTTTTTTTCCATCAGGGTAATCTCTCCTTTACCATTTCGGCGGGCAGACGTTCCAGCCAGTCGATCACACGGTCGGACGCGGGGTGCAGGGCGTTCCGCTGGCGGGTCACGTACGCCTGCGTGGTTTGCAGCGAAAGCAGCGTGGCTTTAACCAGGCTTGTTTCGGCGAGGCTGCGGATCATGGGCAGCGCGGGGTAGTAGCGGCGGCTGGGCTCGATCTTGTCGGCCAGATACAGCACCATGTCGGCGGGCAGCATCCCCACGCGGCCGGTGGTGTGGCAGCGGACGGCGGAAAGGATGTTGGGGTCGCGGATGCCGTATTCCGTCTCCGCCAGCGCCGCGCCCACGGGCCCGTGCAGCAGGTTTTCGTTGGCGAGGGTCTCCCTGTCCAGCAGCAGCCGGCGGTCTTTGGCGATCCGTTGCAGCGCCTGCAGCGGCATGCATTTGGCGCAGTCGTGCACCAGCCCCGCCAGCTCGCACTGGTCCGCGTCGAGCCCGTGGAGAAGGGCCAGCCTGCGCGCGGTGGCGGCCACCAGCAGGGAATGCAGCAGACGCTTCTCGCTCAGCGTCCTGCGAAGAACCGGGTAAAAAGCCGCCGCGCCTCCCGGCAGGGGCGGCACGCCGTACAGACCCATGATTCGGATATACTCCATTACCTGCAGCGGCAGTTCTTCCGGCGCATCCCCCCGCGCGAGACGGCTGCGGATGGCCGAGGCGCTTACGTCCTCCGGCGGCAGGGAGAGGAACGTGAAACGCGCGCCGCGGGCCTCCATTTCCTTCACTTCCGGATGCGCGGCCGCGTCCTGCGTCGCGCGGCGGCATACCAGAAAAGAGCACAGCGCGAACACCCTGTCCGGCGTGTGCCAGTGGGGCAGATCCAGCAGGGTATCCTCGCCGATGACGGTATAGAATTCCGCGTCGGGCAACTGCCGGTGGAGCTGGGTCAGCGTGTCCGCCGTGTAGGTGACGCCCGCGCGGTCGATCTCCATGCGGGAGGCGCTGAACAAAGGCTCCCGCATCACGGCCAGACGCGTCATCTCAAAACGGTGTTCCGCGTCCGCAAGGCCTTCGTGTTTGTGCGGCGGGGTGCCGGTGGGGATAAAAATAACCTGGTCCAGTTTTGCTTCGGTCAGCGCGCAGGCGGCAAGAGCCAGATGCCGCTCATGGATGGGGTTGAAGCTTCCGCCCATGAGGCCGATGCGTTCCTTCGCCACGTCCGCGCCTCCTTTCGTTCCCTCATTATACCCGATTACGGCCCAAAGGGGAAGCGTTTTATCCGCGAAAGGGCGGAAAGGCCGAAGCCGCCGCACGTTGACAGCCCGCGCGGGAACCGTTATAATTCCGGTTGTCTGGAACCGTTTTCAGCACAGGAGGCGCCTATGAGAAGCGTCAACATACAGGATATCGCCCGCGAAGCGGGCGTTGGGAAAGCGACCGTATCCCGCGTGATCAACGGCAAGGGATACGTAAGCCGGGAAACGGCCGCGAAGGTGAAGGCCGTGATGGAACGTTACCATTATCAACCTTCCGCGTTGGCGCAAAGCCTGTCCCGGAGGGAGAGCGACGCTATCGGGCTGATTCTTCCCGAGGTCACCAATCCGTTCTTTTCCGGGCTTTTAACCGGCGTGAGCGAAGTGATGGACAAGTGCGGATACACCCTCATCCTGCGCACGTCCGGCAACGAGATCGAGCGGGATTTCCGCGCGCTGGAGGCCATGCGCTGCCAACGCGTACGCGGGCTGATCTACGTGCCCGCCTGCAATTATGAAAACGAGGCGGATTTTCAGGCGATGGCTTCCCGCCTGAACGACCTGGGCGGCCCCTGCGTGATTCTGGACAGGCCCATCAACCGTCTGGACTGCGACAGCGTGGTCAGCGACAATTTCAGCGGCGCGTACGCCGCCACGGAGGCGATGATCCGCGCGGGGCACCGGGAGATCGGCGTGATCGCGGGCAACACCCAGCTGATGATCGGGCGGGAACGCGTGGAAGGCTACCGCAAGGCCATGCTGCAAAACGGGCTGACGCTCCGGCCTTCCTTCCTGCTTACCGGCACGTTCGACCAGGAGGAAGCTTTCCGCCGGGTGACCGCCCTGCTGCGTTCGCCGGAACGGCCCACGGCCTTCTTTATCGCCAACAACCGCAGCGAGATCGGGTTTCTGAACGCCATGCGGGAACTGAAGCTGCGCATCCCCGCGGACGCGGCCTTCGTAGGCTTCGACGAACTGCCCGGGCAGATGGTGTTCGAACTGCCGTTCAGCTGCCTGGACCGCGAGGTGACGATGCTGGGGGCCAAGGCGGCGCAGCTGTTGGTGCGCCGCTTCGACGAGCCTTCCCGCCCCGCGCAACGGCTGGTGGTGGTGCCGCGGCTTTCGCTGCGCGGCTCCGAGCGTTACGGGGGGAAGCGCGCGGCGGTCTAGCGGCCGTTTGCGCGGCGGGGCCGCCTAAAAGTCCCTTGTGCTCGTTTTCGGAAGGTGCTAGAATAAAAATACCCATTCTGCCGACCCGGCCCGCGGTCGGGCGGCGGGCCAGGAGCGTTCGCCTATGAAACATTCCTTTTGCCCGGCGTTAAAATGGCTGCCGTTCTGCCTCGCCGGCGTTCTGCTGCTGACGGGTTGCACCGCGCAAAAACAGGATACGACGGCCGCCAAGGACGAGTCCCTGGTGTTGCTGGGCTTTTCCCAACTGGGTTCGGAAAGCGCGTGGCGGCTGGGAAACACCAAATCCGTACAAGACGCGGCCCGGCTGGCGGGCGTGCAGCTGATGTACGAGAACGCGGAACAGAAGCAGGAAAACCAGATCAAGGCCATCCGGTCATTCATCGCCTACCAGGTGGACGTGATCGCCTTTTCGCCCATCGTGGAGGACGGCTGGGACAACGTGCTTACGGAAGCCCGGAACGCGGGGATCCCCGTGCTGATTACCGACCGGCGCATTAAAACGGGCGACGAAACCCTGTACGCCGGTTTCGTAGGGTCGGACTTCGCGGAAGAAGGCCGCCAGGCCGGGCGCTTCGTGCTTGAGAAGACGAAGGGCGCCGAACACGTGAACATCGCGGAAATCTCCGGTACGGTGGACTCAACGCCCATGCGCGACCGGGCGTCCGGTTTCCGCGAGGTGCTGGCAGGAGACCCTCGTTTTTCGATCATCGAAAGCGTTTCCGGCGATTTTCTGCGCTCCAAGGGCAAGGAGTGCATGCAGGGGCTGCTGGAGCGGCACGACGACATCGACGTGCTGTATTCCCACAACGACGCCATGACGCTGGGCGCCATCGAAGCCATCGAGGAGGCGGGGCTGACCCCGGGCAAGGATATCGTGATCGTCACCGTGGACGGGGAACAGAAGGCCATCGACCTGCTGAAAGCAGGCAAAATCAACTGCGTGGTGGAGTGCAACCCGCTTATCGGCGGCATGATCATCGAACTGGCCAGAAAGCTGGCGGCGGGGGAATCCATCCCCCGGGACACCTATTCCAAAGAAAAGGTGTTTTCCGAATTCGATACGGATCTGGACAGCCTTCCCGCGAGAGGATACTGAGCCATGCGCACGCTTCTGGACAGGGTATTTCATAAGTTCAACGTCGGCAACAGCCTCGCGGAGCGGCTGCGCTTCAGCTTTATGGTGGTTCTGGCGCTGATGTTGATCCCCGCGCTGGTGAGCATCTGGACGATGCGCACCTACGCGGACAGCTACCATAAAACCATCTTGCAGCTGGAACGCGTATCCTCGCTCAGGCCGCTGGTCAATTCCGATATTCCCGACGAAATGTGGAGCATCGTGGCGGGCCGCATCACCTTTCAGGAGGGCAACCAGTACGCCCTGATGGACGAGGTGAACCAGGCGCTGGAAGAACTGATGACGACCGCCGCGGGCGGCAATTCCACGGAGCTTACCGTCGCACGCCGCACAATGGACACGCTACAGGGCTACGTGGACCGCATGGGGGAGCAGATCGCCACGGGCGCGCTGGTGGCGGACAACGAGGCGCTGCTGGAAGAAGTCCGCAGCGTGTCCTCCCTCGTGGGGGACATGCTGGAAAAGTATATCACCGTGGAAATCAGCGCCACCACGGAAACCAGCCGCCAGTTGCAAGAGCAGCTGATCTTCCTTCTGTGGATGATGGTGCTTCTGCTGGCGCTGACGTTCGCGTTCGCCATGCTCGCGCAGCGCTCGCTTTCCCGCTCCATCCGCACGCCGATCGCCAAACTGGAACGCTTCGCGGGCGCCATCGCGGAGGGGGACCTGCAGGCGCGCGTGGATATGCCGAAGGTCACGGAACTGCTGGGGCTCACCGAAAGCCTCAACGTGATGGCCGGAAAATTGCAGCGGCTGATGGACGAAAACCGCCGCGAGCAGGAAAACCTGAAGCGCAGCGAACTGCGCACGTTGCAGGCGCAGATCGCCCCCCATTTCCTGTACAACACGCTGGACGCCATCGTATGGCTGGCGGAGGCGCAGCGCACGGACGAGGTGATCCACATCACCCGCGCGCTTTCGGACTTCTTCCGCATCTCGCTTTCCCAGGGCCGGGACTGGATCCCCCTGTCCGACGAGATCAAGCATCTGCAGGGCTACCTGACGATCCAGAAAATCCGGTACCGGGACATTCTGGATTATGAAATCGACATTCCGAGGGAACTGTACAACTACCAGATACTGAAACTGCTTTTACAGCCGCTGGTGGAAAACGCCATCTACCACGGCATCAAGCACAGGCGCGGGCGCGGGTTCATCCGCGTGTCCGGGTGGGAACAGGACGGGAAGATGGCGCTTTCCGTGGCGGACAACGGCGCGGGCATGACTGCGGAACGCCTCGCGCAGGTGCGCGAAAGCCTGTCCGACGATATGCCCATCGAGGGGGAACGCGGCTGTTACGGCCTTTTCAACGTTAACAAGCGCATCCAGCTTTATTACAACCAGCCGGAGGGCGTGCGCATCGAGAGCAACGAGAACGGAACAACGGTTTCGCTGTGCGTGCCGTTCGGGAGGAAAGAGGATGTACAGGGTATTTCTGGCGGACGATGAAATTGTGGTGCGGGAGGGCATCCGGAGCAACTTCCCCTGGGAGCAGACGGATTTCGTGCTGGCCGGCGAGGCCCCCGACGGCGAAATGGCGCTGTCGATGCTGCAGGACATCAAACCGGACATTCTGATTACGGATATCCGCATGCCCTTTATGGACGGGCTGGAGCTGTGCCGCGCGGTGAGCGCCACCATGCCGTGGATGTACATCGTGATCCTGAGCGGGTACGACGATTTCGCCTACGCGCGGGAAGCCATATCGCTGGGGGTAAAGGAGTACCTGCTCAAACCCGTCAGCGGCCAGGAGCTTTTGCAGGTTCTGAACCACATCGCGGACTGTATCCGCGAGGATAAGCGCAGGCAGGCCAACCTGCGCACGTTCCGCGACCAGCTCGCCTCCTCCGGGCAGCTTTTGAAGGAGCGGCTGCTGAGCGACCTGATCGCCGGGGCTCCCGTGCCGGACGTGATCGAGCGCGCGCGGGCGCTCCAAATGAGCCTGACCGCGGGCCGTTACCTGATCATGGTGGTGGACCTGGGGCGGGAACCCGTAAGCGCGGAGGAAACCCGCGCCGCGGAAAGCCTGCTCCGCCGGCTGATGGAAAGCAGCGGCGGCACGGTGTGCCTTTGCCAGTTGCAGGGCCGCTTCGTGATGATGGTCATGGGCGACGACGACAACGACATCGAGGAGCGTACCTACGGCCTCGCGCAGGCGATTAAATTCGACGTGGAGCGCAACACGGACCTGAAGCCGCTGATGGCCATCGGCACCACCGTGCAATCGCTGGCAAGCGTGCCCCATTCCTACGCAGACGCGTGCACATTGCTGCGCACGCTGCACGAGGCGGAAAACATCAACGTGGACCGCCGCATCGTGGGCGTGCTGGACATCGCCCCCAAGGAAAGCCTTTCGCTTGTGAACGTGAAGGTGCCGCAGATATTCGAGCGCCTGCGCAACGCGGGCCGTTCGGAGGTTGACGGCATCCTGTCGGAATACGTGAGTTCCATCGGGCAGACGGCGGCGCAAAGCAAACTGATGATTAATTATATTTTCGTGGATATCGTGCTTTCCGCATCGCGAATCGTCCGGGAGTGCGGCGGCGACCCGCAGGAGATCATTCCCTCGGCGTTCCAGCCGGACGGGCAGAGCGCGGTGGCTTCCACCTTGGAGGAAGCCATGGCGATGGCGCGGGAACTGATGCAAACGGCGCTCGCCTTCCGGGACGAGCAGGGTTCCGTGCGGTACGGCGTGGTGATCCGCAAGGCGAAAGCCTTCATCGACGATCATTTTTCCAACCCCGATCTGACGCTGCGGGACGTGGCGGGCCAGGTGGCCCTGAGCAACAACCATTTTTGTACGGTCTTTTCGCAGGAGACGGGCGTTACGTTTACAGAGTACCTGACCTCCGTGCGGCTGGCCAAAGCCAGGGAATTGCTTCGGGACCAGCAAATGCGCACGTCCGACGTGGCTTTCGCCGTGGGATATAACGACCCGCACTACTTTAGCTATCTGTTTAAAAAGAATACCGGCCTGTCACCGAGGGATTACCGCAAGAACGAGTGAACCGGACGCACGGCGACGGACGTAAAAATTTACCACTTGCCGGAAAATATTCCACTTGCAAGAAACGGCTGAAAACGGAGGACTAGAACTTCAAAAGATTCTCAACATAAAGGGGAAAACAGTGGCTTTTTTTCACGAACCGCCTCCGATACAATGGCATTATCACGGAAAGTACGGACAGCTTTCCGTAAATTAAAGAGGAGGTTCATCCATCATGAAGAAACTGTTAGCCCTCATGACGGCTCTGGTCATGGTGTTCGCGCTGTGCTCCTTCGCCGCCGCCGAAGACCTGATCACCGTCGGTTACGCCCAGGTCGGCCACGAATCCGACTGGCGCAACGCCAACACCGAGAACTATAAAGACGTGTTCTCCGAAGCCAACGGCTTCGAACTCAGCTTCGTGGACTGCGACAACGACAACGCCGTCCAGCTTGAAGCGGTTCGTAACTTCATCCAGCAGGGCCTTGACTACATCATCATCGCCCCCATCGAGACCGCCGGCTGGAACACCGTGCTCAAGGAAGCCGCGGACGCCGGAATCCCCGTGATCATCGCGGACCGCGCCGTGGACGCCGATCCCTCCGAGTATACGGCTCGCGAAGGCACCGACATGGTCAAGGAAGGCGAGACTGCCGGCAACTGGCTGGCTGAGTACCTGAACGGCAAAGAAGCCAACATCCTCGTGATTGAGGGCTCCGTTGGTTCCTCCGCGGCTCTGGGCCGCACCGAAGGGTTCGCCAACGTGATGGCCAGCCATCCCGAGTGGAAGATCGTGGACAGCCAGAGCGGCGACTTCACGCAGGCGGGCGGCCAGCAGGTTATGGAAAGCTACCTGAAGTCCTACCCGGGCCAGTTCAACGTTGTGGTTTGCCAGAACGATAACGAAGCCTACGGCGCGATGGATGCCATGGATGCCGCCGGCGTCACCTACGGCGTGAACGGCGACGTGACCCTGATCTCCTACGACGCGACCCATGCGGGCCTCCAGGATACGCTGGACGGCAAGATCAACTGCAACGTAGAGTGCAACCCGATCCAGGCCGGCATCGTGAAGGACATCATCATGAAGCTGAAGGCCGGCGAGACCGTGGAGAAGTTCACCCTCGTCGTGGACCAGGCCTTCGTCGCCCCGGGCATCACCTCTCAGTATGCCACCACGATGACCCAGGAAGT
>CAZCCZ010000067.1:0-10950 GCA_964497495.1 uncultured Oscillospiraceae bacterium
CCCGGCGACGGAGGCGCGATGTAAACCCCACCCGATGCAAGATCCGAATGGAGGCGATACGGCGGCCCGCCGTGCTTCCGAGGAGATCGCTGGACTCCCGCGGCGACGCGGGAGCTAGATAGATGATCGTCCAACGACAGAACTCGGCTTACGACCGCGCTTATCCGCAAAAAAGTGGCGAAAGCCACTTTTTATTTATCAATCGTGATATCCCGGCGGTCAATCGTCGTCCGGGCGACGTTCCAGCTCCCCGCGGTGCGCGGCGAAGAAATCCGCGTAAGCGCGCACGTTCTCCAGCTCCGTCCACGGCCGCACGGTTACCGGGCGCGCGTCCAGATCGTAGATCTTCGCGCCGCGCATCGACAGCAGGAACGGGGAATGGGTGGAAATGACCAACTGGCAGCCCATATAGCGCGCCGTTTCCTCCAGATAGCCCGCCAGTTCCATCTGTTTGGCCGGGGTCAGGCTGTTTTCAGGCTCGTCCAGCAGGTACAGGGCGTCCTCCCCGATGCGCTGGCGGAAATAGAAAGCGGCGCTTTCCCCGTTGGAAAGCTCCCGCACGTTGTCCATCAGCTGCTCGCGCACGAACCCGGACTGCGTTTTGCGGCGCGCGCTGTTGCGCTTTTTCAGCTCGTCGTAATCCTCGACGGAGCGCAGCGTGAAGGTGGAATGCCGCGCGGTGAAGTGGTCGTCGAAAAGTTGCTCCCGCTTCCGGTCTATCCCCTCGTTCAGCCCGCGAATGGAAAGCATGTAATCGAACACGTCGTCGCTGGCGATCAGCGCGCTTTCGGCGGGAACCGGCGCTTCCAGCGCGGCCCGGCAAAGCTCCACGTAGCGCCCGAAGAAGTTGGAGCGGTTGAACGGGGTTTCCCGCCGCAGGTTCAGTTTTTCCGCGATCACGTTAAGCGCCGTGGTTTTGCCGGAACCGTTGCCCCCGTGCAGGATGGTGACGGGCGCGAAATCCAGCCGCTCAAGGCCGATGGCGGAGAGCGTACAGAACGGATACAGCGTGTTGTAGCAGGTGCGCTGCACGCTCATGCGGAACTGCCATTCCGTATCCTCGTCCGGAAACGTGATGTGATCCAGATAGAGCATTCCGTCGTCCCCCCCCGGCGCACAGCGTGACTGCAAACATTTGTTTGCCATTATAGCACGTTTTCGAAGGAGGGTCAACGCGAAGAAACCACCCGTATACGACACAGTTAATATTTCCCGGTGCTTGCATCGCCGCTTTTATTCGTGTTATAATACGTTAAACCTCGGGCGTACGCCCCGGGTCAAAGGCGATGACGAAGACCAAAGCCCGCGCCTTTGCGGTTTTCAGAGAAGGCGGCAAACGCTGCGAGCCGCCCATTCCGCAAGCGGGCCATTCCCTTCCGACGCCGCCTCGCCGAACGTCAGTAAGCGAGGCCGGGGATCAGCACACCCCGTTAGCAAGCGAGAGCATTTTCGCGGGGGTTATACCCCTCAAGAAGATGGAATTTGGGTGGTACAACGCGGCTTTACAGCCTTCGTCCCATGCTACGGCAGGGGCGGGGGCTTTTCTCGTTTCCGGGAAAGGGCCGCTTCTCAAATTCAGACAAAACGCCGGAGCCATAAGGAGGAAAACGTATGTCCGTTACGGATACCTTGCGGGAGATCAGGGAAAGCGCGAGCGGGGAATTGGCGCGGTTGGACGGCACCGCCGCGCTGGACGCCCTGCGCGTGAAGGTGCTGGGTAAAAAGGGCGAGCTGACCGCCCTGCTGAAAGGCCTGGGCGGCCTGCCCGCCGAAGAGCGCCCCGCCGTGGGCGCGCAGATCAACGAGGCGCGCGCATGGCTGACCGAGCGGATGGACGAGGCCCTCGCCCGCCTGCAGGCCAAGGAGCGGGAGGCGGCTCTGAATGCGGAAACCATCGACGTGACCGAGCCGCGCCCCATGCCCGGCATCGGGGCCAGCCACCCGGTTACGCTGGTGATGAACGACCTCATCGAGTGCTTCACCGGCATGGGTTTCGAAGTGATGCAGGGCCCGGAGGTGGAACTGGATCACTATAACTTCGAGCTGATGAACATCCCCAAGAACCACCCCGCCCGCGACGCGCAGGATACCTTCTATATCGACGACAACGTGGTGCTCCGCACGCACACCAGTCCCATGCAGGCGCGCGCGATGCTCACCCGCAAGCCGCCCATCCGCATTGTGTGCCCGGGCCGGTGCTACCGCGCCGACGAGGTGGACGCCACCCACAGCCCCGTGTTCCACCAGATGGAGGGGCTCGTGGTGGACGAGCACGTGACCATGGCGGACCTTCGCGGAACGCTTACCGCGTTCGCCAGGCACATGTACGGCCCGGACGTGGAAATCCGCTTCCGGCCCAGTTTCTTCCCCTTCACCGAGCCCAGCGCGGAGGTGGACCTCACCTGCCCCTCCTGCCACGGCAAGGGCTGCCGCGTATGCAAGGAAACCGGCTGGGTTGAAATTCTGGGCAGCGGCATGGTGAACCCCAAGGTGCTGGAAATGTGCGGCATCGACAGCCGGAAGTACAGCGGCTTCGCCTTCGGCGTGGGGCTGGAGCGGCTGGCCATGCGGCGTTACGGCATCCGGGACATGCGCCTGCTCTACGAGGGCGACGCGCGGCTGTTCAGCCAGCTCCGGTAACGGGCGTAAGGGAGGAGAAGCGGATATGAAATTACCATTAAGCATGATCGGGGCGTACGCGGATGTTTCCGTAACCCCCAAGGAATACGAGCGGCGCATGATCATGGCGGGCACCGCCGTGGAGAGCGTGGAGGATATCGGCGCGTCCGTCGACAGGGTGGTGGTGGGCCGCGTGCTGACCTGCGATGCGGTGGAAGGCACACACCTGCACCTGTGCGGCGTGGACGTGGGCGCGGACGAACCGCTGACCATCGTGTGCGGCGCGCCCAACGTGGCGGCGGGCATCCTGGTGCCCGTTGCGCTGGACGGGGCCACGCTCCCCGGCGGTGTAACCATCCGCAAGGGCAAGCTGCGCGGCATGACCAGCGAAGGGATGATCTGCGCCGGTTCGGAACTGGGCGTGCCCGGCGACCTGTACCCCAACGTGGGCGACGAGGGCATCCTGATCTTTCACGAGGACTATCCCCTCGGCAGCGACGTTCGCCCCATTCTGGGGCTGGACGACGTGACCGTGGATTTCGAGATTCTCGCCAACCGGCCGGACTGCAACTGCGCGCTGGGCGTGGCGCGGGAAAGCGCCGCGGCGCTGGGCACCGCTTTCCGCGCTCCGGCCTGGACGGTGAAGGAGGCGGGCGGCGACGTCCGCGACGAAGTGACCGTCGTGGTGGAGGACGCCGACCTGTGCCCCCGTTTTACCGCCCGCGTGATCAAGAACGTCCATATCGGCCCCTCCCCCCTGTGGCTGCGCAAGGCCCTGCACGGCGCCGGGCTGCGCTCCATCAACAACATCGTGGACATCACCAATTTCGTGATGATCGAATGCGGCCATCCCATGCACGCCTACGACCTTAGCAGGGTGCGCGGGCGTAAAATCGTGGTGCGCCGCGCCCACCCCGGCGAAACGCTCACTACGCTGGACGGCACGGAGCTCACGGCGCGCCCCGACGACCTGCTGATCTGCGATGCCGAACGCGCCACGGGGCTTGCGGGCGTAATGGGCGGCGAGGAAAGCGAAATCGCGGAGGGCACGACCGAAGTGATGTTCGAGTGCGCCGCCTTCGACCGCACCGCCGTGCGCCTGACCAGCCGCGCGCTGGGCATGCGCACCGAGGCCAGCGGCCGTTTCGAGCGGGGCGTGAACCCCGCCACCGCGGCGGACGCCATTGCGCGCGCCTGCATGCTGGTGAACTTGCTGAACGCGGGCGACGTGGTAAGCGGCGTGATCGACCTTTATCCCGCCCCCGTGCAGCCGAAACCCGTAACCGGGAGCGTCGCGCGTATCGCGGAGCGCGCGGGCGTACCCATTCCCGCGGGGGACATGGTCAAAATTCTGGAAAAGCTGTTCTTTAAGGTCACGTTGGACGGCGACACGCTCACCGCCGTTCCCCCGCTATTCCGTACCGACGTGGAAGGCGAGGCCGACCTGTGCGAGGAGGTGCTGCGCCTGTACGGTTACGACCATATCGGCTGCACGCGGCTGCGCGGGGAGACCACGCAGGGCGGCGTGCCCCCCGTTCTGCGGCTGAAAAACCGCGTGGCGGGCATCCTGCACGGCATGGGATATCTGGAAGTGATGAGCTTCAGCTTCCAGAGTCCGAAAGAAATCGAAAAGCTGGGTCTTCCGGAGGGCGACCCGCGCCTCAGCCCGCTGACCATCCGCAACCCGCTGGGCGAGGACACCTCCGTCATGCGCCCGTCGCTGGCGCCGGACATGCTGAAAACCCTCGCCTTCAATATGAGCCGCGGTACGGACGAGGCGAACCTGTACGAGATGGCGGCGGCGTACGATCCCCACCGGCCCACGGCGGAAGGACTGCCGCTGGAAACGCAGACGCTCTGCCTGGGCAGCTACGGCGAGCACGCGGATTTCTATTCCGTACGCGGCGCGCTGGAAGCCGTGCTGTACGCGGCGGGCATCGCCTGCGAGGTGGCGCCGGGCGCGGACGTTTACTACCACCCCGGCCGCAGCGCGCGGCTGGTGGGCGCGAACGGCACGGCCTACGCGCAGGTGGGCGAGGTGCACCCGCGCATAAGGGAGGCGTTCGGCCTGCCCCGCCGGGCAGTGTTGGCGGAGCTTGACCTACACGAGGTGCTGGCGCACGCGACCCCCATGGGCGAGCTGAATCCCCTGCCGCGCTTCCCCAGCATGGCGCGCGATCTGGCGCTGGTGATGGACGAAACCGTGGCCGTGGGCCCGCTGATGGCCGCCATGCGCCGCGCGGGCGGCAGCCTGCTGGAATCCATCCGCCTGTTCGACGTGTACCGCGGCGCGCAGGTGGGCGCCGGGAAAAAGAGCGCCGCCTTCTCGCTGGTGTTCCGCGCGGACGACCGCACGCTGACCGACGCGGAAGTTGCCAAGGCGATGGAAAAGGTGCAGCGGAGCTGCGAAAGGCTGTACGGCGCGGTGATCCGGTAAACGGATTCCCTGATAGTAAAGGTCTTCGGGGGCGGGAGGCAGTGGCTTCCCGCCTTTCCGTTTTCATGTGTCCATAACGGATTCGTCACGCGTCCTTACGGCGGCGCAACACGGGCCGTACACTTTCGTAAGGTACGCTTCCATCGCTTTACAAAGCGTCCGCAACCTGTTATGATTCCAGCGCAAACCAACCGCGGGGAGGCCGTTTGATTGCACCTGTACGTAGAACCCGTTTTAACCGCCGCGTTCCTGTTCCCGTTCGTCGCGGCGGCCATCACGTTCCCCTATCTGGTTTTCCAGTACCGGCGGTACGGCTCGGTGCTGCTTTTGCGCACCGTGATCCTGTACTCCTTCGTACTTTATTTGATGTGCGCGTATTTCCTGACCATGCTGCCCCTGCCGGACCGCGACACGGTCGCTGCGCTCACCACGCCCTACCTCCAGCTTACGCCCTTCAAGGACGTGGTAGACTGGATACGGGATTCCGGCTTCGTGCTTTCGGACGTTTCCACGTGGAAAAAGCTCGTCGTCAACCGCGATCTGTTCGTGATGCTCGCTAACATCGTGATGACGATTCCGCTGGGCATCTACCTGCGGTACTATTTCGGCTGTTCTTTCAAGAAAACGGTGCTCATCTCGCTGGGTGTCAGCCTCGTGTTCGAGCTGACGCAGTTAAGCGCGCTGTTCGGCATCTACCCGCGCCCCTACCGTCTGTGCGAGACCGACGACCTCATCACCAACACGCTGGGCGGGATGATCGGCTACTGGATCGCCGGGCCGCTGACGAAGGTGCTGCCCTCCAAGCAGCGGATGGACGAGATTGCCTACCGGCGCGCGGCGCACGTGAGCGTCGTCCGCCGCGTGACCGCCGCCCTTGTGGATTGGATGATCCTGGGCATCGCGGTGCTGGTGCTCCTCGCGGCCTCCCACCCGCTCCGGGCGTTGCTGGCCGGCGGAGACGCGCGTACGTGGCTTACGGTTTTCCTGATACTCTACTTATCGCTGGTCGCCCTGTACTTCATCCTGGGAGAATGGCTGCAAAAGGGTCTGACCTTCGGCAAACGGATGACGCACATCCGGCTGACGGACGCCCGGAGCGACGGGCGCCCGAAGCTGTGGCAATGCGCGGTACGGTACTCGCTGCTTTATTACGTATTCGTCCCCATGCCGTTCGTAGCGCTGCTGCTTTTCTACAAGGGAATGGGCAACGGCAACATGCAGTGGCTGTCGCTGGCGGCCAGCGGGTTGCTGACGCTGGCCTACGGCGTTTGCATGGTCGTGCTGGTCGTTCGGGTGCTCAACCGCAGCAGCCAGCTTCCGCACGGGGCGTTGAGCAAGACCCGCAACGTGAGCACGCTTTCGCCGACGGCGGCGGACGACGCGGAAAAGCGGCGCGTATAACCGTAAACGGAAATCGAAAAAGAGCCGGGGCTCGGGATACATTTCCCGGGCCTCGGCTTTATTCAGTTTCGCATACCCGATATTCGTAATGGTCACGCAACGCCCTCGGATTCGTTCTCCCCGTCCGCGTCAGGCGGGAAACGGCAACCGGCGTTCGTTGACGAACAGGCCCGTCAGCCTGGGCACCCGGAAGCGCCTCACGAAATAATCGCACTTGCACAGCAGCAGATAGTATACGTTCAGCCCGCAGCCGGAAAGCGTTTCGAAATTCGCCTGCCCCTTGGCGACGGTCACGTCCGCGTTTTGAAGCAGGCGGCGGGCTTCGTCTCCGATATCCGTCCATACGGTGCCCGCCAGCGCGCTGCCGTTGCCGAGCACGGGCACCATGGCCGCAAGCCCAACCGCCGCCGCGTCCTCCGCGGTGGCGTCGTTCAGCGTGGGCGCGCCGCGTACGAGCAGCGTGACGCGGGCGTTCGGGTAACGCTTTTGCAGAAGGCGGATCAGCAGTTTATCCAGCACGATTTCCCCGGCGTTGTCCGTAACGTAGGCAATGTTTTTCGCTTTCTCCATATCCTTTTGGAAAAGGCGGTACTCGTCGTCGTCCAGCGTTTCGCCGTTCGCGCCCCGGATCAGTTCGTCCAGCAGGGCGTCGTTCACCTCGTGTCTGGCTCCGAAGTCGATGTAGTTGCCGACCCGCGCCAGCTTAACGGCGCAGGCCAGCGGGTCCCCGGATGCGTCGATCGCAGCCTGCAGGGGCGCTTCCAACGCAAGCATTTTTTGGTTATACGCGCGTTTCAGTTCCGCGAAGTTTCTCGTTTTTCGTTCCCCGAACGCGGTGCGGTACTCCCCGTCGATCAGCGCGCCGAGCTGCGCGGTGCACAGCTCCGGGCCGCTGTCCGCGACCAGGCGCAGCACCCTGCGCAAATAGGCCGCCTTCCGTTCCGCCCCGACCGTTTCCGGCACGGCTTCCACGTCCCTTTTCAACAGGCACAGGATACATTCGGCGCAGGTTCGCATCTCTTTCCCTCCCGGGCAACGAAAACTTTCCGTAGCATCATACCATAAACGAAGGAAAAACACGACCCGGTACGGAATACTCCCCATAGAGGCGAGAAGGGGGGTGCGCGTGTGACCGTACGCGAGCAATGGGAGCAACACGAGCGGCAGTGGCTCAACGAATACGCAATGCTTAGCACGAACACGAAAGGGCGGGAAAGGCCTTCCGCCCCGTGCGAAGTGCGCACGGAGTTCCAGCGCGACCGGGATCGCATCATCCATTGCAAAAGCTTCCGGCGGCTGAAATTCAAGACGCAGGTGTTTCTGGCGCCCAAGGGCGACCATTACCGCACCCGGCTCACGCACACGCTGGAGGTAGCGCAGGTGGCGCGCACGCTGGCGCGCGCCCTGCACCTGAACGAGGACCTGACCGAGGCCATCGCCCTAGGGCACGATTTGGGGCACACGCCTTTCGGCCACATCGGGGAAAAGACGCTCAACCGCCTGATGAACGGCGGCTTCAAGCATAACGAACAGAGCCTGCGCACCGTGGAAGTGCTGGAAAAAGACGGTCAGGGCCTGAACCTGACCTGGGAAGTGCGGGACGGGATCGTCAACCACAGCGGCAAAAACGAGCCCGCCACGCTGGAAGGCTGGTGCGTGCGCCGCGCCGACCGCATCGCTTACATCAATCACGACATCGACGACGCCATCCGCGGCGGCGTGCTGAAAGCCTTCGAGCTGCCCCGTTCCTGCATCGCCGTGCTGGGGGACACGCACAGCGCGCGCATCAACACCATGATTCTGGACGTCGTTCACGCCAGCGAGGGCCAACCCTTCGTGCGCATGAGCCCGGAGGTGAGCCAGGCCAGCGAGGAGCTGCGCGCGTTTCTGTTTAAGAACGTGTACAACGACACGTGGCGCGCCAGCGAAGAAAAGCGCTGCGACTACGTGCTGACCGCCCTGTACCGGTATTACGCCGAAAATCCGAACCAGATGCCCGACGAATACGTGCAGATTCTGTATAAAGAAGGAATGGAGCGCGCCGTGTGCGATTTTCTGGCCGGAATGACCGACCATTTCGCCACGGACGATTTCACCCGGTTATTCGTTCCCAACGATTTTACCATTCGCTGAACGCGCCCGGCTTTTCCGCGCTCCGCCGACGGGCGCGGGGTTACGGAATTTGTTTGCCTTCTTTGCAGGAAAGAAACCGGAAGCGGCGAATCAGTTAGGAGGTGAAACGGGTATGGCGGAAAGGTTTCCACCGGCATGGCTGGACGAACTTCGCGCGCGCGCGGACATCGTGCAGGTCGTGTCGTCTTACGTAACGCTGAAGAAGAACGGGCATAGATACGTAGGTCTGTGCCCGTTTCACAACGAGAAGACGCCGTCCTTCAACGTGGACGCGCAAAAGCAGGTCTACTACTGTTTCGGGTGCAAGGCGGGCGGCAGCGTGATCCAGTTCGTCATGGACGTCGAACGGCTGGATTTCGGGGAGGCGGTCAAGCATCTGGCGGAACAGTTCCGCATGCCCCTGCCGGAAATGCAGAACGACCCGGAGTATGAAAAGCGGAGGTCGCTCAAGGAGCGCATCTACCTGGTCAACCAGGCTGCCGCGAAACTGTACCACCAGGCGCTGTGGGAACCGCAGGGCGCGGCCTTCCTCGCCTACGTGCAGAAGCGCGGCCTCACCGACGCGGTGATCCGTCGCTTCGGCATCGGCGCGGCTACGGGAGCGACCCTCCTGAAAACGCTTCAGGATCAGGGCTTCACCCGGGAGGAGCTGTTGGCCGCTGGGCTGGCCCGCGAAAGAGAAGGCCGCCTTGCGGACATGTTCCGGGAACGCGTTATGTTCCCCATCATCGATTCCTACGGCCATGTGCTCGGCTTCGGCGGCCGGGCCACGGGCGACCAGCAGCCCAAGTACCTGAACACCGCCGATACGCCCGCTTTCAACAAGCGTTACAACGTCTTCGCGGCCAACCTTTTACGCAAGGCCCGGGGCCTGACGCGCGTGATTCTGGTGGAAGGGTACATGGACGTGGTGGCTCTTAACCAGTTCGGCGTGGAGGGCGTAGCCGCGACGCTGGGCACCGCGCTCACCCCGGAGCAGGCGCGGCTGCTGTCCCGTTTCGCCCCCGAGGTATGGCTTTCCTACGACGGGGATTCCGCGGGCCAGCGGGCTATCCTGCGGGGGCTCACGGTGCTGGCCGAAGCCGGCGTGCCCGCCCGCGTACTGGATTTTCCCGGCGGGCTGGACCCGGACGAGTTCATCCGGCAGGAAGGCCGGGAAACGTTCGACCGCCTCAGGCCCGTTTCCGCCGTCACGTACCGCATGCGGCGGGAGAAGGACGGCCTCGACCTTTCCGCCGAGGACGGCCGCACCGCCTACGCGAAGGCCTGCGCACAGATTTTACGGGAAGTGCGCGAGCCCGTGGAACTGGAGAACCATGTGAAACAGCTGGCGCTGGAAACCGGTTTCACGCGGGAGGTGCTGTTGGAGCAGATCGGCGTTTCCCCGCAGAAGCTGCGCGTCTACGCGCCCCGGCGGGAAGGTTTCCGCAAGCAGGCCGAGGAGGCCAAGCAGGTGGATATGACCGCCTGCACGCTGCTGGCGGTGCTGGCAACGGGGCGGCTGCCGGAAGGCGCCGTGGTTGCGGAAGAGTTTACGGATCCCCGGCTTCGGGCCATCTGCGAGGCGCTGCTCTCCGGCGAAAGCGCCGCCGCCCTGATGGAAAGCCAGCCGGACGAACAGGGCCGCGCGGCGATCGGCGCGATCCTGAGCATCGACACCGACCGCGACGACGCGGGGCTGATGCGGATGGCGCAGGAAAGCCTGACAAGGCTTCGCAGAAATAAGTATGAAGAGGAAGTAAAGGAAATTGGGCAAAGCGCGCCGAACTTAACAGGGGACGAGCTTTTCGCCCGTAACCAACGGCTTAAGTGGCTGTTGGACCAACTGAAAAGGTAAATTTTTACGGACTTGGGCGGTTCAACGGTTTCAGTTCAGGATCAATCTGGTATCTTACCCCGACGGGTATCCCTGCTTTTTACGGCCCCTTCGGGGGCCGCCTTCCCCCCTCCCGCACCTTTTCCGGTCTCCACACACGAAGGAGTGATGAAGTTGAGCGCCCATTCGCCCGAGGCGATCAAGGTAAAACTCAACGAGTTATACGAGGACGCGAAAACCAAGGGCACGATCACGCGCGACGAAGTCGCCAACCAGGCGATGGAGTTGGAAATCGACGCCGACCAGATGAACAAGATCTACGAGACGCTTGAAAACATGGGGGTAGACGTGGTTAATGAATTTGACCCGGTCCCTGCGGACGAGCTGATTGAACCGGAAAAGATTGACCTGAGCGTTCCGGACGGCGTCAGCATTGATGATCCGGTTCGCATGTACCTCAAAGAGATTGGCAAAGTCCCCCTCCTGACCGCGGACGAGGAAATCGAAATCGCCAAGCGGATGGAAGAGGGCGACGAAGATGCCA
>CAZCCZ010000068.1:0-10902 GCA_964497495.1 uncultured Oscillospiraceae bacterium
TCCACCTTGCCGGGCACGCCGCCGAAACCGCGCACGAGCACCTGCCGCAGGTCCCAGCCCGCGCAGTAGGGGCCGAAGAAGCCCAGGTCGTGGATGTGGATCTCCCCGGACATGTGCACGCTGCGGATCTCCTCGGGGTAGATCTCGTGCAGCCAGTAGTTTTTAGTGAACACTTCGCGGATATAGTTGTTCAGGCCGTTGATGGACTTCTGCGTATTGGCGTTCTCGTTGATGCGCCAGTCCTGATCGTTCAGGTATTCCGTGAACATGTTGATGGTCGCGCCGATGAGCGCGTTGGATTCGCGCGCGGAGCGCCGTTTTTCGCGGTACAGGATATAGGCCTTCGCGGTCTTGGCATGGCCCCTTTCGATCAGCACTTTCTCAACGATATCCTGAATGCCTTCGACTTCGGCGATTCCGTCGGGATAACGTTCTTCCGCCATCGCGACGACTTCCTCGGCCAGGCGCTGGGACGTTTCGTAATCGTCGCCGCCTACGGCGTTGGCCGCCTTGAAGATGGCGCGCGCGATTTTTTCTTTTTCGAAAGGCACGTAACTGCGGTCCCGTTTGATAATGAGGTTGATCATGGGCTCTCCTTCTTTCGGTTCGGGATGGAGACGTCAAGACAGGCTTTTCACAACATACTATATATTGTTGCCGATCTGATGTGCGAGCAATACATATTGTAGTCGAACGCAAAGTGCTTGTCAAGAGTTCATTGAATTTTTATCGGGATGATATTTCCGTATCGCAAAAAGCGGATATGGAATATAATATAATCAAGAAACCAACGCAGCAAGAAAGAGATGGGACTTTTGATCCGGATCAACCGCACGACCCTTTGCTTTATTACCGCATTCTTAGTATGCTTCGGCGTCATCCCCGCCGCCGGCGCGCAGACCGGCGCGGGAGGTCGTTCGATCGCACTCACGTCGATTCAGCGCGAACCCCCGGCGTACGTCAATATTCAGGACGTGAGCGGCTACCGGAAGGATATCATTACGGACGAGCTGATCGACCGCTGCGCTCTGCCGGACGCCGGCGCCGGTCAAACGCCTTACTGGACGGGCTATGTCATGGAGAATAAGATTTTCAGAAACGGCGACGAGGACGGCCGATGGGCGAAGTACACGGGCGGCAGCCGCTATTTTCTGGAGCAGGAAATCAAGTACCTGCACGACGAGGGCTTCAACTGCGCGCGCGTCGTGTACAGCCTTAGTTATCTTTCCAATCCCGACGACGTGTATTCCATCAATACGGCGGAACTGGATCAACTGGACGAACTGATTTCGTGGGGCCTGAAATACGACGTGCACATCATGCTCTCCGTCACCGGGCTGCCGGGCATGTACGGAGCCTCCCAGGAAGAAGAAAACGTAGGCTCCAACAGCGCGATCTTCAAGGACCCCGATATGGAGGCCGCTTATACGGCCTACATGGAGATGCTGGCCAGACGGTACGCGGCCGTCCCGACCAAAGCGCTGAGCTTCGAGCTTCTCGCGGAGCCCGCCGCGGACTGGGACGCCAGGGACCCGATGAAGCAATACGAGAGCGTGATGACGAAGGTCGCCAGGGCGATGTGGGCATACAACGCGGACCGTATCCTGATTGCGAGCGACCTATCGAAAATGCTGCCGTCGAAGCTGGCGGCGGCGGGCTGCTGTCTGTCGCTGCACACGCACGTCTATTATGTGGACGCCGAACGGTTTCAAAACGACACGGGGCTGCGGATCGACACGCGCTGGCCTATGCAGGTGATGCCGAACACCTGGGAAAAGAACCGAAAAATCACCCTTGTCAGCGATAACGGCTTTTCGGGCGGCAAATTATCCCTGTATTACGCCTATTACAACAAAAAGCCCAGGATCAAGGCGGACAAGGAAACGATTTCCACTCCGGACGGGAACGATACGTGCGTGTACGACGGAGGCAGTTTTTCGGTGGACGTGCCCGAGGGCGCAAAGAAGTTGGAGATCACCTTCACGGACGAGTTTTCGCTCCTTGCCGTCCGGTTAACCCAACCGGATTACACCCTCACGCTTCCCGCTACGGACGTTTACGACAGCAGGGCGTCGGAGAAAAAGGTGACCCTCCGCGTCGGTGCGGACGGCTCCGCCGAGAACATCGATTCGCCGCAATTGACTTTGAACAGCGACTACGTATACGATACGTTTATAAAGCCTTTCGCCGACTGCGCGAAGAAGAACGGCACTTCATTCCTGATGACGGAAGTGGGCACGGATACGCAGTCCCTGCGGCCGGACGAGTACACGGCGTACCATGAAACGTGGCTGGACGCCCTCGGCAGCCATGGGATCGGCTGGATGTATAATTGTTATCACAATGTTTGCGCGCCGATCGACATCCTGTGGCTGAACCGGGGCGCCGGATTCTCGGCGTTTCGGGAAGTCGCGGATATTCCGAACTACATGGAGAACGCCGCCGTTACCGACCTGTTGCGAAAATATCAATTAACCCGGTAGGAGGATAAACGGAATGGACGCATACGAAAAAGCGATTCAAACGATGGAAACCCTGCTTGCCAAGGACTGCCAGTTCGCGCTGGCGACGGCGGAGAACGACGTTCCCTCAATCCGCTACGTGGATACCTTCTTCGACGACGGCTGCTTCTATATCGTTACCTACGCCAAAAGCCGCAAGGTGAAGGAGATCGAGCGGAACCCGAACGTGGCGCTTTGCGACCGCAGGCTGTTTGCTTTTTCCGGAAAGGCGGCCAACATCGGGCATCCGCTGAAACCCGAAAACCGCGCGATTCGGGAAAAGCTTACGCAGGCGTTCAAAGACTGGTATTTCCGGCATAACGACGAGGCGGACGAGGCGATGTGCTACCTGCGCGTAACGCCCGAAAACGGGTTTCTTCACGACGCGGGCACCGGCTACAAGGTTGATTTCAGCGCGAAGTCGGCGGAGGCGTTTCCGTTCTCGTTCGATACGACGCTCACCTGAGGGCGGACGCCCCCGGTTAATCCGTAGCGGCGTAAAGCCGCGGACGACTCCCGGAGGAGCAAGCGATGGACGGTACGATCATCAAGGAAAGCCTGGCGGACGATCGCGTTCTGGATGAAATCGAGATTCGGGGCGTGGAAATCTGGAAGGCGGAAAACCATACGGCCGATCAGCCCGCGTATTGGACGGCGATCTTTTTTCACGCGGATTCGCAACGCTTCCCAGACGAACTGGCGAACGCGCTGAAGAACGGCTGGTACGTCGATTTGAGCGATTGCGGGGATAAGGTGCTTGTGTTCAGGCACAAAATTATCCGTTATCCCGCCGGGGACGCGGCGGGCAGGCTGCGGGCCGCGGCGTATTGCCGGGAAATCGGCGTTCCGGAATCGCAGATCGACTGGAAAGACTGACGGCCTCAGGAGACGGGCACGTCGTCGTTCTTGTGCGCGGTTTCGCAGTAGGCGCACCGGTAGGTGCCCTTCTCCCGGTCGGCCAGCACGAAAACGTGGTCGATCTCCTGCTCGATCTGCGTGATGCAGCGCGGGTTCTTGCAGCGGATCACGTTCACCACGCGCTCCGGAAGGGCCAGGTGCTTCTTTTCGGCCAACTGGTCGTCCCGGATGATGTTGACGGTCACGTCCGGGTCGATGTAGCCCAGAATCTCCAGATCGATAGGGATCAGATCGTCGATCTTGATGATGTCCTTGCGGCCCATGCGCTTGGATTTGGCGTTCTTGATGATCGCCACGCTGCAATCCAGCTTGTCCAGATGCAGATAGCGGTAGATCAGCATGGCGCGGCCTGCCTGGATGTGGTCGATCACGTAGCCGTTTTGAATGCCGTCGATATTCATGCTTTCGCCTCCAACAGCTTCAGGATCAGCGCCTCGCGCATGTACTTTCCGTAGAGCACCTGCTTGAAGTAGCAGGCGCGCGGATCGCCGTCCACGGCGTGGCTGATTTCGTTGACGCGGGGCAGGGGATGCAGCACGGAAAGGTCCTTGCGGGCCAGCCGGAGCTTTTCGGGGTCCAGAATGTAGCTGTCCTTCAAACGTACGTAGTCCGCCTCGTTGAAGAAGCGTTCCCGCTGTACGCGGGTCATGTACAGGATATCCAGCGTGCCGATCACGTCCTCCAGCCGGGTGACTTCGGAGAACGGCACGCCCTGTTTCTTCATATCCTCCCGCAGGTAGGCGGGAATGCGCAGCTCCTCCGGGGAGATCAGCACGAAGCGCACGCCCGCGTAGCGGCACATGGCGGTCATCAGGCTATGCACGGTGCGGCCGAACTGCAGGTCCCCGCACAGGCCCAGCGTCAGACCCTCCAGCTTGCCCTTCTCGCGGCGGATGGTCATCAGGTCGGCCAGCGTCTGGGTGGGGTGGTTGTGGCCGCCGTCCCCCGCGTTGATGATGGGCACGGGGGAGAACCGCGCCGCCACGGTGGGCGCGCCCTCCTTGGGGTGGCGCATGGCGATGACGTCCGCATAGCAGCCCACCACGCGCACCGTGTCGCTGACGCTTTCGCCCTTGCTGGCGGAGGAGCTTCCGGCGTCCGCGAAACCCAGCACCGAGCCGCCCAGTTCCAGCATCGCCGCCTCGAAGCTCAGGCGCGTGCGCGTGCTGGGCTCGTAGAACAGCGTGGCCAGTTTTTTATGCTCCATGGCGCGCGTGTAGTCGCCGGGGCGGGCGAAGATGTCGTCCGCCGTATCCATCAGTTCTTCCAGATCCCGCACGGTCCAATCCGTAAGGTTCAACATGTGGCGCATGGCGTGTCCCCCTCTGTGTTTGATCGTCCGTCCCGTTCGGGGCGGGCGGCTATTGCAGGGCCTTCATCCAGCTCTCGTCGGAAGGATTGTCCCGGAAGCGGAGCAACGCGTCTTTCTGGCCGGGTCTCAGGTACCCGGTCTCCTCCGCGACCTCCGCTAGAGCGTCCAGGTTGGAAAGACTCACGTTTTTCACGCCTGCGGCGGCCAGCCGCTCCACGCCCTTCTTCATGCCGTAGGTGAAGATGCTGGCGATGCCCAGCACGTCGGCGCCCGCTGCGCGAAGCGCGTCCACTACTTCCAACACGCTGCCGCCGGTGGAAATGAGGTCTTCGACCACCACGACCCGGCAACCCGGGTCCATCCGGCCCTCGATCTGGTTGCCGCGCCCGTGCTCCTTGGCGCTGGAGCGCACGTAGCCCATGGGCATGCCCAGCAGGTACGCCGTGATGGCCGCGTGCGCGATGCCCGCGGTGCTGGTACCCATCAGCATTTCGCAGGCCGGGTATTCCCGTTTCACGGTTTCCACAAGGCCGCGCTCCACTTTTTCGCGTACATCGGGCGCGGAGAGCGTAAGGCGGTTGTCGCAATAGACGGGGCTCTTGATGCCGCTGGCCCAGGTGAACGGTTCCTCCGGCCGTAAAAACACGGCGCCGATGGACAGCAGCGCTTTGGCGATTTCTCTGGAAAGATCATTTGGCATAGGACGGTCTCCTTTCCTCCGGCTCAGCCGATGAATTCCCGCACGCACCGCCGGTAAGCGGCCACGGGGTCGTCCGCGGCGGTGATGGGGCGGCCCACGACGATGAAGTCGCTGCCGATCTCCCGCGCCTTTTCGGGTGTGGTGATCCGCGTCTGGTCGTCGGCGGCGGCCCCGGCGAAGCGGATGCCCGGCGTCACGGTCAGGAAGCCCGGCCCGCAGGCCTTGCGGATGGCGGCCACTTCCAGCGGGGAGCACACCACGCCGTCCAGCCCGGCGGCCTGCGCGTTCCCGGCGTACCGGGCCACCGTCTCCGGCATGGAGGCGTCCACCAGCAGTTCCTCTTTCAGCTGCTTTTCGCTTGTGGAAGTCAGCTGGGTTACGGCGATCAGCAGCGGGCGGCTGCCGTCCGGCCGGGTGAGGCCGGTCAGCGCGGCCTTCATCATCTCCGCGGCGCCCGCAGCGTGGCAGTTGACCATGTCCACGTTCAGGGCGGACAGTACCGCCGCGGCGCGTTTGACCGTGTTGGGGATGTCGTGCAGTTTCAGGTCCAGGAAGATCCGGTGGCCGCGCGCCCGGATGTCCCGCACGATCTGCGGGCCCTCGGCGTAGAACAGCTCCATGCCGATCTTCACGAACGGCTTCTCGTCCCTGAACAGGGACAGGAATTCGGCCGTCTCCTTCGCCGTGGGAAAGTCCAGCGCCACGATCACGCCGCGTCTGTCCGGTCGGGTCATTTCCACGCACCTCCAATAATGTCTTTGAGGGAAGCGATGCCGTACTTTCCCATTGCGTGCGGCAGGTTTTCGATAATCTCCCTGCAGGCGTACGGGTTGACGAGGTTGGCGGCTCCCACCTGTACGGCGGTCGCGCCCGCGAGCATCATTTCGATCACGTCCTCCGCGCCGGACACCCCGCCCATGCCGATTACGGGGATATCTACGGCCTGCGCCACCTGCCACACCATCCGCAGCGCCACCGGGAACACCGCCGGGCCGGACAGGCCGCCCGTGACGTTGGCCAGGACGGGTTTGCGCGTTTTCAGGTCGATGCGCATGCCCAGCAGGGTGTTGATGAGGCTGATCCCGTCCGCGCCAGCGTCCCGGCAGGCTTTGGCGATGGATACGATATCCGTCACGTTGGGGCTCAGCTTGATGAAAACCGGTTTCTTCGTAACGGCCTTCACCGCGCGGGCCACCGACGCGGCGCTTCTCGCGTCCGTGCCGAAGGCCATGCCGCCGCCGTGCACGTTGGGGCAGCTTACGTTAATCTCCAGCCAGCCTACCTGCGGCTGCGCGTCCAGCAGCCTGGCGACCTGCGCGTACTCCTCCACGGAGAAGCCGTTGACGTTGGCCATGACGGGCTTGCGGAAGTAGGCCGCCAGCTCCGGCAGCTCGTGCTCGATCACGTGCGCCACGCCCGGGTTTTGAAGCCCCACGGCGTTGAGCATGCCCGCCGGACATTCCGCCACGCGCGGCGCAGGGTTGCCGAAGCGCGGCTCCAGCGTGGTGCCCTTAAAGGAGAACGTGCCCAGCACGTTGATGTCGTAATACTCCGCGAACTCCCGCCCGAAGCCGAACGTGCCGCTGGCGGGGATTACCGGGTTATCCAGCCGGATGCCGGAGAGGGTTACGCCTGTGTCTACCATACGATCTCCTCCAGCCGGAACACGGGGCCTTCCTTGCATACGCGCTTCGGACCGTCCGCCGTCATGAGGGTGCAGCCAAGGCACGCGCCGAAACCGCAAGCCATGCGCGCCTCGAAGCTGAACTGCCCGCCCACGCCGTGCCGCACGCAGAAGCCGTGCGCGGCCTTGAGCATCGGCGTCGGGCCGCAGACGTAGGCGTAGTCGAACCGTCCGGCCAGCGTTTCTGCCGCGTCGGTGGCGAAGCCCCGCACGCACGCGCTGCCGTCCGCCGTGGACACCAGCGTTTCCACGCCCAGCGCCTCGAACTCTTTTTGCAGAATAATGTCTTCCTCACAGTTGAATCCCAGCACCGCGAGCGGCTTCCGACCCCGTACCAGCAGCCGTTTGCACAGCCCGTACAGCGGGGGCGTGCCCACGCCGCCGCCCAGCAGCAGCGGGGCTTTGCCCGCGCCTTCGATCTCGAAGCCGTTGCCGAGCCCCGTGAGCAGGTCGAGTTCCGTTCCCGCGGGAAGGCGACCCATCGCCTCGGTGCCTTGCCCCACGGACTTGTATACCAGCGTCAGCCAACCGTCCGCCTTCGGCTCCCAGTCGTATACGGACAGCGGCCTGCGCAGGTAGAAGCCGGGCACCCGCACCTGCACGAACTGGCCGGGGCGGGCCACCGCTCGCGTGTCGCCCGCCAGCGTCATGCGGTACACGCTGCGGGTCAGCGGCGTGTTTTCCGTTACGGTAAACAGCATCGGAGTTCCTTTCTACTTGTCCGCGTCGATGGTCGACACGCAGATGGTGATGTCTTCCAGAACGTTGAGCAGCACGCGCACCGTGTCCAGCGCCGTGAAGATGGTCACGTTGTTTTCCACCGCGCAGCGGCGGATCTTCGCGCCGTCGGTCTCGTGGCCGTCGCTGCCCGGCGTGCGGGTGTTGATGACGTAGTTCACGTGGCCCTGCCGCAGGGAATCCAGTATCTCGTCGCTGCCCTCGCTGAGCTTTTTCCGCTCGCGGGTGCGCAGGCCGTTCTGCCGCAGGAACTCCGCGGTGCCGTGCGTGGCTTCCACGTTGAAACCCAGGTTGTAGAAGCGCTTGATCAGCGGCAGGGCCTCGGCCTTGTCCTGATCGGCGATGGTGACGAAGATGGTGCCGTAGTTGCTCACGTTCATGCCGCTGGAGAGCATGGCCTTGTACAGCGCGCGGTTGAGGGAGTTGTCGTAGCCGATGGCTTCGCCGGTGGACTTCATTTCCGGGCTTAAATAGGCGTCCATGCCACGCAGTTTGCTGAAGCTGAAGGCGGGCACCTTGACGTACCAGCGCTTGCGCGGGGGGGCGATGACGTCCGTAATGCCCTGCTCCCGCAGGCTCTGCCCCAGCATGACGCGGGTGCCGATGTCCGCCAGCGATTCGCCCGTCGCCTTGCTGATGAACGGCACGGTGCGGCTGGAACGCGGGTTGACCTCGATGACGTATACGTCGTCCTTCGGGTCGACGATGAA
Organism: uncultured Oscillospiraceae bacterium; assembly: GCA_964497495.1. Lineage (GTDB taxonomy): Bacteria > Bacillota > Clostridia > Christensenellales > Aristaeellaceae > CAXXOK01. The sequence continues at coordinate 8,564 of CAZCCZ010000068.1, forward strand.
CTGAATGTTGTACAGCCCCACGATGCCGATGCCGCGCCCCAGCCGCACCGTATAGTCAATGATCGTCTGGCGCGCCTTCTCGCTGACGCTGAAAGTGGGGTAGACGCTGATGGAATCGCCGCTGTGGATGCCCGTGCGCTCCACGTGCTCCATGATGCCGGGAATGAACACGTTTTGCCCGTCGCAGACCGCGTCCGTTTCCAACTCGCGCCCGGCGATGTATTTATCCACCAGCACGGGCTCTTCCTCGTCCAGCATCACGGCGGTGTGCAGGTAGTGGCGCAGGGCTTTTTCGTTGTTGACGATCTGCATGGCACGGCCGCCCAGCACGTAGCTGGGCCGCACCAGCACGGGGTAGCCGATGCGCTTGGCCGCCGCCACGCCCGCGTCGATATCCGTGACGGCCTCGCCGTCCGGCTGCGGAATGCCCAGTTCTTTCAGGATTTTCTCGAAGGAGTCCCGGTTTTCGGCGCGGTTGATGGCGGTGACGTCCGTGCCGATGATCTTGACCCCCAGCGCGTGCAGGCGTTCCGCCAGGTTAATGGCCGTCTGCCCGCCGAGGCTGACGATGACGCCCTCCGGCTTTTCCAGCGTGAGGATGTTCATAACGTCCTCCACGGTGAGCGGCTCGAAGTAGAGCTTGTCGCTGGTGGTGTAGTCGGTGGAGACGGTCTCCGGGTTGTTGTTGATGATGATGGCCTCATACCCTGCGGCCCGGATCGTCCAGATGGCGTGCACGGTGGAGTAGTCGAACTCCACGCCCTGCCCGATGCGGATGGGGCCGGAGCCCAGCACCACGATCTTCTTGCGGGGGGAGACGATGGACTCGTTTTCCTCCTCGTAGGTGGAGTAGAAGTAGGGCACGTAGCTGTCGAACTCGCTGGCACAGGTGTCGATCATCTTGTACACGGGGAACAGGCCCAGTTCCTTGCGTTTCAGGAACACTTCCTTCTCGTTTTTACCCCACAGCTTGCCGATGTACCGGTCGCTTACGCCCATGCGCTTGGCGGCTCTGAACGTTTCCAGATCCCACGGATGCGCTTTCAGGGTTTCCTCGAAGGAGACGATGTTTTTAAACTTTTCCAGAAAGAACATGTCGATCATCGTGGCGTTGTAGATGAGGCTTAAATCCACTTTAAGGCGGATGAGCTGGGCGATGGCGAAGATACGGTCGTCCGTCGCGTCCCGGATGGAGGCAAGCAGCTCGTCCGCGGTCCTGTCGTCGAACTTGGGCAGGTGCAGGTGGGAAGCGCCGATTTCCAGCGAGCGGATGGCCTTTAGAAGGCTTTCCTCGAAGGTGCGGCCGATGCTCATCACTTCGCCGGTCGCCTTCATCTGGGTGGACAGCTTGTTACTGGCGCCCTCCAGCTTGTCGAAGGGGAAGCGGGCGATCTTGGTGACCACGTAGTCCAGCGCGGGTTCGAAGCTGGCGGGCGTGTTGGCCAGCGGGATTTCGTTTAAGAGCATACCCACGGCCACCTTGGCGGATACGCGCGCGATGGGGTAGCCGCTGGCCTTACTGGCCAGCGCCGATGAACGGCTGACGCGGGGGTTGACCTCGATTAAGTAGTAGTGAAAGCTGAAGGGGTCCAGCGCGAACTGTACATTGCACCCGCCCTCGATTTTCAGCGCGCGGATGATTTTCAGCGCGCTGTCCCGCAGCATGTGGTATTCCTTGTTGGTCAGCGTCTGGCTGGGGCACACCACGATGCTGTCCCCCGTGTGCACGCCGACGGGGTCTACGTTTTCCATGTTGCAAACGGCGATGGCGGTGTCGTTGGCGTCCCGCATCACCTCGTACTCGATCTCCTTGAAACCTTTGATGCTCTTTTCCACCAGCACCTGATGCACGGGGGAGATCTTCAGCGCGTGTTCCAGCATCGGGACCAGTTCGGCCTCGTCGTCCGCGAAGCCGCCGCCCGTACCGCCCAGCGTGAACGCGGGGCGCAGCACCACGGGGAAGCCGATCTCCGTGGCGGCGGCCAGGCCTTCCTCCAGCGTGTCGGCGATCTTGGAGGGCAGCACCGGCTCGCCCAGGCTCTGGCAGAGTTCCTTGAACTTTTCGCGGTCTTCCGCCTTCTCGATGGAATCGAAGCTCGTGCCCAGAATTTCCACCTGGCACTCCTTCAGAACGCCCTTGCGGGATAGCTGCATGGCGAGGTTAAGGCCCGTCTGCCCGCCGAGGCCGGGCAGGATGGCGTCCGGACGCTCGTAGCGCAGGATTTTGGCGACGTATTCCAGCGTCAGCGGTTCCATGTACACCTTGTCGGCGATGTGCGTGTCCGTCATGATGGTGGCGGGGTTGGAGTTGACGAGGATCACCTCGTACCCTTCCTCGC
>CAZCCZ010000069.1:0-9675 GCA_964497495.1 uncultured Oscillospiraceae bacterium
GCCCCACCATTCTGGTGGGCCGCGATACGCGCATCAGCGGCGAAATGCTGGAAAGCGCGCTGGTCGCGGGCATTTGCAGCGTCGGCGCGCGCGCGGTGCTGGTAGAAGTGATGCCCACCCCCGCCATCGCCTACCTCACCCGGTATTACGAGGCCGATGCGGGCGCGGTGATCAGCGCCAGCCACAACACGGTGGAGTACAACGGCATCAAGTTTTTCGACAAGAACGGGTATAAACTGCCCGACGCGCTGGAAGATAAAATTGAGGAGATCGTAAGAAACGGGCTCCCCGAAGGGTTTGAAATGCCAGTGGGCGAACGTGTGGGCCGCCCGGTGCGCCAGCGCAACGCCGCGCGCAGCTATGTGGATTTTGTAAAAAATACGACCGATGTGCGGCTGGACGGCCGCCATGTGGTGCTGGACTGCGCACAGGGCGCCAGTTACGAGGTCGCGCCAATGGTTTTCCGCGAGCTGGGCGCGCAGGTAAGCTGTTATTACCACGAGCCGGACGGCACCAACATCAACGACAACTGCGGTTCCATGCACCCCCAGCGCCTGTGCGAGCTGGTACGCGAGCTGGGCGCGGACGTGGGATTCGCCTTCGACGGCGACGCCGACCGGCTCATCGCCGCGGACGAACGCGGGCAGGTGATCAACGGCGACCAGGTGATGGCGCTGCTGGCCATCTTCATGAAGGGAAAAGGAACGCTGAAGGACGATACCCTCGTAGCCACCGTGATGAGCAACATGGGGCTGGAAATCGCGCTGAAAAAGCACGGCATCAAGATGGAAAAGACCCGCGTGGGCGACCGTTACGTGCTGGAAAAAATGCTTGCCGACAAGCGGTCGCTGGGCGGCGAGCAGAGCGGCCACGTGATCATGCTGGACTACAACACCACCGGGGACGGGTTGATCACCGCCGTGCAGGTGATCACCGCCATGGTGGAAAGTCAGACGCCGCTCAGCCGGCTGGCGGGCGTCATGCAGATGATGCCGCAATGCCTTTTCGCCGCCCACGTGGACGACAGCAAGAAATTCGCCTACGACCAGAACCCGGTCGTGAAGCAAAAAATCGAAGAGCTGGAAGCCAAATATAAGGGCATCGGCCGCGTGGTAATCCGCGCCAGCGGCACGGAACCGCTGGTACGCGTGATGATCGAGGGCCCCGACCAGCGCGAGATGGACAAGGACGTGTACGCCCTGTCCAAGCTGATCGAACGGGAACTGGCGTAACAAAACCGCAACGGAAAGCGGCCGGGCTTGAAGGCCCGGCCGCTTTCCGTTTTTTTGCGTCAATCGCCCATTTCCAGCCCGGGATCGTGCTTCACGGCCTCGCGCGGCACGAGGCCGTAGACTTCCCCGTTCTCCCCCGTATCCACGAAACAGCTCAACCATTCGGAACCGGAGGCGATATACGGGAAGATCGTGCCGGCGTCCGTCAGGGAACCCAGAACGGTCACGATCGTGCTCGCGCGCCCGGCAGTATCCGAAGGCACGATATCGCCGTTTCCATCCTGATCATACAGAACCTGGTCGTGCTTCAGCGTCCCGCCCGTATGAACGGAAGCCGTTACGCCGCGGACGTCCTTGCTTTCCACGTACCCGAAGCGCTCGGCTTCACCCGTCAGAACACGGATATAGTACCGCGCGCCGCACACGCCCAGCACCGCGAACACATCCCGCTCCGTCACGGAGTCGGACGCTTCCTGCGCATAGGGGCCGTCGAACACAGGCACGGAAGCGTACTTCGTCCCGGACAGAGGCGGGCGGTACGCCAGGCCGCCTTCGTCGGCGGAGGTTAAAAACGTGTCCGTCGCGTAGCCCACCAGCCCCCCGATACGCACGAGGGTCCAGCCGTCGCCGTTAACGTGGTCGTCGAACAGGCGGTCCATTTCCGTGCCGCTGAAAAACAGGCCCAGCGACACGGCGCTTTGGGAAGGCAGAGCGCGCAGGTTCAGCCGCGCGGTTTCGCTGCCCGTGTTTACGGCGACGGTCGCCAAGTTTTCCGTCATGGCGATATCCGCGCCGGAGGCGTAGCCGGTTACGGGTTGGGCGCCTTCCGCCCGGTAGAGCACGTGCAGCCAGTCCCCGTTCACAGTACCCAGCACGTAAAGGTTCCCGGCGTCCATTACGGTTAATACCGATGCATCCGTCGTCGGCGCCGCGTACAGCGGTTCAGAGGCGTTTCCGGTGCAGACGCGCCCGGATTGCCCCTGCACGAACGTGTCGTTGTCCGGTACGTCCTTCGTCAGGAAACGGCTCATCATGTACCCTTCCCTGTCCCCGATACGCACGCGCCACCATTCGCCGTCTTCCGCGAGCACTTCCGTTTTCACGAAGGCGAAATACTGTCCCAGCACGGCGGCGTCGGTGCTCGGCGCGGCGCGCAGCTTGACCCTGTCCAGATCGCCGCCCAGATTAAACGTGATCGCTTCCGTCGCGGCCTGCGCGAACGCGGCGCTTGCCGCGCACAGTACGGCGGCGGCCAGAACGAATACCAAAAAACGCTTCATGACGGTCTCCTTTCGTTCTCCTTCCTCAATTTAACGCGCGGCAACGGGAAAAACGTGCGAAAAAGCGCCTCTTTACAGAGAAAGAAGCGCCTGTTTCGGATATGGTTCCGCACGCTTTACCGCCGCTGCCAGACGCCGCCGACCGCGAAGCAGGCGTCCCCGCCACACGCGCCTTTCAGCACGCTTCGCGCTTCCTCCCGCCGAAGCGAAAGCGCCGCCGTTTCCCCGGCCGTGATCTCCCGGTCGTAGTGCACCACCACGTCGCAAAGCCGCCAGTTCCTGTGCCGCTCCATGGGAAAGCAATCGCAAAACCAGTCCAGATAGCGGGCGTTGTTCACGTGGCCGTTGATGTCCAAATCGGAATAGCAGGCCGTTCGCGTCAGCGTTTCCGGCTCCGCGTCCAGCACGGGCACGTTGCCGGGCAGCGGCAGGGGCGGCTCCAGGTCGCAGGTCAGCTCGTCATTGCCGCCCAGCCAGGGTTTGACCATCCGGCGCGCGGTCAGGTCCAGCTGCGCGTAGAGCATCGAAGCGCAGCCCACGGCCCGGCCGCCCGCGAAAAACTGATAGTACCTCGGGAAAAAGGCGTGCTTGGGCGGCTTGGGCCAGGTACGCACGGTGACCGTTTCCCCCAGTCCCGGCGTGCGCTCCATGCGCAGGTACGCGCGGGTCACCACCCAGGCGAGGTTCTGCTCCCGCAGGGCGAGCACGCCCAGGTTATACTCCTCGCATTGCGCCGCGCCCGCCTCCTGCATGGCCGTGAAAATTTCGCTTATGCGCCATTCGGCGTTCGCGTCCACGTCCCGGGCGTCCAGCGTTCTCGTTTGTTCCAGAAAACCGTTCATCGCTATCCCCGTCCTTACCGGATAAGCATTCGCGCGCCGGGCGCGTATTCCTGCCCGCCGCGGCGCTTGAAAACCGCCGTCGCTCATGGTATGCTGATCGCGCCGGAGCCCCGGCGAGGAGGGATTCCATGAGAAAGTTTTTCGCGCTGGCGCTGCTGACCGCGCTGCTTTTGCCCGCCTGCGCGCTGGCCCTGACGGGCCAGCCGTACGACACCTTCGCCGCGTATTACAAGGAGGACGTCTCCTTCATCAACGAAAACGATAACCGCCATCTGCTGCCCATGGTGCTTTCCCAGCGCAACGGAGGCGGCGACGATACCCATGCCTATTACGACCTGTACGGCGACGTGCTCACCGTGTCGGTAACCGCGGATATTTCGGGCATCGTGGAATCCTGCGAGATCAGCCTCACCGCGCCCGACAACATGGCCTACGGTGACAGCACGTATAACGATTTCGCCATTTCCGGTTATCACAGCTACGCGTTTCTCATGGCCATGGCTACCGAAGCCGACCCGGCCAGCCGCTACGCGCTGGTCACCGACGTGGTGGAAGGCATGCGCGCGGGCGACGGGCAGTATACGAAACAGATCGGCGCGTATACGCTGACCTGTTCCCGCGACGGCAGTACGGCGGTGCTGAGCTTCGTCAACAACGCGTTGCAGACGGACGCGCCCGCCGCCGACCCGGAAGCGACGACGTCCCCCTCGCCCACCGACGACGGCGACGATATCGCGGACGACGAGTATATCGGCTGACGGGTTCCGCTTATTTCAGCAGCTCGTCCACCGCAAGGTTCACCAGCCGGCCGTCCGCCTTGCCCTTCAGGCGCGGCATGAGGATTTTCATCAGCCGTCCCTTGTCCCCCGCGGTCAGGCCGCCGCCCAGTTCCGCGGCGGCTTCCTCCACGGCGGCGCGGATCGCGCCCTCGTCCATGCGCTCCGGGGCGAACTCCGCCCACACCTGCATGCGCAGCCGGGCTTCCCCGATGATGTCCGTGCGGCTGGCGGGCGTTGTATCCAGCGTTTCCTGCGCCTCCTTGATCTCCTTATAAACGACCTCGTTTTCTTCCTCTTCGCTCAGGTCGGCACGCTTGTCGATCCATTTGCTTTTAAGCGCCGACAGCAGCAGGGAAAGCGCGTCCTTGCGGGGCTTGTCCCCCGCCTTCAGCGCGTCCGTCATGGCCTTGCGCACGATGTCGATCTTGCTCACGAAACCATCCTTCTTTCGTTTGTTGGTCTTTGAAATTTACGGATACAGCGCCAGAATCACCCGTATGTCCCCGTGCGAAGCCAGAAACGTCCGGATGGTCGCCTCCGCGACCGCCAGCGCCTGTTCCCGGGGGTAACCGTAGACGCCGGCGGAGATCAGCGGAAAGGCTACGGAAGCCAACCCGCGTTCCGCCGCCAGTTCCAGCGAGCGTCGGTAACAGGAAGCCAGCAGCGCCGCCTCCCCGCGCGCGCCGCCCCGCCACACCGGGCCGACGGTATGGATCACGTACTTCGCGGGCAGCCGGAAGCCCGGCGTGATGACCGCGTCGCCCGCGGCGCAACCGCCGATTTCGTCGCAGGCGGCCTGCATCTCGGCCCGGCCCGCCGCCGCGAAGATCGCACCGCACACGCCGCCGCCCGCCTGCAGGGCCGGGTTGGCCGCGTTGACCACGGCGTCCACCGCAAGCGTAACGATATCCGCGTGAAGAACCTCGAAAGGCATTCCGCATCCCCTCCCGGTACGCTCATGATACCGTTTCACGCGGCGCGCGTCAACGCCGCGGAAGGAGTAAACCGATGGCCGTAACCGTTGCCGTTCCGAATTTCGATCCATTCCTCATCATGGACAGCGGCCAGTGTTTCCGCATGGTTCCGCTTTCCGAAAACACGGCGGAAACCGTCGCGTACGGGAAACGGGTCACCGTGACGGTTCTCGGGAACGGACGTTTTTCGTTCGACTGCGCCCCGGAGGACTTCGACCTTTTGTGGAGGCGGTATTTCGCGCTGGATGCGGATTACGGCGCCGTGCTGGACGCCGCGCCGAAAGACGACGCGCTGCTCGCAAACGCCCTGCGTTACGCGGACGGGCTGCGCATCCTTCGGCAGGAGCCGTGGGAGACGCTTTGCGGCTTCATCCTCTCCCAGCGCAAGAACATCAAAGCCATCCGCGCCTGCGTGGAGGCGCTCTGCGCGCGGTACGGCGAGCCCGTGGAAGGGACGGCGCGCAGGGCCTTTCCCACGGCGGAACGGCTGGCGGCGCTGAAGGAAGAAGAATTATGCCTGTGCTCGCTGGGCTACCGCACACCCTACCTGCTGGCCGCGGCGCGCGCGGCGGCTACGGGAGCGTTGGATTTTGCGGCGCTCGCCCTTCTGCCGGACGAAGCCCTGTTTGAGGCGCTTTTAACCGTGCGCGGCGTAGGCCCGAAGGTGGCCAACTGCGTGATGCTTTTCGGCTTCGGGCGGCTGGCCCGCGTGCCCGTGGACGTGTGGATCGACCGCGTGATCAGGGACGGCTACGGCGGCGCGTCGCCCTTCGCCGGGTACGGCCCATACGCGGGCGTCTACCAGCAGGCGCTCTTCGTGTACAAACGGGACGGGGCGCCCGCCGCCGGACGCGCGGCCGCAATGGGTCGGCGTGCGCCGCCTACGGGAAGAACGGCAGGGTGAAGCCCATGCGGTGCGGCGGCTCCCGTTTCTTTCCCCACCCGAATTTCCGCGTTTCGTTCCGTTCCGAGGCTTACAGCAGGGCCTGCGCCGCCACGTCCACGACGCCGTAGGTCGTCAGACGCAGCGTGGGGATCACGGGCAGGCTTACGAACGACAGCGTCATGAACGGGTCGATCTGCCTGGAAACGCCCAGTTGAACAGCCTGCTCCATCAGGCCCGTCAGAGCCTCGTGCACCTGTTCGGCAGGCTGGGGCGACATTAGCCCTGCGATGGGCAGCGGCAGCGAGCAAAGCACTTCCCCGTCGCGCACCACGGCCAGGCCGCCCCGCATGACGGCCACCCGGTTTGCCGCCAGCGCCATATCGGCGTCCGAAACACCCGCCACGATCAGGTTGTGCGCGTCGTGCGCCACGCTGGTGGCCACCGCGCCCGCCCGGAGCCCGTAACCTTTGACGTAGGCTTTCCCCACATGGCCGCTGCCGCGGTGCCGCTCGATCACGGCCAGTTTGACGATGTCCCGACGGGGGTCGACGGCCGAAGCGCTCCCCTCGTCGGTGGTCAGCAGTTCACCGGGCACCAGGCCGATGACTTTCGCTTCCCGCAGCGCGAAGGTTTCCGGCGTTACCGGCGCCATATGGAACGACGAGGCGGGCATGGGCGTGTCCCCGCCGGAAATTTGTACGGGCGTAACCAGAACGCCGTCCTTATAAACTGAACGGATTGCGACGCTCTTTACGTCGTCCAGCACGACAAGGTCCGCCGCGTATCCGGGCGCGACGGCCCCTCTGCCCGCAAGCCCGAAACATTGCGCGGCGTTCCAGGACGCCATGATGAAGGCGGCCGCGCTGTCGGCCCCCAGGGCAATCGCCTTGCGGACGGCGTGGTCGATATGCCCCAGATTCAGCAGGTCCCCCGGGTGCTTGTCGTCGGTCACCAGCAGGCACCGGCTGCGGTAAGGGTTTCCGAAAAGCGGCAGCAGCGCCTGCAGGTTGCGGGCAGCGGAACCTTCCCGGATCATGATCCATTGCCCCAGGGCAAGCTTTTCCATCGCTTCGGGGAGCGAGGAGCACTCGTGGTCGGTCTGGATTCCGGCGGCGATATAGGCCTGCAGGGCGCTCCCGCTCAGGCCGGGGGCGTGCCCGTCTATATGCTTGCGCAACCGCTGCGTTTCCGCGATTTTCAGCATCACGTCTTCGTCGCCCGCCAGCACGCCGGGCACGTTCATCATTTCGGCCAGCCCCAGCACCCGCGGGTTGGTCAGCAGCGCCGCGATCGCCTCGTGGTCCAGCGTCGCGCCGCTTTCGTCAAACGGCGAGGACGGAACGCAGGAGGGCGCCATGAAGAATACGTCCAGCGGCAGGTTTTCGCTGGCCCGCAGCATATAGTCGACCCCCGAGGCGCCCAGCACGTTGGCGATTTCGTGCGGGTCGGCGACCACCGCCGTGGTCCCGTGGGCCACTGCGACCCGCGCGAATTCCCGCGGCGTGATCATGGCGCTTTCCAGGTGGATGTGCCCGTCCATCAGGCCGGGCACGCAGGTTTTCCCCGTAAGGTCGATTTCGCGCTCGCCGTCGTAAGTACCCACGCCGGCGATGCGCCCGTCGCTAATCGCAATATCTCCGTGCAGCCACTGCGCAGTGAAAACATTCAGATAATCACAGTTTTTCAGTACCAGCGGCATCGTTTTACAGCCCGCCGCGCGGGCGGCCTTCGCCGGTTGCCGGTCGCCAGCCATGAGCCCCCTCCTCCAAAGCGGGTGGGAGCCGCCCGGCCCCGACCGCCCTGATGACTTTTTTCGCTTTCAAAGGCGCGGTTCCTCCCGAATCGCCGTTAACATTTTGTAGGGGACGGAAAGCCGGGCCTTCTCCGAACCGCACACCGGGGCGTTTTCGCATAAATCGCGTTTCCTGCGGGCGGGCAAAACATGGCGGAAACCGGACCGCCGACGAGGCGGCGGCCCGGTTTCCGCAAGCCAGCGCTGTACTTTCTTTGTATAATGATGCAGCGGCGCGTCCGACGGGCCGCGCGCGCACGGCACAGAGGCTGAAAATACGCCGAAAAGCAAGCGCCCGCAAAGCGCGCGCAGGCGTTGAGGCAACCCATATTCTGATTGACAAACCACGGCAAAAACTGTATCGTAAGATACGTGATATGATCATCGGTATTCTGGTGGAGAGGAAGTTCGTTCCTATCGTCGGGTTCCATTGCGAAAGCAAATAAATAACAAGGTTGGAGGATTGACAATGAAAAAAATTCTCTCGTTGCTTCTCGTGTTGTCCCTTGTATTTGTATTCACCACCACCACGGCCATGGCGGCAGATACTGATCTTAAAATCGGCGTGATCCTGGTTCACGACGAGAACACCGGTTATGACTACGCGCACATCCAGGGCATCGAAAAAGCGGCCGCTGCCGCCGGCATTACCGCGGATCAGATCATCTGGAAGTACAACATCTCCGAAGACGAAACCTGCTACGACACCGCCATGGATCTGGTGGAGCAGGGCTGCAAGTACATCATCTCCGACAGCTACGGCCATCAGAGCTACATGCAGCAGGCTGCCAGCGAAAGCCCGAAGGTGACGTTCATTTCCATGACCGGCGATACGGCCGCCCTTTCCGGCCTGCCCAACTTCAAAAACGCCTTCAACTACACCTACCAGTCCCGCTATGTGTCCGGTGTTGTGGCCGGCATGAAGCTTGCCCAGCTCGTGGCTGACGGCAAGGTCGCCGATAAGAACAAGGATGCCGACGGCAACGTCAAGATCGGCTACATCGGCGCCTATCCCTACGCGGAAGTGGTTTCCGGCTACACCGGTTTCTACCTGGGCGTTAAATCCATCGTGCCCAATGTGGTGATGGACGTGTCCTACACCAACTCCTGGTATGATCCGACCGCCGAAGCGGAAGCCGCCAACGCGCTGGTTGCCTCCGGCGATATCATCGTCAGCCAGCACGCCGATTCCACCGGCGCCCCCTCCGCCTGCGAAGCGCTGCTGGAAGGCGGCACCACGGTCTACTGCGTCGGCTACAACGTGGATATGCTCTCCGTCGCGCCTAAGGCCGCCCTTACCAGCGCCCAGAACGACTGGAGCGTTTACTACACCTACGCCATGAACTGCATGCTCAGCGGCGAAACGATCGCCACCGACTGGGCCGCCGGTTATGCCGACGGCGCCGTGATGATCTCCCCCTTGGGCGAAAGCTGCGCGCCGGGCACCGCCGAGAAGGTCGCGGAAGTGGAAGCGGCCCTCAAGGACGGCACCCTGAACGTGTTTGACACCGCCAACTTCACCTCCGGCGGCCAGACCGTGACGAGCTATCTGGCCATCGACACCAACGGCGACTGGGTCGGCGACACCGGCGAAGCGATTAAGGACGGCATCTTCTACGAGTCCACGCTTCGCAGCGCGCCGTACTTCGGCATCCGCATCGACGGCATCACCGAATTGAACTAACCTTTCGCAATCCGTTTACGAATGGAAAGGGCCACCGTCACAAGTGGCCCTTTCCATCATTTGGAGGGACTCTGCGATGCAAAGGGACAAGGCGACGGTCTCCATGCGCAATATCACCAAAACGTTCGGCTCGGTTGTTGCAAACGACCGGGTCAACCTTGATATTTGCAAAGGGGAGATACTTGCGCTGCTCGGGGAGAACGGCA
>CAZCCZ010000070.1:0-5340 GCA_964497495.1 uncultured Oscillospiraceae bacterium
CGCCCAGCCCGTATACATCCACCAGTACGCCGTGCCGCGTTACATGCGGCGCCAGCACGCGGTTTAAATACATGATGATCTGGTAGGAGAACTTGGTGGTCTTGGCGTTGCTCTGGAAAACGGGAATATCCTGCTGTTTGGCCAGTTCCAGCAGCTCGCGCGGCGGGATCATGCCCCAGCATACGATAATGCAGGGCAGCTTGTACCCCATGTAGACTTCCAGAACGCTCCGCCGCTTGTCCGGCTCCAGCGATTCCAGATAGGTCATTTCCACCTTGCCCAGCACCTGCGGGCGTTCGTAGGCGAAATATTCGTAGAAACCGAAAAACTGCATGCCGGGCCGGTTGAGGTCGGTGGAGGTGATGTCCATCTCCTCTTTGGAGGATGCATTGAGCACCTCCAGGTTCAACTCCCGTATGAAATCCTCAATCTTAATCAAGGTATGTTCCTCCCCCCGGAAGCGGAGTGGATTGGGTTTCGTTCATCCCCGCGCCGCGCGGGGAACCGGAAACGGCGGCCAGCACGTGCTCGTCCACGAAGCGCGCCACGCCGTCCTCGGCATTGGTGCCGCATACATGGCGCGCCGCCTGCTTCACCTCGTCGCGGGCGTTGCCCACGGCGACGCTGTGCTGGGCATACCCCAGCATGGTCAGGTCGTTGAGGCTGTCGCCGAAAACCAGCGTGTGCTCCGGCGTCAGGCGCAGTTCCCGCGCCAGTTTGCGCAGCGCCGCGCCCTTGCTGACCTCGGGAGGCTCCGCTTCCAGAAAATACGGCTTGCTGACCGAAAAGGAAGCGGCCGGGAAAGCGTTCCGGATCAGCGGCAGGAACCGCGCCACTTCCTCCGGTTCGTGAACGCTCAATATCTTCGGGGTGGAGAAGGTGACGAAGGCGTCCAGGTCGCCCACCGCCTGCCCGTGCATGCCGGAGGTACAACTGTATCTGTCGCTGATCTCGCATTCTTCCTCGAAATAGAAGGATTCGCCGCTATAACACATCACAAAGAAGCCGTTCGCCTTCAGGTAGCGGATGAGCGCGCGTGCCTGTTCGGGGGAAAAGGCGACGAGCTCCTTCACGGAGTGGTCGGCGTTGATCAGTTGCGCGCCGTTGCAGGCGATGTAGGGCAGCCCGGTATCCAACTGCGTTACGTAGGGCCGCATGCTGTAGGCCGCGCGCCCGCTGGCGGGCACGATGCGCACGCCAGCTTCCCGCGCGCGGCGGAAAACGTCCAGCGTGTAGGGGGACAGTACGGACTCGGGGTTGAGCAGGGTATCGTCCAAGTCGGTGACGATGGCGTCTATCTGCAAAATGGGATCTCCTCGTTTACTCGTCGGCGTCCGGCTTCCGGCACGCCTCGAAAAATTCGTTCAATAATCGCCGGCTTTCCTCCGCTAGCAGCCCGCCCGCACAGCGCAGCCGCCAGAAGAACGAAGGCTCGCAGGTCAGCGCGTAGACGCTTTCGCAGCACCCCTGCTTCTCGTCGCTCGCGCCGAAAAAGCATTGCCCCAGCCTGGCCATGACCATCGCGCCCGCGCACATGGGGCAGGGTTCCAGCGTTACGTAAAGCGCGCAGTCGGCCAGCCGCCGGTTACCCAGAACGCGCGCCGCTTCCCGCAGGGCCAGCATTTCCGCGTGCGCGGTGGGATCCTGAAGCTGTTCCCGGCGGTTGTGCGCGCGGGCGAGTACGGCGCCGCCGCGCACGACCACCGCGCCTACGGGAATCTCGCCTTCCCGCGCGGCCAGTTCCGCTTCCTCCAGCGCCATGCGCATGAAGCCCTCGTGAGCGGTCATGCCCGCGCGCCTTCCGGCGCGGGCGCGCCGCTTTCCGCTTCCGCGGCCTGCCTGCGCGCTTCCTCCGCCAGATGGTTAACCTCCTCCGGCGAACGGTAGGAGGGCAGCAGCGCGTGCAGGCACACGCGCACGTCCCCGCCCTCGTCGATGCAGCGGCGCAGGGTCTTGAGCACGGTATCCATCGTCTCGGGGGAGACGACTTCCGGCTTGGCTACGAATATCTTGGTCAGGCCCGTCTGCACGATGGTATCGTCGTTGGTCAGCAGCTCCTCGTAGAGCTTCTCCCCGGGCCGCAGCCCCGTGTAGACGATGTCGATCCGCTTCGGGCCGCCCTGCGCGGCGTACAGCTGGATCATTTTTTCCGCCAGTTCCTTGATGCGCACGGGCTGCCCCATGTCCAATACGAACAGCTCCCCGCCCCTGGCGATGGAGGCGGCCTGCAGCACGAGGCTCGCGGCTTCCGGCATGGTCATGAAATAACGGATGATGTCCGGGTGGGTCAGCGTTACGGGGCCGCCCGCGCGGATCTGGCGTTCGAACAGGGGCACCACGCTGCCGTGGGAACCCAGCACGTTGCCGAAGCGCACGGCGGTGAACTCCGTTTTGCCCTGCGCACTCAGCGCCTCGATCACCATCTCCGCCAACCGTTTGGTGGCGCCCACGACGTTGGTGGGGTTCACGGCTTTGTCGGTGGAGATCATCACGAAACGTTCCACGCCGTGGGCGATGGCGGCGGTTGCGACGGCGTAGGTGCCGAACACGTTGTTTTTCACCGCCTGATCGGGACAATCCTCCATCAGGGGCACGTGCTTGTGCGCGGCGGCGTGCAGCACCACCTGCGGACGGTGCCGCCGCATGACTTCTGCGATGCGCTGCTCGTCCCGGATGGAACCCACGCAGAGGATCAGCCTGTCTTTCAGCCCTTCCGGGTACTGCTCCTGAAGCTCGAAGAACAGGTCGTACATGTAGTTTTCGCTGATATCGTACAGCACCAGCCTGGCGGGCTGGAAAGCCATCAGCTGGCGGCAGAGTTCCGCCCCGATGGAGCCGCCCCCGCCGGTGATGAGCACGGTCTTGCCGTGGAAATAGGCCGCAGCCTCCGTCATGTTCAGCTGTTCCTCCGGCCTGCCCAGCAGATCGCCGATGTCGATATCCCGCACGCTTCCCCGCGCGTTCCCGCCGCTGACGACCTCTTCCAGAACGCTGGCGCGCCGCACACGGCAGCCGGTAGCCAGACACGCCTCGATCAGCGGGCGCAGTTCACCGTTGGGGGTGGCGATGGCGATCACGATATCGTCGATGGCGAAATCCCTTACGTACTGCGCGATGTGCTCGGTGCCGCGCAGCACCTTCACCCCGCTGAGCCTGGCGCCCGTGCGGGCGGGGTCGTCGTCCACGGCGGCCACGGGCAGGCTGTTGCCGTAACGCCCGTTCTGCATCTCCCGGATCACGTTGGCCCCCGCCCAGCCCGCGCCCACGATCAGCGTGCGGCGCACGCTTTCGCCTTCGCCGCGCTTGAACGGGTAACGCCCGCGCGTGCGCACGATGCGGTAGGCGAAGCGGGAACCGCCCACCAGGACGGTGAGCAGCACCCAGTAAAGCAGGTACACCATGCGATGCAACAGGTGGTGGTTCTCCGGCTGGGTGAAGGAGTAGCGCAGCAGGGAATACAGGTATATCGACACCGCGGCCACCAGCGTGGCCACGACGATCTGCAAAACGCTCTCCGCCGAGGCGTACTGCCACATGTTGCGGTACAGCCCGAACGCCCAGAACGAGAGCAGGCACAGGAGCGTCATCACGGGGGCGATGTTCACGTACCGTTGAAAAAAGACCTCGGGGATGTTCACCTCGAAGCGGAACTGCTGGGCCAGAACCATGGCCATGTTGCACAGCAGGATATCCAACAGCACCCACAGCGCGGCGCGCAGGGTGGAGTTGAGCCTCGGTTTGCGGTTCGTCATGCGGGAATGCCTCCGGCCGGTGTTTTACGCGGCTTGACGCGCACATTCGTATTTTAGCACAGAACGGGCGAGTTGAAAAGCGCCGCCGTCCGGGGAAAGCGGGCGCGGGTTTCCCGGACGGCGGCGGCTTACGCGGAAAGTTCGCGTTTATTTGTCTTCCATTTTCAAAACGGCCATGAACGCCTCGCTGGGCACCTCCACGGTGCCGAACTGGCGCATGCGCTTCTTGCCTTCCTTCTGCTTTTCCAGCAGCTTCTTCTTGCGGGTGATATCCCCGCCGTAGCACTTGGCCAGCACGTCCTTGCGCAGGGCCTTCACGGTTTCGCGGGCGATCACCTTGCCGCCGATGGCTGCCTGAATGGGGATTTCGAACAGCTGGCGCGGAATGACCTCCGTCAGCTTCTCGGCGATGCCCCGGCCCCGGGCGTAGGCCTTGTCCCGGTGGACGATCAGCGTGAAGGCGTCGCAGACATCGCCGTTAAGCAGCATGTCCAGCTTTACCAGGTCGCTTTCCTGATAGTCTTTCAACTCGTAATCGAAGCTGGCGTAGCCGCGGGAGCGGCTTTTGATCTGGTCGAAGAAATCGTAGATGATCTCGTTGAGCGGCATGTGGTAGGTCAGCTTCACGCGGCCGCCCTCGTACTGCATGTCCAGGAACGTGCCGCGCTTCTCCTTGCACACTTCCATCAGCGTGCCTACGTATTCCTGCGGGGTGTAAACGGTCGCCAGCACGTACGGTTCCTCCATGTGCGCGATCTCCCCCGCGGGCGGCAGGTTGGTGGGGTTGTCGATGGCGACCATCGTGCCGTCCGTCTTGTACACGTGGTAGATCACGCTGGGAGCGGTGGTGATCAGATCCAGATCGAACTCCCGTTCCAGCCGCTGGGTGACGATGTCCATGTGCAGAAGCCCCAGAAAACCGCAGCGGAAACCGTAGCCCAACGCCACGGAGGTTTCCGGCTCGAAAGAGACGGAGGCGTCGTTCATGCGCATCTTTTCCAGCGCGTCCTTGAGGGCGTCGTAATCCGCGCCGTCGGAAGGGTAGATGCCGCAGAAAACCATGGGCGTTACCTTGCGGTAGCCCGGCAGCGCCTTTTCGGCGGGGCGCGCGGCGTCCGTTACGGTGTCGCCCACACGGGTGTCCGCGATATCCTTGATGGAGGCGCAGATGTACCCCACGTCGCCCGCCAGCAGCTCGTCGCAGGGCTGGTAGCCGGGGTGGAAAGTGCCCACCTCCACGATGTCGAATTCCGCACCGCTGGCCATCAGGCGCATACGCACGCCCGCCTTCACGGTGCCCTGCATGACGCGCACGAAGCAGATGGCCCCGCGGTAGTTGTCGTAATACGCGTCGAAAATCAGCGCCTGCAGCGGCGCGGTCTCGTCCCCCTTGGGCGGCGGCATGAAGCGTACGATGGCTTCCAGCACGTCCCCGCAGTTTTCGCCGGTCTTGGCGGAGATCACGGGCGCGTTGGCCGTGTCCAGCCCGATGACCTCTTCGATTTCCTTTTTCACTTCGTCGGGGCGCGCGCTGGGCAGGTCGATTTTGTTGATGACGGGCACGGTTTCCAGATTGTGCTCCAGCGCC
>CAZCCZ010000070.1:5350-9524 GCA_964497495.1 uncultured Oscillospiraceae bacterium
GACGTTGGCCAGCGTCTGCGCCTCGATGCCCTGCGTGGCGTCCACCACCAGCAGCGCGCCCTCGCACGCGGCCAGCGCGCGGCTGACCTCGTAGCTGAAATCCACGTGGCCCGGCGTGTCGATCAGGTTCAGGATATAGGTCTCGCCGTCCTTAGCCTTGTAGGCCATGTGGACGGCCTTGCTCTTGATGGTGATGCCGCGCTCACGTTCCAGATCCATGCTGTCCAGCATCTGTTCCACCATTTCGCGGCGCTCGAAAACGCCCGTCATCTCCAGCAGGCGGTCCGCCAGGGTGGATTTGCCGTGGTCGATGTGGGCGATGATGCAGAAATTGCGGATATGGGACAGACGATCGTTCGTCAAGCGGCTTCCTCCCAACGGGTGTGGAATATTCCCTGCGTATGATACCGTATTTCGCGCGGCATTGCAACGGCTTCCCCGGCGCGGACGTTCGTGGTATGATGGCGGCGGGGGGAGAACCATGTTTTCATTATACCTGCATTTCCCTTTTTGTAGAAGAAAATGCGCCTACTGCGACTTCTGCTCGTTTCCGGCGGGGGAGGGCGATATGGCGGCGTACTGCGCGGCGCTTGAAAGGGAGATCGCGCTCGCGGCGGAAACGTACGGCGCGCAGCCCGTGGATACGGTGTATCTGGGCGGGGGCACGCCGTCCGTCGTGCCCCCCGCGCTGATGCGCGGCGTGCTGCGCACGCTTCGGGGGTACTTTTCCATCCGGCCGGGCACGGAATTTACCGCAGAGGCCAACCCGGGTACGCTGACCGGCGAATGTCTGGACGTTTTGCGGGAGGCGGGGGGAAACCGCCTGTCCCTCGGCGTGCAGGCGAAGCAGGAGCGGCTTTTGCGCACGCTCGGGCGCATCCACACGTTCGCGGAGGCGGAGGAGGCCGTTGCCCTCGCGCGAAGCCGCGGTTTTGCCAACCTCAACGCGGACGCCATGTTCGGCCTGCCGGGGCAGACGTCGGAGGATTATTCGGACACGCTGGACGCGCTGGCAGGGCTGGGCGTCACCCATATTTCCGCTTACTCGCTTATTATAGAGGAAGGCACGCCGCTTTCCGGCAGCGTGGCGCGCGGGGAACTCGTGCCGCCCGGCGAGGACGATACGGCGGACATGATGGAGCGGGGTATCGATCGGCTGGAAAGCCTCGGCTACAGGCGTTACGAGATCTCCAATTTCGCGAAGCCGGGGTTCGAGTGTGCGCACAACCTCGGCTGCTGGCGACGGGAGCCGTATCTGGGGCTGGGGCTCAACGCGGCGAGCCTGCTGCCCGCGCCGAAGGGCGCGCCGGAGAGTACGGATTCCCTGCGGCGCGTCAATACCGCGTTGATGACGGAATATCTGAACGGGATCGCGCGGGGGAAATTGCCGGTTGCGGAAACGACGCCGGTTTCCCGCAAGGAAGCGATGTTCGAAGCCGTGATGCTGGGCCTGCGCACCGTGGAGGGCGTAGGCTACGCGGAGTTTGCGCAGCGGTACGGCAACCCGCTTCCCGCAGCCTACCCGAAGGCGATCGAAACGCTGACGGCGCAGGGGCTGCTGCGCCCGGCGGAGGGGCCGCGGCCGCGTCTGGCGTTGACGCGCAGGGGTATGGCGCTTCAAAACACGGCGCTGATGGCTTTTATGGAAGCGTAACGCCCACGGGGACGCGGGGACGCGCGCGCGGCGGAAATTATTTGGTCAGAAATAGTCAGATAATACGTACACCCTTTGAATCACAAGGGTTTTATGTTTATGAACAAACTTGAAATTTGTCGTTTGGGACGCTTGACAAAATCGGAAAACAGGCATATGATAAACGCGAGTTAGCACTCAAAGGAACCGAGTGCTAACAAACCCGCAAACGACAGGTTCAGGACGCCGGATTCGGAGGTGATCGCAGGATGATGGACGCGCGGAAATTCAGGATTCTTCAGGCGATCATCGACGACTACATCCTCACCGCGATCCCGGTGGGCAGCCGTACCATCTCCAAGAAGTACGAGACGGGGCTCAGTTCTGCCACCATCCGCAACGAGATGAGCGATCTGGAGGAACTGGGCTATCTGGACCAGCCCCACGTGAGCGCGGGGCGAGTGCCCAGTACGAAGGCTTACCGGCTGTACGTGGACCAGCTTTTACAGGCCGGCAAAATCCGCGCCGGGGACGCGGACAGCATCCGCGCGCATTTCAGCGAGCGCACCGGTAAGATGGAGGACGTGGTGAACCGCGCGGCGCAGGTGCTGAGCTCCATCACGCATTACACGTCGCTGGTCGTATCCCCCGCGGGCGGAGAGCTGCGCGTGCGCAACCTCCAACTGGTGCCGGTTTCCGCCTCTACCGCGCTGCTGGTGATCGTCACCGACGGCGGCATCGTGCGGGATTCGGTTATCCACGTGGACAGCGATTTGGACGCCGACGCCCTTTACACCTTCAGCCGGATGCTGACCGAGCGGTTGACCGGGCGCACCCTTACGGAAGCGCTGGGCGTGCTTAACGTCATGGCGCGCGAATTCGACGAGAAGCGCGCGGTGTTCGGCGGCATCGGGGAACTGGTGGCGGACGTGGAAAGTCAGCACGCCAGAACGCGCATCACTTTCGGCGGCCCCAGCAACATCCTCAACTTTCCGGAATACAACGACGTGGAGAAGGCAAGGGCCTTCCTGTCGTTGCTGGAAACCAAGGACAAGCTGCTGAAAATCCTGGAACAGCACCAGAGCGTCGCTTTTACCGTGCGCATCGGCCCCGAAACGGGCGTGCCGGAACTCAACGACTGTTCGTTGGTCACGGCGACCTACTCGCTGGGCGGCCGCACGCAGGGCACCATCGGCGTCATCGGCCCCACGCGCATGGAGTACGAACGGGTGCTGGGGGCGCTCAGCGCCATGGGCGAACAGCTGACACGCCTGTTTACGCAGGATAAGGAGTGACGGCGATGGCCCTGAGAAAGAAAATCCCAAAGAACGGGGGAAGAAAGCCAACCATGCAGCCTGAAAAGGACACGCTTGCCAAAGAAGCGGCCGGGAACACCCCGGCGAACGCAGATACGGAACAGGAAACGCTGGACGTGATGACCGACGCGCTGGACGAGAACACCGAATGCTCGCTCCGCGACGAGCTGGACAAGGCGAAGGCCAAGGCCCAGACGGTGGAAACGGAACTGACGGAAGCGCTGGCCGCGGCGCAGGCCAAGGCCGACGAATACCTGGACCTGGCCCAGCACGTGCAGGCGGATTTCGACAACTACCGCCGCCGCAACCAGAACGTGCGGGCGGATGCTTACGAGGACGGCGCGCGCGCCTTCATCGTAACGCTGCTGCCGGTGCTGGATAATCTGGAACGCGCGCTGGACGCGGCGGGGGACACCGCCCGGCAGACGCTTGCCGAGGGCGTGGAGATGGTACGAAAGCAACTCTCCGACGCGCTGACCAAACGGGGGGTAACCCCTATCGACCGCAAGGGCGAGAAGTTCGACCCCAATCTGGAAAACGCAGTGATGAAGGGCGCACCGGAGGACGGCAAGCCCGGCACCGTATGCGAAGTGCTCCAGAAGGGCTATCAGATGGGCGGTTTCGTACTGCGCCACGCGATGGTCAAGGTCGTGCCCGACTGAAAGCCGACGTGATTTCCGTGAAAGACTTTTTCAACCCTGCGGGCTCCGCGGGCGGCCCGGCCGCCGACGCCCCGCCCGGCCGGCGGAACCGGCCCGTACGAATCCGGTCGGAAGGCTGCGGCCCCCCGGCCCCGCCCGCGGGATACGGCTTTTACAGGCGCCTGTCCCAAACGGCCCCCCCTGCGGAAACGGGCCCAGCGCCCTTCCGATATACCAACCGGTCACGAAAGACATTTTGCGAAGTTCGCATTGATTTGTAAGGAGGAACTCCCATGAGTAAGATTATCGGTATCGACCTTGGCACCACCAACAGCTGCGTAGCTGTGCTGGAGGGCGGCGAGCCCGTCGTGATCCCCAATGCGGAAGGCGCGCGCACCACGCCGTCCGTCGTGGCTTTTACCAAAGACGGCGAGCGTCTGGTCGGCCAGATCGCCAAACGGCAGGCGATCACCAACCCCGACCGCACCATCAGTTCCATCAAGCGCGAAATGGGCACCGCCCACAAGGTGACCATCGACGATAAGAACTATACCCCGCAGGAGATCAGCGCGATGATCCTGCAG
>CAZCCZ010000071.1:0-8944 GCA_964497495.1 uncultured Oscillospiraceae bacterium
GTCGCTGAAAGCCCCGGTTTCGTCCGGCACGGCGGTGGAATTGGCCGCCATGACCTCGCTAATCACCAGCCCGTCGTATACGGAAACGTCGATGCTTTTACCCGCCTCTTTGGGAAAGACGAAGTACATGGCCGCCAGCAGCGCCACGAACAACACCAGCCAGGGTGCAGCTTCAGCCGCGCGGCTTTTGTGCTTCCTGGGCGCGTAGCTCTTGGTAGGTCTGTGTTTTTGCTGCGGCGCGTTCTGCTGCATGCCTGCTTCCCCCCTTTCGGTACCAAATCGGTTGAAACCTTCAAGAAATTATAACACAACCGGTCCCGGAAACAAACCGGTACTTGTGGCGGAAAGCCCGGTTTCCCCCCGTGCGATTGTAAAAACAAGCTTCCGCGTAAAAAAGCCCCCGAAAAAGGGGGCTTTCCCGGTTGACTCAGGCAACGGCCCTATGCTTTGCGCATCGCCGCGCGCACCAGCCCCGTAAACAGCGGATGCGGCCTTCCTGGTCGGGATATAAACTCCGGGTGGTAGATCACCGCGGCGTAATAAGGGTGGTCCTCCATCTCGAAGGCCTCCGGGTAGCCGGTTTCTGCGCTTACGCCCACCATGCGAAGGCCCTTCATGGCCAGCGACGGCACGTACTGCGGGTCTATCTCGTACCGGTTGCAGTGGCGTTCGCGCGCCACGTCCGCGCCGTACAGCGCGCGAATGATCCCGTCGGAAAGCTTCACGTCCCCGCCGCCCATGCGAGTGGCGCCCCGGCTGTCGTTCTGACAGATACGGTCCTCCGGAACGCGCGCCACGGGGTGCGGCGTGTTCGGGTCTACCTCGGCGGTGTTCGCTTCCGTGAAGCCCAGCAGGCTGCGTACTGCTTCCACCAGCGCCAGTTGCATGCCGAAGCCCACGGCAAGGAACGGCACCCGGTTTTCGCGCGCATACCCGGCCGCCAGGATGATGCCGTCCGCCCCGTGTTTGCCGTAACCGCCCGGCGCGACGATCGCGTCCGCCTTCCCCAGCAGGCCGTCGATGGTTTCCGGCGTTACTTTTTCACTGTCTACCATCGTCACCGCTACGCGCACGTTCTCCGCAAGCCCGGCGTGCCGCAGCGCCTCCCGCACGGAAAGGTAAGCGTCCGGAACGACCACGTACTTGCCGACCAGCGCCACGTGCAGCGTGCGCGTCATGGCGCGGAAACGCCTGGTCATCGCCTTCCAGTCTTCCAGGTCCGCGGGGCGGTTTTCCAGCCCCAGTTCCGCGAGCACCGCCCGGGCAAGGCCTTCCTTTTCGAGCATCAGCGGCACTTCGTACAGGTCGTCAACGTCCAGATTCTGGATCACGTTGGCGGCCTTCACGTTGCAGAATAGCGCGATCTTATCCTTGGATTCCGTCGTCATGGGCACTTCGGTGCGGCATACGATCACGTCCGGCTGCACGCCCATGGAGCGCAGCATCTTCACGCTGCTCTGCGTCGGCTTGGTTTTCAGTTCTCCCGCCATGGCCATGAACGGCATCAGCGTTATATGAACGTAACAGCAGTCGTTCGTGTTCGGGCATTCCCAGCGCATCTGGCGGATGGCCTCCAAATATACGGAGGCCTCCATATCGCCCACCGTGCCGCCGATTTCGACGATCTGTATCTCCGCGCCCGCGTTTTGGGCGGCCTCGCGGATGCATTGCTTTATCTCGTCGGCCACGTGCGGGATCGCCTGCACGGTGCGCCCGTGAAACTCGCCGCGCAGTTCCCGCTCGATCAGCCTTCGGTGGATCCTGCCTGTGGTGGAGCTTGCGTCCCCGGTCAGCGAAACGTCCACGAAGCGCTCGAAATGGCCGAGGTCGAGGTCGCACGCGGTCCCGTCTTCGGTGATGAACGCTTCGCCGTGTTCCAGCGGGCTTAAAAAGCCGGTCTCTACGTTATAAAACAGATCCAGCTTTTGCATGCTTACGCGATATCCGCGCGCCTTGAGCAGCCTGCCCAGGGAAGCCGCCGTGATGCCCTTGCCAAGCGAGGAGACCACGCCGCCCGTAATGAACACATACTTCATGCCCGCCGCTCCTTTGCTGTTTTTCGATACCATAGATTGTAGAGCGAACGGGCTTTCTTGTCAAGATGTTGGGCCGGTTTGAATTTCCATCAGGATCACCGGCGGGCGCTCGCCGATATCGCCTTTCGTAAGCCGCACCAGCGGCATGGGCGCGGGATCGGCCTTCATGAGATCAAGGAAAGGTTTCTCCGTCTGTATGGTCATCTCCGCATTGTAGCGCGTACGGTAATGCATGGGAATGGTTATGCGCGGGCGCAGGATGCGCACGTTTTCCGCCGCGGCGGCCGCGTCCGTGGTATACGTTCCGCCCACGGGGAGCATCAGCACGTCCGGCGTGCCGACGGCGTGCCGCTGCCGGTCGCCGACCACGTGCCCGATATCCCCCATATGAACGAGCTTCAGCCCTTCCGCTTCGATAACGAAAATCAGGTTGTCGCCCCGTCTGGCGCCGTTGCGGTCGTCGTGCTTGCTGGGCACGCCGGTGATGATGAGCCCCGTGGCGGGCGCGTGCACGCCCGGTTCGTCGATGATTGTGGGATTGCCCACCACCATGGCGATGGAATCGTGGTCGAAATGATGGTGGCTGATGGTCACGACGTTGGCGCTAAGCCGCGTGCGCGGATAATCGTAAAAATCCCCATAGGGGTCGGTCAGGATGACGAGCCCGTTCTCCAGCGTGATGGTAAACAGGGAATGGCCGTAATAGCGCAGGATCATGAAGTTTCCTCCTCCCCGGCTTCCAGCAGGCGGTGCGCCAGCAACCCGGCGGCCGCGTGCGGAAGCGACAGGTGTTTCCCAAGCCTTTTCGCGCTGTCCGCCAGCAGCCGCGGAGCAAGCGCTCTCAGTTCCGAAAGGCGCGCGTACCGTTTCAGCACGGCCCGCAGCGGTTCCGCCGGCTGCTCCGCCCACGGGGCGGGATGCGCCAGCCAAAGCCGCATCAGGGCATAAACGTCCAAATCGCGGTCGTCTTTCGGGAACGGCGCGGGCAGGACATTCTGATAATCCGTGATAAGCCGCCTGTACCGCTCGGGAGAAAGGTCGATCTTCCACAAGTCGCGGTTCGTACGGGAACAGACGAAGCCGTTTACGGAAAGTTTTCGTTCCAAAGCTTCCAGCGTGTCCTCCGGCAACCGCGCGGGCGCATCGCAGACGAACAGGGCGTCGTCTCCCCTCGCCCGTTTCAGAAAGCAGCCCCCGCCGCCCAGCAGCGCGGAAAGCTCCTCCTGCGGCAGAGGGTCCATCAGGCTTCCTTCTTTCGCATCCAGTGCAGCTTCATATCGTGCACGGCGGCGTACTGGCCGCCCAGATCCAACTGGTATTGTAAAGACAGTTCCCCGCCGCCGTCGGCGCGGGTCACGGACGCACGCGTGCAGAACAGCGCCAGGTCCATTTCCCCGTAGGGCGTGCGGTATCGGCTTTCGTACCGACGGCCCTTGCGGAACACCATATTCGCGTCGATGGCGCCGCGGCGGGACATCGTGATAACGTCGCCGCGCACCGTAAGCTCAATTTTCTGCGGGGGTTCCTGCTCGTCCAGGCTTTCCTCATAACGGATCACGGTCTCGTCCGCGCGCTCGAACAGTTCTCCGGTGGTGATCAGCCGAAGGGTGTCCTCGCCTTCCGCGGAGGATTGCGCGTCCAACGAAATCAGGATGGGAATCCCCTTCTTGGCAGCCATGTCCGCCTCCCTATTCCACGAGAACGGAAACCCTGTTATAATAGCAATATAGCACAAGAAGGAGTTGTATGCAATGCCGAGGCTGCTGGCCCGCGGGAAGGTGAACTGGTCGCTGGATATTCTGGCGAAGCGGGCGGACGGTTATCACGAGATGGATATGCTGATGAGCGGCGTGGATCTGGCCGACGAGCTGGCTGTGGAAGCGGCGGACGATCTTTCCCTGGCCGTGACCTACGGCGGCATTTCCTACGGTGAGGACAACCTCGTTCTGAAAGCCGCGCGCGCGCTTCAAACCGCTTCCGGATGCCGGAAAGGCGCGCGCTTTACGCTTACCAAGCGCCTGCCCGTGGGCGCGGGCATGGGCGGCGGCAGCGCGGATGCGGCTGCCGCGCTGCTCGGCCTGAACCTGCTGTGGAAAACGGCGCTTCCGGCGGAAGCGCTTGCCGAAGTCGGTCTTTCCGTCGGGGCGGACGTTCCCTTTCTGCTGACGGGCGGTTTCGCCCGCGTGGGCGGAATCGGCGAGATCATACTGCCTTTCAAGGCGCCGCCGCCCATTCCGCTGGTCATCGTGCAGCCCTGCGGTCCGCTGGGCACGCGTGCGGTTTTCTCCGCCTTCGACGCGCTTGAACGGGCCGACCATCCCCGTACGGACGACGCGCTGGAAGCGTTGCGGGCGGGCGACCTGTCCGCGTTCGCGTCCCATGCACGCAACGTGCTGCAGCCGGTGTCCGAGGCCGCCTGCCCGCCGATTGCCGACGCCGTGGCGGCTCTTTCCGCCTGCGGCGCGGCTTACGCCGCGATGACGGGCAGCGGCTCCGCCGTGTTCGGCGCGTTCGAAAGCTCCCGGCTGGCCGAAACCGCCTTCCGCACGCTGCGGAAACGGTGGCGCAGGTGCTGGCTAACGCAGACGACGCGAGAAAGCCGGGACAATGACGAAGGGATATCCGATTACGATTTGCCTGCGTTCTGTCAATTATTATGGTGAACGGCAAACCGGAACGGGCATCGTTTCAGTCGGATTATTTTTTTCAAAACGCCGGAAGCGGATTCAAACGGCCCGTGTGAATGATGATAAAAGCGCCGCTGGCCCGAACCGTGAAACCAAAGCGTCCCCGCCGGGACGGCTCCCGAATCGTCATCAAGCGACGACGCGGATACTATCGCGTCAGGTTTACGGGAACAAGTTCCGCGTCTTTTTCCCTTCCCAACCCGTTGCCGCCGGAATTACGCATCGTCTGAATTCGAAGTATCACAACCAACGTTTTGGTTTGGCCCCGTAAATAGCCGTATTCAAAATACCGCGTTGTTATCGACACGCGGTATTTTTTATGTTTTAATAACTGAAAACCGCAGTCTTCGGCTAGCCTGCCGATCAGTGGGTTTCCTTTAAGGGAACGCCGATGTTTTGAATAAAAAACTCAACGTCCCTGTTCCCCGTTTTCTCCGCTTCCTCCGTGAAAAAGCAGCCCGGCACCCCGCCTTTGGTGCGGTGGAACAGCACGCACGAACAGCATTTCCCCCATTTGTCGCAATTTGTAAACGTACACTGCAATGGCTCTCGTGCCCCAGGTTGTTGGAACGTTCGCAAGAAGACATCGGCGTTTCCTCCCATACGGCCAGCAGTAGCGACCAACGGTCGCTCTATCTTCTTCATCATATCACAAGAAAAAGCGAATGCAATAAAACCGTCCTCCCAGTGCCGAGGAGAACGGTTTTTATCTGGATGTTGCGCCGAACGATCGTTTGAATTTCCGGGCCCGGTGCGTTTGCGCACGTTTTTTCACGTCGCGGTTCAGGCGTTCTTCGTCCAGCGTTCGAATTCCTCGTCCGTAGCCAGCACACGGTGCGTGCCTTCCAGCAGATGTTGCGTGCCCCTGGTGTAATCTACGCCGAATTTCCGGTAGTCGTAGCTCATGGCCTGACGGCGCTTCTCCACCACCGGGTTGGGGTGCGGTATGGCGGAAAGCAAGCTTTGCGTGTACGGGTGGATGGGACGCTGAAAGATCTCGTCCTTGGCGCCCGTCTCTACCAGGTGGCCCATATGCAGCACGCCGATACGGTCGCTGATGTACTTGACCATGCTCAGGTCGTGGGCGATGAACAGGTACGCGCAACCCGTGTTCTGCTGAATATCCTTCATCAGGTTTACCACCTGCGCCTGTATGCTTACGTCCAGCGCGCTGATGCACTCATCCGCGATCACGAGTTTCGGCCGCATGATCAGCGCGCGCGCGATGCCCACGCGCTGCCGCTGACCGCCTGAAAACTGATGCGGGTACCGGTCGGCGTGTTCCGGCGCGAGGCCCACCTGCTCCAGAATTTCGGAAATTTTTTCGTTCCGCTCCTTGCGCGAGCCGTACAGTCGGTGGATATCCAACCCCTGCGCGATAATGTCGCTTACCTTTTTCCGGGGGTTCAGGCAGGCCATGGGGTCCTGAAAGATCATCTGCATGCCGGTGCGCAGGTGCCGGACTGTGTCACGGCTCATCGAACCGCTGATATCCCGTCCGTCGAAGGCGATGGAACCATTCGTGGGGTCGTACAGGCGGATGACGCTGCGCCCGATGGTACTCTTGCCGGAACCGCTTTCCCCCACAAGCCCGTACGTTTCGCCCGGATAGATTTCGAAGCTCACGCCGTCCACGGCCTTCACCGTGAAGCTACGGCTGATGCGGAAATATTGTTTCAGATTCTCCACTTTCAGAAGCGGCGTGCGGTCGCTCATTGGCCCGCCTCCTTTTTCATCCGCTCGATGCGCGCTTTCAGTTCCGCGGGCATTTCCACCTTCGGCGCGTTCTCGTGCAGAAGCCAGGTTGCGGCGTAATGCGTATCCGATATCTTGAACATGGGCGGCATCAGGCGGTCGTCGATGTTCAGGGCGTAGATGTTGCGGGGCGCGAAGGCGTCCCCGTCCTTCTCGTGCATCAGGTTGGGCGGGCTGCCCGGGATGGCGTAAAGGCGGCTGTCGTTCGTGTCCAGATCGGGCATGGCGGAAAGAAGGCCCCACGTGTAGGGATGCCGCGGATCGTAGAAAACCTCGTCGATCATACCTTTTTCCACGATATTGCCCGCGTACATGACGTTGACGTAATCTGCCACTTTCGCCACCACGCCCAGATCGTGCGTAATGTAGATCACGCTGATGCCCAACTTCGCCTGCACGCTCTTGATGAGTTCCAGAATCTTGGCCTGTATGGTCACGTCCAGCGCGGTGGTCGGCTCGTCGCAGATCAGCACGTCCGGGTCGCAGGCCAGCGCGATGGCGATGACCACGCGCTGCCGCATGCCGCCGGAAAGCTGGTGCGGGTAGTTCTTCATTCGCTTCTCGGGTTCCGGTATTCCCACCAGCGTCAGCAGCGACACCGCCTTGTCCCATGCCTTGCCGCGGCTCACGTGCTCGTGCAGCAGCATTCCTTCGGTAATCTGCTTGCCTACGGACATGGTGGGGTCCAGAGAGGTCATGGGGTCCTGAAACACCATGGCAATGTGTCTGCCGTTGATGGTGTGGCGGATGGTCTTCCGGTCCATTTTCAGGATGTCGACCGTCTTTTTCTTGCCGTTTTCCTCGTACGTATAGAGGATTTCACCGCCGTTGATCACGCTGTTTTTATCCAGTATGCCCATCACGGCCTTCATGGTCACGCTCTTCCCGGAGCCGCTTTCCCCCACGACGGCCACGGTCTCGCCCTTGTGCAGGTCGAGGTCTACGCCCCGGATGGCGTGCACGTCTCCTCCCGTTGTCTGGAAACTGACGTCCAGCCCGCGGATGGAAATGATCACTTCGTTATCGGTCATGCGCTCACCTCTCCTTCATCTTCGGGTCGAAGGCGTCGCGCAGGCCGTCCGCCAGCATGTTGAAGCACAGCATCAGCAGCGCCAGTACGATGACCGGCGGCACGATCTGGAAAGGATGCGTGGTGAAGCTCTTGAACGCGTAGCTGATTAGCGAACCCAGCGAGCACATGGGCTCCGGGATGCCCAGGCCTACGAAGCTCAGAAAAGCTTCGGTGAAGATAGCGTTGGGAATGGAGAACATCGTGTTGGTGATCAGCTGGCCGATGATGTTGGGTAAAATTTCGCTGAAAATCACGCGGAAATTGGATGCGCCCAGCGTATGGCTGGCCAGCACGAATTCCTGTTCCTTCAGTTTCAGCATCTGCGCCCGCGCGATGCGGCTCATGCCGATCCACCCGGTGATCATCAGCGCGATCGTAATGGTCATCAGGCCGGGTTTCAGAATCAGCATCAGGAGCGTCACGATCACCAGCGTCGGAATGCTGTTGATAATTTCCGCGAAACGCTGCATCACGGAGTCCACCCTGCCGCCGAAATAACCGGAGATCAGGCCGTAGCTCATGCCCAGCAGCATGTCGATCAGCACGGCCACGACGGCGATGTACAGGCTGACGCGCGTGCCCATCCACGTGCGCGTCCAGATATCGCGGCCCAGCGTGTCGGTACCGAACCAGTAATACGAGTCGCTCTTTTCGCCGGTCTCCTTGTTCACGATATAGGCGTTTTTCACTTTGGTTCCCGTGGAGGTTTTCAGCGTTTCACCGCCGTCGAATATGCCCAGGTTCTCCAGCCCCTGCACGCGCGGAGCCATGTTGGTCTGCGTGATGTGCGTCTCCTGAAAGGAATAGGGAGAAATCAGAGGCCCGCCCACGGCGAGGATCACGATCAACAGAATGACGGTCAGGCTGAAAACGGCGCCCTTGTTTTTCCGGAAGCGCGCATAAGCGTCCTTCCAGAAGCTCTGACTGGCGAAGTTCATATCCAGCTTGGTGCTGTCCGCGCCCTTGAGGATAAAATCGTCGTTTTTAAACTCGATGTTTGCCAGTACGTTCTCGTTAATCATGCGGCGCCTCCTTGCTCAGGCGGATGCGCGGGTCGATGACGCCGTACAGAATATCCACAACCAGCATAATACCGATATACATGGCGCTGTAGATGAAGCTAAGGACGATGACGACGTTATAATCGTTGGATTGTATGGCGGTCACCAGCAGGCTGCCGATGCCGGGGATGGAGAAGATTTTTTCCACCACCAGGCTGCCCGTCATCAACCCGAC
The DNA here is from genome assembly GCA_964497495.1 of uncultured Oscillospiraceae bacterium. GTDB lineage: Bacteria > Bacillota > Clostridia > Christensenellales > Aristaeellaceae > CAXXOK01. Next base: position 8,787 of record CAZCCZ010000071.1, read on the forward strand.
GATCAGCGGTGCCAGAACCGTTACGATGGGGATCAGCGCGTTGCGCAGCACGTGGCGCAGGATCAGTTTCGGGCCGTAAACGCCCTTGCTTTCGGCCAGCAGGATATAATCGCTGCCCAGCACCTCCAGCATTTCGCTGCGGGTGAAGCGCGCGATGG
>CAZCCZ010000072.1:0-8244 GCA_964497495.1 uncultured Oscillospiraceae bacterium
CTCCATGATGATGTGCTCGGCGTAGGGGATCATGCTGTTGTGCATGACCTCCTCCATCGGCATCTGGATAATATCGGGCGTTGTGTTTATGCGGTCAGGCACGGTCTTCCCTCGCTTTCAGGGTATCGCTGAGTTCGGTGAAGCTGTCGGCGCGGTTGAAATTGGCGTACTGGCTGATGTATTCCCGCCGCGGCTCCACCTTGTCCCCCATGAGGACGGTCACGCTGCGCTCCACCTGCGCGGCGTCCTCGATGGTCACCTGCAAAAGCTTTCGCGCGTTCGGGTCCATGGTGGTGGCCCAGAGCTGCTCCGGGTTCATCTCGCCCAGACCCTTGTACCGCTGGATGGTGTAATTCTTCCCGCCTTTGGTGAGCGTTTTCAGTTCCGCGTCGTCGTAGGCGTAGACGAGCTTATCCCCCCGCGCCACGCGGTAGAGCGGAGGCATGCCGATGTACACGTGGCCTTCGGTGATCAGATCCCGCATGTAGCGGTAGAAAAACGTCAGCAAAATCGCGCGGATGTGCGCGCCGTCCTGGTCGGCGTCGCTCAGGATGATAACCTTGTGATATTTCAGGCTCTTCAAATCGAAGCTCTCGTCGATGTTGGTGCCCAGCGCGGTGATGACGGAGCGGAATTCCTCGTTGGAAAGCACCTGATCCAGCCGTTTCTTTTCCGCGTTGAGCGGCTTGCCCCGTAGCGGCAGGATGGCCTGAAAGCGGCGGTCGCGGCCCTGCTTGGCACTGCCGCCGGCACTGTCCCCCTCGACGATGAAAAGCTCGTTCTGCTCCGGCTTGCGCCCCGTGCAGCTGGACAGCTTGCCCACCAGCGGCGCGGCTTCCAGCGCGGACTTGGTGCGCGCCACGTCCCGGGCCTTGCGGGCCGCCTCCCGTACGTGCGCCGCGCGCACGGCCTTCTCGATCAGCTGCTGCGCCAGCTCCTGATGCTTCAAATCTTCGAAATAGGCGGTAAGCTGCTGGGTGAGGATGGCCTCCACCACGGGGCGAACCTCGGTGTTGCCCAGCCGCCCCTTGGTCTGCCCCTCGAACTGCGGGTTCTTGACCATCACCAGCATCACGGCGGTCATGCCTTCGCGGAAATCGTCGCCGGAAAGGTTGGCGTCCTTGTCCTTCAAAATCCCCAGCCTTCTGGCAAAATCGTTCATCACTTTGGTGTAGGCGGCGCGGAAGCCCGTTTCGTGCGTGCCGCCTTCCACCGTGGGAATGTTGTTGACGTAGGAAAAGACGTTTTCGGTGTAGCTGTCGGTGTACTGGATTGCGGTTCGGAAGATGATCTCCTCCCGCGTGCCTTCCAGATACACGGGCTCCTCGAAAAGCGGTGTTTTGTCCGCGTCGAGGTATTTCACGTAGTCCACGATGCCACCCTCGAAGCAGAACGTCTGCGTGCCCGCGTGCGTCTCGACGGGCTGCTCGCTCCTCTGCGGGCGTTCCTCGTCGTTTTCGTCCAACTCGTCGGCAGCGTCCCGCACGGCGCGCGCGGGGGCGGAGGCACGTTCGTCCGTAAAGGTGATGGACACGCCCTTGTTCAGGTAGGCCAGCTCCCGTAGGCGGCGCACAACGGCCTCGCCGTTGAAAACCGTGGTTTCGAACACGGCGGGGTCCGGCAGGAAGCGCACCAGCGTGCCGCGCCTGCGCGTGTTGCCCAGCGGTTTAAGCGCCTCCACGGGCCTGCCCGCCACGACTTTTTTAAGCGCCGGGTCGTACCGGCTTTCAAAGCGCATCTGGTAATGCCGGAACTCCGAAAACACGTCCACCGTGAGCCACGCGGACAGGGCGTTGACGACGCTCGCGCCCACGCCGTGCAGGCCGCCGGAATAGGCGTAATTCTCGTTGTTGAACTTGCCGCCCGCGTGCAGCTTGGTAAACACCACCTCCACACCGGAAACGTGCAGCGTGGGGTGCAGGTCCACGGGCAGGCCGCGCCCGTCGTCAAAAACGCTGGCGGAGCCGTCGTCGTGCAGGGTAACGCGGATGTTGCGCGCATAGCCGGACATGGCCTCGTCCACGGCGTTATCCACGATCTCCCACAGCATGTGGTGCAGCCCGCGGGAACCCGTGGAGCCGATGTACATACCCGGGCGCATCCGCACCGCGTCCAGCCCTTCCAGCACCTGAATTTTCTCCGCGTCGTAGGCCAAACGAATCTCTCCTTCGTCGTTATGCAAACGATGTTCGGTCAAAGAAGTATAGCACATATTTCCGAAAGCTCACAAGATGTTTCGCGCCGGGGGCCGGGCCAAAGGCACCGAAGGAAGGCGTGTGCCCGGCGGGCACCGCGGCGCAGCCCGCGCAGATTGAGCGCTCGGGTTTTTACGCGCGTCCACAGGCGCGATCCCCTGAAGAAACGGGGAAATTCACGTTCAGAGGAACCGCCCGGAGGGCGCAGGGGGCAACCGGAACGCCCCTGCCGGGACTTGCCGCATTCCCCCCGCGCATGGTATACTGTACCAGTTCGCCGTTCATGGAAAAGCGCGGCCGGGCCGCGCCGGAACAGGAGAGAGCAAGAGAATGAACGTATCCTTACGTGCGATGGACCAAAAGCGCCGGACGCTGACCGTGGCGGCCTGGGCTTTCGCGGTCGCGGCACCCTTTTTACTGCTGGCGGCCGTGTCGCTGGTAATCGGGCGCAACGCTTTCGGCGCCTGCCCCGTCTGGACGGACGAGCTGGATTATTGGCGCGGCGTCTTTTCCTGGATGAAGGTCGGCGGTGCGGCGGGGTATTCCGGCGTCAACGAGCACGCGGCGCTGATGGGTACGCTGAGCGTGCACGGCTTCGCGCCGCTCCTGCTGTACGGATGGTTTGCCAAGCTGTTCGGCTGGGGCTTTTCCAGCGTCGTGCTGTGCAACGCCCTGTGGATTTCGGCGGGCGCGCTGGTTTTCGTCCTGCTCAACAGGCCGAAGGCCGGCACGGCGCTGGGGCTGGGCCTTTCGCTGGCGGTATACGGGCCCGCGGTGCTGTACTGCGCCACGTCGATGACGGAATTGGCCAACTACGGGATGCTGCTGTTCTACCTGGCGTTCCTGACCCGGCTGTGGCGTGTGCGCCGGGAAGCCGGGGAGAAAGCGGGCGCGTCCGCGCCGGTCACGGCGGGGCTGCCGTCGCTGATCCTCGCGTCCCTGACGGTGCTTTTCTGCTGTGCGTACCGCATTACCTACGTGGGGCTGTTCCTCCCGCTGATCGTTATCGCGTGCGACGGCCGCTGGTCGGGCCGGATGGCGCTCTCGTTCCTGGCGGCTCTGCTGGCGAGCCTGTTTACGTATTACATTTCCCAACTGTACGCCAGCCCCTTTTCCGCGGGCTTTTTGTACAATCTGCTGCGCGTGGGTTCCCCGGGTATGGCCGCGCGCATGTTCCTGAGCCATGCCAAGGCCAACCTGATCGACTATTTCATCCGCCCCACAGGCAACGCCATGGAAAGCCTGCAGCGGTGGCTGTACTGCGGCGTGGCGGCGCTGTGCCTGCTGCGTTCCTTCGTGTGGGTTGCCAAACGGGACGGGCGCGCGCGGGTGCGTTTCGGCTGGGACGGTTTCTCTTTTCTGGCGTTCGTGATGCTTTTCCTGCCGTTCGCCCTCGTCGTATGCCTGTACGAAACCAACGACTGGAGCGATTATCGCACGCTCGCGCCGTTCCTGTGGCTGGTCGCGGCGGCGTTCCTGATCCGCGGGGAACGGGGCATTCCGCTTGCGTATCTGGTGGGCTGCGCGGCCATCCTCGCCGTGCTGCTCACGGGTGCGCCAGTCGGCGCGTTCGGCGATACGAACCGCTTTTCCGCCACGCCCTTCACGCCGGAAACGCAGGCGCTGTGCGAGGCGATTTCGTACGACGCGGACGCGGACGACCCTTACGCCAATTCGGTTCGCACCGATCTGTTCAATCTGGAAACGGTTGCGCTGCTGGACCCCGGCATCGGGCTGCAAACCGGCTGGATGAGCGAGGACACCGTGGGGAAGAGCCGCTGGATACTGACCGACTACCTGAAATTCCCGCTGGAGGGATACAGGCTGGTGCTGACGAACCCGGACGGGAGCGTTTTCCGCCTGATCGAGGACGAGGAATAGCCGCGCCTTCCGCATGGCGAACGTGGTTGTTGGAGAATATCGATGAAGAAACGCAGGGAATGGACACAATGGCTGGCGACGGCGCTGATGTTCGCGCTGGCGTACGCGGTTTTCTACGCGCTGGTACAAAGACCGTCCAGCGACATCAGCATCCACGCCGCGTGGGCTTCCGAAGGGAATTTTACCGACCCGTCGTCGTTCGTTCACCATGCGGCCCACCCGCTGTGGCACGCGCTGGTGGCGGCCGTGATGCTGACCGGCGTGCCGCTCAACGCGGCCGCGGCGTTGGTGACGGCGCTGGCCAAGGCCGCGGAAACCTGGCTGCTGGTGGAACTTTCGGCGCGGCTGATGGGAGCGCGGGGCTGGCGCGCGACGCTGTGCGGGCTGATGACAAGCGTCGTAACCGCCGTCGCGGTGCCGGGGATCAACCCGGGCGTATACCTTGGCGCGGGTTCGCCCAACACCTGGCACAGCCCCACGCAGGTGCTGACGATGGTATTCATGCTGTTATGCGTGCCGTTAACGGCGGACATCGCGGAAAGTTTCCACCGCCGTCTGCCGGAGGAAGGCGCGAAAACCAACGTGCCCAAACGGGACGCCTTGCTTCTGTCCGTGCTGCTGGTCGTCAGTCTGCTGGCCAAACCGACCTTCATGCAGGCGTTTCTGCCCGCCGCGGGCCTGTATTTTCTGATATTGCTGATTCGCAAGCCGAAGAACGCCGCGTTTTTCTGGCGCATGGTCGCCGTGGCGGCGCCCTCTATCGTGGTGATGTTCCTGCAATACCTGTACTATTTTAAAATTTACTCCGTCACGCAGGGGAGTATGATAGTGCTCGTCACCTGGGGCAAAACGGGCGAAGTGGCGCTGAAGGTGTTTCTGACCCAAGCCTTCCCGATCTTTGTGTTGTTCACCTGCACGGAACGGGAGACCTTCCGCAAGCCGCTATACCAGCTTACGCTGCTTATGGACGCGGCCGGCGTTCTGGAACTGCTTCTGTTCTCGGAGGCGGGCAGGCGCGCCTCCGACGGCAATTTCGGCTGGGCGATGATGGGTGCCGCCCTGATGCTGTGGGCGCTTACGCTTCCGCTCTTTATGAAAAAGCTTCAAAAATGGTTTGCGGTGCGCCGGGCGGCGACGCGGGGGCAGCCTTATCTGGAAGGGGACAATCCCCGTGCCGAGGCGGTCAGGCGGGGTATCGGCGCCGCGCTGCTGCTGTGGCATCTCGCATCCGGCGTGTATTACATCGTATATCTGATGACGACCACAAACGCCCTTTAAGGGGCGCCGCGCTTCGCGCGGGCAGAAACAGTCTGCTGTTTCTGCATTTCAAGGGGCCTCTTCCGAAATGGGAGGGGGTCGTTTTGCTTCTTGGCGGGGTATGCGCCCGCGGGCACAAGGGACGCCGCACCTGCGGGTACGGCCAAAGGCACCGAAGGGAAGCGTATGCCCGCCGGGCACACGCTTCCCTTCGGTGCCCCTGCCCATGCCCGCGGCTCCCCTGCGCCTCGGTTTCCCGGCAAACAGGAATAAGAAAGGAACCCCTTCCACCCCGGAAGAGGTTCCCGTATGCGCCGCCGCGAGCATAACCGCGGCAATGTCCAGCCTCTCAGACGTTCTGGAACTTGACCAGTTTGTAGTATGTCCCGGCCGTCTTGATATAGAACAGTCCGTACAGCGCCGTAACGCCTGCGGCGGAGATAAAGGTGTTGAGCGCGACGTAGGGCGCGTCCATCAGGCCGAAGAGACGGAGCATCAGCGTGATCATGTTCAGCGCGCCGCCTACGTGGCAGACCGCCACCAGAAGCGGCAGGAAGAACACCATGAGGATCTGCCTGCGAACCGTGCTCTTGACTTCCTCCGGGCTCATGCCCACCTGCTGCATGATGATGAACCGGTCGTGATCCTGGTATCCTTCGCTGACCTGCTTGAAATAGAGGATCATTGCCGTGCCCATCAGGAAGACCAGCCCCAGGAAGATACCCACGAACAGGAACCCGCCGTGCATGGCGTACCATTCCTGCCGAAGGCTGGACTTCACGCGGAGGTTGTGGCCGGCCCAGCCGTTTTCCTTGTCGCTCGCGGCCGCGTAGTAGGCATCCAGCCCCTCCGGGCTTCCCTGCAGGTTCCATTGGGACGTGTATACGGGCGAGGATTCCGCTGCCCCGACCTGCGTCAGGATCGCCTTGGCGACCGCCTCGTCCGGCACGATCAGATACGTTGTGTTGACGCCGGAACCGCTGCTGAGGCACGGGACGACCGCAAGGCTGTCGAACATACGGAGCGCGTAGCGGTCGTCCCCGATCATCAGGGCGTCCGGCATGTTCCTTGCGGTTGTCCAGCAGCCGATCTCGTTTGCGGCAAGCGTAACGGGCGCGCCTTCCAGCCGGGAAAATTCCTCGCCGGTCAACAGCAGGGCAAAGTGCATCCGGCTGTAATCGTTGAGCCCCGAAAGGTTGGCCGTGTCGTTGCTCACCGGTCGGTCGCCGTCCAGCGCGAAGGTGGCCTCGTAACCGTTGAAAGCGTTGTAATCGGTAACGGTCGCTCCCGTTTCCGCGGCGAGCTCGCGGTTCTTCGTTTCCACGGCGGCCTGCGCCTCGGCGGTATCCATCGTAACCTGGATATCGTAAGGGTAGTACTCGGACAGCGCCTTTTCTACGCCGTTGTAGAGGGCCACGGTGGTGCCTATGGTGATCATCGCCATCGTGCTCAGGATGGCGATGCTCGCCAGCCCCGCGGCGTTCTGCTTCATCCGGTACAGGAGGCCGGACACCGTAACGAAGTGGGAGGCGCGGTAATAATAAGTCTTCTTCCGCTTCAACAGCTTGAGCAGCGCGATGCTGCCAGTGAGGAACAGCAGGTAGGTGCCCAGAATCACCAGGATAACCGCGACGAAGAACAGCGCGATGGCTGCCACGGGGTTATCCACGTGCTGCGCTATCCAATAGCCCGCACCCGTGCACAGCACGCCCAGCACGGCGAGGATCCAGTGCGCCTTGGGCTCGCGCTCGCCCACCTGCCCGCCGCGCAGCAGTTGCACGGGGTTGACCATGCGCACCTGCAGGCCGTTGTAAGCGATGAGCAGCAGAAACAGGAACGCGAAGATCAGGGCCGTAAGCCATAGGGCGGTCACGTTTACGGCGCCCGTCAGCGGCACCTCCACGCGGATCGCCAGACGGATCAGCAGGAACAGAAGACGGGAAAGAAGGATGCCCAGCGAAAGCCCCGCCACCATGGAGGCCAGCCACGTCAGGCTCATCTCGTGGCGCAGCACGCGGGCGACGTGCCGCTTTTCCATGCCAAGGATGGCGTACAGGCCCATTTCCTTCTTGCGGCGCTTGATCAGGAATCCGTTAGCGTAAAACAGGAAGATGGCTGTGAAAAGCCCCACCACCCCGATGCCGAAATCGAGGATGACGACGAACTGCATGCCCCCGTGCACTTTGGCCAGGCCCGGGTTGAAGGCGATCATCAGGAAGCTGTACATCGTGAAGGTGAGCAGCGTGGAGGCCAGCAGGAAAGGCAGGTAAGTCTGCCGGTTTTTGCGAAGGTTGTTGAGCGCCAGCCGGAAATATACGCATTTAGTCACCGACGCCACCCCCGTCGGTCAGCGCGGTGAGCGTCGCGATGATGCGCTGGTAGAACGTCTCGCGCGTCGTATCGCCCGCGTAGAGCTGGTTGTACACCTCGCCGTCCTTGATGAACAGCACGCGGGAGGCGTAGCTGGCGGCCTGCGCGCTGTGGGTGACCATCACGACCGTCTGGCCGCCCCGGTGAACTTCCTCGAACATCCGCATCAACCGGGCCGAAGCCTTGCTGTCCAACGCGCCAGTGGGCTCGTCCGCCAACAGCAGGTGCGGGTGGGTGATCAGCGCGCGGGCCACGGCGGCGCGCTGCTTCTGCCCGCCGGAAACCTCGTAGGGGAACTTGTTTTCCAGCCCTTTCAGGCCCAAACGCTCCACCAGCGGTGCGAGGCGGCTTTCCATTTCGGCCAGCGGCTTGTTTTGCAGCACAAGCGGCAGCAGGATGTTATCCTTCAGCGAAAAGGTGTCGAGCAGGTTGAAGTCCTGGAACACGAAGCCCAGGTTTTCCCGCCGGAAGGCGGCGATGTCCCGGTCCTTCACGCCGGACAGCGCTTTTCCGGAAAGCCGGATTTCGCCGCCGGTGGGGC
>CAZCCZ010000073.1:0-7479 GCA_964497495.1 uncultured Oscillospiraceae bacterium
TGCCCAGCACCTCCAGCATTTCGCTGCGGGTGAAGCGCGCGATGGACGCAATGGTGAACATGCACAGCGCGATGCTGGGCAAAACGGAGGAATAGAAAGGCGTCTCCGCCTGATACAGCAGCGGGAACCAGCTTAACTCGTAACCAAACAGGTACGCCAGCCCCAGCGCGAACACGTAGGAAGGCACGCTGACGCCGATAACGGAGATAATGGTGGCGATCGTGTCCCAAACCGTTCCGTGCCATATGGCCGCGATAATACCCAATATCAGGCCGATCACCGCGCCCAGAAGCACGGCCTGCCCGCCGATGCCGAGGCTGACCGGCAACCGCGTTTGCAACAGCTGCGATATGGGCGTGTTTTTACTGATCGTATAGCTGACGCCGAAATCGCCTCGGAGCATATGGGCTACGTATTTGAAAAACTGGACGATCACGGGCTGGTCCAGCCCGTATTTCTCGTACAGCGAAGCCCGCTGTTCAGGGGAAAGTTTCTCGTCGTTGAAGGGCGACCCCGGCATAAATTGCAAAAGCGTGAAGAGAATGAGGATGACGACAAAAAGCGTGCCGACCGAAATCAGCAGCCTCTTGATCACGTAACGTCGCATAGGCCTGAACTCCTCTCATGCGGCGGCCAAGGTTGGGAAAAAACCGCGCAGCGGCCACGAACGGCCGCTGCGCGGCGCGGAAAGCGATGTTTTTCCGGCTTACTCGATGGTCGTGTCCTTAAACACGCGGTTGAGCGCGATGGAATGGCACTCCAGGTTCTTAACGCTGGCTTTCACCATCATGGCGTTGCACTTCTGGTACACGGGGAGGATCACCATGTTGTCCATGACGATTTCTTCCGCCTGGTGCAGCGCGGTCCAACGGCCCGCAGCGTCCATGGCCAGGTCGCCGCTGACGCAGCGCTTGATGATCTCGTCATATTCCGCGTTGCTCCAGAAGCCGTAGTTGTTGCTGTTGTCGGTAACCCACATGCCGAGGTAGGTCATCGGGTCGGCGTAGTCCGGGCCCCAGCGGGTGAGGCAGGTGTTGTAGTCGCCGTTCTGGATGTCCTGCACGCGTTGCTTCTTGGTTTCCACCTTCAGCTCGACCGTGACGCCGGGCAGGGTGTTCTGCCATTCCTGCTGAACGAAGGCCGCGATGTTCTGCGCGGTGGAATCGTCTTCCACAAGCAGGGTGAGGCTGAATTCCTTCTTGCCCAGTTCTTCGCACGCGGCGTTGTAAGCCGCCAGCGCGGAATCCTTGTCGAAGCCTTCGAAGGTCTTGGCCGTGGCGCGGAAATCCTTGCCGTCCGGGCCGGTGGCCAGCTGCTCGGGCACCGCGAAATACGCGGGCGTGGAGCCGTCCTTGACGATGGAGGCGCAGATGGCTTCACGGTCGAACGCACCGGCCAGTGCCTTGCGGAAGTTCACGTTGGCAAGCTCGGGCACGTCCTTGGAATTCACGGTGATGTACCACAGGTAGCCGGCGTTGACGCTCAGGAATTCCGGATCGTCCTGCACCAGTTCCACCTGATCACCGGACAGGGTGACGATGTCCAGGTCGCCGTTCTGATAGCTCAGAAGCGAGGTCTGGCTGTCCTTGATTACCTGATAGTTCAGACCGTTCAGCTTAACGCGGGCCGCGTCGTAGTAATCGGGGTTCTTGGCCAGCGTGAAGCTCGTTGCGGCGGGTTCGTAGCTGGTGAGCACGAAGGCGCCGTTGGACAGCACCGTATCCGGGCTGGTGGCGAAGTTGTCGCCGCACTTCTCGCAGAAGGCGCGGTTGACGGGGTAGAAGGTCGGGAAGTACATGAGGCTGGTAAAGAAGCTGACGGGGCTCTCCAGTTCCACCTGGAGGGTCTTGGCGTCGATCGCCTTCACGCCCAAGTCTTCCACGGGCATTTCGCCTTTGTTGACGGCGACGCTGTTCTTGATCAGGCCGATATCGGTGATCATGTAGGAGTACTCGCTGGCGAACGCCGGGTCACAGGCGCGCTGCCAGCCGAATACGAAGTCGTCCGCGGTCACGGGATCGCCGTTGGACCAGTTGGCGTCGTCGCGAATCTTGAAGGTATAGGTCAGGCCGTCGGCGCTGACTTCGGTCTCGGCGGCAAGCGCGGGCACCGCGGCGCCGCTGGCGTCCATCTGGTAGAGGCCGTCGGTGAAGTCAGCGATGACTTCGAAGGAGGTGCCGTCCGTGGCCACCTGCGGGTCGAGCGACTGCACTTCGGTCTCGATCTGCACCTTAAGCACATTGTCGCCTTCGGCGGAGGCGAAGGTGCCGATCGTCATGACCAGCGTGAGGCACAGAACGAGAGCCATTAGCTTCATAGCCGGATTTTTCATGGGTTCGATTCTCCTTATTCATATTTCTTCCGGACTGTATGATTTGGAAGGACGAATCGGAAGATGGGATTATGATAAACCTTGCGGCGCGTATTGTCCAGCGGGAATTGCACCCCCGCTTGTTCTTTCCTTGTTTTGTATGATGCAAAAACCCTTATCCTCTATCGCTTTATCAATGCGTCGTATTATTGCGGTAAAGGTAAAATAAGAATGTTTCTGGTTTCCCGTGATCGCTGAAAACCGTTTTCGGAAGACCGGCCGTAAACGCCGCGCTTGCGTCCCGCCGCCCGTTGTGGGATAATCAGCAAAAAGGGGGGCGGCGCGACATGGAAAAAAAACGCCTGTTCCTGATCGCCCATTTGGACGAAGCGGCCAACCGGAAGCTTGCCGCGATCTACGGGGAGCTTGCGCGGGAAGGTCTGCGCGGCGTGCAGCCGCCCGATTTTCCGTACCACATCACCCTGGGGAGCGTCGCGCTGAAGCATGAAAAGCAAATGACGGAGCGCGCGCGTAAAGTATGCGCGCGCACGGATGTTTTTTCGGTACCGCTGAGCCACATCGGGCTTTTCGGGCTGCGTGTGCTCTTCGCGGCCCCTTCGGTTAACTGCGAGCTCCTGAACCTCCACCGCAGGCTGGTTCCCGCCCGCATGGCTGAGGACGCGTACGAATGGGTGCCGCACGCCACGCTGCTGATCGACGAGCCGGAAAATATCCTGAAGGCCGTACCGATCGCGGCGCGCGCCTTCGTTCCCGTTACCGCCACAGTGGAGCGCGTGTCCCTGTACGAATACCCGCCCGCGCGCTTCGTGGAAAGCTTCCCGCTGCGGGCGCGGGCCGCCGCGGACGGGAATTCAAAACCCGGCCTCCCAAACGCTTGACATTCCATAATGAATCGATTATACTTGCATTCGTGTTCCGAAGGGGCATGGTGTAATGGTAACACGTGGGTCTCCAAAACCTTTGTTGAGGGTTCGAGTCCTTCTGCCCCTGCCACGGTGGGTTGTCTAGCTTCGTGCAGACGGCTCACTTTTTTATATTGATGTTCTTCTTACGCTTCGCGTACGGTTCCAAGGAGGCGTTCTTCCTATTCCGACCGATATCTCCGTTCCGTAACCGCGCGGGTTTCACCGGGGTTTCCATCGGGTAGAATATAAAATAAAGGAGTTGATTTTCCATGAAATGGGGCATCATCGGCGCCGGTACCATCGCGCATAAGTTCGCCGTCACCGTGGCGGGAATGAAGGCGGAAGGCGACCGGGTAGTCGCGGTGGCTTCCCGAAGCATCGCTTCCGCTCAGGCTTTCGCGGCCCAATACGGCATTCCGCGCGCCTATGGTTCCTACGAGGAAATGCTTAACGACGCGGAAGTGGAGGCCGTATACGTCGCCACGCCCAACTCGTTCCATTACGAGCATTCCGCCCTCTCCCTGCGGCACGGCAAGCACGTTCTGTGCGAAAAGCCTTTTACCCTCAACGCCGGCCAGGCGCGCGAGCTGTACGCGCTGGCGCGGGAGAAGGGGCTGTTCATCATGGAAGCGTTCTGGATCCGCTTCCTGCCGGTACTTACGGAAATGCGACGGGCCATCGCCGCGGGCGAAATTGGCACGGTGCTGCACGCGCGCAGTGATTACGGATACATTCCGCGCGAGGAGAAGAAGGAAGTCAAGCGCTCTTTCGATCTGGGCGTCGGCGCGATGATGGATATCGGCATCTATAACCTTGGTTTCGTCCGCATGGTGATGGACGCCGCACCCGCGCGCATCGAATCCACGGTACGGAAAAACGAGTACGGTACCGACGAATTCAGCGCCGTGCTGCTGGAGTATCCGGGCGGGCGCTCCGCCACGGTGCTCACGGGGTTCGCCGCGGATATGCCGCGGAACGCCTCCGTATTCGGCACCGAGGGAGAAATCACGCTGCCGGACTTCCAGATGGCGGAAAAGATGACGGTCCGCCGCTACGACGGCAACGTGCGCGAAGTGGCCATCCCCTTCGACGTAAACGGCTTCGAATACGAGATCCGCGAAGTGAACCGCTGCGTGAAACTGGGGCTTCATACCAGCGACGTCCTGCGCGAGGATGACACGCTGACCGTGCTGGATACCATGGATGAATTACGCACTTCCTGGGGCGTTACGTACCCCGGGGAAACGAAATAACCGAACGACCGAACGCCGCGGCTCCGCAAAGAGAGAGCCGCGGCGTTTTTCGTTTGTCTAAACGTTTCGTCCGTTTTACGGGTTAATGCCCAGGTCGGAGGCGAAGACCATCCTTGTCGTGAACGTGGTCAGGTCGTTTTGGTTCAGTTCGAACACGCGCACGCCGCGCAACCTGTCGTTGTCGTCGCCGCCCAGGCCGTAGGTCTGGTAGCCCACGTTCGCGTCGTACCCCAGGTAGATGCCGTAGTAATCGCCGACGTAGTCGTTCACATGGTCGTGGCCTACGAACATGCCGCGCACGTCGCCCCGTTGAAGGGCCGCCGCGAACAGGCCGCTGTTGATGATTGCCGGGCATTCCACCTCGTAACGGTCGCCCGCCGCTTTGAAACCCATGGCGTTGGCCGCCATATCCGCCCACTCGGGCGTGGGGATGTGGTAGAACATCAGGGAGTTCAGCTTGCCGTACTCCGCTTCCAGCGCCTTGGAGGCGCTGTAGTACCATTCCACCTGCTCGAAACGTACCCAGTCGTAGCCGCCGGTGGCCGCCGCGCTTGAATCGTAGCGGTTGGAATCCAGCGCCCAGATGTTGTACAGGGGCTTGACGCCTTCGCTATCGTACACCAGCTGGTACATATCGCCCACCGCGTAGGTGTTCTTGCCGTTCGCGTCCGTGCTTTCCGCGCCGCTCATGCCCGGCCGGTTGATGTTGCCGGTAAAGCTGCGGTAGTATTCCAGCTGCTTGATCTTGTTCCAGCCCTCGTCCAGCGCGGCGACGGCGTCCTCATCGTGGTTTCCGAAGGTTACCAGCCACGGAATCTGCCGTTCCTCCATGGGCTTAACCATCTGGGCGATGTAATCCTGCAGCTGCTCGGCGTTCATGTCTCCGCCGATCATGTCGCCCGTCATTACGACCACGTCCGGCTTTTCGGTATCCAGCGCCGCGTCCATCAGCGCGATGCTCTTTGGATTGACTTCCGGTTTGTCGGCGCTCACGTAGTCCTGGAAATCTGACATTTGCATGATCTTGAACGTGCCGTCTTCATGAAACCGGAGCTTCGCCTCGTCTTCGTCCGCCAGCGCCGCGGGAATTACCGCCGCGCAGAACAGGGCCGCCGCTGCCAGTACGCCCGTAATCCTCCTGAAACCTTCGTTCATGGGGTATCCGCCTCTCTTTCGTTGTTGTCTCGTTTCCGTTCGTCGTAATGAGTATAGAAGAGAAACGTTAAAACCATGATCGGTCCGGAGTGAAAAATACGTAAACAAACGGCGGCCGCCCGTGTTTCAGGCGAGCGGCCGCCGCAATTGTATTCACGGGTTGCAGATTGTTAAAAAACCGATAACAGCGCGGCGAGGGATTCCCCCATCGCCAGCCGAAGCAGAACGATCAGCAGCAGGTGCAAAGGATATAAACCGTACCCCAGCCATTTGGGCAGCCGGACGCCCGTTCGGGTGGGTACCAGCAGGAAGGGCAGCGCCAGCCACATCATCGCCTGCAAACGGAAGAAGGGCTTGAGCACCGGCCCGGCCGCGGGCCAGTCCAGGAAGCTCAGCGGCGTGCCCGCGATAGCGGCGATCTGCGTGCTGGACGTACCCCAGTAAAGGGCGAAGGCGAGGAAAACCGACGTTAGCCCGCCGCGGCTGTTGCGCGCGGCATACAGAAGCAGTAGGAAGGTGAGCCCTTTCCAGCCGTAGTCCACGTTGATGTAGCCCAGGAAGACGTAACAGAGGACCGGGACCCAAATCTGGCTGCCGAACCGCTTTTTTTGAATACCCGCGATGGCCACGACTCCCAGGCACAGCAGAAACAGAATGTTGAGCTTGCCCCAGGAGTTGCCCAGCGCCGCCATGTTGACCGGCTGGGAAACGACCGCCAATAGCAGAAGCCTCAGTGCATACTTTAAGATATCGTGCGTGTACTCGCACCCCACCACGAGGCACCACGCATATAGCGGCATGGCGATGCGGCCCAGTATGCGCATTTCCGGCACGCCCGCGAAGACCGCCACGCCCAGATGGTCGATCATCATGAATACCAGCGCGACCAGCTTCAAAAACGAGGTGTCCGTGTTCCCCGCAAGCGTTGCCGACCGCCTGCCGGAAAGCGTCTGTGCCTGCATGATCTTTCGTCCCCTTCCGTCGGTTGACTGATTATAGCATACGCGCGCCCGGTTGCCAAACGGAAAGGATTCATAAAGAATTCAGGGCGCGTTCATCCGCGCTTCACGCGGGCGAGGCATACTCCTGTGGTACGAATCCTACGGGAGGTGGTATCGTTGTATATCAACGGTTCCGGGCGGTTTGCGATAACCGTATGGGTGCTGGCAGCGGGCATCGTGCTGGGCCTGCTGGCTTTTCTTGGGAAGTAGGACGATCAATTGAGTTTTCCCCATCCGTTTGGTATACTGTACGCAGATATCCGCGCCGAGGAAACGAGGGAATGCCATGAAGCTGTTGATCGTAGACGACGAGCAGAAGATCCGCGAGCTGATCTCCAAGTACGCCGTTTTCGAGGGGTACGAATACGCCGAGGCGGAAAACGGCATGCAGGCGGTGGAAATCGCCCGCGCGTCGGATTTCGACCTGATCATTCTGGACATCATGATGCCCGAGCTGGACGGCTTCTCCGCCGCTCGGGAGATTCGCAAGACCCATCCGGCCGTGCCGATCATCCTGCTGTCCGCGCGCGACGAGGAGTACGATAAAATCCACGGTTTCGAGATCGGCATCGACGACTACGTGGTCAAGCCGTTCTCTCCCAAAGAGCTGATGCTGCGCGTGGGCGCGGTGCTGCGCCGTGCGCGCGGCGCGGCCGCCGAGGAGGAAAAGCATCAGACCGCCGTGATCGAGGGCATGACGGTGGATTTTACGGCGCGCAGGGTGTTGATCGACGGCGCGGACGTGGACCTTTCCCCTAAGGAATACGACCTGCTTTTCTATCTGGTGCGCAACCGCGGCATCGCGCTGACGCGGGACAAGCTGATTTCCGAAG
>CAZCCZ010000074.1:0-7314 GCA_964497495.1 uncultured Oscillospiraceae bacterium
CCCCTGCCTGCATCCGCAGATGCAGTGTCACCTCCGCCCGCAGGCGCATATCTCAGGGAAACGAAGAAGGGAACCCCCCAGCCCGGAAGGGGTTCCCACTGCGCCGCGGCGAGCAAAACCGCCGCGATATTCTGCCTTCAGGCAGCCTTACTTCTTCTGGCCGTAATACGCGTTCGGCCCGTGTTTCCGCTGGTAATGCTTCTCGATCAGGTATTTCGGCATATCCGTGCGGGTCTTGGAAAGCGGCAGGGCCTCGGTGTGCCAGGCCATCATGGCCACTTCTTCCAGCACTACGGCGTTGTGCACGGCTTCCATGGCGTCCTTGCCCCAGGCGAACGGCCCGTGGTTGCGCACCAGCACGCAGGGCACGGCCCTGGGATCGAGGTTCTTTTCCGTGAAATGGGCTACGATCACCTTGCCCGTTTCCAGCTCGTAAGCGCGCTCCACCTCGGCCTCGGTCAGCGAGCGCGTCACCGGCACGGGGCCGTAGATGTAGTCCGCGTGGGTGGTGCCGTAGGGCGGAATCTCCCGCCCCGCCTGCGCCCAGATCGTGGCCCAGCGGCTGTGCGTATGCACGATGCCGCCCACGTCCGGAAACCGGTTGTACAGTTCCATGTGGGTGGGCGTGTCGCTGGAGGGGTTCAGCTTACCCTCCACTTTGTTTCCCTGTAAATCCATTACCACCATGTCGTCCGGCGTAAGCTCCTCGTAAGGCACGCCCGAGGGCTTGATGACGAACAGCCCCTTCTCCCGGTCCACGCCCGATACGTTGCCCCACGTGAACGTAACCAGTTGATGTGCGGGCAGGAGCATATTGGCCTTGTATACGGTTTCTTTCAACGCTTCCAGCATTGTTTTTTCCTCCCGGCGGCGGAAACGGCGGGCCCGGCCCGCCGTTTTACGCCCAAACTTGGTTTAGATCTCCGCTTTCACGGCTTTCAACCGCTTCATCACGTCGTTGGCCCCGCGGCCGAAATAATCGTGCAGGACGCGGTATTCGGCGAATAGTTTATCGTACATCTTCGCATTCTCTTTCACGGGGTGGTAGGCCAGGTTCTTCACCTGCCCCATGTCCCGAGCGGCGGCGAACACGTCGTCGTAGCCGCCCGCGGCCTTGCCCGCCGCCACGGCCGCGAAGATGGCGCTGCCCAGCGCCGGGCCCTGCGCTGTTCCCGCGATCTTAACGTCCATGTTCAGCACGTCGGCGTAGATCTGCATCATCAGCGGGTTCTTCTGGCTGATTCCGCCGCTGGCGTAGAAGGCTTCCACCGCCACGCCGTGCTCGCGGTAGTTCTCGATGATCATGCGCGTGCCGTAGGCCGTAGCCTCGATCAGCGCACGGTACATATCCTCCGGTTTGGTTTGCAGGGTCATGCCCAGCATCATGCCGGTCAGGTCCACGTCCACCAGCACGCTGCGGTTGCCGTTCCACCAGTCCAGCGCCACCAGCCCGTGCTCGCCCACTTTCTGCGCGGCGGCCAGCTCCGTCAGGTACTGCTGCACGTTCAGGACCTTCGCCTCGGCCGCGTCACGGTAAGCGGCCGGGCAGCAGTTGTCCGCGAACCAGGCAAAGTGATCGCCCACGCAGCTCTGGCCCGCTTCGTAGCCCGCGAAGCCCGGCATGATGCCGTCCTGTACCACGCCACACATGCCGGGCACCTGCACTTCTTTCGTGTCCAGCAGCATGTGGCAGGTGGAGGTGCCGATGATGGCCAGCATCTTGCCGGTCGAATCGATGCCCACGGCGGGCACGCACACGTGCGCGTCCACGTTGCCGATGGATACGGCGGTGCCGGGCTTAAGGCCCAACTTTCTCGCCATTTCGGGAGTCAGCCCGCCCGCCTTGCGCCCCAGCGGCGTCACAGGGCAGGAAAGTTTCTCCGCGATCACGTTTTCCATACGCGGATCCAGCGCCCTGAAGAAGGCCTTGTCCGGGTATCCCGTGGATTTATTGTACATAGCCTTGTAGCCCGCGCAGCAGGAATTGCGCGTCTGCACACCCGTAAGCTGCCATACGATCCAGTCCGCAGCCTCCACGAAGTGATCCATCGCCGCGTACACTTCGGGCGCTTCGTCCAGAATCTGCCACAGTTTGGGGAATAGCCATTCGCTGCTGATCTTACCGCCGTAGTTTTTCAGCCACTTCTCCTTGCGGGCCGCGGCGATCTCGTTCAGTTTGTTCGCCTTGTCCTGCGCGGCGTGGTGCTTCCACAGCTTTACGTAGGCGTGCGGATTTTCCGCGAATTCCCGTAGGTCGCACAGCGGCGTGCCGTCGTTTTTCACGGGCAGCACCGTACAGGCGGTAAAGTCCGTGCCGATGCCGATCACGTCTTCCGGGCTTACGCCGGACTGCTTCATCACTTCGGGAACGGCGTGGGTAAGCACGTCCACGTAGTCCTGCGGGAACTGCAACGCCCAGTCCTGCCCCAGCTTCTTGCCGCAGGGCAGTTTGGTATCCATCACCGCATGCGGGTATTCGTATACGGAAGATGCGACTTCCTTCCCCGTGCCCACCTCTACCAGAACGGCGCGGCCGCTCAGCGTGCCGTAATCGACCCCGACGGCGTATTTCATGAACATCCTCCTTCATCGCTACGGCGAACTCTTTCAGTTGTACGTACTAATACCAGGTTGATCTTAGCATAAAAGCGCTTCCGTGGCAAGCCGAAACCGGCTGTTATTTTCTGAAAAAGAGGCGGGCTATTCTGTTTTTTCAAACGTCCCGCCTGAATATTGCCGTTTTCGGTTCCGCGTAAGCCAGGTGGCCGTCAGCGCACGCTGTTGCGCTCGATTACCTTCCAGGGCAGCACGGCGCTCGTTTCCTTGTGCCCGGCGATCATCCGCAGCAATTTCTCGGCGGCTACGCGGCCGAACTCGTCCTTGGGGTGAGCCAGCGAGGTCAGTTTCGGGTGGCAAATGGCGGCGTAGGCGCTGTTGTCGAAGCTGATGATGGAAACGTCCTTCGGCACGGAAATGTGCCTTTCGCTGAGCACCTCCAGCAGTTCCAACGCGATCTCGTCGTTGTAGCAGACCACCGCTTCCACGTCGGTTTCCAGGCTGTGGATGAAATCCGCGCAAGTCTCGTCCCGCAGGAACCGGCGCTTGCTTTCGGTGGTGAACCAGCATACGGCCGAGTCCCGCACGCGCAGGCCGCGGTCCTGTAATTCGGCGGAAAAGCCCTGGTAACGCAGGTGTCCCTGCATGTCGTCGCTTTTAAACAGGCCGCCGATGTGGGTAAACCCCTTATCCGCCAGATAACCCGCCGCCATCCGGCCGCCTTTCAGGTCGTCGGTCACCACATACACGGCGTTGGGCAGCTGGGGGTAGAAACCGTTGATGAACACCACTGGAATGTTGCGTTCCCAAAGCCGCTCGTACAGGGAGATGTTCGGGTTGGGCAGCGCCGTTTTGGTGCCCTCCACGATCAGCCCATCCGGCGGGGTTTCCAGAATGCGTTGCAAGAGGGAGCGTTCGTGGTCGGTGCGGTTGTAGGTGGCCGAAAGGCTCATGATGCAGCTTTCCGCGGACAGCGCGCTTTCCACGCCGCGCACGATGCTGGGAAAGATATAGTCCGTAATGTACGTGGTGATGACGCCGACGCTGAGCACCCCGCCGTGCTTGCGCGCCCCGTGGCTTACGTAGGTGCCGCTGCCGCGGCGGCGGATCACCAGCCCGTCGGTTTCCAGCAGCGAGATCGCCTGCCGAACGGTCTGCCTGCTGACCCCGAACTTCAGTTTCAGTTCCGCTTCGGTCAGCAGCGCGTCTCCGTCCTTGTATTGTCCGGCCGCAATGTCCCGTCTGAGGCTTTCCGCCACAAACTGATATTTGGGTTCCATAGGTTTCTCTCCCTTGTACGGTCTGCCCCGGACATTTCAGCGCAAGGACAGGCAACCCGCGATTAGTGATATCATACCATGAAAAACGTTTGAAAACAATTACGGAGGCGAAAAAAAGTACGGACAGCCGTCCGCACAAGCCCGGAACAAACGCCTTCCCGGCGCGGGCTGCAACTCCGCCGGAACGCTCCGCGCGTGCCGTCAGGGCTGGCCGTCCCTGTCCCTCAGATTGCGGAAGCCTTCGCCCAACACCTCGTACGCGTCGGTGATGAACACGAACGCCCGCTCGTCCTCCTGCCGCACGACGTTTTTCAGGCGCATCAGTTCCTGGGCGCCGACGATACAGAGAATCACGGGCCTGTCCTCGCCGCGGAAACCGCCACGGGCGCTGAACACGGTCAGCCCGCGCCCCAGCTCCCGCATCAGCTTCGCTTTCACCGTGTCCGTATGGGCGGTGATGATATAGCAGGCCTTCTGCCGCTCCAGGCCCTGCACCACGACGTCGATCACGCGCGCGCCCACGAAAATGCTGATGAACGCGTACAGCGCGGACTCCGCGCGGATAAAGAAGCCAGCGGTAAGCACCACGCAGAAGTCGATGAAAAATAAAAACGCTCCCACCGAAATGTGCTGGAACCGCGTGTGCACCATCCGCGCCACCATGTCGCTGCCGCCCGTGGTAGCGCCCCCGCGCAGAATCAACCCCAGCCCGAGGCCCATCAGCACGCCGCCGAACAGCGAACCCAGCAGCATGTCGTCCGTCACAGCCGCAAAGGGCAGCAAGTCGATCAGCAGGGAAAACAGGATCGTGGCGATCAGCGAGCGGAACGCGAACACGCGCCCCATGGCCCGGTACCCTATCAGAAACAGCGGGATGTTGAGCAGCAGGCTCACGGTGCCCACCGGGGTGCCGAACAGATAGTTGAGAATCGTCGCAAGGCCCGTGAGGCCGCCGGGCGCGATGGCGTTGGGAACCAGAAACATGGGGTACGCCATCGCGGCCAGCACGCACCCCAGCACAATTTGTCCGTACGCCGTCAGGCGCTCGTTTTTTAAAACTTTCAAACGGATTTTCATGTCTGCTCCTTCGGGCAGGGGCGGGCGGCACCGGGCCGCCTTCGGGCGCGAACAACGCGCGAAAGCGGAAAGCGCCGCGTTTACCTGCCGTGTTTCGGAGCCATTATATCATATCCGTACGCGGCGCGGTAGCCGTTCGCCCTTCCGCGGCGCACGGAATCCCCCGCCGCTTGTGGGAATGCGAACATACATTCCCACATCTTGTAGTTGTAATTACGAACATTTGTTTGTATAATAAAGGCGAACACAAGTTCTATTTCCTTGGGGGCGTTTTGATGGGCAAGGTTGTGCTCCACGCCGATTTGAACAGTTTTTACGCTTCGGTCGCCTGCCTGGGGCACCCCGAGTGGCGGGAACTGCCGCTGGCCGTCTGCGGCGACCCCACACTCCGGCACGGCATCGTGCTGGCCAAAAACATGCCCGCCAAGCGCCGCGGGGTTATCACGGGGCAGGCCGTATGGCAGGCGCGCCAGACGTGCCCGGATTTGAGGACCGTGGCGCCCGACCTGGAAGAAGTGCTGCGGTACAGCGGCATCGTGCGGCGGATCTTCGCGCGCTACACCAACCGCGTGCAGCCCTTCGGCGTGGACGAGGCCTGGCTGGACGTCAGCGGCCCCCGCGTAGGGCTGGACGACGGGCTCCGGATCGCCAACCACCTGCGCCACACCGTGCGGGAGGAAACGGGGCTTACGCTCAGCGTGGGCGTGGGCGACAACCGCGTGTTCGCCAAGCTGGGCAGCGACCTGAAAAAGCCGGACGGCGTCAGCTTGGTCTGCGCGGAAAACCGCCGCACGGTGCTGGACCCCCTGCCGGTGGACAGCCTGCTGTTCATCGGCCGCTCGACCACGCAGAAGCTGCACGCCATCGGCATTTTTACGGTGGGCCAGCTTGCGGCGGTGGAGCCGGGCGTGCTGCGCGCGGTGTTCGGCAAGACCGGCCTGATGCTCAGCGGTTTCGCCCGCGGGGACGACGCGGCTTCGGTCATCGCCGAGGACACGCAGCCCAAAATGAAGAGCGTCGGCAACTCCATCACCGCCGCGCACGACATCGTAACCCTCCACGACGCGCGCATCACGCTGTACGGCCTGTGCGAAAGCGTAGCCTCCCGTATGCGCAAGCACCGCGTCACGGGCCGCGTGGTGCAGCTTTCCCTGCGCAACGCCACGCTGGACTGGTACCAGCGCCAACAGAAGCTCTCCTTCGATACCGATTGCAGCTTCGACCTTTTCGAAACCTGTTACGCCCTGCTTCAGGCCAACTGGCAGGAGGGCGCGCCGCTGCGCTCCATGGGCGTGAGCGTCAGCGGCCTCTCCCCCGCCGGGGCGCTGATGCAGCTTTCCTTTCTTCCCGAGGACGCGGCCCGCCAGAAGCGGCAGATTCTGGAGCAGACCATCGACGACATCCGCGACCGGTTCGGCCATTTCGCCATCCAACGCGCCATCATGCTCTACGACCCCGGCCTGGGAAAGATCAACCCCGAGGAGGAGCATCTGGTGCATCCGGAGCCTTATTTCAAATGAGTTCCGCGCCGCAGGCGCGGGCAAAGGACGGCCGTCCTTTGCGAGTCTGCTGCGTAGGCCGTGCTTCCGGCTTTTAACCGCTTGATTTTACGTATTATTATGGTTTGCGTCTGCGGACGCAGCAAAGGCACGCGCTTCCCTCCGGCGCTCTTCGGGCGGCTCTTTTGGCTATTGTGCCCCATGCTTGTTTAAGAATCGCGCCTGCGGGCGCAGCAGGGGCTTTCCGCTCGCCCCTGCACCCTTCGGCGCTTGTGCTGTAATAGGGGCGCGGGCTTCCTCTCGGAGTACAGCAAATGTACAACGCCGAGACGGCGTTGTGAAGCTGTTGCACTGCTTCAACGCTATCACGGCGTTATACGGTCCAGTCCATCCTGCGAGGGAGCGCCGCGCCCCTTGAGCCACAATGCGCAAGCGAGGGTGAAACCTCTCCCCGGCTTTTAAACGTTCGAAGGTATCTCCAACCCTGATGAGAATTTCGCTTATCGCAAGAAAATTTGGTATTGAGGTATAATCTGTTTCCGTTAGCAACTGTTGGTAAACAAGCCAACCCAGATAATCATTTCGCCTGTCGCCTGAATACCAGCAGGCGGAGCGCGCGAGAGGTCGCACGACAGACGGACAGGATTGTCGGTCGCGCGACCGCAGGTAGCGGCAGACGACTGTCCTGTACTCAAAGTGCGACCCCTCGCGTGTTGACCGCCGAGTAAGAAGGCGATTCCGAAGGTATCCAAAGGGCGAGCGGAAAGCCCTTTAGTTGCACCCGCAGGTGCGATTCCCTGCGCCAGCAGGCGCGTCCCTTCCCGGGGAAGGTTGGGGAGGGGATCGCCATCCCTTCCCCAAAGGGGCGCATATTGCGCCCCGCGCGAGCGGAAAGCCCCTGC
>CAZCCZ010000075.1:0-7088 GCA_964497495.1 uncultured Oscillospiraceae bacterium
CGGGATGCAGTGCCCGCCCAGGCCCGGGCCGGGGTAGAAGGCCTGAAAGCCGTAGGGCTTGCTCTTAGCCGCCTCGATAACCTCCCAGATGTTGATGTTCATCCGGTCGCACAGGATCGCCATTTCGTTGATAAGCCCGATGTTCACGTTGCGGTAGGTGTTTTCCAGAATCTTTTCCATTTCGGCCACCGCCGGGCAGGACACGCGGTGCACCGGCGCTTCCAGCACCGCCTCGTAAAGCGTGGCGGCGATGTCCGTGCACTCCGGGGTCACGCCGCCCACCACTTTGGGGGTGTTGCGCGTCTTGTAAACCGCGTTGCCGGGGTCTACGCGCTCCGGCGAAAAGGCGAGGTAAAAATCCACGCCGCAGATCAGCCCGCTTTTTTCAAAAATGGGCTTCAGTAATTCTTCGGTGGTGCCGGGATAGGTGGTGGATTCCAGCACGATCAGCATATCTTTATGTACGTAGGGCATGATGCTCTCGGCGGAACTGCGCACGTAGCTGATGTCCGGCTGCTGGTGCTCGTCCAGCGGCGTGGGAACGGCGATACACACGCAGTCGCAGCTGGCCACGGCGGCGAAATCCAGCGTCGCTTTCAAACGACCGCTTCTTACGATCTCTTCCAGATCGTGGTTGACCACGTCGCCGATATAGTTGTGGCCGCGGTTGACCATATCCACTTTTTCCTTCTGCACGTCGAAGCCGATGACCGAAAAACCGGCCTTGGCCTTTTCCACCGCCAGCGGCAGCCCCACGTATCCTAACCCCACCACGCCCAGCGTGACGGAACGGTCCTTGATTTTCTGCTTGAGCGCCGACATCGCCAATTCTCCTTTGCCGCTTTGCCGGCGCAACGCCGGACGGGCGGGGCGAACCCTGATGCGTACGACACGCACGGATGGAAAAACGGATGCACCGAGCCCACCTATGATACTTCAAGACCGGACGGAATGTCAATGTTTCGCGCCCTTCCGAAAGCCTGGGCCGGACGGAAGCGGGGCGTTACCGTGCGCGCGGACTTTCGATCACGACCAGGCCTTCCTCGTCGTACGGGTCGCGCTGATCCAGGGAAACCACCAGCAGCAGGCCGTCGCCGGTATGCCCGTCCACGTAAACGTAGCCGATCCGTTTCATCGCTCCGGCGTCCCAGAATTCAATATCCCAGGCGCCCTGCGGGGAGACGTACAGGCCCTCCGTATCCGTGACGATGTAGGACGATGCCACCGTCAGCGCGTTGAGACAGGTGTCCGTCAGCCGGCCGTCCTGTACGGAAAGCAGTTTGCGGGCGATGGAAACGGCGTTCGCAAAGGCAATCGCGTCGGCCGGCGGCGTTACGGGCAGCCAGGACGGGTTGTAGCCGCCCGCTGCGGTGCCGAACGCGGCGGCGTACAGCGCGTTGGTTTGGTAGTCCCACAGTTCATGCGGGCCGTACGTCCGCTCCCACTGCTCCGTGTTCCTTACGCCTTCCGCTTGGGCCCGGTCGATATCGACGCAAGGCGAGGGCGTCGGGCACGCTTCGGCCGCCATGCCCGCCACCGGGGCCGCCAGCACGGAAAGCACAAGCAAAAGCGTCCAAATTCCTCTCCAGATTCTTATCATGTAAACCGGCCTCTTTTCGATCATCATCATCTATCGAACGGATGCAGGCCCGCTTTTTATCCGCGAACGGATAGGGAAGACCGCCGGGGTTCCTGCCCGGGCCGGATGGAATACGCCCCTGTGCATACGGCGCCTCGGCGCAGATTTTACATTTCCGCTCCTGCGTACCGCGGGAACGCGGCGGATACCGTGCGAAAAGGGAGGCGCGGCAAGGAAAAGCGGCGCGGGACGGTACTGCCGGCGACCCCCCGAACGGCCCTGCGCGCCTTGACACGCCTGCGTTTGCCATGGTATGCTACAAGCGTTGCGACGTAAGGCCGCAAAAGAGATTGGAGGCGTCCGGCATGGCGGACAATGCGGAACAACTGGCGCTGATCGCCCTGAGGATTAAAGACCTGCGGGATATCGCGGGCCTCACTGCCGGGGAAGTGGCGGAAAAGACGGGCATCAGCCCCGAGGAATACGCGGCCTACGAAACGGGCACGCGGGATTTCAGTTTTTCGCATCTGTTCAACATCGCCGAGGCGCTGGGCGTGGACATCAGCGACCTGCTGACCGGCGAAAGTCCCAAGCTGCACGGCTATATCCTGACGCGCGCGGGGCAGGGCCTCAAATTTAACCGCCGCGAGCAGTACGAGTACCATCATCTGGCCTATAACTTCCGGGATAAGTTGGCCGAACCTTTCATCGTCACCGTGGCGGAGGACAAGCCCGGCGCGGAAAAGCAGGCGCACAGCCACGAGGGGCAAGAGTTCGACTACGTGCTGGATGGCCAGCTGAAAATCATTCTGGGCGGAAACGAGCTTTACCTCAAGACGGGGGACAGCGTCTACTACGACAGTTCCCTTCCTCATGTGATGTACGCGCTGGAGGGCGATTGCCGCTTCATCGCCGTCGTCATCAAGGAAGGAGCCAAAGCATGATGAAACCGCCGTATCTGGACTATCTGGATTGCCCTGTGCAGTACGCGACCTACGATGATTTCAACAAGCGCTTCCATATCCGCCGGCCCGCCAGCTTTAACTTCGCCTACGACGTGGCCGACCGTATCGCCGCGCAGGAGCCCGACCGCACCGCCGTTTTATGGACGGATGAAAGCGGCGCCTGCGTGCGTTATACTTTCGGGATGCTCAAAGAGGAAAGCGACCGCGCAGCCAACCTGTTTGCCGCCGCGGGTATCCGCAAGGGCGACAAGATATTGTTGATCCTGCGCCGCCACCTGCAGTTCTGGCCCATCATCATGGCGTTGCACAAGATCGGCGCCATCGCCGTGCCCGCCACCCACCTGCTGACCGAGAAGGATATCGTCTACCGCGTGGACGCCGCGGGCATCAAGGCCGCGGTCATCAGCCACAAGGACGGCGCGGTGCTGGAAGCCGCGACGCACGCGCGAAAGAAGTGCGAAACGCTGACGACCCTGATGGTGCTGCAGGGCGAGCGCGAAGGTTTCCTAAGCTACGAAAAAGAGCTGGCGAAAGCTTCGCCCGTATGGAACAAGCCGGAGGGCGCGGCCTACCCGCAAAACATGGATTCGATGCTCCTTTACTTTACCAGCGGCACCACCGGCATGCCCAAGATGGTCGTGCACGATTATTATTACCCGCTGGCGCACATCGTGACCAGCCTGTTCTGGCAGCAGTGCATCGACGGCGGACTGCACTTTACCATCAGCGAAACCGGCTGGGCCAAGAGCGTGTGGGGAAAGCTGTACGGGCAGTGGCTCACCGGCAGCGCCGTGTTCGTATATGATTTCGAGCGCTTCATTCCCAAGGACGTTCTGCGCATGATGAGCGAACACCGCGTCACCACGTTCTGCGCGCCGCCCACCATGTACCGCTACATTTTGCAGGAAGATTTCGCCAACTATGACCTGAGCGCGCTCAAGCACTGCTCCATCGCGGGCGAACCCCTGAACCCCGATATGGCCGCCGAATGGGTGAGGCGCACGAACATCCCGTTGCTGGAGGCTTTCGGGCAGACGGAACTGGTGGTGACGCTGGCGACCTTCCCGTTCATGCGGGTATGCCCCGGCAGCATGGGCAAACCCAGCCCGATCTTCAACGTGGACGTCGTGGACGAGGACGGGAACTCCTGCCCCGCGGGCGTAACGGGGGAGATCGTGGTGCGCACGGAGGGCGAGGCGCCCATCGGCATGTTCACCGGATACTACGGGAACCCCGAGCTCACCAAAACCGTCTGGGACAACGGCCTGTACCACACCGGGGATACCGCGTGGCGCGACGAATGGGGTTACTACTGGTACGTGGGGCGCGCGGACGACGTGATCAAATCCAGCGGATACCGCATCGGGCCGTTCGAGGTGGAAAGCGCGCTGCTGGAGCACCCGGCAGTGCTGGAAACCGCCATCACGGCCGCGCCGGACCCGGAGGGCCTGCGCGGGCTGGTGGTAAAGGCGACCATCGTGCTCAAGCCCGGCTACACGTCGGGGGACGCGCTGAAAAAGGAGCTTCAGGAACACGTGAAGCACACCACCGCGCCGTATAAATATCCGCGCATTATCGAGTTCGTAACCGAGTTGCCCAAGACCATCAGCGGCAAAATCCGCCGTGTGGAACTGCGGGAAAAGGACAGCCGGAAGACGAACTGACGCCGCTCCCCGCCGGCCGGGCGCAAGCACCCACCGTACGCGTTTTCGGGGCGGACGGACAACAAGGAGGTACGCATGAAGGTAACGGCCACGCTCAGACGTTTCGCATCCCTGCTGGCGGCCGCCGTGCTGGCGCTGGGTCTTTCGATCCTTCCGGGCACGGAAGCCTCGGCCAAAACGGTCGCCGAGTGGCTGGAGGGCTACCGGACGGGAGCGGACTGGTTCGGCGAGGATTTCGCTTACGACATCACCGACGCGGACGCCTGCTGGAAGCTGCTGATGCAGCCCATCACCGTGCTGAACGTGGGGGAGGTAGAGATGGTCTACCCGCTCAAGACCCCCGGCGGCGAAAAGGTGAACAACGACAAGCTGGGCGGCTTTATTAACGGCGCGTCCGCGGGCGTGCACGTGCTGGGGGACGACGAGAACGGCTGGACGCTGATCGAGGGCGTCGACTATTATAACCGCATCATCCGCGGGTACGTCAAGACGAAGCTGTTGAAAACCGTCACGCCCAACGAACATTACGGCGTCATCGTGGATAAGCTGACCCAGCGGCTGTACGTGTTCATCGACGGGAAGTATTTCAGTTCCTGCGCGGTCTCCACGGGACTGCCCAACGACGAGCAGCCTTATAATGAAACGTCCGCGGGCGAATACATCGCCATCAGCTGGAGCGGCGGCTTCGACAGCGAAGGCATGTACTGCGACATGGCGATCCGCTACAACAACGGGGACAAGATCCACGAGGTGCCCTGCAACATTCTGGCGGACGGCACCAAGCGCTATACCAAGTGGGAATCCCAGTTGGGCCAGAAGGCCAGTCACGGTTGCATTCGCGTGGCGAGGCTGCCCAACGAGGACGGGCTGGACCAGACCTGGCTTTGGAACAATTTGAAGCGCAACACCAAGATCCTCGTATGGGACGACGCGGGGCGCGAAATCCCCTACCCGGCGGACGACACGCTGCTGTACTACAACCCCGACGGCGGACAAAACTACCATTCGTACGCCAATTGCGCGGCTGTACGGGACAAGTACCTGCCGCTTACGGCGTTTCCCTACTCCGAACTGGACACCGGCGTATTCAAGAAGCTGACGCCTTGCCCCAGCTGCACGCCGGCCAAACGCAAGAGTGAAATCGACAAGATGAACCTGGACCGCGGCGTGATTACGCAGGCGGAATACGACCGCCGTATCGCACAGCACGAGGCCGACGCGCAAGCCATCGAGGCGGGCGTAAGTCCCGTTGACACGGGTGTTGAACCCGTTGAAACGAACACGGCACCCGTTGAAACGGGCACCGAACCCGCTGAAGCGAACGCGGCACCCGTTGAAACGGACGTTAAACCCACGACCGTCACGGCCGCGCCCACGGACGGCGATGCCGGCGTGGAAGTGGTCATCATCCCCGCGAACGCCGGTTGAACGCCCGCGTTTCCCCGAAGGGATACCGCCGCGGTAGCCAGCCCGTTTCCGCACCGCCCCCAACGACCCTGCAGGCGCGCCCGTACCGGGCGCGCGGAGGCGACACGCCATGACAAACCTGCTGGAACGACTGAGCCAATGGAACCAGCGTATGAACGGTCTGCCGCGCAAGGCGTGGCTGGTCGCCGCGACGCTGCTGCTGACCTGGCTGTTCGTGATTCTTGTGCCGTTATGCTGGCCTTTTCTGCTGGCGGCGCTGTTTTCCATGATGCTCACCCCGCTGGTACGGTTCTGCAACCGGCGGCTGAAAGGCCTGCGCCTGCCTTACTGGCTGGTGACGCTGGTCGGGATGATCCTGCTGTTCGGCATACTGGGCGTAGGACTGTTTTTCCTGTCCCAAAGGCTGGTCCGGGAAGCGGTATCGCTGGCCCGCTCGGTTCCGAACTTCGTAAGCTGGCTCGGGGATACCGCCGTGCCTTACCTGCGCGGCGTATACCAGCAGTATTCCGATATTCTGCCCGCGTCGGCGATGGACGTGCTGAACAAGAGCATCTCCTCGCTGGGTGATTCGGCGGTATCTATGGCGGGTACGCTGTCCGCCTCGCTTTCCCGCGGAGCGGTCAACGCGGCGACCTCCATCCCCGGCGTCCTGCTGAGCGTCGTGCTGACGATCATGGGCACGTTTTATATGACGGCCGACCGGGAGAAGATCGGTGCGTATTTCCGCCGCATCCTTCCCGTGGACATGCAGAAGCACGGCCTGATGCTGAAAAGCAACCTGTTCCGCTCCCTGTTCGGGCAGGTGAAAAGCCAGCTCACGGTGTCGCTGATCATCATGACGTTCCTTACCCTGTCCTTCGTGCTTTACGGGGTGCGCTACGGGCTGCTGTTCGGCGTGCTGATCGGGCTGATGGACTCTTTGCCGGTCATCGGCGCGGGGCTGTTCCTGGTTCCGTGGTGTATTTTGGAGTTTGTTCTGGGCAACGTCCAGATGGGGATATTTATGGCCTTCATGTATATCGGCACGGTGCTGATCCGGCAGATTTTCGAGCCGCGTATCGTGGGCGCGAACCTGGGGCTGTATCCGCTTGCGACGATGGTTTCAATGTTCGCGGGGTTCAAGCTGATGGGCGTGCTGGGCCTGATCGTCGGCCCAGTGCTGCTGAACCTGCTGAAAGTGGTGCTGGAAGCGGACGACGTGGCTCGCGGCCTGAAACCGGAGCCCGAACCCGTGAAGAAACGGGTGGCGCGCTGGCGGAGGACCCGCCCGGAACCGGACGGCGTGGACGAAGCGGGCGACAAAGCAAAGGAAGAAACTCCGTCTTAACCCGAGAACGCCGTTACGGCGGCGGTTCGGCGATACGAACGGGCAATAGAATACAACGATAAGCCCCGCCCGAATGCTCATGTACGGTAAGGAAGCAAGCAACCGAAAACAAGAGATAGACCGCC
>CAZCCZ010000076.1:0-6421 GCA_964497495.1 uncultured Oscillospiraceae bacterium
TCTACGGTTCGCACGCTGAAAAAGCACGGCGTAGAAGTCTACTTCGAAAAGGAGAATATCTACACGCTGGACAGCAAGGGCGAGCTGTTGATTACGATCATGTCCAGCCTTGCGCAGGAGGAGAGTCGGAGTATCTCGGAAAACGTTACCTGGGGCCAGCGCAGGCGCTTTGCGGATGGCAAGGTGTCCCTGCCCTATAAACAGTTCTTGGGGTATGAGAAAGGTGAAGACGGCAGACCCTGCATCGTACCCGAGCAGGCGGAGATCGTCCGGCTAATCTACCGACTGTTTATCGAGGGGCAAACACCCTCTGCGATTGCCAAGCATTTTACCCGCAAAGGAATACCTACCCCGGCAGGCAAAGCGAACTGGCAAGCTTCCACGGTGCGCAGTATTCTCACGAACGAGAAATACAAGGGCGACGCCATCCTCCAGAAAACCTTCTGCATAGATTTCCTGACAAAAAAGATGAAGCCCAACGAGGGCGAGGTACCGCAGTATTACGTGGAAAACAGCCATCCGGCGATTATCACGCCTGCGGTGTTTGACGAAGTCCAGATGGAGATGGAACGCCGAAGGCAGTGTAAATACACCTGTCGGGGCGATTGTTTCTCCAGCCACATCATCTGCGGCGAATGCGGCGCTTTCTACGGCAGCAAGGTGTGGCACTCGAATGATCCCTATCGCCATACAGTCTGGGAGTGCAACAGCAAATATAAGAACGCGCGGATTTGCACAACTCCGCATTTGACCGAGGAAGAGATCAAGGCGGCTTTCGTGAAGGCGATGAACCAGATGGTTTCTTCCAAGGCAGATATTGTAAGAGAATATCGGGAGATCATCGACCAGTTGACCGATGCGGCGGCCCTTGAGGACAAACTGGCCCGGCAGCGTGAAGAACACGAGGTGGTCGAGGAGCTCCTTCGCAGGCTGATTGCAGAGAACGCGCACAAAGCCATGGATCAGGAGGAATATTCCCGCAGAGAAACTACGCTGCAGGCACGGTACGAGGCGGCACAGCGGGAGATTGCTTCTCTTGAAAAGCAGCGCAGTGAACGAAAGGTACGCAGGGAACAGTTAGGCGCCTTTCTGGATATGGTAGAAGAGCGTCAGCATCTGCTGGAAGAATTCGATGAGCATCTTTGGCGAATGACCATTGAAACCGTGACGATCTACAGCAAAGAGAAGATGGTTTTTCGGTTCAAAGGCGGCGTAACCCTGAAACTGAAAGGATAACGCGATTAACCCGTCAAGCAGAAACGGTTTGCTTGGCGGGTTCTTTTTTATTATACTATGAAATAATAGTAAGCCACATTTTGATGTTTTTAATCATGGTGCTTAAAAATCAACCGCATGGAATCCAGTATTTAGTAGATTCTGTCTGCCGTTGCGTGGAGAACAAACGTTTTGTAATAGCGCCCGTAGCCCTTATGTTTCAACGGGTTCAGGTATACCCATATGAAAACATCACCCTTGCATCGTATCAATGCAAGGGTGACGATTTGGTACACCATTAGGGACTCGAACCCTAGACACCCTGATTAAGAGTCAGGTGCTCTACCAACTGAGCTAATGGTGCAGGTTTCCGGCACGTGGTTTTCTTCAAGACCGGCGAAAACTATTATACGCATTCCTGGCTCTTTGTCAATGCTTTTTTACCATCCGTGTCGGATTCTCTTGAGTTTACGGCTGCCGTCTTTCCGGCTCCCGCGTTATTCCCAGTTTGGACATATATTGTTTACATTTCGTGCAACAAACGGTCACTTTCGTTCGTCATAATACAAGAGAGGTGATCATATGGCAAGGATACTCGTTTATGGCACTGAGGAAAGCGTAACCCGCAAGCTTTCTCAAGTGATGCAGAAAGAGGGCTTCACCGTCCAGAACTGCAGCGCTTTTACCGGGTTGCCCGCCCCCCTCGCCGAGCCGACGTTGGTTGTTTTGGACGCGCGGCTCAAATGGTCCGTCTGCCGTCCCCTGTTCAATCTGATCCAGACGGTAGGCTATCCCGTGCTGTTCCTGACTGCCGATAAAGAAATGATGTCCCACCTGCGCGCGCTGTACCGCGGGCAGAGCGACGTGCTGATGCTTCCCTTCTCGCCTAAAACGGCGGTTCTGAAAGTGCGCGCGCTGCTGGGTCACGCGGAGCCTTTGCGGGAGCTGACGCTCAACGAGGCGGAGCGCGTAGCGTTGCTGGACGGCGAACGGGTGGAACTGACCGCGCAAGAATATGCGTTGTTGCTGGCGCTGATGGAAAACCCGGATATGCCGATCAGCCGCGAACAGTTGCTGCGCAAGGCGTGGGGATACCAGAGCATGGGGGAGACGCGCACGGTGGACGTACACGTGCAGCGCCTGCGCAAGAAACTGGGCGTGGAACGCATCGAGACGGTATATAAATGCGGGTATCGCCTGAAAATGGCGTAATAGCGAACCCTGAACAACCAAAGAGCCTCCGGCGCGTACGCGCCGGAGGCTCTTTACGCGGAGCCGCCGAATAAGCGTTACGGCTCGGACGCCAGCGTTTTCCCGGAAGCGACGCTGTCGAACTCATCCAGCACCGTTTGCTCGGGCGCCTTGGTGCACAGGCTGACGACCACGTTGACGATGATGGCGAAAAGGAAGGCGGGCAGCAGCTCGTAAATACCCCACGCGCCGCCCATGGGCTTCAGGAGGAACTTCCAGGCGAACACCATTGCCGTGCCGCCCAGCATCCCGCACAGCGCGCCCCACTGGTTACTGCGCCGCCAGAACAGCGCCAGCAGCACCACGGGGCCGAACGCGGCGCCGAAACCCGCCCACGCGAAGGATACGATTCGGAATACGGAACTATCCGGGTTCAGGGCGATCAGGACGCCGATGACGGAAATGGCCAGCACCGTAAGCCGGGCCACAAGGATCCCCTTCTTGGCGGAGAGCTTGATGCCGAACGCCTCCTCCAGCAGGTTGCGGGATACGGAGGACGCCGCCGCCAGCAACTGCGAATCCGCGGTGGACATGGTGCTGGCCAGAATCCCCGCAAGCACGACGCCCGCGACCAGCGCGAAGAAGAAGCCGTGGGTGCTCAGCAGCTGGGCGATCTTGATGATGATGGTTTCGCTGGAGGAACCTTCCAGCAGGTTGATTTTTCCCGCACCCGTCATGCCGAAGCCGATAACGCCGATCAGCGTGGCCACGGCCAGCGAGATGACCACCCATACGGTGGCGACGCGGCGGGAGAGCACCAGCTTGCGTTCCTGCCGGATGGCCATGAAGCGGAGCAGGATGTGCGGCATGCCGAAGTACCCTAGGCCCCAGGCCAGCGTGGATACGACGGTCAGGAAGCCGTACTCGCCCGTGGCACCGGTGCCTACGTTGTAGGACGCGGACAGGCTCAGGTACCCGGGCAGCGCCTTCGCGTTGCTAATCACGGCGTCCACGCCGCCGGCGGAATGTACGCCGAACACGAGCACGATGAGCAGCGCCGCGGTCATGACGATGGACTGCACGAGGTCGGTGGTGCTGGCGGCCAGAAAGCCGCCCAGCGTCGTATAGGCTACGATGACGGCCGCGCTGATAAGCATGGCGATCAGGTAATCCGAACCGAACAGGCTGCTGAACAGCTTGCCGCAGGCCGCAAAACCGGAAGCCGTGTAGGGGATGAAGAAAATCACGATGATCAGCGCCGACACGGACAGCAGCGCCTTGCTTTTCGCGTGGTACCGGTTGGCGAAGAAATCCGGAATGGTGATGGCGTTGCCGCACACCTCGGAGTAACGGCGGATGCGCCTGGCGACGAACAGCCAGTTGAGGTAGGTGCCGACGGCCAGGCCGATGGCCGTCCAGCTGGCCTCCGCCAGACCGGTCAGGTAGGCTACGCCCGGCAACCCCATCAGTAGCCAGCCGCTCATGTCCGATGCTTCGGCGCTCATGGCCGTCACCAGCGGGCCGAGCCTCCGGCCGCCCAGGTAAAAGTCGTCGCTGGTTTCGTTCTTTTTCTGCATCCAGAACCCGATTGCCAACATGCCCGCGAGGTAGATTAGAATTGACAGTATAATTCCGGTAGCCGCTGTAAACATGGTTCCCTGTCTCCTATCCTGTTTTTTACACGGTGCGTTCCGCAACCCTTGCGTTTACAATACCATAGTTCCGGGAAACGGGGAATAGCGGCCGCCGGCAACACGGACGGATCAGGCGCGCGCGGGCCCGCGCCGTGGGTGAAAAGTGTTGAAACATAGGCATTT
This sequence comes from uncultured Oscillospiraceae bacterium, assembly GCA_964497495.1. GTDB lineage: Bacteria > Bacillota > Clostridia > Christensenellales > Aristaeellaceae > CAXXOK01. Next base: position 4,224 of record CAZCCZ010000076.1, read on the forward strand.
CAAGCCGACACGACACTTTTTCACGCTTGTGTTCTCTTTTTGTATTTTGGATACAAAACGCCTTCCGGCCGATGGGAGGCTGGGAAGGCGTTCGTTTCCTTATTCTTTCGCGACGACGAAACCGTTGCCCGTCATGTATGCAACCAACGCGTGCGCCTCGTCGTATACGGATACGCGGCACAGGCAGGTGCTTTTCCCGCTGGAAAGCAGTTCGGCTTCCGCGTACAGCTGCGGGCCTTTGCCGGGCTTCACGTAGGTGATGTCCGCGCTGCGGCTGACCGTGAGCCGGTCGCCCCGGTTGGCGGCAACGGCGAATGCGGTGTCGCACAGGGTGTAAATCGCGCCGCCCTGTACGACGCCGTTGGAATTCATATGCTTTTCGGTCACCGGCATGCTCAGCCGCGCGCCGTTCGGGGTGAGCCCGTCGATCCGGATGCCGCAAACTTCCGTGGCGAAAGCGTCCTTCCGGAACAGGGCACGCAGCTCTTCCAGGCTCATGCCCTGCCCTCCGCGATTTGATAACGCGTCAGCACGCTTCCGTCGAACGCCTTGATCTCGAACAGACCGTTATCCCAGTCCAGCGTCATATAGCTCTTGGGCTGGCCTTCTTTGGGCAGCGCGGCGGAACCGGGGTTGATGTAGGTAAGACCGTCCGACGTTTCCACCGCGTGCACGTGCGTATGCCCGTGAATCAGCACGTCCCCCGGCGCGTACGGCGGGCGGGTCGCCAGATTGAACAGGTGTCCGTGGGTGATGAACGCGGCGGAACCGTTGACGAGCGGTAAAATCATATAATCCGCCATGATGGGAAAGTCCAGTACCGTCTGGTCGATCTCCGCGTCGCAGTTACCGCGGACGGCCAGAGGTTTGACCGGCATGGCGTTGAAAAGCGCGAACACGGCTTTAGGTTCGTAGGCTTCCGGCAGGTCGTTGCGCGGGCCGTGATACAGCAGGTCGCCCAGCAGGATCAGCCGATCGGCCTTTTCCACGGCCATACGGGCCAGCACCGCTTCGGCGGCGGTACGGGAACCGTGAAGGTCGGATGCGAAGAGATATTTCATGGTTTCACCTCAATTGTTTCCTTACAGGTCTATTTCAAGCAGCACGGGGCAGTGGTCGCTGCCCTGCACCTGATCGTCGATCTCCGCGCTGACGATTTTGGGCGCGAGGCGTTCACTCACTAAAAAGTAGTCGATGCGCCACCCCACGTTCTTGGCGCGGCTGTTCATCATATAGCTCCACCAGGTGTAGCGGTCGCGCGCGTCCGGGTGCAGGCGGCGGAAGCTGTCCACGAAGCCGCGGCCCAGCAGATCGGTCATCTTTCCGCGCTCCTGCGGGGTAAAGCCCGCGTTCTGTTCGTTAGCCTTCGGGTGTTTCAGGTCGATCTCCCGGTGCGCCACGTTCATGTCCCCGCAGACGATCACCGGCTTCTGATCGTCCAGCTTCATCAGGTACTCCGCGAAGGCGTCTTCCCACGTCATGCGGTAGTCCAGCCGCAGGAGCCCGCGCTGGCTGTTGGGCGTGTAGACCGTGACCAGATGGAAGTTCTCGTATTCCAGGTCGATCACGCGGCCTTCGTGGTCATGTTCTTCTATACCCATATCGTACCGCACCCGAATCGGCTCCCGCCTGGCGAAAGCCGCCGTGCCGGAATACCCCTTCTTCTCGGCGCTGTTCCAGAAGGCGTGGTATCCATCCGGCGCGAAATCGATCTGCCCCGGCTGCAGCTTGGTTTCCTGTATGCAGAAAACGTCCGCGTCCGCCGCCGCGAAATACTCCGCGAAACCCTTGCCCATGCAGGCGCGCAGACCGTTGACGTTCCAAGAGACGAACTTCATGTTTTCCGCTCCTTCCCCGCTGTTGGAATGAGCTTATCATATCATAGGGGAGGGATAAAACGCAAAGTTAATAATGGAGTGCCGCACTTCGCGCGGGCGGAAACAGGCCGCTGTTTCTGCATTTCGCGGAGCTTCTTCCGGGTTGGAGGGGTTTCTTCCTTTGTCTTTGGAAATTTGCGTCTGCGGGCGCAGGGGGGAAAACCGTGCCTGTGGGCACGGGCAGGGGCACACACTTCCCCCCCCTGTGCCTTTCGAGTGGCTCTTTAGCTGATAGCTCTCTTTGTTTATTCAGGGATCGCGCCTGCGGGCGCGACCAAAGGCACCGAAGGGAAGCGTGTGCCCGGTGGGCACCGTTGCGAA
>CAZCCZ010000077.1:0-5982 GCA_964497495.1 uncultured Oscillospiraceae bacterium
CGGCGGACGACTGTCCTGTACTCATAGTGCGGCCCCTCGCGCGTAGACCGCCGTGCAAAAGGCGATTCCGATAGGCACCGGAGGAAAGCGTGTGCCCTGTGGGCACTTCGCCGAAGGCGAAAGCGACCCGCAGGTGAGCGGTTTAACGAGCGTATGGCATGGCAATGCCATGCGCGACGATTAAACCGTATAAAGGGGCGAGCGGAAAGCCCCAGCCCGCATCCGCGGATGCGGTTTTTTACGTCCACAGACGTAATTCCCCCCATTTAATGAAAACGGAGCCCTTATACAAGGGCTCCGAAGGATGCAAGAGCAAACGGAATGCCTTTGCTCGCGCCGAAGGCGCGAAATTCATTTCATCAGTTTCACCAGCACGGCTTTCTGTGCGTGCAGACGGTTTTCCGCTTCCTCGAAAATTTCGTCCGCGTGGGCTTCCAGCACCTTCTCGGTGATTTCCTCGCCGCGATGCGCGGGCAGGCAGTGCTGCACCATGGCGTCCGGCTTGGCTACGGCCATCACGGCGTCGTTCACCTGGTAGCCGGTAAACGCCTTCTTGCGCTGCTCGATTTCGCCTTCTTCGCCCATGCTGGCCCACACGTCGGTGTAGATCACGTCCGCGTCGTTGGCCATGGCCAGAACATCCTCGCTGATTGCGAACCGGCCGCTCTCCCTGGCCCAGGCCATGATGGCCGCGTCCGGTCGGTAATCCTTCGGACAGGCGACGGACACGTTCATGCCCACTTTGATGCCGCCTACGATCAGGCTGTTGGCCATGTTGTTGCCGTCGCCCACGAAGCAGAGTTTCAGGCCCTTGAAGCCGCCCTTGCGCTCCCGGATGGTCATCAAATCGGCCAGCACCTGGCAGGGGTGCGCATAGTCCGTAAGCCCGTTGATGACGGGAATGCTGCCGTACCTGGCCAGGTCTTCCACTTCCTGCTGCGCGAAGGTGCGGATCATGATGCCGTCCAGATAGCGGCTCAGTACCCGCGCGGTGTCCTGCACGGGCTCCCCGCGGCCGATCTGCAAATCGCGGCTGCTTAGGAACAGCGCGTTGCCGCCGAGCTGGTACATGCCCGTTTCAAAGGATACGCGCGTGCGCGTGCTGGATTTCTGGAAGATCATCCCCAGCGTTTTGCCGGCGAGAACGGGGTGCGCGATGCCGTGCTTGCGCTCGTATTTCAGCTGGTCGGCAAGGTTCAGGATGCTCATGATCTGCTCGGTGGACAGGTCGCCCAGCTTCAGCAGGTGTTTCATCGGTTCGCTCATTTGGCAAGCTCCTCCTTGATAATGTCCACGGCCTCTTCCAGCGCGTCCCACGGAATAATCAGCGGGGGCAGCAGGCGCAGCTTGTTCTTGGCGGTCAGGCACACCACGCCGCGTTGCAGCAGCGCCTGCACCAGTTCCTTGGGATTTTTATCGCTCTCCACGCCCAGCATCAGCCCGCGGCCGGAGACGCTTTTCACGTTTTCCAGCTCGCTCAGCTCCGCCGCGATATATTTACCCTTTCGCTTCACGTCGGCCAGCAGTTCGTCCGTCAGCTGGTTCTGCACGGCCAGCGCCGCCGCCGCGCACACGGGGTTGCCGCCGAAGGTGGAGCCGTGGCTGCCCGGGGTGAGGGTATCCTTCACCTTGTCCCCCAGCAGGCAAACGCCCATGGGCAGGCCGCCCGCCAGCCCCTTGGCGGTGGTGGCGACGTCGGGCATCCAGTCGTAGCGCTGGTAGCTGAACAGCGTGCCCGTACGGCCGTTGCCCGTCTGCACCTCGTCCACGATCATCAGCATGTCGCGCTCGGCCGTCAGGTCGCGCACGGCGCGCAGGTACTCGCGCTTCAGCGGCTCCACGCCGCCCTCGCCCTGCACGGTTTCCAGCATCACGGCGCAAACGGGCTGCGAATCCAGCACGGCTTTCAGCTCGGCCGTATCGCCCGGCGCCACGGTCACGAACCCTTCCGGGAACGGCCCGAAATCGTGATGGAAAACGTCCTGTCCCGTGGCGGCCAGCGTGGCCAGCGTGCGCCCGTGAAAGCTGTTTTGCAGGGTCACGATCACGGGACGTACGTTCTCCCCGTGCTTGTCCGCGCTGTATTTGCGCGCGACCTTGATGGCGCACTCGTTGGCCTCCGCGCCGGAGTTGCCGAAAAACACGCGCTTCATGCCGCTTTTTTCGCACAGGAGTTGGGCCAATTCCGCCTGCGGCTGCGTGTAGTACAGGTTGCTCACGTGGGAAAGCGCGTGGGCCTGTTCGCATACGGCCTTTTCCCACAGCGCGTTTCCGTAGCCCAGCACGCTTACCGCAATGCCGCTGCCCATATCGATATACTTTTTACCCGTATCGTCGTACAGATACGCGCCCTCGCCGCGCACGAACGTCACGTCGAAGCGCGCGTAGGAATGCGCGATATACTGGTCGTACAGCCCCTTCACCTGATTCATCCGCCGGCCTCCCTGTCTGTATTTCCGCTATCCCCGCACGAACATCGTGCCCGCGCCCTCGTCGGTAAGGCATTCGATCAATATCGCGTGCGGCACGCGCCCGTCCAGGATGAACACGCGGTTCACGCCCCGGCGGATGGCCTCGATGCAGCATTCCACCTTGGGGATCATCCCGCCGGAAATCACGCCCTCGCGGGTCAGCTCCGGCGCTTCGCTGGCCTTGACCACGCTGATCAGCGTGCCGTCGTCCTTGGGGTCGCGTAAAATCCCGCGGATATCCGTCATGCTGATGAAGCTCTCGGCCCTCAGTTCCGCGGCGATGCGCGCGGCGGCGGTATCGGCGTTGATGTTGTAGGCGTGGCCCTCGCTGTCGCACCCCACGGTGGAGATCACGGGGATGTACCCCTTTTCCAGCACGTCCAGAATGGGGGATGCGTTGACTTTGGCAATCTCGCCCACGTAGCCGTGCACGTCGTCCAGCCTGGTGGCCTCGATCATATGGCCGTCCATGCCGCAAAGCCCTATGGCCTTGCCGCCCACCGACTGGATGAGGCTCACGAGGCTCTTGCCCACCTTGCCCGCCAGCACCATCTGCACTACGTCCGCGGTTTCCTCGTCCGTCACGCGCAGACCGTCGATGAATTCGCTTTTCTTGCCGAGCCGGGCCAGCAGGTCGCTGATTTCCGGCCCGCCGCCGTGTACCAGCACCACGCGCACGCCCACCAACTGCAAAAGCAGCAGGTCGCCCATCACGGCGCGTTTTAAATCGTCGTTGACCATGGCGTTGCCGCCGTACTTGATGACGACGATCTTGCCGTTATACTTGCGGATGTAGGGAAGCGCCTGTATCAGCACTTCCGCGCGCTCGTTGATGGTCACGGTTTCGTCCCCTTCCTGCGACTGTGACGAACAGCTATGGTAAGCCCTGCCGATCCGGTAACCACGAATAACTCAAAGTAAGATAGACGCAACCGTTTCGTTCTTTCTTCGGGGGAAGGTTGGGGAGGGGATCGCAATCCCTTCCCCAAAGGGAGCGTTAGCGACCGTCAGGTGCGGTAGTCCCCGTTGATCTTGACATAATCATACGTCAAATCGCAGCCCCATGCAACAGCCTCGGCGTTGCCGGCGTTCAATTGCACGGCGATGTCGATCTCGTCCTCGGAAAGCACCTTCTTGGCGGCTTCCTCGCTGAACGGGATACCGCTGCCTCCCGTGCACACCGACACGGTGCCCGCGCGGCTGACGAACTGAACGTCGATCTTGCCGATGTCCACGTCCGCGCCGCTGTAACCGACGGCGCACAGCACGCGGCCCCAGTTGGCGTCCGCGCCGAAAAGGGCGGCCTTGAGGAGCGTGGAGCAGATGACGGACTTAGCCACGAGCTTGGCGCAAGCCTTGTCCCTGGCACCGGTCGCGGTGCAGGTGACGAGCTTGGTCGCACCCTCCCCGTCCTTGGCCATGATGCGGCAGAGCTTCGCGCACGCCTGATAGAGCGCCGCCTTGAACGTTTCGTAGTCCGCACCCAGACCGGTGATTTCGGCGTTGCCCGCCTGCCCGTTGGCAAGCACCGTGATCATGTCGTTGGTGGAGGTGTCCCCGTCGATGGAAAGCATATTGAAGGTGTCCGGCACCACGTCCGAAAGCGCGGCCTGCAGGCAGGCGGGGGATACGGCCGCATCCGTGGTGACGAAGCACAGGAGCGTCGCCATGTTGGGGTGGATCATGCCGCTGCCCTTGCTGATACCGCCCAGTTTGCATGGCTTGCCGCCCAGCGTGAACGCCACGGCCACTTCCTTGGCCACGGTATCCGTGGTCATGATGGCCTCCGCCGCGTCGTGCCCGCCGCCGTAACGCAGCGCGGCGGCCAGTTTCGCCATACCCTTCTCAAACGGATCCAGCGTCATGGCCTGCCCGATGACCCCGGTGGAAGCCACCACCACGTCCTGCGCGGACACGCCCGTGTGTTGTTCCACCAGCGCGCACATGCCGTCGGCGATCTCCTCGCCGTTGGCGTTGCAGGTGTTGGCGTTGCCGCTGTTGCATACGATAGCCTGCGCGTGGCCGTTTGCCACGTGTTTCCGGGTTACGGCGATCGGCGCGCCCTGAACGAGGTTGCGGGTGTAACAGCAGGCCGCCGAGCAGAGCGCGTCGCTCACGATCAGTGCGGTATCCCGCTTGCTCCTGTTTTTACGCACGCCCAGATGCTCGCCCGACGCCCTAAAACCTTTTGCGGCCACCACGCCGCCCTCGATAAACGGGAACATGTCTCCCATGCGGTTACTCCTTATCCTCCGGCACAGCCGCCGGGCGATCTGTAAAACAGTTAGAAATCGAGCCCTTCCGTGGCGGGCAGCCCCAGCATCAGGTTCATGCACTGGATGGCCGCGCCGCTGGCTCCCTTGCCGAGGTTGTCGAACCGGGCGCAGGCGATCATCCGCTCGTCGTTGCCGGTTACGAACACCTGCATGGCGTCGCTGCCGGAAAGGGCGTTGGCCGCTAAAAACGGTTCGGGGTTCGCGTCCGGCACGGAGATCAGCGGACTGCCCGCGTAGTGCGTTCGGTAAAGCGCCGTAAGCCCGGAAAGCGTCAACGGCTTCTGAAACGCCTTCGGATGCAGCGGGAGCGAAACCAGCATCCCGCTGATAAAGTCCGCCACGATGGGCTGGAACACCGGCGCTTCCGCAAGCCCGCACACGGATACGATCTCCGGCAGGTGCTTGTGCGTCTGCCCCACCGCGTAGGAACGCGGGCTGTTAAGCGCCGTGTCCCGGCCGGGGGCTTCGTACTCGGCGATCATCGCCTTACCGCCGCCGCTGTACCCGGTAACGGAGGTCAGGTACACGGCCGCGTCCGGCGAAAGCACGCCCGCCGTGAGCAGCGGGTAGAGCAGCGCGACCGCGCCGCTGGCGTGGCAGCCGGGCACCGCCACGCGGTTGGCTGCGCGCACGGCGGCCTCGTGCGCGGGGGAAAGCTCCGGAAAGCCGTAGGCGAAACGCGGGTCGGTGCGGAAGGCGGTGCTGGCGTCCAGCACGCGGCCCCTCTCGTCCCCGAGGGCTGCGATCAGCGTGCGGCTGGCCTCGTCCGGCAGGCAAAGGAAGGTGATATCCGCTTTTGCGGCCAGCTCCGCCTGCGCGTTCACGTCCTTGCGGGCTTCTTCCGGCAGGAAGACCGGCGTTACGTCCCTGCGGCGGGCCAGCCGTTCCGCGACGCGAAGTCCCGTGGTGCCGCTTCCGCCGTTGATGAATACTTTCGTCATGGTTTCCTCATTCCGCTAGACAGTAGATCGGCACGGTGGCCGACGGTGCCCCGAAGGTTACCAAAGGGCGATCGGAAAGCCCTTTGGTACGCCCGCGGCGTATTCTCCCCGGAGCGCCGGGCTTACGAAACGCTCCGGCGTTTTATGCGCCGCCGCGAGCGAAACCGCGGTTATTTCTGCTTCTGCATCTTGGCCTGCACGGCGATGGGCAGCCCGAACAGGGTGATGAAGCCCGCGGCGTTCTTCTGGTCGTATACCTGATCCTGCCCGAAGGTGGCGATTTCCTCGCTGTAC
>CAZCCZ010000078.1:0-5747 GCA_964497495.1 uncultured Oscillospiraceae bacterium
GTCTTCGCCAACGTTGGGGATGTCGCGGGTGATCTCCTCCGAGCCCAGCTTGGTTTCGCGGGCTTCGGATTCGAACTCCTCGATATGGATGGAGGTATAGCTGTCTTCCTTCACCAGCTTTTCGCTGATGAGCACGGCGTCCTCGTAGTTGTAGCCTTCCCAGGTCATAAACCCGATCAGCACGTTGCGGCCCAGGCCGATCTCGCCCATTTCGGTGGAGGGGCCGTCCGCGATAAGGTCGCCTTTTTCAACCTTCTGGCCGGCCTTTACGCGCGGGCGCTGGTTGATGCAGGTGCCCTGGTTGCTTCGCGCAAACTTCTGCAGGTGGTAAGCGTGGCGTTCCTTCAGCTCGTCCACCACGACCACTTCGTCGCCGGAAACCCGTTCCACCGTGCCGTTTTTACGGGCCAGCACCACCGCGCCGCTGTCCTGCGCGGCCTTGAATTCCATGCCCGTACCGATGATCGGCGCTTCCGGCACCAGCAGCGGCACCGCCTGGCGCTGCATGTTGGAACCCATCAGGGCGCGGTTGGCGTCGTCGTTTTCCAGGAACGGAATCATAGCCGTGGCCACGGAAACCACCTGGCGGGGGCTCACGTCGATGTAGTCCACCTGATCCACCGGCACTTCGATGATTTCCGCCTTGTCGCGCACGGTGATCCGGTCGTGCACGAAGGTGCCGTCCGGGTTGAGGGCTTCGTTGGCCTGCGCGACCTTGTAGAAGTCCTCCTCGTCGGCGGTCATGTATATGATCTCGTCGGTGACCCTGTGGTTTTTCTTGTCCACGCGGCGGTACGGCGCCTCGATGAAGCCGTACTCGTTGATGCGCGCGAAAATCGCCAGGCAGCCGATCAGGCCGATGTTCGGGCCTTCAGGCGTCTCGATGGGGCAGATGCGCCCGTAGTGGCTGTAATGCACGTCGCGAACCTCGAAAGAGGCGCGGTCGCGGTTGAGGCCGCCGGGGCCCAGTGCCGAGAGACGGCGTTTGTTGGTCAGTTCCGCCAGCGGGTTGGGCTGGTCCATGAACTGGGACAGCTGCGAGGAGCCGAAAAACTCCTTGATGGCGGCGCTTACGGGGCGAATGTTGATGAGTTCGCCCGGACGCACGTCGTTGGCGTCCTGTATGGCCATGCGCTCGCGTACCACGCGCTCCAGGCGGGAAAGCCCGATGCGGATCTGGTTTTGCAGCAGCTCGCCCACGCGGCGCAGGCGGCGGTTGCCCAGATGGTCGATATCGTCCGTGTTGCCGATGCCGTAGGGCAGGCCCAGTAGGTAGCTGATGGAGGCCACGATGTCGTCCGTCAGGATATGCTTGGGCGCGAGGCTGTGCACGTTGTCGCAGATCGCCTGCTTCAGCTGCGCCTCGTCGTTGCCGTAGGCGTCCACGATGGCCTTGAGCGTGGGGTAGTGCGCCATTTCCAGCACGCCGCATTCCCTGGGGTCGAACGGCAGGTACTGTTTGGCGTCTACGAAATGGTTGCCCACGATCTTGTGCGGGTGGCCGTCCACGGTGATCGTCACGGCGTTGACGCCGCTGTTCTGGATGGCGCGCGCGGTTTCCAGGTCAATCTTTTCCCCGGCTTTGACGAAGAGCTTGCCGGTCTGCGGGTTTTCGATGTCCTCCGCCGACAGGTGCCCCTGAATGCGGGTAGCCAGCGAAAGCTTCTTATTAAACTTGTAGCGGCCCACGCGCATGAGGTCGTAGCGCTTGGGATCGAAGAAAAGGGAATTCAGCAGGCTCTGCGCGCCTTCCCGCGTGGGAGGCTCGCCGGGCTTCTGCCGTTTGTAAATTTCAATCAGGCCATCCTCCTGGCTGGCGGCGTTGTCGCCGCGCTGCAGGGTGGCTTTCAGGCGTTCGTCCTCGCCCAGCAGACTGACGATCTCCTCGTCCGTGCCGTAGCCCAACGCGCGCAGGATGACCGTGATGGGCAGCTTGCGCGCCCGGTCGATGCGCACCCATAGCACGTCGTTGGAGTCGGTTTCGTATTCCAGCCACGCGCCGCGGTTGGGAATGACGGTGGTGGAAAAAAGGTGCTTGCCGGCCTTGTCGATGGCGTCGCCGTAATAAACGCCCGGCGAACGCACCAGCTGGCTGACGATGACGCGCTCCGCACCGTTGATGATGAAGGTGCCGTGCTCGGTCATCAGCGGGAAGTCGCCCATGAAGACGTCCGATTCTTTAATCTCGCCCGTCTCCCGGTTTTTCAGCCGTGCGAACACCTTTAGGGGCGCCGCGTAAGTCATGTCGCGTTCCTTGCAACGCTCCACGCTGTTTTTCGGTTCATCAAGGGAATAATCGACGAATTCCAGCACCAGGTTATCGGTGTAGTCGGTGATCGGTGAAACGTCGGCGAGCACCTCGCGGAGGTCTTCTTCCAGAAAACGCTTGTAGCTGTTCTTCTGCACCTCGATGAGATCGGGCATGTCCAGAACCTCGTCGATGCGTGAGAAGCTCTTGCGCGTCCTCAGCTTCCCCATTTGAACCTCATGCACCATATCAGTAATCACCCCTTATGTTCTCGCATCCGCACCGCAGGATGGGGCGCCTTGCCGAAACAGGAAACTTCCTGTTGATTTTTTGCCGGATACCATGTACAATACGTGGTAACGGGCAGGCATGGCACCGCAAAATGACGATACTGATGCAAGTTTATATTTTAGCACCCGCGGAGGCCGGTGTCAAGTGTCGCGTCGCAATTTGCGCGACGATCTTCCCGTTTTTCCGCCGGGCTTCGAGAGGATGGAATATGACCAAATTCGGCCAGGTATACCAATATAATGAGGCGAAGCACATCGCCGACATTCGTTTCGAGCGCCCGGAAGCCTGTAAAAAATGCGGGGCGTGCGGCGCGTTGTCCCAAACGGGCTCCATTTCGCTGAAAGCGGACTGTAAGGTGGGCGACTGGGTGCGCGTGGAGTATCCGGAAGGGCGTTTTCTGGAGGCGACCGCCATTGCCTACGTGATTCCGCTGGTCGGGCTGCTGGCGGGCATAGGCCTTGGCTGGTTGCTGGGCGGCGGCGGGGACGGCGGCATGCTGTTGGGCGCGTTGGGCGGCCTGGGCATTGCCGTGGGCGTTTTATATCTGGTGGAAAAGCGCGTATCCGGCCACGCGGAATGGACGCCGCGCGTCACCGCCGTGTATGACGAACTGCCGACCACCGAGGATATCGGCTGCCAGGTGTCCTGATCCATAAGTATCCGGAAGCGGGAGTAGTCGTATCTGGTAACCGGAAAACGGTTTCGATGCCCTGTCAATGTTTTGACCAGCAAAGACATCTGTTCCGTGGAACCCCTTCCGGGCCTTCGTTTTCTCGCATTATGCGCCGCGACGCCGCGGAAAACTTTCCGAGGCGAAAACCTGTTCAAGCGCCGCTAAGTATGTTATAATACGTATGTTATGGGGATCGTTAGCCGATAGCGTACGAAAAGTGCATTCCCTTTGCGGGATCGCTTGGTAGGATTGTGAGACGGCACGAAGGTGCCGCTGCCGGTATATGCCCTGATCATTTCAGCCCCGACCGGTCGTTCTTTGCGTCCGGTTCGGTCGCGGCCTTCCGAACGTCCCTGTTTGCCTGGCGGGCGGAAAGTTTCCGCGGCGGAACGCCGCGTAACAACCCGAACACTCAATAGAATGAGGATAAATCATGCGCGCCGCACTGCGTCGCCATACCGGAAAGGAGGTTCACCGATGACGGAAATCGAAAAGCCAAAGCTGCGCGTTATCCCGCTGGGCGGTGTGGACGAGTTCGGCAAGAATATCACGGTCGTGGAATGCGGCGAAGATATGATTGTGATCGACTGCGGTTCCATCTTCCCCGAAGCGGATATGCTGGGCGTCGATCTGGTCATTCCGGATGTAACCTATCTCGTCAAAAACAAGGATCGCCTTCGCGGCATGCTGCTTACGCACGGCCACGAGGATCATATCGGCGCCACGCCGTACGTGCTGCGGCAGACGCCCATGCCGCTGTACGGCACGAAACTTACGCTGGCGCTGGTGGATCTGAAACTGAAGGAACACCGCATCGTCGGCATCCCCCTTAACGTCGTCAAGCCCGGGGATACGGTGACGCTGGGCTGTTTCACGATCAAGTTCATCCACGTCAACCACTCCATCGCGGGCGCGGTGTCGTTGGCGATCACCTGCCCGGCGGGCACGCTGGTGGTCAGCGGCGACTTCAAGATCGACTACACGCCCATCGAGGGCGAGGTGACCGATCTGGCGGAGTTCGCCACCATCGGCAGGCAGGGCGTGCTGGCCTTCCTTTGCGAATCGACCAACATCGAGCGCAAGGGCCACACGATGAGCGAAACGAAGATCGGCCAGACCTTCATCGACACCTTCCAGCAGGCCAAGGGCCGCGTGATCGTGGCGATGTTCGCCAGTAACGTCCACCGTGTGCAGATGGTGGTGGACTCGGCGGCGATGTTCGGGCGCAAGGTGTGCTTTATCGGCCGCAGCATGATCAACGTTACGCGCGTGGCCATGTCCATCGGGGAGCTGACGATACCCGAGGAAAGCATCATCGACGTGGACGATATTGAAAATTACCCGGACGAGGAATTGCTGGTGGTTACCACCGGCAGCCAGGGCGAAGCGATGGCGGGCCTTACGCGCATGGCCTACGGCGAGCACCGCAAGCTGCAGATCAAGCCCACCGATATGGTCATCATCTCCGCCAACCCCATTCCCGGTAACGAAAAGCCTATCGGCCGCGTCATCAACCAGCTTTACCGCTGCGGCGCGAACGTGATTTACGGGCAGATCGCCGAGGTGCACGTTTCCGGCCACGCCTGCCAGGAGGAAATCAAGCTTCTGCACGTGCTGGTGAAGCCCAAGTACTTCATCCCCTACCACGGCGAGTATTCCAAGCTGTGGCAGCATGCGGAACTGGCGGAAAGCCTGGGTACCCCCAGCTCCAACATCGTCATTCCCGAAGTCGGCCAGGTGATCGAGATGTCCGAGGACAGCCTCGCCATCACCGGCGTGGTGCCCACCGGCGGCGTGCTGGTGGACGGCCTCGGCATCGGGGACGTGGGCAACGTGGTGCTGCGCGACCGCAAGCATTTGAGCGAGGACGGCCTCATTATCGTCGTGATGGCGATCGACCGCGACAACGGCACGCTGGTCAGCGGGCCGGACATCATCAGCCGCGGCTTCGTGTACGTGCGGGAGAACGAGGACATCATCGAAAGCAGCCGCGACCTTGCGCGCAACATCGTGCTGAGCTACGGCCGTATCGACGGCAGCGAGTGGCAGAACATGAAGAACCGCATCAAGGACGAGCTGCACCGCTACATCTTCGAGAAGATCAAGCGCAACCCCATGGTGCTTCCGATTATTATGGAAATCTGACCGTCAGGGGCGGTGCCGCGCTTCGCGCGGGCAGAAACAGACCGCTGTTTCTGCGCTTCAGGGAACCTCTTCCGAGATGGAAGGGGTTCTTATCTTTATTCCTTGAAGGAATCGAAAGAGTAAGTACGAAGAACCGTGCCTGTGGGCACGGGCAGGGGCTTTCCGCTCGCCCCTGCATCCTTCGGGCGGCCCTTTAGTTTGTAGTGTTCACTGTTTATCAAGGGAATGTGCCCTGTGGGTGCAACAGGAGCTTTCCGCTCGCCCCTGCACCCTTCGGGCGGTTTTTAGTTGTAATATTTCAATGTTTATTAGGGAATCGCGCCTGCGGGCGCGACCAAAGGCACCGAAGGGAAGCGTGTGCCCGGTGGGCACCGTTGCAAAGCAACGAGC
>CAZCCZ010000079.1:0-5018 GCA_964497495.1 uncultured Oscillospiraceae bacterium
CAGCTTTCGGATGATGTTCAGTTTCACACCGCAGTCCACGCACACCACGTTGTAACGGGCGTTGGGCGTGCGCGCGTACCATTTCTTTTTGCTGCTCACGCGGGCTACCACGTCCTTGGGGTAAGCGTAGGCGTTGATGCGGGCCAGCGCTTCCTCCCGCGTGGTGTCCGGGGAGCACAGCAGCGCGCGCTGGCTGCCCTCGTTGCGGATCATCCTGTTGATTTTCCGCGTGTCCACCCCCTGAATGCCGGGGATGCCGTTTTCCTCCAGCAGTTCGCCCAGCGTCTTGGTATAGCGGAAGTTGCTGGGCAGGTCGTTGTATTCGCGCACCACCAGCGCGCCCATGGTGGGAGTGCGGGTTTCGTTGTCCTCGTCCGTGACGCCGTAGTTGCCGATGAGCGGATAGGTCATCACCACCATCTGCGCGGTGTAGCTGGGGTCGGTGACGATTTCCTGATAGCCTACCATCGAGGTGTTGAACACCATTTCGCACAGCGCCTCAGCTTTGGCGCCGAAGCCCGTGCCCAAAAACTCGGAGCCGTTTTCCATGACCAGCTTCCGGTTCAGCGTTGCCATACGGTCTCTCCTCCCGCAACAGTGAGTAGGTTGGCTCCATAGACCCGCGCGCCCTCAAACGGCGTCGCCCTGCCCATGGAAAGAAAGGTTTCCGGGTCGACCGTCCACTCCCGCGACAAATCCCACACGGCGAGGTCGGCGCTCTGGCCCGCCTCGAGGGTGACCGGCGGGAGGCCGAATCGCTTCCGGGGCGCGTCCGTAAGCATCTCGATCAACCGTTCCAGCGGCATTTTACCCGTGCGCACCAGCCCCGTGTACAGCGCGGCGAAGGCGCATTCCAGCCCGACGATCCCGTTCAGGCTGCCCGCGAGCCCGCGGGCTTTTTCCGGGGCGGCGTGCGGCGCGTGGTCGGTGGCGACGACGTCGATCGTGCCGTCCAGCGCGGCTTCCACCAGCGCGTCCCGGTCTTCGCGGCTTCGCAGCGGCGGGTTCATCTTGAAACGTCCGTCCTCCCGCAGGTCCTCGTCGCACAGCAGCAGGTAGTGCGGCGCGGTTTCGCAGGTCACGTCCGCGCCTTCCGCCTTGGCTCGTCGGATCAGCGCCACGCTCTCCTTGCAGGAGACGTGGCACACGTGGTACCGGCACCCGGTCTCTTTGGCCAGCCGCAGGTCGCGTTCCACCTGCCGCCATTCGCTCTCGCTGGATATGCCCCGGTGCCCGTGCGCGCGGCAGTAGGCCCCGTCGTGGATATAGCCGCCGTTAAGCAGGTCGTCCTGCTCGCAGTGCGCGGCGATCAGCGCGCCCGCGGCCTTCGCGCGCCGCATGGCTTCCCGCATGGTAGCTTCGTCCTGCACGCCGCGTCCGTCGTCCGAAAAACCCGCCACGTAGGGCGCCAGCGCGGCGAAATCCACCAGCTCGCCCCCGCCCTTTTGCCCCGCGGTGATGCACGCGTAGGGCAGCACCCGCACCTGCGCGTCCCGGCCGATGAGGGTCAGCTCCTCCCACAGGTGGGCTGCGGTATCCGGCGGGGGATTCAGGTTGGGCATGGCGCATACCGTGGTGTAGCCGCCGTGCGCGGCCGCCAGCGTGCCGGTTTTAATCGTCTCCTTATACGAAAAACCCGGTTCCCGCAGATGAACGTGAACATCTACGAAACCGGGGGTTACGATACAATTGGAGGAAAATTCAATGGGAACGAGGGGAACTCCCTTCCGTGCCGCCAACGACGAATGATCGGCGATTTGGCTCTGACTGATTGCAACATCCTGCTTGCAGAGCTTTCCCCGCCGGTATACAGCCGCGCCTTTCAGCAACACGTCCAAACCGTTGCTCCCCTTCCGCCTGACGATGCGGAACCCGCATACTCAACTAGATATGATACGGGAGACGAGGGGCGTTGTCAAGAGGGAAAATGAAAAATCGCAGAAAAGCGAAAAATCTCCCGGGAACCGGAATATCATAATTTTCCCTTGCTTTTTATTCCGCCGCGTGATACAATCAACTTCGCGATTAATCAATGCCAAGGAGGTGAAGAACGTTGCCCAACATCCAGTCCGCCATCAAGCGCGTCAAGGTCAACGAGAAGAAGAACCTGCGCAACCGCATCGTGAAGACCAAGGTGAAGACCGCGATGAAGAAGTTTGACGCGGAGCTCGCGGCCAACCCCGCGAACGCCGGCGCACAGTACAGCGCTACCGCCTCCGCTATCGATAAGGCCGCCGCCAAGGGAATCCTGCACAAGAACACCGCGAACCGTAAAAAGGCGCGGTTAGCCAAGCAGCTGGCGAAAACGGCGCAAGCCCAGTAACCGCACCGAGGCAGAAAAGCAGGAAGGCGAAAGCCTTCCTTTTTCGTATCTTCTTTCCTTTCAATAAGCAGTGGCCCGCAAAGGGGCCGGAGGAGGAATACCCGGATGGACGAGTGTAGGCTGGTCATTCCCGACGAATCTTATGAAGACGAGGTTCTTGCCTACCGCGAGGAAGCGCTCGCGGCGGGCGGCTCGCTGGAAGGCATGGGCAGTTTCCGGAATTTCACGGATTTTCCGTCGTGGCTGCGCCTCGTCCGGTCGATGGAGACCGGGGAGGGGCTGCCCGGGCAATACGTTCCCGCCACCCAGTACCTGTACGTGCGCGAGCCGGACAGGCGGGTGGTGGGGATGATCCAGTTCCGGCACACGCTCAACGCCGAGTTGCTGGAGCACGGCGGGCACATCGGCTATTCCGTGCGGCCGTCACAGCGGCGCAGGGGATACGCCGGACGGATGCTGGCCGATTGCCTCGTTCAATGCAGGGCGTACGGGTTGAACCGCGTGCTTGTGACCTGCAAGCAGTGGAACGAGGGCAGCCGCCGCACCATTCTGGCCAACGGCGGCGTGCTGGAAAACGCCGTGTACGTGGAAAGCGAGCACGATACGTTGGAACGGTACTGGATCGAGCTGTAAACCTGCCTTTCACGGCGAACTGACGGACAAAAACGCCGCTCCCGGAGCTGACTGCCCCGGGAGCGGCGTTCCCTGTATCGTATCGGTTCAGCTTTCCTCCGGTTCCTCCGCGTCCCCGTTCGTTTCCGCCGTCTCGCGCGGAAAGGGCGTAAGCTCCGTCACCACGTCGTCCAGAATGGCGAGCACGTAAGGCTTGCCCCGGTCCTGCTTGCCCTGCGGGGCGACCTCGCCGGCGGATAGCACGGTGGGGGGGCTTTTTTTCTGCGCGGCCAGCACGGCCTGCGGCAGCGCGTCCAGCAGCAGCGCGCCCGCCACGCACGTGCCGTTGTTTCCGTTCTTGTTGAAATAAAACGCCTTCATGCCTTTGCCCGCGCGGGATTGCGGCTCGAAATCCATATACGGCACGCGCTTGGCGAAGCCGCGGTCGCTCATCAGCAATATCTGGCCGTCCGCGCCCGGCTGGGCGGCGGACAGAAGCTCGTCCCCGTATTCCAGCGCCATGCCGCGCACGCCGGACGTGGCGCGCCCCATGACGGGCAGGTTGTCCGTGTGGACGCGGATGCTCATGCCCCAACGGCTGACCAGCAGCAAATCCAGCGCCGGATTGAGCGGCAGCACGGTCAGCAGGGCGTCGCCCTCCCGCAGGGAAAGCGCCGCGAACTTCTGCCTGCGCACGTCGTATTCCGCGGCCGCGGTGCGTTTCAGCTGCCCCTTGCGGGTGACGAACAGCAGGTCTGGCATAGCGGCCAGCTCTTCCGGCGTCAGGCACAGCATCTGCACGGGCGCCTCGCCCGGCTCGATGCCTGCGATCACGCCGGTGAGCAGCGAGCCGCGCTGCACGGGCTTGTTGGCCTCCGGCAGCGCGTCCACGCCCAGCGTGTAGCAGTTGCCCAGATTGGTGAACAGGTACAGCGCACGGGCCGTGTCCGTTTCAAACCGCCACAGGGGCAGATCGTCCAAATTGCCGTTTTCCGCGTTCACGGGCGGCAGCTTGCGGTAAAACTTGGGATACATGCGGCGCAGGTACCCCGCGCGCGTGAAGGTGACGGTGGCGATTTCCGCCACCCGCTCCTGCTCCTCCGCCACGGCCTCCACCACGTTGTCCGGATGCTCCACGGTGGTGCGCCGGTCGTCGCCGTACTTGTCCGCGATTTCCCGAAGCTCGTTCTTCACGACCTTCATCAGTTTTTTCTCGTCCGCGAGGATCGCCTCCAGCTTCTCGATCAGCCGGAGCAATTCCTCGTATTCCCTGCGCAGGGTCTCGATCTCCAGCCCGGTCAGGCGCTGCAGCCGAAGGTCCAGCACGGCCTGCGCCTGCACGTCGTCCATGCCGAAGCGCTCCATCAGCCCCGCCTTGGCTTCCTTGGGCGTCTTGCTGGCGCGGATCAGGGCGATGATCTCGTCCAGATTGTCCACCGCGATCATCAGCCCAGCCAGAATATGTGCGCGTGCTTTGGCGCGGTCCAGCTCGTACTGCGTGCGGGCCGCCACTACGTTGCGCTGGTGTCTGATGTAGTAACGAAGCACCCGGCGCAGGCTCATTAAACGGGGTTTGGCATCCGCGATGGCGACCATATTGACGCCGAAGGTGACCTGCAAATCGCTGTATTTCAGCAGCGTGCCGAGGATTTTTTCCGCGTCGGCTTCCTTGCGCACCTCGATCACGGCGCGCATGCCGGTGCGGTCGCTTTCGTCCCGGATGTCGTAGATGCCGCCCAGCGCGGCCTTTTTCTCCTCGCTGAGTTTCAGAATCTTTTCCAGCATCGCGGCCTTGTTGACCTGGTAGGGCACCTCCGTGATCACGATCAGCTTGCGGCCCGCGGGGCCGTCTTCGATGTGGGTGCGCGCGCGCAGCGTCAGCTTGCCACGGCCGGTCGCGTAGGCGTTGCGGATTTCCTCGGTGTCCAACAGCACGCCGCCGGTGGGAAAATCCGGCGCGGGCATGATGCGCATCAGCTCGTCCACGGTGATGTCCGGGTTGTCGATCTGAGCGATGACGGCGCTCACGCATTCGCGCAGGTTGTGCGGCGGGATGTTGGTGGCAAGGCCGATGGCGATGCCG
>CAZCCZ010000080.1:0-4753 GCA_964497495.1 uncultured Oscillospiraceae bacterium
GGGGAAGATTACCTTCCACAGCGATTGCCATTGGCTGCAGCCGTCAATACGCGCAGCCTCCTCCACAGACAGCGGTATGCGCTTGAAGTGCGCCACCATAATCCACACCGCCAGCGGCAGCGTGATGCTGGAATAGGCCAGCGTGACCCAGTAGCTGTTGAGCATCTGGAACCGGTAAAACATATTGAAGATGGGGCCAACGATGATCATCTGCGGGAACATCGATATTCCCAGGATCAGCGACATCAGCGCCGTTTTTCCGCGGAAGTGGACGCGCGCGATGATGTAGGCGGACATGGAAGCCACCAGCACCACGTACGCGGTGGTGATTCCGCTGACGATCAGGCTATTGAATACGGAATGCAGGATGCCCTTCTGCACCACGGTCGTATAATTGCCCACCGTGGGGTTGATGGCGACGATACGGAAAGCCGTCGTGGCCCCGTAAATTTCGCTGCTGGGCTTGAAGGAAGTGATGAGCACCCACAGGAAAGGAAAGAGGTTGATGATGATGAAGCAGGCGATCAGCACCCACATCAGCGTGTGCCCGACCCTGCGCCGCAGTTGGTCGTTTTCAGGCCTTGCCGCCGGTAGAACGGTCATATCTCTTTCGCCTCCTTACTCGCGGATGAGCTCGGCACCCAGCACCTTCACATAGACCAGCGCGATGAGCGCCACCAGCGCGAACATCGCCACCACGATCACCGAGCCGTAGCCGTAGTTGCTTTGCCCGATCATCATTTTATAGGCGTAGATGGAAAGCGTCTCCGGCGTACCCTTGGTTAAGACCGCGATCAGGTCGTATACGCGGAAGGCGTCCAGCGTGCGGAACAGCAGCGCCACCAGCATGCTGGGCTTGAGCAGCGGTAATGTGATGCTGGTGAACGTGCGCACGGCCCCCGCGCCGTCGATGGCGGAGGATTCGTACAGTCCGCGGTCGATCACCTGCAGGCCGGCCAGCAGCAGCAGCGCCATATAGGGCGTGGTTTTCCACACGTCCGCCAGAATGGCGCTGAACATCGTGCCTCCGCCCGTGGTCAGCAGCAGTTCCGGCGCGGCGATAATCCCCAGTTTAGTAAACACCATGGCGATCACGCCGCTGGTGCCGTCGTACAGATAGCACCAGATCAGCGCGGACACCGCCGTGGGAATCGCCCACGGAATCAGCGCGGTGGTGCGCACCCAGCCGATGCCCCGCATAGCCTTGTTCATAATCAGCGCCAACGCCAGGCCCAGCACCAGTTCCACCGCTACGGAGAGGATCGTGAACAGGAAGGTATTCCCCACCGCCTCGCCGAAGCGGCTGTCCCCGAAAAGCCTGCCGTAAGCGGAAAGGCCTATGAAATTGCTGTTGACCAGACAGGTTTCCATTTCAGCCAGTATCTGATTGCTCTTGGTGACGATACGAAGATCTGGGTAGCGGCCCGAAAGCGCTTCGACCGTCTGCCTCACTTCCGCGATGAGCGCGTTGATCTCCGTGCCGGTGGCGGCGGAAAGCGAAAGGGTCTTTTCCGCACCCGAGTACCGTTCCTTCTGGGCGGTCAGCTTGTCCCGCAGGGACGTGAGCGCGGGCTGTTCCGCCGCATCCACGTCGGGGATATCCTTGCCCAGGTAATAGGCGAGATAATCGCAGTCCTCCGCGTAGAGCGCCGCGTTCAGCGTGGCGCCGGTATACAGCGCGTTTTTGGACTGGTTGTTGGTCTGGTAATCGAACAGCGTATAAACGAACGACGATAGGATCGGGTACAGCGAGAATACCGACACCAGCAGCAGTAACGGCAGTACGAAGCAGAATTCCTTCCACGTCATTCGTCGCTGCATGACCATCCACCTCCGTTGCGTTGAGCTACAGAAAGGCCGCCGGACGTGCCCTGCACGCCCGGCGGCCGGTGCGTCGTTATTGCGCCAGCGCGGCTTCCACGGCCGTCACGGTTGCGTCGATCTCGGCGCTGCCGCTCAGGAAGGGGTAGATGGCCTGCTGGAGTTCGTCGGACACTTTGGAGTATTCCGCGCTCACGGGGCGGGCGATGGTGGTCTTCAGCGCGTTCTGGAAGCCGACCATGGTCAGGCGGGCGTCGGACGCCAGAATGCGCTCGTCGGTAAGCATCTTGTTGAGGCCGGGCAGATAGCCGCCCTTTTCGCTCATGATCAACTGGCCCTCTTCGCTGTTCAGGTATTTCATGAAGGCGAAGGCGCCGTCCGCGTTCTTGCTGTTCTTGTTGATGCCCAGGATCCAGCCGCCGACGGTGGAGCCGCCCGGCAGGGGCGCGACCGCGACCTGGTCGTTGGTGATGGTGCCGTCGCTCTTGATGGAGCCCCACATGTACGGCCAGTTGCGTGCGAACACGCTCTCGCCCTTGATGAAGCTGTTGGCGGTTTCGCCTTCGGTGTAGTTAAGGATGTTGTCCGGCGTGGACTTGGAGTCGATGAACTGCTTCATGGCCTCCAGCCCGCCCTTGATATCCGTCCAGTTGGCGGTAAACTCGTTGGCGTTGCACACCAGGCCCTCGTACAGCGACGCCTGGAACACAAAGCCCGTCGTGGTGCCGCCCTGGCCGGCGTATTTTTCGGACATGGCCAGAAGATCGGCCCAGGTGTAGCCCCCGGCAACCAGCTTGGCGGCGTCATCCTTGCTTACGATGTCCGTACGGAAATAGAGCAGTCCGAGGTCCGGGAAGAACGGAAGCACGTACTGCTTGCCGTTGTACGCGCCGGAAGCCATGGAGCCCGCGTTGTAATCCGCGACTTTCAGGCCCGCGTCGTCGATCATCATATCCAGCGGCATGATGTAGCCGGAAGCCGCGAATTCGCCGGCCCATACCACGTCCATGGAGATGATGTCGTACTCGGTGCTGCCCGCCTTCAGCGACGTGGTCAGCTGCTCGCGCATGGCGCCGGAGTCGTTGGTCATATCCACCCATTCAACCTTGTAGTCGGTCTGGGACGCGTTGAAGGCGTCGATTACGGCCTGCGTGGCGGGCGTGGAATCGGCCTGCGCGGCAAACTTGACGGTCACGGGTTCGGCCAGCGCCGCCGTAGCGGTAAGCGCCAACGCGACGGTTAACAGAATAGCCAGCATCTTTTTCATTGGTTTTCCCTCCTGTATATCATCCGTCCGAATTTGGAAGGAATTTTCATTCCCTCCTGTTCATAGAAATATCATATTCTAGATCGAACGACCTGTATTTCATATTTCCGATATTTATGTTATAATTCCGTTGTCTATCCTTACCAGCGGAGGTGTGACCGTGGAAGAAAACGAACTGGCCCAGCGCGCCCGGTATTTTTATTATACCACGCGGCTGCCCGTGTTCTGGTACCGCGAAAACGCGCTGGTCGCCGCCCTGCCTCAGCATACGCCGCTGACCGGCGTTATTCTGGGGGATGAAAACGCCCCGCTTTCGGGGTTGAAACTCGACGTCGGCGGGGGCGTGATGCCCGTAGAAAACGCATACGCGGAGCGGTTTTTCTGCCTGCGCCCTGGTGACAGCGAACTGCTTCTGTGCGGGCCGTACTGCCCCGACACCTTTACGGACGCGGACGTTCCCCGCCTGATCCGTTCCCTGCGCCTGCCGCTGGCCAAACAGGAACAGCTGGCCGCACATTACGCGGTCCTGCCCCGTTTCAGCGAGATGAACGCCTATTACATCGGCGTGTTTCTGCAGCGGACATTCTTAAGCGAGGCGGATTCTCCCTCCGCGCAGTCCGCGCTGCCCGGAGACGAAGACCTGTCCACGCGCTTTTATCAGAACGCCTACCGCAACCGTATGTCCATGTTTCAGCATCCCCCGTATTTTTTCGAACAGGAAATCGGCCGCCAGATCGTAAGCGGCGACCGGGAGCACGCCATGCAGCTTTTGGAGGAACTGAACCGGCTGACGCGCGCCACGCTGGCGGATACGCCGCTGCGGTCGCTGAAAAACTCGCTGATCGCCTCCGTAACGTTGTTCACGCGGGCGGCCATCGAGGGCGGCGTGCCCAGCGACGAAGCTTTCACCATGAGCGACGGCTTCATCCAGACCATTGAGAAGCAGAACGACCTGCGCCTGCTTTCTTCCATCGAGGAGGCCATTATTCTACGTTTCATCGACCGCGTGAAGCGCTACCGGTCCACGCGGTATTCCAGCCTCATCCGCAGAACGATCGCCTATATCGACGAGCATCTGTCCGAACCGCTGTCGGCCCCGCAGATCGCCGCCACCGTAACGGTGAACCCGGACTACCTTTCCAAGCGCTTCAAGCAGGAAACGGGCGAGGCGATGCACCGCTTCATCCTCCGCCGGCGCGTGGAGGAGGCCGCGCATTTCATGCGCTACGGCGAAGATTCCATACCCGCCATCGCGGCGTTTTATCAGTTCTCCTCGCAGGGGCATTTCACCACCGTGTTCAAGCGGTTTACCGGCTATACGCCGCAGCGGTACAGGAATCTGTAGTGCTGCGCCTTCGGCAGGGCTTTCCGCTCGCCCCTGCATCATTCGGGCGATCCTTTTGTTTATTATGTTCTTTGTCTGGTAGAGAATCGCGCCTTCGGGCGCGGCAGGGGCTTTCCGCTCGCCCCTGCATCATTCGGGCGATCCTTTTGTTTATTATGTTCTTTGTCTGGTAGAGAATCGCGCCTTCGGGCGCGTGCAGGGGCTTTCCGCTCGCCCCTGCACCCTTCGGGCGGCTCCTCAGAAAGGATATTTTCTGCTTGTTAGTGGAATCGCGCCAGCGGGTGCGACCAAAGGCACCGAAGGGAAGCGTGTGCCCGGTG
>CAZCCZ010000081.1:0-4581 GCA_964497495.1 uncultured Oscillospiraceae bacterium
GTCCTCGCCCTGCGCGTTGAGCAGGTATTCGCCGTAGAGCTTGTTTTCGCCCGTCGAGGGATTGCGCGTGAAGGCGACGCCGGTGCCCGAGGTTTCGCCCATGTTGCCGAACACCATGCTCTGCACGTTGACGGCGGTGCCCCAGTCGCCGGGGATGTCGTTCATGCGGCGGTAGTAGATGGCGCGGGGGTTGTCCCAGCTGCGGAACACGGCCTTGATGGCCTCCATCAGCTGTACGCGGGGGTCCTGCGGGAACTCCTCGCCCTTCTCGCGCAGGTAAATGGCCTTGAACTTCTTTACGACCTCTTTCAGGTCGTCGGCGTTCAGGTCGGTGTCGTACTTGGCGCCCTTGGCCTTCTTCACTTCGTCCAGCGCGCCTTCGAAATTGCTTTTCTTGATCTCCATCACCACGTCGGAGAACATCTGGATAAAACGGCGGTAGCTGTCGTAAGCGAAGCGCTCGTTGCCCGTCTGGTTGGTGAGGCCGCGTACGGCCACGTCGTTGAGGCCGAGGTTCAGAATGGTATCCATCATGCCGGGCATGGACGCGCGCGCGCCGGAGCGGACGGACACCAGGAAAGGGTTCTCCAGATCGCCGAACTTCTTGCCGCAGACCTTTTCGGTCTCCACAAGCGCGGCGTTGATCTGCGTAAGGATATCCTCGCCGATCACCTTTCCGTCCTCATAATAGCGGGTGCAGGCTTCCGTGGTCACGGTGAAGCCCTGCGGTACCGGCAGCCCGATGTTGGTCATCTCGGCAAGGTTCGCCCCTTTGCCGCCCAACAGTTCGCGCATGTTGGCGTTGCCCTCTTTGAAAAGATACACATACTTCGTCATGGAATTGCCTTCCTCCTCACAGGTTTTGAGGACAGTCACAGTTTCCCTGTTCCGATCCTTTTTACATCTTATTGATTATACATGGTTCGGCTGCTTTTCGCAACATGGAAAACCCGTTTTTCTGGAAATTGTCCCGGTCCTCCTACGTGGCGCGGCGGGATATCCGCCCCGTCCGCGCGGCCTTGACAGCCCTTTGCGGCCCGCCTATAATCGGGATAGCAATCCGCGGTAAAAAGGCATCCTGCGCAAGGAGGCGAACGTTTTGGCGATTCCCTACAGCCGGTATATCGTCGGTTCCCTGCCGTGGTACAGCGTGCTGATGGTTTCCGCTATTTTCATCGCCTATCTGCTGGGCGCGCGCGAGGAAAAACGAATCGGGCTTCCCAAAGACTCCATGCTGGATATGGTGCTGGTGGCGGTTCCTTGCGGCATCGTGGGCGCAAGGCTTTATTACGTGCTCATGTCGCTGGACCAGTTCGCGGCCGACCCCATCTCGGTTTTCTACATCTGGGAAGGCGGCATCGCCGTATACGGCTCGATCCTCGGGGGCGCGCTGGGCGTGTGGGTTTTCTGCCGGATTAAAAAGCGCAGTTTCGCCGCGCTTCTGGATATCACCGCGCCGGGTCTCGCGCTGGCGCAGGCCATCGGCCGTTGGGGTAACTATTTCAACCGCGAGGCGTACGGCCCCGTGATCACCGACCCCGCGTGGCGGTTCTTCCCCGCGGGCGTTATCATATCCGAAAACGGCGCGCAGGTCTGGCACGTGGCGACGTTCTTTTACGAGTCCGCGTGGGATTTGGGCGTGTTCCTCACGCTTTGGGCGGTCCGCAAGAAAATGAAGCGGCGCGGGGACGTGTTTCTGTGGTATCTGGCGCTGTACGGCTGCGGTCGCTTTCTGGTGGAGCAGCTGCGTACGGACAGCCTGTACCTGTTCGGATTCCGCGCAAGCCAATACCTGAGCCTGCTGGCCTGCGTGGCGGTCGCCGCCGTGTTCCTCGTCCGCCTTGCGAAAACCAGCGGGGGCCTGCCGTTCGCGGCTTCGCTGCTTTGCTGCCTGCTGGCGTTCGCAAGGCCGCTGCTGCCGCAGACCCCGGCGGGAATCGCCGCGGTTATCGTGTTGTACGCGGCCTGCGGCGCGTGCCTGTTCCTGTGGAAGGGCGCGCCGCGCTTCGCGAGGGTCTGGCTTCCCGCAGACGCGGCGGTCTATCTCGTGTTGCTGTGTCTCGGCCTGGGGCCGCTTTGGCATTCCCCGTATTTCGCGTACGCGGGGCTTTCCGTTCCGCCCTATCTGGCCGTCGCATACGCCCGCTTCGCGCCCGCGCGACCTTTGTCCGGGGAGGTGCCCCCGTGCCCGTAGGAAACCGTAAGAACCGGCTGTACGGCCTCGCGCTGCCCGTGCTGGGTAGGCGCTGCCGCTGGAAAACCGTGAAGGTATCGGGCGATACGGCGAACGACCTTTCGCGGGAACTGGCGGGGGTGCTCCGTCTTAACCGCGTGGTGGGCGGTTGCGTGCAGACGATCCGCGGCGGCCGTTTGGCGGAATGCTATTACGCGGGCAACGCGGCGCTTGATCCCGACGTTTCCGCAACGCCGGATACGCTTTTCCGCACTGCGTCCGTGGCCAAGATGGCCTGCGCGCTGCTGGTGATGCGTCTGCAAACGCTGGGTCGGCTGGACGTAAATGAGGATATTTCGGCTTTCTGGGGCACGCCCCTTCGCAACCCCGCCCATCCCGGCACGCCGATTCCGTTGGCGTCGCTGCTGAGCCACACGTCCGGTATGGTGGATTCTCCGCTGTATTACGCCTCTTATCAAAATCCCGTTCCCGCGGACGCGATTCTGGCGGACGGGCGCTGTTTCTCCGCCCGCAAGCCTTTCGAGGCGTTCCGGTACAGCAACTTCGCGGCGGGGCTGATCGGCTGCCTGTTGGAGAAGCGTTTCGGCGAATCGCTGGAAGCGCTGGCACAGCGGGAGCTTTTCGTTCCGCTGGGCGCGCGGGCCACGTTTGACCTGAGCACGCTCGTCCCAGCGGCCGTCGCCTGCAGTTACCGCGTGCTGCCGCCCTCGCGCGGCCCCGCCTTCGACGCGCCCGCGCGCATCCGCGCGGCGGTTTCCGTCGCACAACCCGACCCGCAGACGCACTACCTGCTGGCTTCCGGCGGGCTGTTCCTGACGGCGGAAGCGCTGGCGCGCCTCGCGTTGCCGCTGATGCACGGCGGCGCCGTTGGCGGCGAGTCCTTCCTTTCCCCCGCCTCCGTCGCCCTGATGACCGCCCCAACCGCCGATTGGCCGGAGCGCGCCGTGCGAATGCGTCACGGCATGGGCCTGCTGGAACTGGACGACCGGGCTGTGTTCCCGCGCCGCCTGCACGGCCACCAGGGTTTCGCCTACGGCGCGGTGAACGGCGTGTTTTTCGACGACGAGGGAAACGGCTTCGCCAGCCTCAACGGCGGCGCGAGCGAACAGCGCGTGGGCCACCTGAGCTGCCTGAACCGCGACTTAATCGCCGTGTGCCTGCCGGGAGGCCGCCTATGAACGATCTCGTTACGGAACTTCGCCAGGAGCGCGGCGGCTACCGCGTTACGGTTAACGACGGCGACGTTTTCCATCTTTCCTTCGCCGATTTTCAGGCGCTGCCCCTTTCCGAGGGCCAGCCGCTTGATTGGGAACAGTACCGTCGCGATCTTCTGCTGCGCCAGTACCCCGAAGCGCTCCAACGCGCCGTGGCCGCCCTCGCCGCCCGGACGCGCAGCCGCGCGGAGATCGAGCGCGCGCTGACGCGTAAAGGCTACCTGCCGGACACCGTGGAGATGGTGCTCTATAAGCTGGAAAAGGAATCCCTGCTGGACGACGCCGCCTTCGCTCGCGCGTGGGCGCGTTCCCGCGCCGCCAAAAGCATGGGCCGCGCGCGGATCGCTCAGGAGCTTCGCGTAAAAGGCGTCGAAGGTACCGTCGCCGACGCCGCCCTTGCCGAACTGGACGAGGACGAGCAAAGCACGGCGGCCGTTTCCCTCGCCGCCAAGCTGCTGAAGCGCCACGTTAGCGAACCCGCGCCGGACGCCGTGCGCAAGGCCGTCGCCGCGATGCTTCGCCGCGGTTACCGCTACGGCGAGGCGAGCCGCGCGATACAGGCCGCGATCGAGCAGCGCGAAGAGGAGTAACGTGCGACCATACAACATGATATGTAATTTTCGCAGCAATTTCATATGTGACAAGCGCATGTTTTGTTTATTTCAAGATAATCTGGCTAATCGTTAATAATAATCTGGCTAATCGTAAAATAATAAACAAGCTTCACTTTGCTTCTCACACATTTTCTTCCCTTTGCCTGCCCGTTTATTATATACAAACCCCCGATTTCTTCTATAACTTTCACCTTAGCTTTCATCCTCTCCCGGTGGCCGATAGAAGCATACGAAAACAGTGAAGCGCCCCTTATTGCAAAGAGCGCTTCGCTGTTATTATGATTTCGTTCCCTCTCCGTCTCCCTTGGGGACGGTTGGGAGGGAATCGCAATCCCTCTCCCAAAGGGAGCTTTAGCGACCGTGGAGGTGCCACCCGGATTCGGACCGGGGAATAAAGGTTTTGCAGACCTTCGCCTTACCACTTGGCTATGGCACCGGGTGGGGCGACGAACGTTCGTCGGTCGTTCGTCGCCCTTGGGATGTGGAGCGGTAGACGAGATTCGGACTCGCGACATCCACCTTGGCAAGGTGGCACTCTACCACTGAGCTACTACCGCAT
>CAZCCZ010000082.1:0-2722 GCA_964497495.1 uncultured Oscillospiraceae bacterium
ATTTATCGACTTCGGCGAGGGCAAAGCGATTATGGCCAACAACGCGGACTGGTTATTGAACCTGAACTACGTGGATTTTCTGCGTGACATCGGTTCACTGTTCAGCGTCAACCACATGCTGGCCGCCGAATGTTATAAAAAGCGGCTGGAGGTCGGGCTGACCTTTCTGGAATTCAACTACATGCTGATGCAAAGCTACGACTTCCTGCAACTGTTTAAGGCACACAACTGCCGCCTGCAGATCGGCGGGGACGACCAGTGGAGCAACATGCTCTCCGGCGCGGACCTGATCCGCCGCAAGGAGCGGGAGGATGCTTTCGCCCTGACCTGCAAGCTTATCATGACCGCGGACGGCAAAAAAATGGGCAAGACCGAAAAGGGCGCGCTGTGGCTGGATCCCGCGCGCACAAGCCCGTACGACTTCTACCAGTACTGGCGAAACGTCCAGGACGCGGACGTGGAAAAATTCCTGGCGCTGCTCACCTTCCTGCCCATGGAGGAAGTGCGCAGGCTGGGCGCGCTGAAGGACAGCGCGCTAAACGAAGCCAAACGCGTGCTGGCCTTCGAGATTACCAGGCTGATCCACGGCGAAGAGGAGGCCCGCAAGGCCGAGGACGCGGCGCAGGCGCTGTTCGGCGGGAACGGCGGTATGGACAGCGTACCCACCTTCGATGTGACGGCGGCGATGCTGGCCGAGGACAACCGGCTTACCTCCCTGCTGGCGCTGTGCGGCCTGTGCGCCAGCCGCGGCGAAGCCCGCAAAATGGTGCAGGCGGGCGCGGTGATCGCGGGAGAAACCAAGATCACCGACATCGAGCACCGCGTGGAGGCGGAGGCCATCGGGCCGGACGGCTTATTGCTGCGCAAAGGCAAGAAGAACTACTGCCTGCTGGTGCTGAAGGCGTAGAACACAGCGGCATCCCGGCGTCCCCGTCCCACAGCGGACGGGGACGCTTTCGCATGCGCCTATTGACATCCGTCCCGGCACGGGGTACGATCAAGGCAAACCGACGAGGGGAGTATCCGCCGTGCTGATCGAACACATCGCCCTGTACGTACGCGACCTGGAAGAAGCAAAGGTTTTCTTCGTCCGCTATTTCGGCGCGGAGTCTAACGACGGTTATCGGAACCCGAAAACCGGCCTGCGCACCTTCTTCCTTTCGTTTTCCGGCAGCGCGCGGCTGGAGCTGATGACGCGCCCGGAACTGGCGGACGCGAGCCCTGCGCCCTATCCGATCGGGCTTACCCACATCGCGTTTTCCACCGGCAGCCGGGAGGCGGTCGACACGCTGACCGCCCGCCTCGCCGCGGATGGCTACGCCGTGCAAAGCGGCCCGCGCGTGACCGGGGACGGTTATTACGAAAGCTGCGTGCGGGGGCCGGAAGGCTGCCTGCTGGAACTGACCGTGTAACGCGCGCCGCGCGGGAAAGCCCGCGTGTTTTCCACGTAAGGGAAACGGAGGTCGTGCCATGAGCCCTGCCCGCGAGCCCCGGCCGCGCTACGCATACCTCGATTTTCTGCGCGTGCTGGCCGCGTTTCTGGTGATCGTCAACCACACCAACAGCTACGTGTTCAAGGCGCTTACCCCCGCCGATGCCACGTGGTGGCTTTCCATAGCGTGGTATTACCTGAGCAAGATCGCCGTGCCGCTGTTCGTCATGGTATCCGGCGCGTGCCTGCTGCCGGTTCGGGATACGTACCGGCGCGCGTTCGGCCGCTTCCTGCGCGTGCTGATCGCGCTGATTCTGTTTTCCTACGTTTATTATCTAGCCGACCTCGGGCAGACGGGCTGGTCGTGGCAAAAGGCGCTGGATATTCCGGCGTTTCTCGGTTCCATCTGGGCCGTCCGCATCGCGGACTCCTTCTGGTACCTGTATTTCTACCTGGGTCTGATGGTGATGCTCCCCTTCCTGCAAAGGCTCGCGGGGGCGCTGAAAAAACGCGATATCGAATGTTTTATAGCCGTGTCGTTCGCGGTGTTCTCCCTCTGGCCGCTGGTGACGCACTACGCGCCCGCGCTGGCCCTGCCCGAATATTTCAACGTGCCGTTGTTCGGCGTGTTTCTGGGCCTGTTCTTCGCCGGGTACTACCTGCACGCCTACGCGGACAAAATCAACCGGACGGTGTGCTGGCTGGTCGTCGTGGGCTCGCTCGCGGCTTCCGTATGGCTTACGCAGGTGGAGTACGGCCGCGTGGCGGCGGGCGAAAAATACTGGTTCATGGACGACCGCACGGCCCCGTCCATCTTTACGGTGCTGTGCGCCCTCTCCGTGACGGCGTTGGTCAAGCGCGCTTTCGCCGTCCGTTCGCCGCTGGGTGCGAACGCGGCGCGCCGCTGGGCCGTACTGGGCGGCTGCACCTTCGGTATTTATCTAATTCAGGAACTGGTGATCGTTCAGACGCGCTACCGCGTGTTCGCGCCGCTCAGCGCCGCCGTCAATCCGCTGCTGGCCGCGCTGATCTGGGAAGTCGGCGTGTTCGCCGTAACGCTGTGCGTCGCATGGCTTATGAAGAAGATACCGCTTTTAAATAAGCTGGTCTGAAAACCGGCTGATTCCACGCCGGCATTCTTTCTGACACTTCTTTATTTATATTACTCTTAGAACTCCATACTGGCCGGATAAAGGTTTCACCCCAGCTTGCGCTTTGTAGTTCAAGGGGCGCGGCGCTCCCTCGACGGATGGACTGGACCGTACAACGCCGTGATAGCGTTGAAGCTGT
>CAZCCZ010000083.1:0-2589 GCA_964497495.1 uncultured Oscillospiraceae bacterium
ACGAGGCGGCCGTCATCGGTGAAGACCTGCGTCATGCCGATCTTCTTGCCTACGATCGCTTTTTTCATGATAGCTACCTCCTGCTTAATTGTTCAGCTTGATTTCGATCTCGACGCCGGCAGGAAGGTCGAGCTTCATCATGGCGTCCACGGTGCGGGGGTTGGGGTTCAAAATGTCGATGAGGCGCTTGTGGGTGCGCATCTCGAACTGCTCGCGGCTGTCCTTATACTTGTGCGGCGCGCGAAGAATGGTAACGATCTCCTTCTCGGTGGGAAGGGGGATGGGGCCGGACACCCGCGCGCCCGTCCGCTTGGCGGTCTCCACGATCCGCTCGGAGGACTGGTCGATCAGGTTGTGCTCGTAAGCCTTCAGCTTGATCCGAATCTTTTGGTTGGCCATTGGTAAACCTCCTTGACTTTCGTCTCAAGTACACCGCTCCGTGCGTGTCCATCGGCCGTTTTTCTGCGGGCGGGAATCACACCCGCCCCCGCGCAGTTCCGTGGAGATCCGCGCCTTCGGCCCGCCGCGCACGCGGCGTCTCAAGTCCGTCGCCCGATTTCCGGGCTGGTCAGCGGTAATTACCCGCCATGGCCATGGCGGCAACTTATCGCTTCATCCCTGAACAGACAGCGTTACGATTATATAGGAAGCCGAGAGAAAATGCAAGCGTTTTTTCAAGATCCCAATAGATATTTTTTAGAAAACGGGGCCGCAAGGGCTGATTCCGAAAGGTTCCCGTGCCGACATATGCACACGCGTTCGTGTGTGTCTATAACGATGTTTTCCCTCCGGCGCAACCTTTTCGTGTTATGCTGCCTCTAATGAGTGGTTTTAACGTTAAAATCAACGAAGCGAGGCAGACCGGATGGACAAACAGACCTTCGCGGCGCAAACGGCGGATATGGAGCGTTCGCTGTACCGGGTCGCGCGCGGCTACCTGACCGACAGCGCGGATTGCGCCGACGCCGTGCAGGAAGCGCTGCTCAAAGCCTGGTCGAAGCGGGATACGCTGCGCCAGCCCCTGTACTTCCGCACTTGGCTTACACGCATCCTCATCAACGAGTGCAAAACGGCGCTGCGGAAACGAAAGCGCCTTCAGCCCACGGACCCCGCCCGCCTGCCCGAACCCGCGCCGGCGGAGGCGAGATCCCCGCTGGCCGACGCCATCGACGCGCTGGAACCGCACGACCGTTCGCCGCTGGTGCTGCATTATCTGGAGGGGTATTCCGTCGCGGAGCTCGCGCGCCTGCTCCGCCTGCCGCAGGGCACGGTGAAATGCCGCCTGCACCGCGCGCGCAGGAAGTTGAGAATCGAAATTCTGGAGGAGGGAACCGACGATGAGGAAAGCTGACCTCGACCGCGCCCTCGGGCCCACGCCGCCGGCGTTCAGCGCCCGCGTCGCCGACACCCTTCGCACTATGAAGGAGGAACCCGAGGTGCGAACGAAACATGTCCGCCGCGCGCTCGCCGTGGCGCTGGTGATCCTGCTGATCATCGGCGTGGCGATCGCGCTGGTCGTTACCCAGGGACAGGATTGGTACTATCATAACCGCTTCACCGCCTACGAAGGCAACGAACCCGACAAACAGAAGGCGATTCTGGGCAACCTGAGCACCGATATCCCGCAGGAGCAAACAAACGCGGGGCTTGTTTCCGTAACCGTGCAGGACGTTTCCTGGGCGCCGGAGGATGGCATCGCAACGCTCAGCTTCGCCGTGCGGGCGCTTTCGCCGGAGAGCGACGAACTCCATCCCCTCTGGAATCTGGACGAGGACGGATGCTGGGTCGAAACGCCCGACCCGGACGACCCGGACAGCCGCACGGAGCACTGGTTGTGGACGGACAAGGGCTACGGCCCGCCCGCCGAAATGATGGCCGATCCTTCCAAACGCCTGCTGCTGTTCAGCGACGGCGACAGCCGCGTCTACATCGGGAAGGACGGCGACGAGGCACTCCCCCCGTACTGCGCCGACCAATTCCAGGGCGAGGACGGCTCCGTGATTTGCGTGCTGGAGTTCGACCTGACCCAGCTGGTGCCCCAAAAGATCGAGGAACAGTTTTCCGAAATCATCTTCGATCCGGAATGGGGTCTTCAGGAGGATGATTGGAAGGCCGATCAGGAGATTCTGCGGCAAAACCTGCTGGACACCGCGAAGGCCACGAACGCGGCCATAGCGGCCAACACGGACGAAAACGGGATGCTCACCCTGCGGTACGAGTACGGCGTGATTCCGTTTGCGGACAACGCGCTGGCAACAGACCGGGAGGTGAAAGGGCAGACCGTGTTCCAGATCAAGGTGAAATAGAAACGGTCCAAAACGGCGTTCCGCAGGCAGGGCTGCCTGCGGAACGCCGTTTCGTTTTCCGGGTTTGAAGAAGGCGTCGGCGGCTTGCGGACGACGCGAAAGGTCCCGGAAGCTTTCGCAAAGACCGGAACAGGCGTAAAAAATCCGCGGAAGGGTTTCCCCCGCCGCGGACGAAGCGCGATGAAAAGTTACTCGATCACCTTGGCCACGACGCCGGAACCGACGGTGCGGCCGCCCTCGCGGATAGCGAAGCGGAGGCCCTGCTCGATGGCGATGGGGGTGA
>CAZCCZ010000084.1:0-2366 GCA_964497495.1 uncultured Oscillospiraceae bacterium
CATCGGCGACGAGCAGTCCATCGAGCAGTCGCTGTCCACCTTCTCCTCCCACATGACCAACATCGTGGAGATCCTGAAGGACGTCACGCCCCGGTCGCTGGCGCTCTTCGACGAGCTGGGCGCGGGCACCGACCCCACCGAGGGCGCGGCGCTGGCGCAGACGATTTTGAAAAGCCTGCTGGAAAAGAAAGTGCGCACGCTGGCCACTACGCATTACAGCGAGCTGAAAGCCTTCGCGCTATCCACCTCCGGGGTGGAGAACGCCAGCGTGGAGTTCGACGTTTCCACCCTGCGGCCCACCTACCGGCTTTCCATCGGCATCCCCGGCAAGAGCAACGCTTTCGAGATCAGCCGCAGGCTGGGCCTGCCGGACGCGCTGATCGACGAAGCCAAGCAGCTCCTTTCGCAGAACGACGTGCGTTTCGAGGACGTGATCGCCAACGCGGAGTATCACCGCCAGATCGCGGAGAAGGAACGCAAGATGGCGGAGGAAACGCACCAGGAGACGGTGGCGCTGCGCAACGAGGCGGAGAAGCTGCGCCGGGAGATCGAGGAAAGCCGTGAGAAAAGCCTGCGCAAGGCCAAAGAGGACGCAAAGCGCGTGATGGAGAACGCGCGCCGGGAGGCGGACGCCATCATCGCGGAACTGAAAACGCTGAAAAAGCAGGCCCAGACGCCGGAACACGAGGTGCAGGCGCTGAAAAAACGCATGGAGCAGGGCATCGACGAGCTGAGCGAGGGGCTTGCCCAACCCAGCGACACGCATTTCACCCCGCCCAAGACCGTGCGCGTGGGGGAACACGTGGAAATCGTGAACCTGAAAACCCGCGGAACGGCGCTCACCGTACCGGACAGCCGGGGCGAAGTACTGGTGCAGGCCGGCATCATGAAGCTGAAGGCGCACCTGAGCCAGCTGCGCATCGTGGAGGCGCCGGGCGAGAAGAAAACCAGCGTGCGGGCCAAAACCGGCGCGGCCACCCGCATGGTGCCGCGGGAACTGGACGTGCGCGGCATGGCGCAGGATGAAGCGTTGCCGGAAGTGGACCGCTATCTGGACGAGGCGACGCTGGCGGGCCTGAACGAGGTGAGCCTGATCCACGGCAAGGGCACGGGTGTGCTGCGCGCGGGCATCCAGCGCCACCTGAAGGGGCATATGCACGTGAAGAGCTTCCGGCTGGGCGCCTACGGCGAGGGCGAGGACGGCGTGACCGTGGTCACGCTTAAGTAGCCGCCGATCCGGAACCAAAACGGAACCGCCTTTCCGCCGCGAACGCGGCCGGAGGCAGGAGGAACGAACGATGGCCGACAAACAGCGAATCCTTTTGGTGGACGATGACCGGAACATCAGCCACCTGATCCGGCTCTATCTGGAAAAGGAGGGCTTCGAGGTGTGCGAGGCGGCCCGCGGGGACGAGGGGCTGGCCGCGTTCAAGCGCCAGCAGCCGTCGCTGGTGCTGTTGGACGTGATGCTTCCCGGCGTGGACGGGCTGGAGGTGTTGCGGGAGATCCGCAAGACCAGCAAGATTCCCGTGATCATGCTCACCGCCAAGGACGAGACGTTCGACAAGGTGCTGGGGCTGGAACTGGGCGCGGACGACTATGTCACCAAGCCTTTCGAGAACAAGGAGCTGGTCGCGCGCGTCAAGGCGGTGCTCCGGCGCAGCGGAGCGGAAACCGGGGCCGACGAGACGGACGACACCCTGACTTTCCCGGAACTGACCGTGAGCCTGGCCCGTTACGAGGTGACCTACGAGGGCAAGCCGGTGGACATGCCGCCCAAGGAGTTGGAAGTGCTTTACTTCCTGGCTTCGCACCCCAACATGGTCTTTACGCGGGAACAGCTTCTGGAGCGCGTGTGGGGCTTCGATTTCTTCGGCGACAGCCGCACGGTGGACGTGCACGTGAAGCGCCTGAGGGAAAAACTGGTGGGCTGCGAAGCCTACGGGTGGGAAATCCACACTGTGTGGCGCGTGGGGTATAAGTTCGAAAGCAAGGAACCGGCGCGGTAAAGAACCGGCGCGAACCGCTTCCGCGCCAAGGAATACCCGCGATGGTTTCGCAATTCTTCCTAACGCCTCTGACCGAACGTGGGCAAGGCGGACGGGGCAAAGGCACAGTTACGTCGAAGCTGTCCGGCAGCCTCGGCGGGCACCGGAGGTGCGCATGTTTCACAGTATGTTCTCGCGGCTGTTCTCCCTCCTGCTGCTGATTATTCTGGTCATCGTGTTCGTGGGCGCGGGTTTTTCCATCATCGCCATCCGCAACAACATGATCGCAAGCCGCATGGACAGCCTGCTGGTGCAGGCGCGGGAAATCGCATTTCTGGCCAGCCGCGTGGAGGATTCGGCGCTCAGCGACTATCTGGG
>CAZCCZ010000085.1:0-2342 GCA_964497495.1 uncultured Oscillospiraceae bacterium
GAGACGACGATGATGAGGATGAACGGCAGGAATTCGGCGTACCACGGCGTTACCACGGGCGCGCGGTACTGCACCGTGAAGTTGAAATCCGTCACCGCGACGTCGTCCAGCGCCTTGCCCGTCTTGGTTGCGGTGATTTGCCGCACGGTGTCGATGAAATCGCCGCCGATGGTGGTTTCAAAATCGTAATTCCGTTCCGGGAAATCCGTCATGGCGGTCGTGGTATTCTTGTAAACGCCCACCAGCGACGTGCCGCGGATGGCCACGGCCTCCACTTGGTCTTTCTCGATCGCTTCCAGCAGCTGCGGATATTCGATGCGGCGATCTACCGTCTGCCCGAAACCGCCGTTTAAAACCACTGCGATCAATATGAATGCGGCGATGAGCACAACGTACCCCATCAACCCGCGCTGAGATTTCTTCAATCCATCGTCCCCCTTGCGCTCAAAGGACGCAACGCCCTCCGAAACCCGGTCGCTTTCTTGAGATTCCGACGATTTCCCCAAAGGGAGTCGTCAAAAATGATTATACCATAGGAGTTCAATAATTTCCAATACCAAACGTAAAAACGTGGCGCTCCCCGCGGCCCGGGAGGTCACGCGTCGTCCTCGTCGTTTCCCGGCCCCTTTTCCCAAAGCCCGTACTGACCGTCGTTTTTCAGGGCGGAGAGCATGTTTTCTTCCAGATGGGGGTACCGCCTGCCCAGTTCCTGTAAAAGCTCTTTCATTTCCTGCCGCCGCGTGTGCCCGTTGGCGGGGCAGTCGTTTTTAAGCACCGGCAGGCCGAGCTGCCGCTGCAGGTGGATCACTTCTTTTTCCGGCATGTACACCATGGGGCGGATCACGGTGATCCCGGTGCGGCTCATGTACGTTTTCGGGTGGAAGGTGTGGAAGCGCCCCTCGAAGATCAAGCTCATCAACAGCGTTTCCAGCGCGTCCTCGCGGTGGTGCCCCAGCGCCAGCTTGTTGCAGCCCAGTTCCCTGCTCATGTCGCAGAGCATGGCGCGGCGCATTTTGGCGCACAGTGGGCATGGGCTTCGGTCGTTGCGTTTTTCAAAGATGATCTGGTACAGGTCGGTATAGCGTACCGTCACGGGCACGTTCACCTTCCGGCAGAAAGCTTCCACCGCGCCCGTATCCGGCGGGGTGGGGCCCGACGTGAGCATGACGGCGTGCAGCGTAAAATCGTCGTTCCGAACCCTGCGGTACATGGAAAGGGCGTAGAGCATCAGCAGGCTGTCCTTGCCGCCGCTTACGCCCACGGCGATGCGGTCGCCCGGGTCGATCAGATGAAAATCCTGGTCGGCGCGGCGCACGCGCCCAAGCGTGGTTTTCGTTGCCGGTTCACCTCTTATTCGGTGTTGAGGGTTGGGAAATTCCGGAATAAGTTCGCCCCGCGCCCGGCCCTTTCCCGCACGCTGGTGGCGGGCGGCCGGTCGCGGGGCGCGCGTTCAGATCCGCATTGCGAAAGCCGGTCAGGCTTTGCCGCTGCAGCCCAGCACGTTCACGATCTTGTGGCGCACCATATCGCGGATGCCGTCCCGCGCGTCGGTCAGATACTGGCGCGGGTCGAAGTGGTCGGGATGCTCGGCGAAGTGCTTGCGTACCTCGGCGGTGAAGGCCAGGCGCAGGTCGCTGTCGATGTTGATTTTGCATACGGCCATGCTCGCCGCCTTGCGGAGCATCGCCTCGGGCACGCCCTGTGCGCCGGGCATCTGGCCGCCGAAACGGTTGATCATTTCCACGTATTCGGGCACGACGCTGCTGGCGCCGTGCAGCACGATGGGGTAGCCGGGCAGCCGTTTGCCGACTTCTTGCAGAATGTCGAAGCGCAGTTTGGGCTCGCCCTTGAACTTGAAGGCGCCGTGGCTGGTGCCGATGGCGATGGCGAGGCTGTCGCAGCCCGTGCGCTTCACGAACTCCTCCACCTCGTCCGGGTGGGTGTAGGAACTGTCCTCGGAAGAAACCTTGATCTCGTCCTCCACGCCCGCCAGACGGCCCAGCTCGGCCTCGACGGTGACGTAGCTTTTCTGGCTGTGGGCGTATTCCACCACGCGCTTCGTCTGCTCGATGTTCTGCTCGAAGGTCAGGTGGCTGCCGTCGATCATCACGCTGGTGAAGCCGCCGTCGATGCAGCTCTTGGCCGTCTCGAAATCGGGGCCGTGATCCAGGTGCACGGCGATGGGCAGGTCGGTATCCTCCAGCGCGGCCTCGATCATCTTCATCAGGTAGATATGCTTGGCGTACTTGCGCGCGCCCTTGCTGACCTGCAGGATCACCGGGGCGTTTTCCAGCTTCGCGGCTTCGGTGATGCCCTGGATGATCTCCATATTGTTGACGTTG
>CAZCCZ010000086.1:0-1792 GCA_964497495.1 uncultured Oscillospiraceae bacterium
ATACTTTTTTATCGCTCATTCTTATGCTCCAAAAGGCGACTAGGATAAGCCATTCTGCCCATCCCATGCAATCCGTAACCGCAATCCCCCATGGAATAGGGCGCATGGTGTTCTGATTTTTTGCACGTTATATTGCTAAGATGCAATTGCTAGAACCGTAAGAATCGGATAACATTTTTCATACGGACACAGGGATCTTCCTGATAAAGGGAGCCAAAATATAATGCCCGACGCTCCGGGTCGGTCTCAATCACAAGGAACAGTCATGAAAGCAGAAACCGCGAGCATGCTGAAAAGCGCCTTGGACAATTTTGACCGCGCCAGTGCCCTGCTGGGCGACGAGTACCCGTCCGATCTGATGCAGAAACTCCGTTATCCCAAAGAGCGCACCGAGCTGAGGCTCTCGCCGCAGTTCGGCGACGGGCGGGTTCACACCATTACCGCCTTCATTGTTCACCACAGCGACGCCTTGGGCCCCTGTAAAGGCGGAATCCGCATGTCGCCCACGGTGACGCTGGACGACGTCACCGCGCTCGCCATGGAGATGACGTGGAAGTGTGCCCTGATTGGGGTGCCCTTCGGCGGGGGGAAGAGTGGTATCGTCGCCGAACCGCTGGCCTTGTCCCCGGATGACAAACAGATCTTGATCCGCAGTTTCACCCGGAACGCGCGCCGGAACATTCATCCTCTTGTCTATGTGCCTGCGCCGGACATGGGCACGAATGAACGCGATATGGGGTACATCAAGGACGCCATCAGTTACTCGCTGGGCCATGCGACGACGCAGGGCTCCTATGTCACCGGCAAGCCGGTCATCTTAGGCGGCATTCCCGGGAGACGCGAGGCGACCGGCCGGGGAGTCGTGCTGACTGCCGCGGAGGCGCTTGGCGCCCTGGGAGGTTCGATCAAGGGTGCCCGGGTGATCATTCAGGGCTTTGGGAATGTCGGGGCGGGTGCCGCGGAGGCCTTCGTTGAAATGGGGGCGAACGTGGTGGGCGTGTCAGATGTGAACGAGGCCCTCTACGGGGCGGACGGTTTGGATGTCGCCGCCCTGTTGGCACATGTCCGCAAAACCCGGTCGCTGCAAGGTGCCGGACAGGGGCGCGTCGTGTCCCATGACGCCCTGCTGGAGATGTCCTGCGACGTGCTG
Organism: uncultured Oscillospiraceae bacterium; assembly: GCA_964497495.1. Classification (GTDB taxonomy): domain Bacteria; phylum Bacillota; class Clostridia; order Christensenellales; family Aristaeellaceae; genus CAXXOK01. Next base: position 1,151 of record CAZCCZ010000086.1, read on the forward strand.
GCGCCTTGTGCGACGGCCAATCAGATCACCGGGCAAAACGCGGCGCGGATACAGGCGAAGATCATTGCCGAAGGCGCGAATGGCCCGACCAGTCCCGAGGCAGACGCCGTCCTGAACCGACGCGGCGTGTATGTGATTCCCGACATTTTATGCAACGCGGGCGGCGTTTTCGTGTCTTATCTGGAATACACCCAAGAGACCCAACAGGAGCAGATGACGCGGGAAGAGGTGCTGGCCCGGCTGGACAAGCGCATGAAGGAAAAGTTCAAACTGGTTCACGACACGGCGGCCGCGCGTAAACTGCCCACGCGCCAGGCCGCCATGTATCTGGCTTTGCGGAATGTTTGCGAAGCCCTCGTCGCCCACGGTGCGTTGCCGTGAGCACGGTTCGCTGTCCGTCCGCGCAAGGGCGTCCCGTCCCGCGCCACGGGGAGGAAGAACGCCCGGAACCCCGGTGTGCCTACGGAAGGGCCGAGAGCCCCACCGCGCGGGGCACTTTTGTTTTTTGCACGTTATATTGCTAAGATGCAATTGCTAGAACCGTAAGAATCGGATAACGTTCATGCCGACACAAGGAGATCCCGAATGAGGGGAGCCAACAGGATGAAAAACGACGATATGAATGAACAGCAGCGATTGGAC